>NZ_CP022986.1:1250386-1875580 GCF_002770595.1 Chryseobacterium camelliae | reverse complement strand
TCCAGTACAGCAACAGGAATGCAGACAGGATGCCGGCTTATCACAGAATGGACCTGAGTGCCACGTACGAGCCGGAATCCAACAAACGTTTCAAAGGCTCCTGGTCATTCGGAGTCTATAATGTGTACGGGAGACAAAATGCGTATGCAATTACTTTTGAAGACAATCCAGATAAACCCGGAACGACAAGGGCCATACAGACCTCGTTATTCCGTTGGGTGCCGAACATCACCTATAATTTCAAATTTTAAACTTACCTATGAAAAATATATTTTTAATTATACTGTTCCTGTTTCTGGTTACCTCCTGTGAAAAGGAAATCGACCTCAACCTGGAAGACCAAAGCGGAAAGATCGTCATCGAAGGAAATGTAACTGACCAGGCCGGTCCGTATTACGTGAAAATTACAAGATCTGTCGCATTTACAGAAGCCAACCAATATCCTGCAATAGAGAATGCACAGGTAGTTTTGAGTGATAATGCCGGACAAGCCGAAACGCTGCAGTATATAGGGGACGGAACTTACCGTACTTCAGCTTTTGCCGGACAGGCAGGAAAGACCTATACACTGAAAATACAGGCAGATGGAAAAGAATATGTTTCCACAAGCACCATGCCCGAAGCCGTGGATTTTGACGGTCTGGAACAGGATTCCTTTACTGTCGGAGGTGAAAAAAGCTATACTCTCTTACCGGTTTTTACCGATCCCCAGACTTTGGGAAACCGGTATCTTTTTAAATACAGCATTAACAGCAATTCAAAAATCTACTTCACTGAATTTTCGGATAACGTGAATAATGGAATGCTGAACCAGCGACCCCTGCTGTTGCCCAACGACAATGGTAATAATCCGGATGATGTGAAAGTAGTGGCCGGGGATACCATTCATGTTGAAATGCAGTGTATTGACCAGAATGTCTATACTTTTTATTCCGCTTTGCTTCAGCTTTCAGGCGGTGGGCCCGGTGGCGGAATTACGCCTGCCAACCCGCCAGGTAATATAAGTAACGGTGCGCTGGGATATTTTTCTGCCCATACGGTAAGAAAAAGAAGTGTGAAGATATTATAGCTTGTGATCTGAAATTGTTAGGGATTCTATGATCTTCCAGACCCTGATTCCTGATGGCCTGGATAGACGGGTATCTTCTTCCGTCATGCTTGCTGGGCCGCAGTACAGAGCACCAGTTCATTTATCAGCAGATCCGGAATTCCGCTTCCGGAATAACAGCCAATTCTGCCTCTTTTCCGTGCCATACCATTGAAAGGATTAGGGTATTCCGTTTGTTATCAGTATGCAGCCCAATAAAACTCAAATCAAATTCCTTATCTTTGCATTATGATACGTATTACAAAAATTTTTACATTTGAAACCGCTCATGTACTGTATAATTACGACGGTAAATGTAAGAATATGCACGGGCATTCCTACAAACTGTTTGTAACGGTGAAGGGAAGGCCTGTTAATGATCTGGAGGATCCCAAGAATGGGATGGTGGTGGATTTCGGTGATATCAAAAGCATCGTAAAATCTGAAATAGTGGATGTGTGGGATCATGCGGTTCTTGTCAATGCGCTTTCCCCTCATAAAGAACTCGGGGACAACCTGGAAGAACAGGGGCACAAAGTGATCTACTGTACATTCCAGCCTACCTGTGAAAATATGCTGTATGCCATTGCATCCAAAATAAGGTCAAAACTTCCGGCCGGAATTTCCCTGGCCTATCTTAAACTTCACGAAACGGAAAACTCTTATGGAGAGTGGTTTGCAGAGGATAATCAGTAACTCATTCAAAAAGTCATTCGGTGTTAAAGACCATCATCAACCTAGAACCCGGGAAAAAGGTTTATTTTGCTTCAGACCAGCATTTCGGGGCTCCGGATCCTAAATCCAGCAAAGTACGGGAAGAGAAATTTATCCGTTGGATGGACGGAATCAAGAAGGATGCCCAGATTCTTTTCCTTATGGGGGACCTGTTTGATTTCTGGCATGAATGGACCTATGTGATTCCGAAAGGGTATGTTCGGGTCCTCGGAAAAATTGCTGAACTTAAAGACAGCGGTGTGCAGATTTACTTTTTCGTAGGTAACCATGATCTGTGGATGAAGGATTACCTGGAAGAGGAGATTGGATGCACCGTATTCTACCAGAAACAGTATTTTGAAATCAGCGGGAAACAGTTCCTGCTGGCTCATGGTGATGGCCTCGGTCCCGGTGATAAAGGCTACAAGCGTATGAAAAAATTGTTTACCAATCCGGTAGCCCAGTGGGCGTTCAAATGGCTGCACCCTGATATTGCGATGAAGATTGCATTGTATCTGTCCCAGAAGAATAAAATGATCTCCGGGGAAGAGGATAAGGAATTCCTGGGTGAAGATAAAGAGTTCCTGGTCATCTATTCCAAGGAAAAGCTGAAAACACAGCAGATTGATTATTTTATCTACGGCCACCGACACCTTCCTATGATTCTTACGCTGGAAGATAAGGCAAAATACATTAACCTGGGCGACTGGATATCTTACTATACCTATGGGGTATTTGAACAGGAATTTGAGCTGAAAACATTCGAGTAAAGACAAAAAAAATTACCCCTTGCGAGGTAATCTCCGAATGAAATATATTCATCCTTGTTTTTAATCCATATTCCGCATTGATAGTTGCAAGAAGCTTACCAAAAATTAAATTTTGAAGTAAAAAATCAGTAAAAAACAATACCTTTATGATAACTTATTCATACTGAGTGTTAAATATCATATTTCTATGTTAGCGAGCAAGATATTCGATATCAGAACTGAACCGGAATTTTTAAAGGCTGCCCTGGAAACATTCCGTTATCAGTATAACCATGTTGACGTATACAGGAAATTTGTGGATTACCTGAAGATCAACCCGGATGAGGTAAAGGGACTGTCAGACATCCCGTTTCTGCCGATCGAAATGTTCAAGAACCATGCTGTTTCAGATCAGCAGGCATTGCCGGAACTGTATTTTCAGAGTTCGGGGACAACCCGGATGAATCTTTCCAGGCATTATATTGCCGATGAAAACATGTACAAGGAAAGCATTGAGAAAAGTTTCAGTCAGTTCATCGGGCCGCCTGAAGACTATATTTTCCTCGGATTGCTGCCCAGCTATCTTGAACGGCAGAACTCCTCGTTGATTTATATGGTGGATGACCTGATGCAGAAATCCGGTAAGCCGGAAAACGGGTATTTCTTATACAATCATGCAGAGCTTCTGGAACTGCTGAATACGCTCGCAGGCAGGAAGGTCATTCTTTTCGGGGTTTCCTTTGCATTGCTTGATTTCCTGGATTACTGTACCGATCAACAGGGAGAAAAGATATTAGACCCATCGGAACAGCTGATCGTTATCGAAACCGGAGGCATGAAAGGCCGGAAAGAAGAAATGACCAAGGATGAGCTGCTCAGCATATTGCAGCAGGGATTCAGAACGGATAAGATTTATTCGGAATATTCGATGACAGAACTGCTTTCCCAGGCCTATTCCTTAGGGAAAAACGAATACCGTTGCCCAGGTTGGATGAAAGTAATGATCAGGAACGCAGAAGATCCTTTTGCCTATGAAAAAGAGGGAAGGACGGGAGCCATCAACATCATCGACCTGGCCAATATCCATTCATGTGCTTTTATTGCCACGCAGGATCTGGGGAAAGTGACGGAAGACCGCTTTCAGGTGCTGGGAAGGATAGACCATTCTGATATCAGAGGGTGTAGCCTGCTGGTGAGTGAACAGTAGATGGTATGGGAGAGTTTTAGTGTTGGAGAGTAGGAGTGTTGGAGCGTGGGAGAGTAAAGAGTGCGGGTGTTTTAGGGTATGGAGTATTTTGGGGTAGGTTTTTTGAGTTTATTGTGAATTTATTTAGGTTAGAGATTATTTTATGTTGAAGATTGAAGAGCTGGTACATGCTTTTATCCACAGTCACTGCAATTTTGAAAAGGAAATCGTGCTGACGAACCATTTTCAGGCAGACTGGGAAGCAGATGTACTGATTATTGATATGGACGGCTACAGCCATGAAATTGAGATCAAGCTGTCAAAAAGTGATTTTAAAAACGATTTTAAGAAATCCTATACGCATGCGGTAACCGGAGAAAAATTTCTGAAGCACGACAAGATTTCCTGCGGGGATTATGTGTGCAATGCATTCAGCTTCCTGCTTCCCATGGGGATGGTGGATCATTCGCTGATTCCTGAACACTGCGGGATCATTGAATTTTATCATAATGCAGATACCTGGGACACGGAGTTCTACAGCATACGCCAGCCGAAAAAGGTGCATGAGGACTCTTACTGGAAGCTGAACGATAAAGATCTTTTCCTTCGTAAAATGGCACAGAGCCTGTTGTACAGAAAAATGGAGATCAAAGGAAAGCATGAGGAACTTATTTTCAGGAATCCTTTTGAAATCAGAAAAACAAAATAAATCCTGCGCAAAGCAGGATTTATTTGGATTATACAGGTTCTTCTGTGTCCTTCTGCATCAGGTACCTGTAAATAAGCCCACCGGTTACCCCGCCGGCAATAGGAGCCAGCCAGAACAGCCAGAGCTGGGAAATGGCCACTCCGCCTACAAATATAGCCTGTGAAAGAGATCGTGCCGGATTCACGGATGTATTTGTGATCGGAATAGAAATCAGATGGATCAGCGTTAATGCCAGTCCGATGGCTATACCGGCAAATTTCCCGTTGGCCCACCGGTCTGTAGATCCCAGAATTACAATAAGGAAAAAAGCGGTTAGAAGGAATTCAGCCAGGAAAGCAGCACCCATCCCGAATGCTTTACCATTATAAACGGCTTCACCGTAAAAGTTAGTGGCAAAATCACCCGGCCTGGTAAAATGGACAGGACCTGCGCCGTTGAGGATGATATACAGGCATCCTGCGGCAGCAATGGCACCGATGCACTGAGCTATAACGTAAGGGATGAGTTCTTTAGCCGGAAACCTTCCGCCTGCAAGTAAGCCAAAAGAAACCGCAGGATTGAAATGCCCGCCGGAAATATGGCCGACCGCATAAGCCATTGTAAGTACACTGAGCCCGAAAGCAAGGGAAACACCCAGAAGGCCGATTCCTATATCAGAAATACCGGCAGCAAAAACGGCGCTGCCACAACCTCCGAATACAAGCCAGAACGTGCCGAAAAATTCGGCGAATAATTTTTTAGTCATTCAATGTGTTTTTAAATTCAGTCAAATTTAAAATTTTAAATTCAGAATAAAATCAATTATAAAATAAAAGATATTATGTTAATCCAGCTTTAAATTGGTTTATTATTGATTTTTAATCCCATTTTTTATATTAAATGCTATCATGATATGTATATTGTTTTTGACTTGTACGGCATAAATGTTTATTTTTATGTAAAATTAAAGGGTGATTCATGAAAAAAGTCCTGCTTGCTGTCTTATTATCGGGTTTCGGTAGCCTTTCTCTTGCTCAGGTTTCTAAAAAAAAGCTTCCGTGCTACGATATAAAACAAATGATGAGGGTGGAAGTGACCCCGCTGTATCAGCCGCATCTGGATGCTGCCAGAAGTTTCGGGATCAGGTTGCTGGAAGATGCTCCGATGGTTCAGAAATACATTGCCAGCGGAAAGCTGAAAAAGATCCAGAAAAACGGCAAAGGATATAAGATCCAGAAACTGGATTACAGCAGGCCATACATGGTAGGAAAGGCTAAAAGCACGCTCGAAAAGATGGGAGCAAGATTCAGCAGGGAAACTGGCGGCCATACCTTTACGGTTTCCTCCCTTACGCGGACGCTGGAAGACCAGTGCCGCCTGAGGCGTGTCAATGCCAATGCGGCTATCGGTATCAGTTCCCACAATTATGGAAACTCGTTCGATATTTCATACATACGTTTTAATGATGTGCTGAAATACAATCCTAAAATGGAAATTGCCCTTGAAAAGGTCCTGCAATACTACCTTAAAAAAGGTATGATCCTGTACATCAAGGAAAGGCAGCAAAGCTGTTACCATATTACAATAAGAAATTATTAATTGTCCTTCAATATGGTATAAATGTTTGCAGGGGTAATTTACTTTACATAATTTTGCAGCAATCATTTTAACCATGAGCTTATGACAACTTTAGACAACAGACAGTACCAGATGGCTTTAGAAGCCTGGATCACCAGCTGCAGAGATTTTTCAGCTCTTCAGAGCCTGGTCCCTACCAATTATGTTTTCAAACTTTCCTCGGAACAGATCCAGTGGATAGTACAAAGGAATAGAAACCAGGAATTTTCAGTGGAAATTGGAGTGTACAACAATCAGTTGATTATGATTCTGTGTCCTTTGGATGAAAGAGGGCAGAAATTATTTATCAATGATTTTCCCTACAGTATTCTGTCTCCCCTTAGTCAAGATATTACATTAACCCAGACTCAGCAGTACGTAGTCGTAAACAATGCCGTTATCTCTACCGACCTGCGCAGGATAGACAATACCTCAGATACTTCTTTCCCGGTATACAGTAAGCCGATGATGGCTCAGGATAAAGCGGTAGAAGCTATTGAAGCGTGGAGAAATGAAGGGGCCAACTGGTTCTATTACGAATGCACCGAGCAGGGCGGAACCCGGATTTTCAACAAGTTTTTTGTGCCGTCCAGCAATATCAATCCAAAAAACGATCACGATGAAGCCCCTACCAGCATTGTGTGTGCATTCGGGCTGAAATATTCCGATATTTACCAGAGGATGATGGTCACCCTTATTTTTATTTCTTTTTATGGAATGAATGAGGGGAATGGAAGCATCACCACCATTTCCAATACCTATGATTGGTCACAGCCGTGCCCGCCGTTCAGAATAGCGATATCTGATGCTACTGGGATTTAAAATCATACTCTATTTAAATAACAGTCTGTTATTGCTGTGCTTTATACTCGGTATAAGCAGGCTCAGACTATTAAATAACAAAGAAAAATGGTATATTTTTTATATCATTTTTCTTTTCATTATTGAGGCTTCTACTAAGGTCGCCCTGTATTCTTTCGGTCTTCCGGATGCCAACTTTCTGTACCCGCTCTACATCGCGGGAGAATTTTTTATTCTGAATTTTCTTTTTTCAGAGAAAAATAATGTTTCTCAACGTTTTGTTTTGCCCGTGTTGGTATTGGCACTGATTTTCGTACTGGTCAATGGATACATGCAGCCGATGGTTGACCTTGATGATATAAAGGTGATCTCCAATATCATCATCATCTGCTTTGCCGGCTATACGCTGATCCGTGAAATAAAAGAAAAACATTTTGCCAACCGTTTTCTGTTTGCAGATGCCTGTATATTCCTCTATTATTCCGTATCGGTATTCACCTTTATCATACAGCAGCAGCTCGGCTCCATATCCCAGCTGAATGCAAGCCTTATCTGGGGACTGAATAACCTGTTGTCCAGTGTGGTATACGGATCATTAATCTATACCTTTTTAAAATTAAAGAAGTAACCTTAAATATCAGCTCCCTTCTGCTTATAATTGTTGCCGTAACAGTTATCGTAGGCTTTGGCCTGATGGCATACCGTGCTTTCATTACCAGGATTATCGAAGAAAAAAATGCCCAGTATGAAGCCGAAGTACACCATCAGAAAAGCCTGGTGCTGGAAAATATCAGGGCTCAGGAAGAAGAGCGCAAACGGATCGCGGTCATGATTCATGATGACATCGGGAACCGGCTTAATATTCTTTCCCTGTGGCTTAATAACCTGGATACCAAAGGAGACGAGCTCATCAGGAAAAATATAGCCGCACAGATGTCTTCCCTGATCGATGCGGCCAGGACAATTTCCCATTCATTATATCCGGTAAACCTGGAATCTGTTGGCCTGGTTCTGTACATCGAGGAACTGATGGCCAATTTATCCCACAGGATTAATATTTCACTGAATGTAAGTCCTAAATACAAAAAAAAGAATATCTTTATAGAAGTACAATTGTACAGGATTATCCAGGAATTCACCACCAATGTCCTGAAGCATTCCGAAGCGACAAGAGTCTGGATCTATATTAAGGATAATCCTGATAACCTTTCTGTGGTTATTTCGGATAACGGGCAGAGTTTTGAATACGAAGCCGTAAAAAAGGGCATGGGCATTAAAAATATCGAATCCCGTATTAAGTCCATGAACGCAGCACACAAATGGAAAAATATTTTGAATAAAGGAAGCCGTTTAATCATTAAAATTCCATACCCTAATGAATCCTCCTATCAAGATAGCCCTGATTGATGACGAACAACTCATCCTTGAAGGCGTAAAAATGCTGCTGTCTACGGAACAAAATATCTCAGTGTGCCTCACATCCAACAGCGGGCCCGATTTTATTGAACGCCTTACAGGCCTTGAAGCCGGTGAATTTCCCGACATTGCTCTGGTAGACGTCCAGATGCAGCCAATGAACGGGTTTGAACTGGTCGCCATACTCAAAGAAAAATACCCTGACCTGAAGATTATCATCCTTTCTTCACACTATAAAACCTCCATTCTGGGTTATATGGTTAAATTAGGCGTATCCGCATTCCTGCCCAAAAATTCGGATAGGAAAACCTTTATAGAAGCGATTACCATGGTCCATAGGAATGGCGTGTTCTTTACACCCGGAGACCATCAGATGCTACTTTCCTACATGAACAGCACTACTAAAAAGAAAAGCCTTTTTGAAATGGATGATGAGCTTTCCGAACGTGAAAAAGATGTGGTTAAACTCATCTGTCAGGAATTTACTAATCACGAGATTGCCGACAAGCTGTTTATCAGTCCGCGGACCGTGGAAAGCCACCGCCAGCGCATTGTGGATAAGATAGGGGCTAAAAATACCGTAGGGATTGTCATCTATGCCATCATCAACAACATCCACCCGTTAGAAAGAATTTAGTTCCGTAGAAATACGGAATTTTTTATTTGGTATTTTGTACGGTAGTAATCCGTTTTTTTTCATTGTTATTTTGTTCATCCCAATACGGCTTCGACAATATGAGTCCCTGCTGAAATGGTCTAGCAGATATAAGAATGAAAAACAACATAGTCTCTCTCGGTATTTTTTTCGACGGAACAGGAAACAACGGAATCAATGCTGGTTCCCCGGTAAAGCCGGCAAAAAATAACGAAAGCTATTATGGCTGCCCTACGAATATTTACAAGCTTTTCAGTTTGTTCCAGGACAATGAAAAGATATATATTGAAGGGATAGGGACCGTAACCGGTGCCGAGGACAGTGATTTTGCGATGGCCATCTGTAAAAATCCAAAAGGATTTCACGGGTATTCATCCGATGATAAGCTGGCGGCAGCCTCTGCTTTTGTGCATGAAAAACTCCGGGAACCTGCTGAAGAATATCATTTTTATGTGTACGGGTTCAGCCGTGGCGCCATGCTGGCCAGGACTTTCTGTAACGAACTGATGCTATCTGCCGGGCACTATTGCGGAAAAACCGTCAGGATCAGATTTTTAGGCGTTTTTGATACGGTGGAATCAGCTCCTTTCAATACGTATGATGTCACAGTACACGAAGCTGTTGAGGCCGGACTGCACATCTGTGCCGTGAATGAATGCCGGTACTTTTTCCCGCTTACAGGCCTCTTTGAAGAGTCAAAAGATAAAATGGATTCTGAATTCCGTACCGAACAGGGCTTTCTCAGGGAAGTTTTTGTTCCCGGCGTACATGCTGATATAGGCGGCGGATATCTTGAGGCTTCACAGTCTGTATATATTTCCGGGGAACATATTACCAACAATGATGTGGTATATTACGTGGAAAATATAAGAAATACGGCTAAGGATGCCTCAGGGCATAAGATCTGGAAATATCCCCTGACGAATTATGAAATTGATGAAGGGCTGTTTTCTTCACAGGCCTATATCATCAGAGATACGGTCTATAATGACCTTTCAAAAATATACGGCTTGCTGATGCTGGAAGAATCCAATGGGATCACTCCGGTTTTTAATACCGATTTTAAAGATTCAGATTTTGCTGTTGATTATAACAAACATCCTTATCTGTCAGAACTGTCAGACGGGTTACGTAGGTACATGAAGTTGTTCCCTTCCGGTACCAAACCGGTATATGATTATCAGAAACTCGCCGGTTACCTTCATATTTCTGCCAATTTCGGCCTGTACAAAAATTTTTCAGCAGAAAATACAGAAGTAGATGCGGAACTCATCAACAACGGGCTCAATATGCCGAGCAATGCCAAAGGTTACCATGTGGATTCGGTAGATTCGGTGGTACAGTCGGACGTTATGCTCCCGGAAGATTCCATTATAGATTACGCTTTTGGTACCAATATTCCTAACAACAGTGATTGGAACCGTACGATATTGATAAAGGAAAATTTTTATAACAAATGTTAGTCCTTTTCAGTTTTAATTTAGGTGTGAGCTGCCAGGTTAGGCAGCTCTTTTTTATTTATGGGTAATTTCGTTTCTTTTTCCGTATTTTTGCCCCCGGAAATTTTAATCATTATTTACAATGCTTTCGGTTCAAGGTTTAGGATTACATCATTCGGGAAATTATCTGTTTCAAAATGTGAATTTCACCATCAAAAAAGATGATAAAATAGGATTGGTCGGTAAAAACGGGGCCGGAAAATCCACATTGCTGAAAATGCTCTCCGGAGAAATTACTTTCTATGAGGGAAATGTGGTTCCCGAAGGAAATATTACCATCGGATTCCTGAAACAGGATCTGGATTTTGTAAAAGGCCGAACCGTATGGAATGAAACCATGCAGGCTTTTGAGCAGATTAATGCCTGGAAAGAAGAGCTGGAGGAAGTCAACCATCAGATGACGGTAAGAACTGATTACGAAAGTGATTCCTACACGGACCTGATTAATAAAATGACTGAACTTAACGACCTTCTGATGCATCATGATGCCTATAATCTGGAAGGTGATGTAGAAAAAGTACTCTTCGGGTTAGGTTTTAAGGCCGATGATTTCCAGAAAATAACCGACGAATTTTCAGGAGGCTGGAGAATGAGGATTGAACTGGCCAAGCTGCTGCTTCAGAAAAATGACCTGATGCTTCTCGATGAGCCTACCAACCACCTGGATATGGAGTCCATCATCTGGCTGGAGAACTTCCTGAAAGATTATCCCGGAGCCATTGTTCTGGTAAGCCACGATAAGCAGTTCATGACGGCCGTATGCAACCGTACTTTTGATGTGAACAACAGAAAAGTCGATGATTATAAGGCTAACTATTCCAAATACCTCATCATGCGTGAAGACCGCCGTGAAAAACTGATTCAGGCCAAAAAGAATCAGGATGCGGAAATCAAGCAGATGGAAGACAATATTAACAAGTTCCGTGCAAGCGCAACAAAAGCTTCTTTTGCTCAGTCACTAATCAAGAAGCTGGATAAAATCGAACGTATTGAAGTGGATAACGAAGACGTTTCCAAATTCAACATCCGTTTCGTACAGTCCGTAGTGCCGGGTAAAGTGATCTTCGAGGCTGAAAACTTAGGAAAAGCCTATGGCGAAAAGCAGATTTTTGATGATGTGGATTTTATCGTCCAGAGAGGCGACAGGATTGCGCTGCTTGGGCAGAACGGACAGGGAAAAACGACGCTGGCCAAAATCCTGGCCGGAGATATCAAAGATTATTCAGGTTCATGGAACCTTGGGCATAATGTAAATATCGGGTACTTTGCCCAGAACCAGGAAGAAGTTTTAACACCGAACAAAACCGTCCAGGAAGAGGCGGAAGATGCCGCAACGGAAGAAACGAGGCCCAGAGTCCGTGATTTGTTAGGGTCTTTCCTGTTCCAGGGCGAAGCGGTCAATAAAAAGACAAAAGTACTTTCCGGAGGAGAAAGGAACCGTCTGGCACTCTGTAAGCTGCTGCTGCGTCCGTTCAACACCCTGATCATGGACGAACCTACCAACCACCTGGATATCCAGTCCAAAGAAATCATCAAGCTGGCTTTACAGAAGTTTGAAGGTACCCTGATTGTCATTTCGCACGACAGGGAGTTTCTTCAGGGGCTTTGTGACAAGATTTACGAATTCCGTGACGGAAAGATGAAGGAATTCTTAGGAGATATCAATGAATACCTTGAATTCAGGCAGAAAGAATCCATCCGGGAAATCTCGGCAGAAAAAGCGAAGCTGCACAATGAAGCTCCGAAAACGGAGGTGAAAAAAACGGAAGTCAAAGCTGAAGCGGCTGCCGTCCAGCCATCAGCTGCCGTAAGCAAAGAGCAGAAAAATATTCAGAATAAAATTAAAAAAGTAGAAGAGAAAATTGCTGAACTTGAAACAAAAGTAGAGGAATTCGAAACTTCTTTCACCAGAGAAAACCCTTCTGAAGAGACCCTGGAAAAATATAACAAGGTAAAAGAAGAGCTGGAACTGGCTTTACAGGAGTGGGAATATCTGGGTTCACAGCTGGACTAATCCTTTTACTCCGGAATGATGTGTCGTGCTGATTTAAATAACACTCCGGATGCTGATGTTTTTAACGTTTTGAAGGAGTACACACTATGGCTGTGCGGTTATTTATTGTCTTGGGACCATACACTTCTGCATCTGCTGCCTTTCAGAAAAGCATTTTAAGGAAACTTTAATAGGGTTTTCTGATTTATTTTTATACTTTTGAAGCATGATTTTTAGAGAAAACAGAAATCTGAAAAGTTTTATTTCCAAATTGCTGTTTGGAATATACTTTCTGGCGCTGTTTTCCCAAAGCTTCCATCACCATGATCCGGCTGATATTTTTAAGGGATTCAACCTTAAGAAGACGGAAAATGCCATGAAGGAGGCTGTTTCCAAAAATAAAGCCGGCGACTGTCTTGCATGTCATTTCCTGGCTACCGGAAATACCCTGGTCCCTGAAGAATTCAGTTTAACTTTTGATCATGTCTCTTGTGAGTCTGAACTGTTGATTGCTATTCAGGAAAGACTGTGGGAGCAGACCAAATTTACTTTCAGGCTCCGCGGGCCCCCTTCAGTTTCTTAATTTACATTTTACTTTCTCGATTTTAATGGATTTTACTGTCCGTAGCGGTACCTATATCTGCTCAAATGGTTACACATATGATCTGGCGGTTATAGTGTGAATCATAAGAATGTACATAGTTACGCTTACCGGTAGTCAGTCATTAATCTCATAACATTTTACGCAATGTACTGTAAATAGTACACAATCAATTTATTGTATAATGAAACTGATATACGGTTTATTGCTGGTCTGCTTCGGACTGGTATTCATAAACGCACAAAAAACATACAGTGTGGAGGGGACGGTCAAAGATCTGCATGATAAGACTCCTCTTGCTAACGCTGAAATCATCCTCGGTAAGTACAGCTCGAAAACCGATGGTAAAGGAAAGTTTTCGTTTGGAGACATTCCTGCCGGGACCTATACTTTGCTGGCTAAGCATCCGGACTGTCATGATTATACTGAAAACGTAACGGTAAACGGAAACCTGCAGCTCGCCATAACGCTTGAACACCATATCGGAGAAATTGAAACGGTGACCGTACATGGCAGCCATAAAAATAATGGCAGCATGGTGGTAAAGACGCTCGATAAAACGGACATATCCAGGAATATTACGGAAAACCTCGGTAATATGCTCACGAATATTTCCGGAGTTAACGCGCTGAAAACCGGTAATAATATTTCAAAGCCGATCATCCATGGCCTGTATGGCAGCCGGGTATCCATCATTAATGACGGAGTAAGGCTGGCAGAGCAGGAATGGGGAGTAGAGCACGCTCCGAATGTAGATGTAAACAACTTTGAGCATATTGATGTGATCAAAGGCGCATCTGCGCTTAAATACGGCAGCGGCGCCGTGGGAGGAGTGGTTGTGCTGCAGCCTCAGATCCTGCCGCGTAAAGATACCCTCATAGGTGCAGTATCCTTATCGGGCATCAGCAACGGACGCGGTGCAGGCCTTAACGTAAAACTGGCCAAAACCTGGAAAGACGGCTGGGCCGTGAAAACCAACGGAAGCTTTAAAAAGCTGGGCGATCTTCAGACAGCCGATTACGGCCTGATGAATACCGGCGTCCAGAACTATGGATTTAATTTCGGGGTACAGAAGATGAATTTTGACAAAGGATTTTCTTTTGATTACTACCTCACAGACAATTCCATCGGGATTTTAAGAAGCTCACATGTAGGATCTGCAGAAGACCTGTATGAAGCCCTGTCTTCCAAACTGCCTATTTACAGAAGGGATTTCTCTTATGATATCGATAATCCCAGACAGGAAATCGAACATCATATTGCTAAGATTTCTGCGTACCAGAGGTTCGGGGATTTCGGAAAGCTGACCGCTACCTACAGTTTCCAGTATAACCACAGGAAAGAATATGACATCCGCCGTACGGAAGCATTAAGCAAAAAACCGGGCCTGGATCTGGAACTGATTACCAATGACCTGAACATCAACCACCTTATAGAAAGAGAAAAATGGAGCCTTGAAACAGGAATTGATGCAGGATATCAGAATAATTATTCCAATCCTCAGACAGAGGCAAGACGTTTAATTCCTAATTACGACCGGTATTATGCAGGCATCTACTCTGTGTATAAATACAAAGTATTGCCTAAGCTTGAGGTTGAATTGGGCGGACGATATGATTTCGACCGTTATGATGTGACCAAATGGTATGACCTGTCAGACTGGAATAAGCTGTATGCAAATGATTACAAGGATTTTGTAGTGCGGATCAACCAGAACAGGATCCTGACCAGACCGCAGCTGAATTACAACAATATTTCAGCAAATGCGGGTATTGTTTACCGCCCTGCGGACAACTTCAGCCTTAAATTCAATTACGCCAGAGTGGCAAGGTCCCCGAATATTGCAGAGCTTTTTGCAGACGGGCTTCACCATTCTGCAGCCATCATAGAAAAAGGGGATATGCGGATGAAAAATGAGGTGGGAGATCAGTTCAACCTGATTGCCGATGCAAGGATCAATCTGCTACAGGGACTTAATATCTCCGTAAACCCTTATTTCTTTCATACTAAAAACTTCATCAACCAGATTCCTACGGGGTACCAGAATACCCAGTGGGGAGGGGATTTTGTCGTTTATTCATACCAACAGATCGACGCCAAGATGTATGGGATTGATGTGGATGCACAGCTGAAGATTTCAGATCATTTTACCTATAAGGGAAATGCTTCATATGTATACGGCCAGGACCTCACACATCAGGTTCCTCTTATCCTTATGATGCCTCCGAACATTAACAATACCCTGGAGTATCATAATGAAAAATGGAAGAACTTTTATGTCAATGTAAGCAATAATACGCTCCTCAGACAAACGCGGTTTCCGGTTTACAACATCCTCATTACAAGGTATGATTCAGAGGGGAATTCATTCAAGCAGAGTGTGGATATTTCCACTCCTCCGGATGGGTATTCACTCTGGAACCTTCAGGCAGGGGTCAATCTGTCTAAAAACTTCGGGATTGATTTTTCAATCCGAAACGTCTTTAATAAAACCTACAGGGATTATCTCAACAGGTTACGATTCTTCTCCGACGAAATGGGGAGAAATTTTATTTTAACACTCAAATATCAATTTTAACAAATTTAAATCTCAGTTATGAAAAATACATTTAAAAATACGGCATTTATTTTAGGACTTTTAGCTATCGTTTTATCCCTTGGATTGGTTTCGTGTAACCGAAGCGATGATGAAGCGGATGACCTGCCACAGGAAGAACTTTCAGACGTCCTTCTTAAAGTAACCGACGATGCTACAGGGATACCGGTAGTCTATGATTATCAGGTGAACAGCACGTCCAACCCTAATGTAAAACTTACGGACGGCCATTCCTACAGTGTAGAGGTGATCTTTAAAAACGGCGATGAAGATGCAACGCAGGAAATCAGGGATGCTAAGGATCAACATTTCCTGGTATACAACTTCCCGAATTCTGATATCACCCTTACCCGTACCGATGATGCTTCTTCTACCAGGGCAGACGGTAAGCATGTAGGCCTGAAAACAAAATGGGTGGTTAATAAAGCCGTGAAAAATGCATCAGCACAAAGCCAGCTGATCCTGACGTTATTCCATGAGCCGGTTACGGTTTCTGAAGCTTCATCCGTAAGCGGGAACGGAGTGGTATACGGAAGCCATACAGGAGGCGAAACCGATGCCCAGGCGACCTATAATATCATTAACTAATACACAAATGATGATCATAAAAACCACCGGAACTCCCGGTGGTTTTTTATGGATAAATATTTGATGCTTAAGAATTTATTTGAAATGAGTTATTTTCATAAAAAATTCATATTTTTGCAACCTAAAATTTTAATCAATAATGAAGGTTACCGCACAAAACCATGATGACGTAAGTGCTTTGCTTACCGTAACATTGGAAAAATCTGACTACAAAGAAAAAGTAGAAAAGCAGTTGATTAATTATGCTAAAAATGCGCAAGTTCCTGGTTTCAGAAAAGGGAAAGTGCCTTTAAGTATGGTTAGAAGACAATATGAAGCAGGGATTGCATTCGAAGAAATCAACAAGCAGGTTTCCGATGCCCTGAATGGCTATGTAAACGAAAACAAACTGAGACTTGTAGGCCAGCCGGTTCCTCAGCCGGTAAATGAATTCGATTACAATGCAGATCAGCTGGAAGTAGCTTTTGAAGTAGGGTATGAGCCTGAATTCACCATAGATCTTTCTAAATATGAAGCTCCTCACTACAAAGTGGAAGCCTCTGAAAAAGAGATCAGCAAGAGCATTGAGAACATGCAGAAGCGTTTCGCGGAGCAGGAGCCTCAGGAAAAAATCAACAAAGATTCCTATATCGCACTGGAAATCTCTCAGGTAGTAGAGGAAGGTGCCGAAGGTGAGCATAATCACCAGCCTAAAAATACGGTGATCACCGCTGAAAACAAAGAAGCTTTCAAACTGGTGAAGTCCCTTAAAATGGACGGAACCGTAAAAGTTTCCAAAGAAACTCTTGCAGGTAATGAAGAGCTGGCTAAAGAATTAGGATTCAGCAAAGACGAAGTGGAGCACATGCACCATGACGAAGTGGAAGTGAAAGTGAAAGACTTCTACAGCCTTAAGTTAGCTGAACTTAACCAGGAACTTTTTGACAAAGTATACGGAGAAGGGAACATCACTTCTGAAGAAGCCCTTAAGGAAAAAGTAAAATCTGAACTTGACGAATATTTCCAGCAGAATGCCGACGTTCATTTCGTGAACAAAGTATTGGAGCAGGTAACTGAGAAAGAAGAAGTTAAACTTCCGGAAGCCTTCCTGGTAAAATGGTTGGTATTCTCTAACCAGAATATCCAGTCTGAAGATCAGGCTAAAGAAATCCTTGAAGCAGAGAAAAATCAACTGAAATACCAGATCATCGAAGGAAAACTGATGACGGATAATGACGTGAAAATTGACTATGCTGATGTGTTGGCTCAGGCTGAGCAATTAGTAAGGAATCAATTGGCGATCTATGGAATCCACCACTTAGGGGATGAGGAGATCCAGAGCTATGCTGTTGAAATGCTGAAAGACCAGGAGCAGGTAAGGCAGATTTCTTCTGAAGTAGCCATGGCTAAACTTAAAGATGTAATCCTTGAGAAAGCAGACAAGAAAGAAACCGTGATCTCTCACGACGAATTTTTGGAAGAACTGAAAAAATAATCATCCTTACAGAGAGGAGAGAGCCACCGGGATTCCGGTGGCTTTTTATTTTGTGGTAAGATGTATTTAATTCCCTCAATATTGCTATATTTACGTCTTAAACTAACTTTATGAGAAAGATAATCATTCCGTTTGTATGTGCTGCACTTTTTGCTACTCCTTTAGCCGCACAGCAAACAACTGCTGCAGCTTCAGTAAAAACGGAAGCGAAAGTATCTAAACTAACGCCTAAAGAAGTTATCGATAATTATCTGAAGGCTCTTGGCGGAAAAGAGAAGCTTGAATCCGTAAAATCCTTGATTATGGATAACACACTGAGTATACAGGGAATGGAAATTTCCATGGTCACTAAGAAGATGGGTAATAAATTCAGGTCTGAGCAATCTGTAATGGGACAGAAAGTGGTTCAGGTGTTTGATGGTGAGAAAGGATATCTTGACCAGATGGGACAAAAGATCGATATTCCTGCCGATAAAATTGCAGAACTCAAAAAAAGCAAGGTAATCGATGCTCTAGGATATGATGCTTCCAGCTTTAAGGAAGTAACAGTAGAAAAAATTGATGGGAAAGACTATAATGTTTTGACTTCCGATAAAGGTAAATTCTATTTCGACGCTGCTACCGGCCTGCTTTACAAATCCGGCATGGCTGAAGGAAGTGCTGTAATGAAAAGCTATATGACAGTAGACGGCATTAAATTTCCCGAAGTGATCGAAGCTGAAGGCAAAGGCCAGCAGGTGACGATTAAAACAACTAAAGTAACGGTGAATTCAGGAGTTACCGATGCGGATTTCAAATAAGATATTCTGATCAAGTATATAAGAAAGCCGGACATTGTCCGGCTTTTCTTTGATCTAAATACAAGTTTTCATCAGGAACCGTATTCTTTTTTCCATTCTTCAGCAGCTTCGCTTAAAACCGTGTAAAATTCTTCACCATATTTGCGGGTCAGCGGGGTTTTAAGGAATTTGTAAACAGGTACCTGAAGTTCTCTTCCCAGGGTGCATGCATCACTGCATACGCTCCATTCATGGTAATTCAGAGCTGTAAATGTAGAATATTCCGTGATCCGGATAGGGTACAGGTGGCAGGAAATAGGTTTCTGCCAGTCTACCGCCCCGTCTTCATAAGCTTTTTCAATGCCACATTTCGTAATGCCGTTTGCATCAAAAGTAACATAGGCACATTCACGGTCTTCCACCATTGGGGTTACGTACATGCCGTCCATCGGGTCCGTGGTCCATGTGCCCTGCTCTTCCAGGGCCTTGATGCCCTCCTGGGTAAGGTAAGGTTTGATCTTGTCAAAAATAGTGTCCAGGATCTCCAGCTCATCTTTATCGAGCGGGGCACCCACATCACCTTCCACGCAACATGCACCTTTACATTTCGTAAGGTTACAGACAAATTCTTCGGAAAATATTTCCTCGGAAATCAATTTATCGTCAATCTGAATCATAATCTTTTAAAATAATTGGAAATAATTGCCGGCTTTAAATGTCACCAGGCTTATAATAATGGTCCACAGGCTCACTTCCTGCATCCAGTATTTCGGCATAAACCTCAGCATGCGGCTCAGGATAATACTGGAGGGGAAGGCCAGGAGCAGTAAATATTCATAGCTTTTGTTCATGTACAGAACAATGGAGATCAGCTGTGCAAGTGAAAACACCAGCAGGAAAGTATATTTGTACCGGCTTACCGGGCTTTTTTTATTGTAGTTTCTGAAATGGTCATAAACGGCGTAGATCAGCAATAGGGCAATAGGAATCAGTGGGAACAATTCGGTATAATCTGTGACCATCTTCATGGCTCCGAAGGGGAAATAATCAAAGTTCCATGATCTGAAATTAAAGAAGAACATTATGGAAAAATAACTGAAGGCAATCAGCACCATGCCCAGCAGGAACCTGAACAGGTTCAGGCCGATCCTTTCTGAGGTGGCAATGAGATGGATGATCACGAAAAATGCCATCGGCCAGGTAGTCGGTAAAAATATAAAGTTCAGAGCGATAATAGATCCTACCAGGACATATGATTTCTTGCGGATATCTTCATCAGTGCTGGTAAGCAGAAGCAGGAGAAAGGAGTTGGTCAACAGAGCTACGGCAATCCCTATATCCAGGCTTCCGGGGTACAGTCCGAAAATGAAAAAGGTATACAGAAACAGCGGAAGGTGGGTCTGGTAATTCAGGGCAATGGTATGGAAACAGAAATAAGCTAAGGCAATTCCAAGAAAGGTAATACTTTCAATAATTGCTTCATAAGTATTGAAATTCAGGATGTTAAATATGATAACTACCAAAAGAAGAAAACCAATATAGACCGGGATTGAAAAAATATTGCTTTCTTTTGAAAGTAATTTAAACATTTTTTATAAATTTGTACAAAGTTAATTTAAAAAAGGAAAATAATGACGTCTTTCTTTCTATTCTTAAGCAAAGTTTTCAAATGGACATTCGGTTTCTTTGATGCGTTTGGCAATGTTTTAAACTGGATTCTTTTTATCGTTTGCTGTACATTGTTCACTTACTGGTGCTATGTGTTGGTATCGAGATTGGGGAACAACAAAGATAAAGACTACCATTCTCCTACTGAAGGGAAACACCCTTACTACGATCCTGAGATCTATAAAAAAGAAGGTTAATTAATTGGTTATATAATAAAAAACCGATCAGCACAGCAATGTCTGATCGGTTTTTTTATGTTTAAGATGGTAAACTGATGGTTTAAAAGATCAGCAGCATACTGAAATCAAACGGTTGATAATTTATATTCAGCCGCAGATAACGCAGCATCTGAAGCTGCCTTATTGGGGGATCTGCAGAAGTCATCTTTATAACTGCTTATTCCTGGATAGGCAGAACCAGCAAAGGAATATCTGAACTTTTGGTCAGGCCTTTGGTCAGGCTTCCTACAAATACGTCATACATCTCGCTTCTTCCGTGGGAACCTACGACGATATAGTCTGCACGCTTATCATGTGCGTATTCTAAAATCATATCTTTGGCGATCCCCTGTTTCAGAAGATGCTCGCTTTCAACTCCCTGGGCCATAACTTTCTGCTGGATCTTATTCAGCTGAACCAATTCTTCTCTGATTTCATTTTCTTCTACTTCCGGAAAATACTGGAAACCCATATCGCCGATGGCAAAACCGATATCTGTAGGCGCAACATGGATCAGGTAAATCTTTCCGTTAACATCTTTAGCAAATTTTACAGCACCATTGATGAGCTGTTCTGTTTTTTCACTGAAATCTACGGGTACTACAATATTAATCATAAGCTTGGTTTTGCTATTAAAGATAAGAAAAAATGCTGAATATACAGGAGAATTATCACATCACCCGTATATCAATCACCTTCTGTTCTTCCAGGTATGCTTCCAAAATATCATTTTCATTTACTTTTCCCACGCCTTTCGGGGTGCCGGTAAAAATGAGGTCGCCCACCCGTAAAGTAAAATACTGGGATACAAAGGCGATAATGTCATCGAACGTGAACATCATATCTTTCGTATGGCCATCCTGTACCTTTTCCTTGTTTTTAAGCAAGGAAAACTGAAGGTTAGCAAGGTCATAGGAATCTTTTTTGAAGAAGTTCCCCACTACCGCAGAACCGTCAAATCCCTTGGCCAGTTCCCATGGAAGCCCCTTGGATTTCAGTTCGCTCTGGAGGTCGCGCGCCGTGAAATCAATACCGAGCCCGATTTCTTCATAATGCTTGTGTGCGGCTTCCTTTAGGATGTATTTCCCTCCTTTGGAAATCTTTAGCACCACTTCCAGTTCGTAATGCACGTCATTCGAAAACTCAGGAATGTAAAAATCATTTCCCTTCAGGATGGCTGTGTCCGGCTTCATAAAGATGACCGGTTTTTCAGGAATATCATTGCCCAGTTCTTTGGCGTGTTCACTGTAGTTTCTTCCTATACAGATGATCTTCATATGAGTGGTTTTATATTGGATTAATGAGGGGTTATAGTAATGCTTTGTCAGGCATGAGAAAATTCGTTGCCGCAGTAATAACAGATGAAGGTGTGGCTGGTGAGGATAGAGATGCCGAAAAAGCTGGTTGCGCTGTCGTCTCTGTAAATATGGTTGGAACCGCATTTCGGGCAGGTGAAATCATAATCAGGATCTTCAATGGTATGTTCTACCTCCAGGGAAAACTGTTCGTTTTCCTGATAATCCTGCAAGGCTTTTTCCGCTTTTTCAAGGTCTTCGTCAAATACCTGCAGCTGAATTCCCCCTACAGCCTGCGACAGCAGCCAGTCCGACTGGATCAGCTGTTCGTTCGCAATAAAACTGTTGATGCCAGCATCGGCAAGGATCTGTTTATCCCTGTTGGCAGCAAGGGCATTTTCATAAAACTTAAAGCGAACTAGTTCTGACATATATTAAAATTTACTTGATAACTGTATTTTGATGAATACCTTTTTCGTGTATAACGGGAAATCAGCATTCTGAAGCCATCCGAAATATCCCAGGTCCTTCTGGAAAACAGCTTTTACTCCCTGTCCCTTATATTTCCCGAAATTAAATACTTCTTCCAGCTTTTCATTATATCCGATAAACCCGGCCAGATCCGCATGCTTGTTATGGAACGTGAATTCACTTAAAGGAGCGATCTCATTAGGGATATCTTCATATTTTCCCACCTGTGCATCCAGCACCTCGAAAGTAGCCATCACATCAGCTTCCGCTGAATGGGCATTTTCAAGGGTTTTCCCACAATAGAAATGATAGGCCGCACTCAGGTTTCTCGGTTCCTTTTTATGGTAAATGGTCTGGGCATCCACCAGTTTGAATTTGCTTAGATCAAAATCCATACCTACTCTCAGCAGTTCCTCGGCTAAAAGCGGCACATCGAAGCGGTTAGAATTGAAGCCGCCCAGATCCGAACCTGAAAGCATTTCCATTACTTTCGGGGCAATTTCTTTAAAGGTAGGGCAGTCTCTGATATCTTCCTCATAAATACCATGGATGGCACTGCATTCCTTTGGGATCGGCATTTCAGGATTCACACGCCAGGTCCGGCTTTCACGGGATGCATCAGGATGTACTTTAAGGATACAGATCTCTACAATACGGTCTTTGCCAATATTGGTTCCTGTGGTTTCTAAGTCAAATACACAAAGCGGTTTATGGAGTTTTAAATTCATTATTTTTATTTGATAATTTGAAATTGGGTTAATTTGAAATGGTTTTATCAGCTTGATATGTCAGGTCAGGAGGTAAGCTGTTTCTGGAATACCATAGAAACCAGCATGTAGTAGATCACTACCATCGGGATGCCTACTGTCCTGAAAACGGCTAAAATGATCAGGGCGCCGATCAGGAGGACCAGTTTAGGGTAATTATCCTTCAGCTTCATGGATTTGAATTTCATGGCAATCATCTTTACAGGACTGATCAGCAGCCAGGATAAAACAAATGTTAGAAGGATCAGAATACCGGCATTATCAAACAGGAAGCCGAAACTCTGATCTTCCTGAAAAGCATAGTACAGCCCGAAGATGAGGACGGTATTGGACGGGGTATTCAATCCTTTGAAGTAGTATTTCTGTTCGTCATCGATATTGAAAATGGCCAGGCGCAGACAGGAAAAAAGAGTCACAACCAGTCCAAGGTACTGAATCTCAAAAGGAAAATCAATACCTGCCAGCGTATTTCCGAAAGGTTCCAGTGCTTTGAACATCGTCAGTCCCGGTAGCAGCCCGAAGCTCACCATATCGGCAAGCGAATCCAGCTGAACACCCAGATTGGAATTCGCTTTAAGGGCGCGGGCAACAAATCCGTCGAAAAAGTCGAGGACCAGAGAGAAAATAAGGCACAGCCCCGTAACGGTATAATCCCCTGTAATAAGATGGATGGCTCCCACACATCCCGAAAAGAGGTTTCCGAGCGTCAAAGCATTGGCCAGGTTATTTTTTATAAAATTCATATCAGTTTTCTTTAAGGTGCAAATGAAGCTTTCTAAGCTGGAAAAAGATTCCGAAGAATGAGAAAAAAGCAGTAATCACCGTAAAAAGCAGTGAAGCAGATACGGATACTGCCGGATCGAAATCAAAATATTTTGACGCCTGGAGGAACAGCATTTCCCGTACACCGATCCCCGCAAAGGAAATCAGGCTTAATATGGAGCTCCCCAGAAAGGTCACGGTATAAATGGCAAAATGGCCGTTAACACCCAGGCTTTTCAGCAACAGCATAAAACAGATCACCTGAAGCGCCTGAATGGCTACAGAATAGGCCAGGGTAGTATAAAATACAGGTTTGTATGCCGGGAACCACTTTCTGGTGATCATCAGCGTTAAAAAAATGCCAGAAACCATCGCAATAACAATCAGCGGAAGCCATTTCGGCTCAAACAGGAAGCCGGAAGATCCCAGGATCAGCACACAGATTGCCAGTAAACCGCTCAGCCTGTCGTTAAAAAGGGCAGAAGTGATCTTTTTGGCGCTCCAGCCGAACTTTTTGTTCAGCAGGTATACTTTGTAAGCATCACCTCCAATACCGCCGGGAATGAAAAAATTATAAAACATCCCCAGGAAATAAAGCTCCAGGTTGCTCCTGAAACTGAGGCTGAACCGGTTGGCTTCCAGATAAAACTCCAGGCGTTTCGTCGACAGGATCTGCGAAGCCAGAAAGAAAACAGCAGCAGCCAGCACATAAGGTATACTGACGGTTGACCAGAGACCAGCCACTTCCCGGAACGGGATTTTTTTGAAAACGAAATACAATAATCCAATGCTGATGATAATTTTCACCGCATTGACCAGTATTTTTTTAAGATTGGCGTTCTCCAAAACTCGTTATTTTTCTGATGTTGAAAGGACGCTTGCTCTGGGATTCGTAATAGGTCTTCATCAGCATATCGATAATAATCCCTGTCGTGAAAAACTGGATCCCGATAAAGACAAGCAGTACCCCTAAAATCAGCAAAGGCCTTCCGCCGATATCATGGCCCATTAACTTCACAATCAGAAGATACATGTTGATCAGCATTCCCAGGATAAATGCCACCAGCCCAATATTCCCGAAAAGGTAAATCGGCTTGGAAAGGTATTTCTGGTTGAACAGCACCAGCAGAAGGTCATTGATGACCTTAAAAGTCCTGTTCATCCCGTATTTGCTCACTCCAAACTGGCGGGCATGGTGCTTGACAGGCATTTCTGCTATCCTGGCACCGTTCAGATGGGCCATTAAGCTGATGAACCGGTGGTTTTCACCATACAGGTTCAGGTCTTTTGCCGTTTCTTTGGTGAATACCTTCAGTGCACAGCCCTGGTCTGAAATATTAAGTTTTGTCGTTCTCTTGATGATAAAATTAGCGATCCTGGAAGGAATGGTCCGCACCGAAGAATCTTTCCTTTTCTGGCGTTTTCCCACCACAAGGTCATAATCCCCGCTTTCCAGCAGATTTACCATAGCCGGGATATCGCTTGGGTCATTCTGAAGGTCCCCGTCAAGAGTGATGATATAATCCCCTGAAGCATAATCAAAGCCCGCCATCATGGCAGAACTCTGTCCGTAGTTCTTTTTCAGCTGGATCAGCACGACATTCGGATCGTTTTTTTCGATGATTTCCTTTACCGTTCCGTCTTTCGAATGGTCGTCGATGAGGATAAGCTCGTAGCGGTACCCTGCCATGGCCTCCCGGATACGGTCTATGAGAAGTCCTGCGTTGCCCTGTTCATTATACATGGGAATGACCAGAGAGTAAAACTGATTATGATTCATTTGTTGATCCTGATTTATTACATTTGCATGGCAAACTTTTGCAAAAATACTAAAAAACTATTCTTCCGGATGAATCAAAATCAACTGCTGACGTCCCGCCAGATCATTATGCTCCATATTGGCTTTTCAATCGTCTATATTTCAGGGCTTTTTATTCCGCTGATGGAAAATGATTCTGCGCAGCATGCCTCCATGGCCATGAGGATGACCCTGAATAATGATTTCCTTCATATCTTCAAAGGAGAAAACCCATACCTGGATAAACCGCATATGCATTTCTGGCTGGCTGCACTATCCATGAAAATGTTCGGCATCAGCCATGTTGCCTATAGGATTCCGGCACTGCTTTGCCTTGCTTTAGGAGCATTTTCCACTAAAAAGCTTGCGGAAATCCTGTACGACAACGAACATACGGGATACCTGGCCTCACTGATTTTTCTTTCGGTACAGACGATCATCCTGTCTGCGCATGATGTAAGGACCGATGCCGTACTCACGGGATTCATCATTTTTTCAATCTGGCAGTTCGTCCGTTTCATTAAGACACAGCATATTTCCAGTGCGATACTGGCAGGATTGGGAACAGCTCTGGCCTTTTCCTCAAAAGGGCTTATGGCAATTGTCATCATCGGCTTCTGTATTTTAGCATATCTGCTGTATTCCCGGGACTGGAAAAAGTTTTTTAACCTTAAAATCATCATTGTGGCACTGAGTTTTGCCATCGGAATTATACCGGTCCTGTATGCGTACCATGTTCAGTTCGGGGATGAAGGGATAAGGTTCATTCTGTTTAACCAGAGTGTCAACAGGCTTACGGCAAGCGGTTTTGAGGAGACCAGCCCTGATTATTTTTTCTTTTTCCATACCCTGCTCTGGGCATTTCTTCCGTTTTCTCTGGCTTTTTATTTCGGCATATTTGAAAAGACGGCATTCTTTATTAAAACAAGGTTCAGAAAAACGGAGGGCAACGAATTCCTTACTTTAGGAGGATTCTGGCTGGTTATGCTGGTATTTTCGGCTTCAAAATTCAAGCTTCCGCATTACCTCAACGGCCTTATTGCGGTCCTGTCTGTCTTAACAGCAGCGTATCTCTTAGAAATGTTCAGGAAAAACAGCCTTAAGAAGATAAGAATCCTCTATGGCATCCAGCTGTTCGTCATTTTTGCCGTACTCATCGGTATTATTCTTCTTACCCTATACTTTACCGGGATTCCAAATATCATCATGTATCTTGTGGCAGCAGCAGTTTACGGCTGCCTTATCATAGTTATTTTTTCAAAAAAAGACCTTTTCAGGAAGTATGTTTTTGCATCGTTGATATTCGCCATTGCCGTTAACCTGTATCTGAATACCCAGTTTTATCCGGTCCTTACCCAATATCAGGGCAGTCTGAAGCTGGCTCAGTTTGTCAATAAGAATCATATTGAAAAAGACAGGATTTTCATGTTGAAAGGGTATGAACCCTGGGCTTTTGATTTCTATACCCAAAGAAATACGCCAAGAGTAGAGGCCGGTGCCTTAAAAAAGGGAGACTATCTTGTGGTTTATGACGAGCACCTGAACGAGGTCGGCAGAAAGTACAGCGTAGTTGATCAGGAAAACCATTACCGGATCACCAGGCTGTCTCTAAAATTTCTGAACCCGAAGACCCGGGAACAGCAGTACGAAAAGATGTCCCTGATACAGATTACAGAATAACGGAATTGTTTTCAATGCCGGAACTCAGCATATTGATATGTGACGGATAACAAAAGTTTTGTTTGTATGAAATTAATTTATATTTTTAACCATACGATTAAAATTAAATCATTGATAATTAAATCAGCCATAATATGAAAAAATTATTAGCAGCCTTTATTTTTTCCCTGTTCAGTGTCATGTCTTTTGCACAGATCGAAGGGAAATGGAAAACGATAGACGATGAAACCAAGCAGGCCAAATCTATTGTAGAGATCTATAAGAAATCAGACGGTAAATATTACGGGAAAATTTCCCAGCTTTTGATAAAGCCGGCCAATGCGAACTGTGTGGAATGTAAAGATGACCGTAAAAACAAACCGATTCTGGGGATGGAAATTATCCGCGGCCTTAAAAAGGACGGAAGTGAGTTTACGGGAGGATCCATCACAGATCCTAAAACCGGAAAAACCTATAAATGTACCATTACAAGAAGCGGAGACCAGCTGAATGTAAGAGGTTACCTCGGCGTTTCAATACTTGGAAGAACCCAGACCTGGACGAAAGTAAATTAATCTTTATTAAAATACTATTGCAGACGGCATTTCATTAAATTGAGATGCCGTTTGTGATGTGTTAACAAAAAAACACTATTTTTGTACTTTAATTTTTTCTAAAACATATGGCAGAATATACTTTTCGTGAGGTAATTGCACAGGCAATGAGCGAGGAAATGCGTAAAGACGAATCCATTTATCTGATGGGTGAGGAGGTTGCAGAATATAATGGTGCATACAAAGCTTCAAAAGGGATGCTGGATGAGTTCGGCCCTAAAAGAATAATCGATACTCCTATCGCAGAACTTGGTTTTACCGGTATTTCCGTAGGTGCTGCAATGAACGGCAACAGGCCGATCGTGGAATTCATGACGTTCAATTTCTCTTTGGTAGGAATAGACCAGATCATCAACAACGCTGCAAAAATCCGCCAGATGAGCGGTGGCCAGTGGAACTGCCCGATCGTTTTCCGTGGTCCTACAGCTTCTGCAGGGCAATTGGGAGCAACCCACTCCCAGGCTTTTGAAAACTGGTTTGCCAACTGTCCGGGACTTAAAGTAGTGGTTCCGTCCAATCCTTACGATGCGAAAGGATTGCTGAAAACTGCTATTCAGGATAATGATCCGGTAATTTTCATGGAATCTGAACAGATGTACGGAGATAAAATGGAAGTTCCTGAAGAAGAATATTACATCCCGATCGGGAAAGCGGATATCAAGAGAGAAGGGACAGATGTTACCCTGGTTTCTTTCGGTAAGATCATGAAGCTGGCGATCCAGGCTGCTGAAGATCTGGCTAAAGAAGGAATCTCTGTTGAAGTTATCGATCTTAGGACCGTACGTCCTCTGGATTATGATACCGTTTTAGGATCTGTGAAGAAAACCAATCGTCTCGTAGTGCTTGAAGAAGCATGGCCGTTTGGTTCCGTAGCTTCAGAAATTGCTTATATGGTACAGCAAAAAGCATTCGATTACCTGGATGCACCGATTAAGAGGATTACGACTCCGGATGCTCCTGCACCGTATTCAGCGGCACTATTCGCAGAATGGTTCCCGAAACTGGATAAGGTAAAAGAGGAGATCAAAAAAGCGATGTACGTTAAATAATAGAAAAAAACTTCCGAAAGGAAGTTTTTTCATTTATTATATTCATGAAGAAAAATTCATGGGGTTGTAAATTTCATTTAAATTTGCGCTCTTAAATAAATTGGCTGATATGGCAGAACTTACAGAAAGCGGTCAACACTTTGACATTAAAAAGCTTTCTTTTATTGGAGTACTGGTTTCTTTAGGAATTGTTTTCGGAGATATTGGTACTTCACCGCTTTACGTAATGAAAGCAATTGTTAACGCACGGGGAGCGGGCAATACCATGCCTTTTAACGAATACATCGAAGGAGCACTTTCCTGTATTATCTGGACGCTCACGCTTCAAACCACCATCAAGTATGTAGTTATTGCTTTAAGGGCTGATAACAAAGGAGAAGGAGGTATCCTGGCTCTTTTCTCGCTGGTGAAAAACCTTAAAAAAGGCTGGCTGTATCTCATTGCTATTGTGGGAGCAGCAGCACTTATAGCTGACGGGGTTATCACACCTTCTCTAACGGTAATGTCAGCGATAGAAGGTCTGCAGATCTATAATCCGCATACGCCTGTGGTTCCTATTACTATCGGAATACTTATCGTCATATTCGTCGTGCAGCAGTTCGGGACCAGCTTCATCGGGAAATTCTTCGGGCCGGTCATGGTCATCTGGTTTCTTGTGCTGGGAGGTTTGGGATTGTCGCACCTGAGCGAAAATTTCGAGATCCTGCGGTCTTTCAATCCGTATTATGCATATAAACTCATTGCTGATTCACCCAGCGCCATTATTATTTTAGGGGCGGTTTTCCTGTGTACTACGGGAGCTGAAGCATTATACTCCGATCTTGGGCATTGCGGAGCCAAAAATATCCGTGTAAGCTGGGGTTTTGTAAAAATCATGCTGATCCTGAACTACCTTGGACAGGGTGCGTGGCTGCTGAGCAACTATGGTAAGCCGGGGTTTTCGGTTATGAATCCGTTTTTCGGGATCATGCAGGAATGGATGATCGTACCGGGCGTTATTCTTGCAACAGCAGCAGCTATCATTGCGAGCCAGGCCCTGATTACGGGTTCGTTTACGATCTTCTCAGAAGCCATGTCACTGAATTTATGGCCGAACCAGAAAATTGATTACCCTTCAGGGGTTAAGGGGCAGATGTATATCCCTAGGATCAACTGGGGGCTTTTGTTCTTCTGCATCATTGTGGTGCTCCATTTCAGGGAATCCGGGAAAATGGAAGCGGCGTATGGGCTTTCCATTACGGTAACCATGCTCATGACGACGATACTGTTGGTATTCTGGCTGCTTAAAAAGCGGATTAATAAAGTATTTATCCTGGTCTTTGCGATGGTCTATATGGCTATCGAACTTGGATTCTTCAGTGCCAACGTGATTAAATTCCTCGAAGGCGGCTGGATCACAGTAGTTCTGGCCGGTTCTATCGGAGTATGCATGTATGCATGGTATAACGGCCGTCAGATCAAGACCAAATTCATCAAATTTGTCAAGCTGGACAATTATATCCCGATCATCAAGGACATGAAACTGGATGAGACCATTCCCAAATATGCGACTAACTTAGCTTATCTGAGCCGTGCCAAACGCTATGGGGAAGTGGAGTCTAAAATCATCTATTCCATCATCAAAAAACAGCCTAAAAGGGCAGATCATTACTTCATCCTGAATATCGTCAACCAAGAGGATCCATATACTTTTAAATATACCGTAGATGAAGTCCTGCCGGGAACCATCTATAAGATTAATTTCCTGTTAGGATTTAAGATCGACAGAAGGATCAATGATTATTTTGACATGGTACTGAGGGATCTGATGGCAGACGGGACTATTCCTTCAAGGAGCAGCCACCCGTCGCTCAGGGCACATAATATTCCTCCGGATCTAAAATATGTGATCATAGATAATACCTATATCAACGATATTCTGTTGACGGTAAAAGAGAAGATCATCCTCAATATTTATAACTTCGTAAAATATATCGGAAGTGACGATTTCAAGGCATGGGGCGTGACTTCACATAATGTCGTGGTGGAATCGGCTCCTATTACAGAAGAGTGTGTTGCAGGCTCCAGAATAGAACAGTCAGAGTTTTTCAGGCATAATAGTTAAATTCTTTAACATAACACATCTTCGTCTAATTCAATAAATTTCAATAAATTTGTAGATAATTTTTTTGATGGATACTTTACAAAAAGAGAAAAATATTGCCTTAATCAAAGATGTGTTAAGAAACTATTTATTAGAAAAAGGTTTCAGAAACACGCCTGAACGATATACGATACTGGAGGAAATCTACAATATGGACCACCACTTCAATGTGGATGACCTGTATTTGCTGATGATGCAGAAGAAATATCATGTTTCCAAAGCGACCATCTACAATACTATTGAGATCTTCCTGGATGCCGGGCTGATCCGGAAGCACCAGTTCGGAGAAAAGACCCTGACGTCTTCATCCTATGAGAAGTCTTATTTCGATAAACAGCATGATCACCTGGTGATCTATAAAAAAGATTCCGATAAGGAGATAGAGGAAATCATCGAATTCTGTGATCCGAGGATCCAGGGAATAAAAGAAGCTATAGAAGACGCTTTCGGCGTGAAAATCGATTCCCATTCGCTGTATTTTTACGGTACCAAGAATGACTGATCAATGAGGTTTTTATTTGCTCTGTTATTTCTGGTTTCAACGTCAGTCTTCGCACAGGAAAAACTAAAGCCTGCGCAGAGGGACCCGTATCTTCAGAACCCGGTTAAAAATGCCACACCGCCGCAGCTGAATCCACAGGACAGGATTCATATCATCAATGCTGATAAGATCATTAAGGATCCTGCTAAATATGACGGTAACCGTTATCTCACCGGAAATGTGAAGATCGAACATCAGGGCTCCATACTTACCGCAGATGAAGTCATCATTTATGATGAAGAAAACTTCGTTAAGGCTATAGGGAATACCAGGCTTCAGAATACCGACGGTTCCGTTATCACAGCCGGGGAAATGGAATATGATGCCAATACCCAAAAAGGGGTTGCCCGTAAAAATGTCGTTCTTACCGATCCGAAACAGACGATCAAAACGGAGATCCTGTATTATGACCGGCTTTCCAACCAGGCATATTTCAATACAGGAGGGACCATCACGGACGGACAGAATGTGATGTATACCAAATCCGCTACCTATTTCCTCGATACCAAAATGATCGATTTTGTAGGCAATGTCAAGATCGATAGTCCCGACTATATTATTGAAGGTCCCAACATCAAGCAGAACCAGAACACTAAAATTGCGGAATTTTTCGGTCCAACCACGATTACGAGTCGTAAGAATCCCAGAAACAGGGTCTACACCGAGCTGGGAACCTATCGGATGAATACCAAAGAAGCCTTTCTGAAAAAGAATTCCAGGATTTTTTATAACGATAAGATCCTTACCGGAGATGATATGTACTATAATCAGCTTACGGGGTTCGGAACTGCGACAGGAAATGTAACCCTGGATGATCCGAATGAAAAAAGGTATATCAAGGGCGGGTACGGAGAAATATTCGAAAAGAAGGATTCCGCGATGATGACTAAAAATCCGTATGCGGTCAAGATATTTGAAAAAGATTCCCTGTATTTTGCATCGGAGAAGATTATTTCATACCAAAGGCCGGACTCCCTGGATGCTACAGTGAAAAAAAGCTTTTTAAGGGCATTCCGTAAAGCCCGTTTTTATAAATCCAATGCTCAGGGGAGGGCCGATTCCATTGCTTTCAATGAAACGGATGGTGTCATGCATATGTACAGGAACCCCTATCTCTGGAGCGGTGAAAAACAGGTTACCGGAGATAAGGTGGAAGCCTATTTCAATACCCAGACCGAGAATATAGACTCCTTGAAAGTACTGGGGAATGCATTTGCAATCAGCAAAGTGGATTCACTGAGCCTGAAGGATGAATTCAACCAGGTTAAAGGAAAGTTCATGACCGTCTATTACCAGAATAATAATATCAAAGAAGCGAAGGTTATCGGAAATGCACAGTCTATTGTCTATGTAGATGAAGAAAACCAACAGACGAAAAAACCGGAGCGGGTAGGAATTACGCTATCCACCTGTGGTATTATCGGAGCTTTGTTTGAAGAAAAGGCTCTTCAGATTATTTCGTGCAGTGTCGGAGCCAATTCAGATACGTATCCGATGAGCATGATAGAACCGTCAAAAAGGAAATTCCCGGATTTTAACTGGAACACCAAAGACAGAATCAGGAAATGGCAGGATATTCTGGTAGACTCTCCGAACTATGAAGAGGTCAAATATCAGGCGGACACTTCGCTCTACGACCAGGTCCAGGAAAATATTGAAAAGGAAAAAGCTAAAGAAGAAGCCAAAAAGCCTAAGCGGACACGCAGATAAAATGAAGCTTTACAGGATATAAACAATCCGTTACCTCTTTTGTAACGGATTTTTTATTGTTGTTAATCAGTGGTTTATATATTAATCCTTTTTCAATTATAAATCCGAAAAAGGATTTAAATATTCAATTTACTTAATTTATAATAACGATATACTCTAATACTCGGAAAATAATTTCAGAAAAAATGTTAAATTTTTGTCATACTCATATTATTATTCAGGAATTTGTTTATATTTGAATCATGAAGGGGTGAAAACATGAGGTGAATTTATATTAATATTTTGTGATTTGGTGTATCACCCTTATTCGTAAGGGTGATTTTTATGTAAAGGGTGCAGAGAAGTTATGACACTGATTATTTTGTCTGATTTTCACCAGGATTTTATCTTATTCCTGACCAGCCTTTTTCTATGCCTATCAGCATATCATTAATGACCGATCTTTCCGAAACTCTGATTTTCAAAAATCTTTACTAGCTTTGCTGAAATTTTAACGAATGGAAATGCAAAAAGATTTCTTTGCCTACCAGGCTCAGACAACACCCTATGCGGCAGGTTTTGAAGTGGAAAAAGCGGAAGGAAGTTATATTTACGGAAAAGACGGAAAAAGATACCTTGATTTCGTAGCCGGTGTTTCTGCCAATACCCTGGGACATTCCCATCCAAAAGTGGTTAAAGCCATTAAAGATCAGGCAGACCAATACCTTCATGTAATGGTGTACGGAGAGTATGCCCAGGAACAGCCTGTAGCCTTATGCAGGCTGCTTGCGGAAGCCACGCCGGATCCTTTGGAAATTACCTATCTGGTCAACAGCGGGGCGGAAGCCATTGACGGAAGCCTTAAACTGGCCAAACGCTATACCGGAAGGGAAGAAATCATATCATTTAAAAACTCCTATCACGGGAACACCCATGGGGCACTCAGTGTGTCCGGAAATGAAATTCATAAGCGTGAATTCCGGCCTTTATTGCCGATGGTTACCTTCATCAGCTTTAATGATGAGCAGGACCTTGACCTGATTACCGAAAAAACAGCCTGTGTGATCCTGGAAACCATACAGGGAGCGGCAGGGTTCCTGGTTCCGGATAGAGACTATCTCAGAAAGCTTAAAAAAAGATGCGAAGAAGTGGGGGCACTTCTGATCCTGGATGAAATTCAGCCGGGTTTCGGAAGGACCGGAAAGCTGTTTTCATTCGAGCATTTCGGAATCGTTCCCGATATCCTCGTGATGGGGAAAGGAATGGGCGGCGGAGTGCCGGTAGGAGCCTTTATGAGTTCCCGTAAAATTATGGAAACCTTAACCCACTCCCCAAAACTGGGACACATTACGACCTTTGGCGGAAATCCGCTGATCGCTGCTGCGAGTCATGCCACTCTGAAAGAAGTACTGGAAAGCGGGCTGATGGATGAGGTAGATGAAAAGGAGGCATTATTCAGGGAATTGCTGGTTCATCCGAAGATTAAAAATATCAACGGTAAGGGACTGATGCTGGCCGTCAACCTCGGCGCTCCGGAATATACGCTGGAAGTAGCCAAAAAATGCATGGAAAAAGGACTGATTGTTTTCTGGCAGCTTTACAGGAACGAATACATGAGGATTTCCCCTCCGCTGACGATCTCATTGGATGAGATCCGTGAAGGATGCGCTGTAATCCTTGATGTTTTAAATAATAACTGATCATGAACCCCTTCATTTCCTGAGGGGTTTTTCATTTGAAATACAGTTAAACACGCATTTAAAAATCTCTGATAAATATCATATGGATTATATAAAAAATTAATTACAAGTTTGCGTAATAAAAAAATTAATTTATATATTGCGGGACGATAAAACAAAGATTATATGTCGAAACATAAAGTCCATTACGAATTTCCAATGCATTGTCTGTCAGAGATTTTATACGAATATCTGGCGACCGCTGAAGGGCTTTCCGAATGGTTTGCGGATGAAGTTACGGAGAAAGGTGATGATTTCTTTTTTAGCTGGGGAGGAGGCCCTGCTGAGAAAGCAACATTGATTAGATATAAGCCTGAAGGTTTTGTCCGTTTCAGATGGGAAGAGGATGAAGGGACCAAACATTTTTTTGAAATGACCATTACGGTTGATGATATTACAGAGGATCTTGCCCTGAATATTACGGATTTCTGTGAAGAGGGAGATGAGGAAGAAAATGCCATGTATTGGGAAAACCTTATTGAAAACCTTAGAATTAAATTAGGAGCGGCTTAAGAGGCTTTAATGCGCTCTGATTACTGATGAACGATTTATCGTTCATTATTTTTTTATCAATAAATCAGCAAAATTGGAAAATCAATATTTTACATCAGGTGAATTACAGGTCAGGAACAGGGCTTTTATGATGGGAGATTCTGTTAAGGTTTCATTTTTCATCAGCAATGCTCAGCTCATTATGGATGAAGAGTGTTATTTCTTCCTGATGGCTTCCATGAGAAAAATGCGGATGAACATTCCCCTTACGTATACCCTGGAATTTTTCCAGCATCTTTTCCGCAGTGAAGTGATAGAAGGAAAAGGCATTCTTAACGGGATTATTCATTTCCAGGTGTTCAGGAATCAGGATGAAGGAATGCTGGCCGCATCATCGGTGTCTTATTTTTATGAAGCGGAAGAGAAAGATGTTATTGCCATCCAGCCCAGGCTGCTGGAGCTGGACCTGATTAAAGAAATCAATGTTAATAACAATTTATTAAGCAATATCAGGGTACATTGCCCGGAAAACATTTACGGGGAAATTTACGCTCAGGAAAATGACCTGGATGACGTTATTTTGCTCAACCCGAATAAAAGGATTGCACGTACCACTTCAGGAAACCTGCTGTTCCTCGAAGGTGACACGATAAAGATACCTAAACATTCAGAAGGCGCGTATATCTCTCCTCTGCTTGAAAACCTGGTCACGTTTTTACACAAGAATAACATGGCCGATATCCAGGAACATGAAATCATTGCATTTGAGTCCCAGAAGGCAGAAGAGATCCTGCTGGTATCTGATGAAAAAGGAATATTCCCGGTAGGGAAAATTAGAAATAAAACGTTTGGTAATATCCGTTTTACGGAAATGATAGAACGCTGGAAGCAGCAATTCTAAAATTGGCAAACCCGGTAAACAACAAAATTTTAAGATTGTCCTTTACCGGGTTTTATTCTGATACATCAGAAATATGATAATACCTGCAGGAAAGTGTATCCTGCAGTTTTTATTTTCTAATATTAGTCTTTATAACAACAGGTTTAAGCTCTAAAGAGGAATATTGGAAACGCTTGAGGATAAGTTTTATCAATCCTTTCATAATGTTGAAATTTTAGTTAAACAAATAACGGTATTTCCTGGGTAATAATTGTGTAATATACTCTTAAAGTTATGTTAATATAACGCCATGAAAAACTGACGGTTAATTAAGCGATATATCTTCCGGTGAATTGGCCCATAGCAGGAATTCTCCGCCCAGGTTCTGCATGATGGATTTCCAGAGCGTCTGGTCATTAGGCAAGGTATAATCCAGGTTGTAGACGTCTACTACAGTCCAGACTTTCTTCTGGATTTCGTTATCCAGCTGCATGGGCGACCACCCGGAATATCCTGAGAAGATTTTCACATCATGGATACTCAGTTCACCGTTCAAAACGGCACTGATGATATTTTCAATATCTTCTGTAAGATAAAATTCATGCGTGATTTCAGTATATACTTCAGTGACCTTCTTTCCTTTCACAATGAAAAGCACCTTGTCATTCTCTACAGGGCCACCGTCGTATACTTCAATTTTGAAATCGAAAAATTCTTTGAACCTGTCACTCATCTGGCCGTTCTTCTTATTCAATATTAAGCCAAATGCACCCTGGTCATTGTGTTCGATGACCAATACTACGGATCTTGAAAAAATATCCCCGGAAATATCAGGTGTGGAAATTAATATTTTACCTTTGTATGAGTAATTCATACTCAAATTTAATAAAAATATTTATGGAAAACCTGCATGATAAGAGAAAAGTCTATGATAAGTCCCAACTTATTGAAAGTGAGGTAAAACATAATCCCATTGAACAGTTCAGGGACTGGTATTCCGAAGCAGGGGCCCATCCGAATATTTCTGAAGCCAATGCGATGGCTGTTTCCACCCTGGAAGATGACGGTTGTCCGCGTACCCGAATGGTGCTCCTGAAATCATATACGTATGAAGGTTTTATTTTTTATACCAACTATAACAGCCGGAAGGGAAGATCCATAGAAAAGAACCATAAAGCCTGCCTGCATTTTTTCTGGCCGGGACTGGAAAGACAGGTAATCATAAAGGCGCATTTAGAAAAAATTGCAGACAACCTGAGTGATGGCTATTTCCACTCGAGGCCAAAAGGTAGCCAGCTGGGAGCTGTAGTATCTCCGCAGAGCGAGGTTATCCCGGATCGTGAATTTCTTGAATATAAGCTTAAAGAACTCGAAGAAAAATATGAAAATACCGAAGTTCCAAGACCTGAAAACTGGGGAGGCTATATAGCAAGGCCTTATGAAATAGAATTCTGGCAGGGAAGGCCAAACCGGTTGCATGACAGGATCCTGTACACATTAGAAGGGGTGGACTGGAAGATTTCTCGCCTTGCACCGTGATGCTGATCAGTATGTATCAATAAAGGCTGCTTCATAAGAGGCAGCCTTCAGTGTATTGGCACGTCATGTGTTATTTCTTCTTAGCTCCTGAAACTGCATGTGAAAGATCAGCTCCCGCTTTGAATTTTGCTACTTTTTTAGCTGCGATTTTGATCGGCTTTTTAGTTGCAGGGTTAATTCCTTGTCTTGCAGCACGCTCAGATACTGAGAAAGTACCGAATCCTACTAAAGAAACTTTTCCGTCTTTTTTCTTTAAAGTAGAAGTTACATTAGTAATGAAAGATTCCAAAGCTGCTTTGGCAGCCACCTTAGTGATTCCGGCATCCTTCGCGATAGCGTCGATTAATTCAGACTTGTTCATAATTTTTAATATTAATGTTAATTCGTAGTTGAAGCAAATATAAAACAATTTTTCATATGTGCAATTTTCAGGATGGAATTTATGTTATTTTTTTAAATTTCATCAAAATCAGTTAAAATATGATAATTTTATATTTTACGTAAAATCTACGTTATCCGTTGCTAAAATTATGCCAAATGCTTATCTGTATTGACTTTAGGAGATTTTGAAAGTAATTTTTTAATTTTATGAATTCCTAAATATTTATATCAAGTATTGATGGTTTATTGTTTATTGATGAGAATTAAGTAAGCAAAACCATAAAGATTTACATTTGCTAAAATTAAGCGGCTGTAAATCTGGGAGTTTTAAATTCAAACGAAATTACATTTTGTAAATTATTATTAATAAATTTGCAGCATGTTAATCGAAGTTTTCAAGTCTAAAATTCACAGGGTACGAGTTACGGCTTCGGACCTTAATTATATAGGAAGTATTACCATAGACGAAGAGCTGATAGAGGCAGCCGGTCTGGTAGTGGGAGAAAGGGTTTATATTGTTAATGTAAACAACGGAGAGCGGTTTGATACGTACGTAATCAAAGGAAAGAGAAAATCAGGGGAAGTTTGCCTCAATGGCCCTGCCGCAAGAAAGGTGCAGCGTGATGATATCATTATTATTATTGCTTATGCACAGATGACCCCGGAAGAAGCGCAGGCGTTCCAGCCAAAAATTGTTTTCCCGGATGAAAAAACCAATCTTCTTACCTGATTCCATGGAGAAAAGCTTTACAAAACCTTTAAAGTCCGTGCTTACGGTAGTTATTTCGCTTGCTTTTGCAGGCTTTTTTTTATGGCTTGCACTTAGAGGGCTGGATTTTAAAGTGATTCAGAAATCCCTTGCCAAAGCGAATTACCTTTGGGTATTGTTTGCCGCATGTTTCGGGATTGCCGCCTACTGGCTGCGCGCCATACGCTGGAACCTCCTCCTGGAACCTATGGGGCATACAATTTCCAATTCCAATTCTCTCTGGTCTATTTCTTTCGGATACCTGATGAACCTTACCATTCCGAGAAGCGGTGAAGTAGCACGGGCAACGGCCCTTTATGGAGTGGAAAAAGTTCCTGTGGACCAGTCATTCGGAACCATTATCCTGGAAAGGGTGGTTGATCTTATGTGTATGCTGGGCTTTTTAGGGCTGACGTTTATTTTTAAATATGATGCTATCCTGTCTTTCTACCATCAGTCGGGAATTAAGGTGGATCCCAATAAAATTATCATTGGCATTGTTATATTGGCGGCAGGGATCGGGCTGTTCTTCGCTTTCCGGAAAAAGCTGGCTAAAGTTCCTGTTCTGGACAAAATCATCAATTTCATCAACGGGATTTTCCAGGGCCTTACTTCCATTTTCAGATTAAAGCAAAAAGGAAAATTTATCCTGTATACGGTTGGGATCTGGATTTCCTATTACCTTGCTGCTTATCTGGTATGCTTTGCTTTGCCTGAAACTTCAGATTTTACCATCGCAGACGGATTCTTCATTATTGTGGTGGGAACACTCGGAATGATCGTTCCGGCCAGCGGGGGGATCGGTGCCTTTAATCTGGCTATGAAATACGGTTTTATGGCCTTATTCATTGCCATGGGTCGAAGTGCTGAATGGGGCGGGGAAATGGGCCTTACCTATTCTTTTATCTCATTGCCGCTACAGATCACAATTATGCTGGTGATGGGCCTTATTTCAATTCCGATGCTGGCGAAGGCAAGAAACAGCAGGGTTTCCGAAGAAGCCCGAGGCTAAGTGCCTGATTTCAATGTTCAGGAAGAGTACCGCAGAAGTGTAATATGGTCCTTAGAAAACCGGGTAAGATCATAAAGTGCCGTAAAATCAGCATGAAGCGCCGAAAAATCCTTTCCGTGATCTGTTTGCCGGTGCAGGGCATACTGCCTCTCAGCCATTTCAAACTGTTTGCTGAATTCTTTTTTCAGATACTGGGCTGTTTCATTAAGCGCATGGGGGTTAAACATACTGGTGAATAAAATTCCGTAAATCAGGAAATAGCTGAACTGATCAGGTTTCATGTGAGTACCAAAGCGTTCACCGGAAATCTCCTGGTATTCCGAGAAAATATCCACAAACTGATCCGCTGTATTTGGTTCGGTTATCTGGTGAAAAATATCAATCCCGTTGATGAATAGTCTTGTCTGCAGATCTTCCTGATTTGCATCAGCTAACTTTTTGGCCCACGCAACGATGCATGAAAGTTCTTCATTACTCAGGTTTTCTACATTTTCTTTAGCTTTACTTTTGAGGACCTCCAAAAAGGCATTCTGATCTTCAGGCAGAAAATGGAGGATGTCTTCCGGGTTGCGGCAGATGGCATTATATAAATTGATTCTGGCAATAACAGGATGAAGCTTGATGAAATAAAGTTCTGCCATAATCGGACTCTGCTTATAGAATTGGTGATAAATAAGTTTCGTTAACTAAGATAAAGAAAAAACTTTATTTTAGATGTGTTTTTCATAAGAGATAAAGGATTTTAATATGCATTCCATGTCACATTGGTAAAAATCGTTGGTTGAAGCACAAATATTTGCCGTCATAATACTGTTTTAGTTTAGAAATATGCAATGTATATCAACATATCTATTGGTTTAAACAGTGTTTGAATAGGATACCGGCCTGGAAATAAGTATTTTTGCAGATTAAATCTGGATTATGAATACGATTGGAATCATAGGCTGCGGCTGGCTCGGAACCAGGATTGCTGAAAAGCTTGCAGGAAAGTACGCTGTATACTGTACTACCACATCGCCTGAAAAAATTGAAGGACTTACTTCAAAAGGCTATCGAACTGCGCTGATTGATTTTGATGCTGAAGGTGAATTCCGGAATACTGCAGCATGGGATCTGGCTGATCATCCGGATGTTTTAATCGTTACGGTGACCCTGTCAGGAAAAAGAATGGATACCGAAATCCTTGAAAAAAGATTCCGGAACCTTTCCTCCTTTATCGGCGATTTTAAAGGGCAGCTTTTTTTTATGAGCTCTACGGGAGTCTATCCTGACATTCAGCAGGAATTTACAGAAGATGATCTCCTGCCGGAACAGGTTCCGGGAGAGGGTATGATCCGGGCACGCTATCCTAAAGCCAATATTCTCAGGCTGGGCGGACTGATGGGGGATGACAGGCTTTTAAGCCGGTACCGTATTGCTGATACCGGACTGCCGGTAAACCATATTCATTATGCAGACATAGCTGCCGTGGTTGAACAAATGATCAGCCAGCATTCAGAAGGGAAACTGTATAATGTAGTGGCACCGCAGCATCCTTCAAAGGCTTCGGTAATCGCTGCACAGCAAAACGGAGCTTATGATGGACTCCGGGAGCCTCAAGGTAGAATAATATCCTCTTCCAGATTAATGCAGGATCTTGATTACGGATTTATATTTCCGGATCCGAGATTTTTCCATGTTTGAAAGTTCTGCCGGTACTTGATGTAAAAATGTATAATCTTTACTGAAAATCAGGGTATTAGAATATTGGTCGAATTATTTTATTTACGGTTTTCCCTTACAGCCCGGATCAGCTTCTCGTTCCGTTTTTCAGCCCTCGCATTCTGCAGGGATAAAGCGGCCCATATAGCAGCGGGCAGCCATCCGATCAAAGTGAACTGAAGGATCATGCAGATGATTCCGGTGATGATTTTCCCCCGGATCATGAATGAAAGAAATGGTAGAAGGATGGCTAGAAGCATATGAGATGTGTATTAGGCAGTTGATTTAATTCTATCAGAGCTAAAATTACAAAAAAAAGACAGCTCCGGGCTGTCCTTTTGTATGAATTTAGATGATCTGTTATCCGAATGCCCTTTTCAGGAGGCTTTCCACTTTGGGTTCGCTTCCCCTGAAGGCTTTGTACAGTTCCATCGGGTCTTTTGTGCCGCCGGAAGAAAGCAGGATTTTATATTTTGCTGCTACTTCAGGATTGAAAATCCCGTCTTCCTTGAAATACTGGAAAGCATCAGCATCAAGTACTTCCGCCCATTTATAGGAATAGTACCCGGCGGAATAACCACCCTGGAAGATATGGGAGAAGCTGGGGCTCATTGCTGTTTCAGGATTGGATGGATACAACTGTGTGGCTTTTGTATGTTCATCCTCAAATTCCTTTACACTTTTGTGCTCAAGTTCTGAAGGCCTGGTGTGGTAATTCATATCCAGGACTCCGAATCCGATCTGTCTCAAAGTCTGGTAGCCCTCCATGAAATTCTTGGACTGTTCTATTTTCCTGATCTTATCATCAGGAAGTACAGCCCCCGTCTGGTAATGGCGGGCAAATGTTTTCAGGAATTCCGGCTCGTAACAGAAATTTTCCAGGAACTGCGAAGGAAGTTCTACGAAATCCCATTTTACAGACGTGCCGGATAAATTTGGATATTGGGTGTCAGCAAGCATTCCATGCAGCGCATGGCCGAACTCATGGAATAAGGTGGTCACTTCCTGGAAAGTCAGCAGGCTTGGCGTATCTTTCGTAGGCTTTGTAAAGTTACAAACGATTGAAATATGTGGCCTTGAATTATCACCGTTTTTCCTGTATTGATTTTTATAGCTGGTCATCCAGGCTCCGGCCCTTTTCCCTTTTCTCGGGAAGTAATCAACATACAGCAATGCTTTATACGTTCCGTTTTCCTGTACTTCGTATGTTTTAACATCTTCGTGGTATTTAGGAATATCGGTACGCTCTTTAAACGTCAGTCCGAAAAGCTTTTCCGATAGCCCGAAAACAGCCTCCTGTACCTGTTCCAGCGGAAAGTAAGGTTTTAATTCCTCATCGTTGAGGTCAAACTTTTGCTTGCGGAGTTTCTCAGCGTAATAAGCATGGTCATAACTCTGCAGGGCTTCAATTCCATCTGCTTTAGCAAGGCTTTCCAGTGCTTCGATTTCCTTTTCGGCAAACGGTTTTGCCTTGGTTAAAAGTTCATTCAGGAAATTTAGCACCGAATCCGGAGATTTAGCCATTCTTTCTTCCAGCACATATTCCGCATAATTGGCATAACCCAGAAGCTTTGCCTTCTGTTGCTTGAGCTGAAGGAGTTCTTTAATAAGTCCCTGATTGTCAAACTCACCTCCGTCAAATGACTTTCTACCGTTCGCCAATGCCAGTTCCTTTCTGAGTTCACGGTTCTCGGAGTAGGTCATCAGGGGGATATAGCTTGGGTATTGCAATGTAATTACCCAGCCTTCGAGGCCTCTTTCTTTTGCTTCTTCGGCATATTGTTCCAGGATAGCCTCCGGAATACCGGTCAGATCTTCTTTACGGGTGATATGCTTATAATAGGCATTGGTGGAAGCCAGTACATTCTGCCCGAACTGAAGGGATTTTAAAGAAAGGTCCATATTGATTTTCTTCAGTTTTTCTTTATCCTCTTCATTCAGAAGTGCTCCGCTTCTTACAAAACCTTTATACGTCTCTTCCAGGAGCATCTCTTGTTCTTCATTAAGCGAGTATTCTCCCCGGTTTTCATATACTTTCTTGATCTTATCAAATAAAGCTTCATTCTGAGAGATTTTGGAAGAATACTCTGTTAAAATGGGAGAGATCTCCTGAGCCAGCTGTTGAAGTTCGTCGCTGGTTTCTGCAGAGTTGAGGTTGAAAAATATATGCGAGGCCAGGTCCAGCTGTTCACCGGAGTAGGCTAAGGCTTCAATGACATTCTCAAAAGACGAAGTTTCGAGATTCCTTACAATATGATCGATTTCCTCTTCCGATTTGCGGATCAATTCCCGGAATGCCGGGAGGTAATCGTCATTTTTAATCTGACTGAACGGTGCTGACTGGTATGGCGTATTAAATTTTTCAGTTAAAATATTCATTGTTTAGCTTTTATAATGATAAGTGATAAAAGACGATCTGCGCAAAAATAATGCCCCAGCGTCTACAGGTACCCAAAGTATGACAAATATAAATATCTTTTAACATAAGCTGGGCCTGTTAGCGGTATCATCATTTATTTTAATGCCCATATGGCAGGTTTTTGGTAAGAAAATATTCTGACAGAATTTAAGGCGGTAATAGGCTGTAAATCTTTTTATTGCCTGAACATAATAAATTTGCAATCATCGCTTTTGCAGCAAAGCGGAAATATGTACCGGCATCTTTCCTGAATGACAAAAACACATTCATAATATAAAGTTTTTATTATCTTTATTGTGAAAAGCATCCAGGTACCGCTTAAACCACGATGAATTTTATTTTATCTTTATACTCAAGAATAGAAATATGGAGAAGATAGTTTATGAAAAAAACGACATAAGGGATTATGTGAAAAAAGTAATCGCAGAGAAAATAGAAAAGCTTAAAAATTTTATAGAATTTACGCTGGAAGCCAGCCGTGACATTAAAAAAACGCCTAAATACGACAGTATGCGGGAAGAAATGCAGGAAGAAATCTACCAGATGCAGAAGCAGCTCGGTGCCTTGAATGACCTGAGGCGGAATATGGCTAAAGTACTGAACAATGCCAGTGGAAGAGTGCAGCTGGGGTCCCTGGTCATTACGAATAAAGCGCGTTTTTATATTTCAGTTTCTCTCGGCGAATTTTTTTTTGAAGGCGACCGTTTCTATGCCATATCTCCTGAAAGCCCCATGGCCAGGAAGATGATGGGTATGGTTCCGGGGGATGCATTTACACTAAACAATATCCACCAGAAGATTGTGGAGGTTTTGTAAATGTGAGATTTAAAAGTGAAAAGTAAAATGTAAAATGTATTTTTGATAAGCATCCATTACTCATTACTCATTACTCATTACTCATTACTCATTACCCATTACCCATTACTCATTGTCCCCAACCAATATTAAACTTCCTCAAGTCGACGTCCTGCTTGCTTCTTTTTCGTAATTTTGTTGTATGAACAAAGCAGAAATTTTAAAAGAAATTATAGAGCAGCGCAGAAGTATTTTCCCGAAAGACTATACGGAGACAAAAATTCCTCAGCAAATTCTCGATGAAATTTTAAATTCAGGCACCATGGCTCCTAATCATAAACGGACAAAGCCGTGGCGTTTTAAAATCTTCCGAGGAGAAGAAAAAGCTAAGCTTGCATCGGAAATGCAGGCCATCTATAAAGCAACCCAGCCTGAACACCAGTTTCTTGAAAAGAAATACCAGGATATAGGCTTTAAAATCCATAAAGCAGATACCATAGTGTCCATTGTTGTCAATTTCAGTGGTATGGTACCCGAATGGGAAGAGATTGCTGCGGTTTCCATGGCGGTCCAGAATATGTACCTCACCTGTACGGCCAACGGGATCGGCTGCTACTGGAGTTCCCCTAAGATCGTGGACCACCTGAAAGATTCCCTCACCATTGAGGAAAACCAGAAGTGTTTGGGATTATTCTACATGGGTAAGCTTGCATAAATAGCCCTGATCGAGCGGCTTGTCTGAGCTCTTTTTCTTGGCAGAAGAAAAAAGCGAGCAGCGAGAGCAGGTTCCCGGCTCCTGAGATAAATTATTTGAATGTATAAAACTTTTCACAGAATCTCCTTACTTTAAACTTTTTTACTATCTTTGCACTCTTAAATATTTAACTGGGACGAGTTCCCGTAAAATTCAAACATTATGTCAGTAAAAATCAGATTACAGAGACACGGTAAAAAAGGAAAGCCTTTCTTCCACATCGTGGTTGCAGATTCCAGAGCCAGAAGAGATGGTAGATTCATCGAGAAACTGGGAACTTACAACCCAATTACTAACCCGGCAACTATTGAGTTGAACGTTGATTCTGCTGTAAAGTGGTTAAACAACGGTGCTCAGCCAACTGATACAGCTAGAGCAATCCTTTCTTACAAAGGAGCCCTTTACAAAAAACACTTACAAGGTGGTGTAGCAAAAGGTGCTTTTGATGAGGCTGAAGCAGAAAAAAGATTCAATGCTTGGGTTGAAACTAAAGAATCTAAAGTACAAGGGAAAGTAGAAGGTCTTGCTCAGTCTAAGTCTGATGCCAAGAAAGCTGCTTTTGATGCTGAAACTAAAGTAAACGAAGCAAGAATTGCTGCAGCTGCAAAAGCTGAGGCTGATGCAAAAGCTGCTGAAGAAGCGGCTAACGCTCCTGCTGAGGAAACTGCTGAAGGTGAGGCTCCTGCTGCTGAGGCAGAAGGTACTGAAGAAACTCAGGCTTAATTCCTTTAAGAAAATACAATATAAAGGCACGATTTTTTCGTGTCTTTATTGTTTAAAAGCCTGATGTAAGCTTTTATAATAACATCATTATGTAGGATCAATACTTCGGAACATGAAAAAAGAAGACTGCTATTTATTGGGTAAAATTACACGGAGACATGGCCTTGCCGGAAATGTGATCCTGAAACTGGATACCGACCAGCCGGAGCTGTACACTAAACTGGATTCTATTTTTGTTGAAATCAACGGTTTGCTGGTGCCTTTTTTTATTGCAAAAACGGCGTGGAGCAAGTCCGATTCGCTGAATATTGCCTTTAAAAATTCCACCGAAGCATTGGTGGACCAATCCTTAGGCAAAAATGTCTACCTGCCTTTATCCACTCTGCCGAAGCTTACCGGCAAACAGTTCTATTACCATGAAATCATTGGTTACAGCATCCTTGATGAAAATGACAATGATTGCGGAGTCATTCGGTCTGTCAATGACCAGACTGCCCAGACGTATTTTGTTACGAATCTCGATGGTAAGGAAGTAGTTATTCCTATGATCAAAGACTGGATCATTGAAGTGAACCGCGAAGAGAGATTCATCAAAATGCAGCTCCCTGAAGGGCTGATTGACGTTTTCCTGGTTCCCTCCAAGAAAGACGAATAACATTTTTATATCCTCATTCACTATATATCGGTTAATCATGCATTTACCGGTTATTTTTTTACAGCCTGAATCTGCTGATTCTGTTTAAGGATATTTGCGGTCAGTATTTTTATTGGGAATACCGTGATCAGAAATGTGGCCGCGAAAATGATGGAGATGGAGTATATGGTTTTCCCAACAATAATCTTCTGGGAAAGAAAAAATTAAACGATGGGAATATTCAAGTCTTGAAACGTTTTTTGTACCTTTGCCCTCATTAATTTTGATACAAAAATTTATCATCAACACATGAAAAAGCAGACGATTAAGGAAATCCTACAGGATTACAGGAAAGTATTACATCATGATATTACGGTTTACGGCTGGGTAAGAGCGTTCCGCTCTAACCGATTCATCGCCCTTAATGATGGTTCCACAATCAATAATTTGCAGATTGTTGTTGATTTTGAAAATTTCGATGAAGAGGTGATCAGTAAAATAAGTACTGCTGCTTCTTTGAAGGTAGTAGGGGAAGTGGTGGAAAGCCAGGGTGCCGGACAGACGGTAGAAATCATTGCCAAGAAAATTATTATTTTAGGAGACAATTTTACGGAAGAAAGGGATAAAACCATCCTGCAGCCGAAAAAACATTCCCTGGAAGTCCTGAGGGAGCAGGCTCACCTGAGGTTCAGGACCAATTTATTCGGCGCTGTTTTCAGGGTGCGTCATGCCATCAGTTTTGCCATCCATTCATTCTTCAACCAAAACCAGTTTTTTTACATCAATACCCCGGTTATTACCGGAGCTGATGCCGAAGGGGCGGGAGAAATGTTCGGGGTGACCAATTTTGATCTGAACCAAATCCCGAGAGATGAGCAGGGAGACATTGATTTTGCGCAGGATTTCTTCGGGAAAAAGACCAATCTTACCGTTTCCGGACAGCTTGAAGGGGAAACCGCAGCGATGGGACTGGGAAGGATTTATACATTCGGGCCGACGTTCCGTGCTGAGAATTCCAATACTACAAGGCACCTTGCCGAGTTCTGGATGATTGAGCCGGAAGTAGCCTTCAACAATCTTGAAGATAACATTGATTTAGCGGAGGATTTCCTGAAATATGTGATCCAGTATGCTTTAGATCACTGTAAAGATGACCTGGATTTCCTGGATAAGCGTTTTGCCGAGGAGCAGAAATCGAAACCGGAAAAGGAACGAGCTAAAGAAGGACTTATCGAAAAGCTTGAAAATGTAGTATCCAAGCGTTTCAAAAGGGTTTCTTACACGGAAGCGATTGAGATTTTACTGAACTCAAAAGAAAATAAAAAAGGCAAATTCCAGTACCCTGTTGAAAGCTGGGGTGCAGACCTTCAGTCTGAGCATGAAAGGTTCCTGGTAGAAAAGCATTTTGAAAGCCCGGTGGTCTTGTTTGATTACCCGAAAGAAATCAAGGCATTCTATATGAAGCTGAATGATGATAACAAAACCGTTGCCGCTATGGATGTCTTGTTCCCGGGTATCGGCGAAATTATCGGCGGCTCAGAACGAGAAGCGAGGCTGGACGTCCTGAAGCAGAAAATGGCGGAAATGCATGTGGATGAGCATGAATTATGGTGGTATATGGATACCCGTAAATTCGGCTCCGTCCCGCACGCAGGATTCGGGCTTGGCCTGGAGAGATTGGTGTTGTTCATTACAGGAATGACCAACATCCGGGACGTGATTCCTTTTCCGAGAACACCGAAAAATGCAGAATTCTAAACATAAAAAAGCCCTGAAAAATAAATCTTCAGGGCTTTTTAATTTTTTAACAGCTTATTAAGTAACATGACTACAGCAAAAATCGTGCTAAAATATAGTGTTTGTGAAAAAAAAGTATTAAATTCGTACGGTACGTTATGTAAAACCCAATATTAGTATGCTCAAACAACATTTACAACTTAAGTTAGGACAAAAATTAGCCCCCCAGCAGATTCAGCTGATGAAGCTGATCCAGCTTCATACTCTGGAGTTTGAAGAAGAGCTGGAACGGGAGCTGGAAGAAAACCCTGCTTTGGAAATTGTAAAAGAAGAAGGTAAAGAAGATGAATTTTCATCGCTGGAAGATGATTACCAGGACGAAGGGACTGAAAGCATCGAAACTGATTTTGATGTAGAACAGTACCTCTATGACGATGAGCCCAGCTATAAAACAGCTTCCAGCAACTATTCTCCGGATGACGAAGAATTTGACAATGAAAGCCTTTTAACGGAAGGCCAGTCCCTGTACGATTATCTTATGGAGCAGATCCACCTGATCAATATCGGGGATGAAGACCTTAAAATTGCTGAGTATATCATCGGAAACCTTGATACGGACGGATACCTGAGAAGGGAAATCAAATCTCTTGTGGACGACCTGGCATTTTCGCAGGGTGTTTATACCACTAAAGAAAGGGTAGAGGATATCCTGGAAAATTACATCCAGAAGCTGGATCCGCCTGGAGTGGGTGCGCGCAGTCTTCAGGAATGCCTGCTGTTGCAGATTGAAAAAAAGGTAAGTTCAGACAAAGCCGTTTCACTGGCGGCCAATATTTTAAGGTACCAGTTTGATGCTTTAACCAATAAGCATTACAATAAGATCATCCAGAAGTATGATATCGAAGAAGAAGATCTTAAAGATGCCCTGGAAGAAATCTCGAAACTGTCTCCTAAAGTAGGCGGGAATTTCGATACCCAGACCATCACCATCAACCAGGAAATCATCCCGGATTTTGTCATCCAGGTGAAGGACGGGCAGGTAATCCCGATGCTTAACAGCAAAAATGCACCGACTCTGCGGGTATCAGAAGAATACAAGGATATCTTAACCACCTATTCTCATGATAAGAATTCTTCCGAGCACAAGCAGGCGGCATTATTCATCAAACAGAAACTGGATGCTGCCAAATGGTATATTGATGCGATTAACCAGCGTCAGAATACCTTGTTGCAGACCATTACAGCCATTGTTAAATTCCAGAAGGATTATTTCATTACCGGCGACGAGAAATCCCTGAAGCCAATGATCCTGAAGGATATTGCGGATATTACAGGATTTGATATTTCAACCATTTCCAGGGTAGTGAAAAGCAAATATGCAGATACGCCGAACGGGATCATTTACCTTAAAGACCTGTTCTCCGACAGTCTGACCAATGATGACGGTGAGGAGGTTTCTACCAAGGAAATCAAGACCCATCTTCAGGAAGTCATCAGCAAAGAGAATAAAAGAAAACCGCTCACAGATGACGCACTTGTCGTGATCCTGAAACAGCAGGGCTATAATATTGCCCGTAGGACCATTGCCAAATACCGTGAACAATTGAATATTCCGGTGGCGCGTCTGAGAAAAGAACTTTAATAGAGAATCATAAAACAGATATTTAATCCCTGCTCAAAGCAGGGATTTTTTTCAGCTAGAAAGTAGCTGCAGGAGCGGTACTGTTGTTGAGATTACGATTGATTTCATTCTTTTTCCCTTTGGAAAAATCATAGCTTATGCCAAGGACCAGCATAGATTTGTTATCCCAGTTTCGATTGTGACGTGAATAATTAACCAGGCTTTCAGGAAGGCTTTTCGTTTTATAGTCGGAAGGAATACCGATCCAGTACATGCCGGCAGTAAACGTCCATTCTTTCTGTTTATAGTTTGCAAAAACATGGTTCTGGTTCTCATTGGTTTTCAGGAATGCGCCATCCAGGCTATATACCGGAATATTAAGCATGTACTGTACACTGAATGATTTGTATTCTGATGAAATAACCAGATTATTTCCCAGGTAATTATTCCTGATGACTGTACCGCTTCCGGTTTTTATGGTTTCAGCAGTAGGAGTCAGGGAAGCTTTGATCACCATCAGGCTATTGCCGAAGGGTTTATAAGAGCCGGAAAGCTGAATACCATATTGCTGGGCATTTCTGGCATTCTCGTAAGTCAGGGCATATCCTCCGAATGTACTGTCCAGAATATAATACTGATTTACTGCGCGGTTGTTGTACCAATAGAAAAGATTGGTATTGAAGTCAAAATGTTTGTTATTGTACGAGTAGATCAGGTTGTTTCCGAATCTTTGGGAAGCCTTAAGATACGGGTTCCCACGCTGGACGATATTTGGAGCCATCTGAACGATATTGCTGCTCAGCGCACTGCTTCCCGGGCTCTGCGGCCTGTAGCTGCTGGAAAAACGCAGTGTCTGGCTATTTGTAAGTTGATAGCTTAGGATAACCTTAGGAGTAATGGTCCATTCATCAAAAGTATTTTCTGCACTTTTATTATGAATGTTGGTAAGTCAGCTCCAAGCCGGTATGACCATTGATCTTTCTTTCCGGAATATTCAGTATAGAAATATTGTTCGAGGTAATTTACACTGTATTCAGAAAAACCGGCAAGGTTTTCCAGGTCATTGGAAATGGAAGTATTGGAAATCCTGTATCCGGAAGACAGTTTACCCTTTCCGAATTCATATACATGGGCAAGTTCACCGACAATACCCGTTTGCCGGGCATCAAGCCGCATATCGTTGTCATACACCGAATTTCCGGAAGAAATGACCCATTCGCGTGCCAGTTCTGATGATTCAGTAGTATAGTATGAACCTACCAGATTAATGCTTAATTCATTTTTCTTATTGAGTTTTTTAGAAAAATAAAGGTCAATGGTAGGTGCTGTATAGCCTGAGGAGGTATTCTTGAACATCGCATGGCCTTCCGAGCCGCCGTCCTTCAAAAAAGTGCTGTATCCGTTTCCTTTTGCGAAGTTGCTCAAAAGCTGTGCTCCCAGTTTGGCCTGAAATGTATAATGATCAGGCAGCAGCCGGGTATAGCGGAGAGCGATACGCTGATCCGTATAGCCAAAATGTTCTTTCCGGCTTTCTTTGGAGCGGTAATGGGAGTCGTTCAGGGGATAATCATAAATGCTTTCTACATTCCTTTTATGGTAATCCCGGAGGTTAATAGAATATTCCAGCCCGAAGTCATTCTTTCCTTTAGTGTAGCCTGCGTATGCTGAACCATTAATGAATCCGGTATTGAGCGCAGAGGTGAGGTCTGTCCCGAAAACCAATCTTGTTTCGGGATTCCTCGTCAGGATATTGACAACGATATCCGCCCGTGTGGCCCATCGAGCCGGCGGATTATCGTAATATTCCACTTTAAGAACCTCTGCGGGCTGTATGCTGCGTATCTGCATATCGGTAGCCTCGATCCCGTTGATCAGAAATAGTGTTGTTCCTCCTTTGGTACTGGTGATGGTATTGGATACCGGATCCAAATGAAGTTCAGGAAGTGTTTTAAGGAGGTCTTTTGCATATCGTGCTTTCTTAACCGCTTCCGGATCGAATGTATAGACGGCTTTATCTGCATATTGCTTTTTATGCTGTGATTTCAGAATCACCTGTTCGATATGTTTTGTTTTCATGCCGGCAGTATCAGTGCTTTTTTCCTGTGCGGAAATGATGGCTGCGGATAAAATGCATACAGAAAGAAATGTCTTCCTCATAATAATTGTCCTTTATATTCAGACAATCCGGAGAAAATAAATATTACATTAAAGTTTGATAATTGGCGTATGAATGGTATGCATAATCCCCCTGAAGAATAGCTTCAGAGGGATCAGATTGAAATCAGTTTTTATGATTGATGAGCTCCTATTCCGCACCGGATTTGCAGAAGGCATCCCATACCGTCCAGAAATGAGCATTAACAGCCCCCGGAGCCGGACTCGTGCTGTCAGCTACAATACCTACCATAGCTGCACAGTTGGAGTTACAACCGATCTGGTTTTTGCTTCCGTCTTTAGGCGGAATGGCACGCCAGGTTCCTGTAGAACCGCTCAGTGTTTCTACTTTGATATCAAAAATACCGGAAAGTCCAGGAGTTTTAAGCTGTTTTGTCGGGTTTTCATTAGAGATGCTGTCGCTCCAGTTCCTTTGTGAAAACGTTATTTTCCATTGGGTGATCATTTTTGACGTATCATTTTCCGGTGAAAGGTATGCCCAGAACTGAGCGCCTCCTCCTACCACCAATTGGCCTGATGAATTGGCGTTGTAATTTTGATTGGATTCATTCATGATAGATTGTTTTTATGGGTTATTTTGTACTTCAAAGTAAGGGAGAAAAATAAATCCGGCATAGCGTATAAAATACCAATTGCTACTTAGGTATAAGTACCATAACCAATATAAATAGACGTCAGTCGATTTTAATTCTTTCATTATTATTATTCCCAAAAACACCATGAGTAGCAAAATCAGTAAAGTACTCGTTTATCCTTTTTACAATCCATTCAGATGACGAATATGTTGTTAACAAAAATGTCTGAATTATAGATTTATTTTAGAATTTTATATGAAGTATAATCCTTGATAGTTTTCAGTTCATAAAATTCCTTTTTGTCTGCATCTATAATTGTGATGTTGTCTAAAGGAACATTTTGACAGTGGATGAAATTAATGAACTGCCATGCATTAAATTTACCCTTCACTATAATATCAAATCCTTTCTCAGTTTCTATAGAACTGTACCATTCCCATTGTTTAATATCCTGGAAGTTATAGATGGTCATATCTATATCATCTAATAGTTCATCGTATTTATAGTCATCATCATTTAGTTGCTTAATTTTGCTTACAACTTCGTTTGGAAGTAATTTCTCCCATTTAGGATCTTCATAGTGAAGGGTTTTATTATTTAAGAATATTAATACAGCATTTTTGAAGTTATCTAATACCTCTTTAGCATTGGCTATATTTCTTACTCTAACAATCTGATAACTCTTTAAGGGTTTTTCTCCTTTTGTATTGTATTTTATATTTCCTGATTCTGTCATCACTTTATTTTTATTTATAGACGATCATCACAATTAAATAATAGTTATCACATAGAAACATTAGTTCTCATTTATATCTATGATTTTTATATTATAGTATTTCTGAAAAAAGGTATGTAAAATATTCATACTCAAGGAATAGAAAACAAAAAAAGTCTTAAGTAATATACTTAAGACTTTTTGCAGAAAGGAAGGGATTCGAACCCTCGATACGGTTACCCGTATACTACCTTTCCAGGGTAGCTCCTTCAACCACTCGGACACCTTTCTATTGAGATGGCAAAAATAGGATAAATTCTCGACTTGGCAAATTTTTCCGGCAATTAATTTGTAATTTCTCCGCACAGGCTTTCAGAGAAGTGATTTGCAAAGCTTCCGGGATACCGAGGATTGTCAATTAAGTGCATGGCTTTGGTAATGGCCGTTTCTGCAGTCATGTCTTTTCCGCTGATCGCTCCGATTTTTGCAAAGACGTTGCTGTTTTCATATTTGCCGAATGAAATGCCTCCGGAGATGCACTGGCTCACCACAATGATTTCAGTGCCGTTGTTCCTGATTTCCTGGAGGATCTCCTGTGTTCCCTCGCTGCTGAATATGGTTCCGGAACCGAATACCTGTAAGATGAGTACTTTCATTTTAGGAATATCCCTGAAATGGTTAAGGTTCATGCCCGGGAAAATCCGCCAGAAAAGCACATCGCCCGAAATATGCTCATCGATATGGAAGGTTTCCTGCGTTTTACAGCGGAACAGGTTTTCCTTGATAATATTCAGATGGACGCCGGACTGGCCCAGGATAGGGTAGTTCGGGCTGGAATACGCGTCAAAATATTCTGCTGAGTATTTCAGCGTCCTGTTGCCTCTTAACAGCTTATACTCAAAATAAATGGCTACTTCCTGGATGACAGCTTCATCCCCTTCATACAGGCTTGCATAATAGAGGCTGGTCAGCAGGTTTTCTTTAGCGTCCGTACGGAGATCACCGATCGGCAGCTGGGAGCCCGTCATGATCACAGGTTTTGTAAGGCCTTTCAGCATAAAGCTCAGGGCGGAGGCTGTATAAGACATTGTATCTGTACCGTGAAGGATCAGGAAGCCGTCATATTCATGGTAGTTTTTATCAATATAGCGCGCGATGATTTTCCACTCTTCCGGTCCCATATCTGAAGAGTCCAGCGGTTTGGCAAAGGGATGGACGAAAACTTCACATTCCATAAGCTTCATCTCGGGCATCTTCTCAAAGATGTTCCCAAAATCAAAGGCTCTGAGGCTTCCGGTTTCGTAATCTTTTTCCATACCAATGGTTCCTCCGGTATAGATCAGCAGCACTTTTCGTTTCATACGGTAATTTTTAAGAGAATTTTGACCTGCTTCAGGTTCGTCCGCTCAAAAATACGTTAATTTGCAAAAATTTGAAAATGAATAAAACGTTTCTGGCAAATTTTCTGTTACAAAGCTGCCATGATCAACGCGGTTCATTAATTAGAAAACTCTATATCATATATGATGAAGGATTTAGCACAGACTTTTGAGTATTTAAAGCAGTTTTTAACAGAAGAGCGGCTGGCCAAAATCGAACATTTTTCGCCGGAAAGTTCAGACTTCGTGCTTCCTGTGCTGGAAGATGTATACCAGTTCAGAAATGCAGCAGCTATTGTACGTTCCGTGGAAGCCTGTGGGTTTCATAAAGTGGTGGCTTTGCAGGAAGAAAATAATTTCGAGCCCAACCTGCGTGTGACGAAAGGAGCGGATACCTGGGTAGAAGTGGAAAAGCTTCCCAGAAACATAGCCTCCCTCCGGGAGATTAAAAACAGAGGGTATAAGATCGTTGCGGTCTCGCTGGAAAATAATGCAAAAATGCTCCCGGAATATGAAGTGACAGAACCTATGGCACTGGTCTTCGGGACCGAAATGGAAGGGGTTTCCCAGGAAATCCTGGATTTTGCAGATGAAACACTGGCTATTCCTATGTACGGTTTCACCAGGAGTTTCAATGTTTCCGTAGCTGCTTCCATATGCATGTACGAACTGAAACAGAAGCTAATGAAATCAGGCATCGATTATAAGTTAAGCGAAGAAAAGAGGCTGAAAATGAAAATCCGGTGGGCAGTTAATTCAATCCGGAGCGGAGAGGAGATCCTGAATCATTATCTGGCCAAAACGGAATAAGCCTACTGGAATACAGGCTGAAATCAGTGGATCCCCCTGAAATAGTTCCAGGCTGCCACGAAAACCCCTGCTGTCTCCGTCCTGAGCCTTTGGTTCCCAAGGGAAACTGCCCGGATGGTATGCTGGGATAAAAAAGAAATCTCCTTTTCCGAAAAATCGCCTTCAGGACCGATCATAAAAGTGATGTTGTCCATTAACGGAATGGTTGCAAGCTCCTGCCGTTTCAGGTTCTCATGGCAATGCGCGACAAAGGTGGTTTCCGGATGGGTATGCTTTAAAAAATCCTGGATTTTGGTCAGGTCATTGATGACAGGGAAATGAAAACGCAGGCTCTGTTTGGATGCTGCTACCGCCTGTTTCCTCAGCTTATCGATGTTCACATTTTTCCGTTCGGTTTTTTCCGTCTGCAACAGTGTGATCTCGGAAATTCCCATTTCCACGGATTTTTCAACAAAGAACTCAATACGGTCTATATTTTTCGTAGGAGCAATGGCAATATGCAGCCTCGGATTAAATCCCGGAAGATCAGTAGAAAGCTGATCCACTTCTATAAAGGCCTTTTTCCCTTCAGTCATCAGTTTTCCGGAAGCCAGGCTTCCTTTCCCGTTGGTCACATGGATTTCTTCCCCGTCCTTCATCCGCAGGACCTTTACGATATGCTGCTGTTCCTCGTCACTGATCAGGACTTTATTTCCCTCGATCTCTCCGTAAAAAAGTTTCATAGAAAAATGTAATGGTTTAAAATATAATCTCGTTCTCGCTCAGGAATGCCACTCCGGTTTTTATGGTCGTATAAACGTCACCTTCACAGTCTCTGTATGAACATGCGTAGATTTCTTCGACCCATTTATTGTTCATGAAAATTAAATTCAGGTATTCGTTTTTCCTTAAATTATTTTTGATGGACAGATAATCCCCTTCCTTCGGTTCGTAGGTAAAACTGAATACATTCTCTGAATTGATTTTTTCGATAATTTCTTCCTTGATATTCTGAACATACCCGGTTTCTGAGCTTATCATGAGATAATCTCCGTCTTCAGATGATTCAGTGGCTTCATTTTTTCCTGTAACGGTTTCCAATACCCAATAATATTTTGAGTTTTTCTTAGAATGGGTTCCCAGTACTTTTTCTTCCAGTAATATTTTCATAGATCGTATTTCGCTGTTGCTGAAGTCCGCAGGTCTGTAAATTCTCCGCGTTCAAATTTAAGTTGCGCTACCATGGCAATCATGGCAGCATTATCTGTGGTGTATTCAAATTTTGGAATATAAATACTCCATCCGAGCTTTTCCCGGTTGCTTTCCATCGCCTTTCTTAGCGCTGAATTGGCCGATACTCCGCCAGCAATAGCCACCTCATTGATATTAAGGTCTTTGGCTGCTTTTTCAAGCTTGTTCATCAGGATCTCGATAATGGCTTTCTGTACGGACGCACAGAGATCGTTAAGGTTTTCTTGGATGAAATCCGGATTTTTCCTCACTTCCTTCTGAATGAAGTACAATACAGAGGTTTTGATGCCGCTGAAGGAATAGTCATAGTGGTCCAGCTTCGGCTTATTGAATGTAAAAGCATCCGGATTGCCTTCTTTAGCCAGCCGGTCTATGATAGGGCCAGCCGGGTAATCAAGGTCAAAAATTTTACCGATCTTATCGAAGGCTTCCCCTGCGGCATCATCAGTGGTTTTACCGATAATTTCCATATCGAAATAGTCTTTTACCAGGACGATCATGGTGTGTCCGCCACTTACCGTAAGGCATAAAAACGGGAATGTGGGCGGCATGGGATTTGCATCCTCAATGAAATGCGCCAAAATATGTGCCTGCAGATGGTTAACCTCAATAAGCGGTACGTCGAGGCTCATTGCCAGAGACTTAGCGAAGGAAGTTCCCACAAGGAGTGAACCTAAAAGTCCGGGCCCGCGTGTAAATCCTATCGCTGAAATTGCATTTTGTTGTATATTTGCTTTGGTCAGAGATTTTTCAACAACGGGGATGATATTTTGCTGATGCGCGCGCGAAGCCAGTTCCGGAACAACACCTCCATATTCTTTATGGATTTCCTGATTTGCAGCGATATTGGACAAAATTGAATTTCCCCTGATGATGGCTGCTGATGTGTCGTCACAAGACGATTCAATACCTAAAATTATAGAGTCGCTCATAATAATGGCAAATTTAGAGAATAATAACGAGAATGAGAATAAAAAATCAGCAGCTGAAAACCTGGGCGACCAGGTGCAGAAAACTGTCGAAAATGTAGAGGGCAAGGTAAAAGAGACGGTAAAAGAAGCTTCCGAACTGGCCTCAGATGCCATCCTCCATCCTGTGGAAACTGCCCAGGAGTTCGGGAAGCAGGCGGCAAAAGATGTCACCAGCTATTCCTGGTGGGCAAAACTTCTCCTGATCCTGTTCTGGGTTATTCTTGGTATTGTGGCTACAGTGCTCATTGCGATCAACCTGCCGGTAACGAAGCGCTGGGCAGCTGACCAGGCACTACAGATTGTCAACAGGGATTTTAAAGCGGAAATGTCCACGGAAAGTGTGGAAGTGGACTATTTCGGGGATGTTACCATCAAAGGATTAAAAATCAAAGACTATAAAGGATACGACTTCATCAAGGCAAGGGAATTCCGGGCTAATTCCGATTGGTTTTCACTGGCCACCAATATCGGGAAGAACAATTCTCTGAGCTTCAATTCACTCACGCTGGTTAATGCCGATGTAAAAGTGATTACCTATAAGGGAGACAGCATTTCCAATTTTATCCGCTTTACCAAACTGTTTGACAGCGGCGATAAAAAGAAAAATCCTGATAAACCTCCTTTTCAGCTGAATTCCAGGGTTCAGATGATCGATTCCAAAGTCTCTATCGTCAATCTTAATTCACCAGGTGAAAAAGGGAGGTGGCTTACTGCCCAGCATGTAAACCTAAAAGCACCGAATGTTAAGGTAAACGGGGGGGATGTTTCGGCTTTAATCAATAACTTTTCTTTTGTGACGACAAGATGGGGGAAATCCCACCTTGTCGATACGTTTTCTACGGAGTTTTCCATGACGAAAGATTATCTCCTGCTGAAAGACCTGACCCTGAATACCGATCATTCACTTCTTCAGGGCAGTATCAAATTCAATCTCCATGACGGTTCATGGGCAGATTTTGCAGATAAGGTGCGATGGGATATGAACATCAAGCAGGGAAGCCAGATCAGCGGATATGATATCAGCTATTTTGTGACCAACTGGGATAACAGCAAGCCTGTAAACCTTGCCGGATCAATGACCGGTCCGTTAAATAAGTTCCATCTTGATAATTTTGTCATTTCCAATTCAAATGTGAATATTGCGACGCGTACCATGAAGGTCAACAATATCCTTAAAGGAAACTTTCTGATCGAAACCAATAATCTGTCCACGGACCTTACATACAAAGATCTTAAAGCCATGCTTCCGACATTCATCTCCACAAAAATGAAGAATTTTGCAGATGATTTCGGAAGGCTCAAATACAATGGTGCGGCGAGGGTAACTCCGCAACAGGTATATATTCCCAACGGAAACCTCATTACCGGTATCGGGCAGGCAAAAATCAGCCGTTTTTCCCTTACGGATTACAGCACTCCGATGCCGAAGTATTCGGGCTATGCCGAAGTGAAAGACCTTAATACGTCCGTGATTACCAAAAGCAAGGCGGTAGGACTTATCTCCGGAAATTTTGACCTGAACGGGCAGAGTTTTGATGTCAATACCATGCGCCTGACCACAAAATCCCGGATTTCAAGTATAGAAATCATGGATAAGGAAATCAATAACCTGTACCTGGATGGTCTGCTGGACCACAGAAAGTACAACGGGCTTATCACCGTAAATGATGAACAGGCTAAAGCCAGCGTGAAAGGACTGATTGATTTCAGTACAAAGAGGATCAATATGGATATCAATGCCGATGTTGATTATCTGAACATGAACTACTTTACCGGTAAAACAGGAAACCAGATCGTAAGCGGACAGGTAAATGGAAAAATGGCCATGTCTTCACTGAATGACCTTACCCTTGATGTGGAAGCCAATAATATCAATTTTGCCACAGCAGCCCAGAAATACAGCATTCCTAATGCAAAAATAAAAACCTTCCTCGAGGGCGGAAGCAGGGTGATTGATGTAGATGCTCCTGGGGCAGTAAACGGTAAAATCTCAGGAAGGTATAATCTGGCAGACCTTGCCGGAATGATGGAGAATGGATTAGGGAAAATCCTGGTCGGCCCGCCGCCGAGAAAACTATACCGGGGACAGAGTTTTGCCATGAATTTTGATGTTCAGCAGGGATTGGTCAGCTATTTCCTACCGGACCTGAAGCTGCCTCAGGGAGCAAAAGTAGAAGGACAGTATGACGGTAATTCCAATAACCTGATCTTGAATCTCGATGCTTCTGCCCTGCAGTACATCATGACCAAAAAAGAGGAAATTACTGAAGCTGATAAGGCACTGGCTGCCGCCAATCCTGATTATAAGATCAATAACAGAGAAGTGACCAGGGACAGCGCCATGATAGACAGTGTGATGGTGAGGATCAATACGGCGAACCTGGATGAGCAGATCTATGCCAAGGTCAGCAGAGTATTATATAATAAAAATGTAATCAAAGACCTCACGCTTAGCGGAAGGAATGACAATAATACCGTTCTCCACCTGGCCGCGAAATTCAAGCATGGCAGCCCTGAGGATGAGCTGGACGATAACCTGAAAGAATATGCCGTTAATGTCAACCAGTCAGCAAATGAAGCTGGGGATTTTGTCTTCAGGTTCGAACCTACGGAAGTAAAATTCAATGATGTGGTCTGGGCTATCGACACCAGCCCGGAACTGGACCATTCCATAACCTATAGGAAGAAAGCCGGCGATTTTGATATCCGTAACCTGAGGATTTATTCCGACAAAAGTGCCCTGTTCATCAGGGAGGCGCAATTTAAATCAGCCAAGGATTTTTACGTAGATGCGGACATTGATGATTTTGCCATTGAAAAACTCCTGGAAATGCAGTCCGGAGGCAATACCATGGATATCAAAGGACTCGCTAACGGGACGGTTAAGATCAAAATGGATAAAAGCACCATACAGCCTCTCGTAGATGTTACCATAGATGATATCATGATGAACGGCAACGATATGGGGGATATTACCATTACCGCAACCAACGGATTCTCCTTAAATGTATATGATGTGGACATCAAAGTGGCTTCCGCAGGAGTGATCGGGAATAACAACCTTCATGTGACAGGTACCGTGAATAATAATACACCGTCACCAACACTTGATTTTACGGCTGAAATGCGGGATTTCGATGTTGCTTTTGCCCAGCAGTTCGTTCAGACGATCTTTGGTAACCTCCGGGGTAAAGCGACCGGCGACCTTAAAATTGCCGGAACGCTCAGCAACCTCGATTACAGCGGTGATATTGCTCTGAAAGGCTTTGGCCTCAAACTGTTGTTTACAGGCGTCGATTATTCGTTCCAGGATACGGTAGTTCCGTTATCGAAAGGTCTTGCCATCCTGAATAATATTGAAGTCCGTGACGGAAGAACCAATTCCAAGGGAACGATATCCGGAGCCATCCAGTTTGAAACCCTTTCATCTATGGGAGTCAACCTGGTGATGAGAGCTGATAACCTGCTGGTCCTGAATACCACTCAGAAAGATTATGACCTGTTCTGGGGAAGAGTCTACGGACAGGGCGACCTGTATGTAGACGGACCTGTTTCCGGCCTCAGCCTCTCTACACCTAATATGAAGGCGCTGAACGGAAGTACCTTTACCTTCAACTCCGGATCTACATCCAATGTTGAAGAATTTAAGATGCTGAGGTTTCTAAAAGAGGGCAAGAACGGACTGGTAACCCTGGAAGAAAAGAAAAAGACCGGAGGCAATATGAATATCGACTTCAATCTCGATGTTGATAAAGGAACAACGGTAAATGTCCTGGTAGGAAACGATGTAGGAAATATTACCGTAAAAGGTGCGGCAAATAACCTGAGGTTCCAGATGAGCAGACAGGGCAGTATAGCCATGAACGGTACTTACCGGGTAGATAACGGTACTTTTATATCGCGTGCGATCCTGAATAAAACCTTCCAGATCGAAAAAGGCAGCAGCATACGCTGGGATGGTGATGCCATGAAACCTGCACTGGATATTACCGCCAATTATGTAAGGATGGTATCCAATGCAGGGGAATACCTTAACCTTGGAAGGCTGCAGCCGATCAGTATATTGCTTCAGGCCAATATTACCCAAACCCTTACCGAACCTAAGATCGACCTGAATGTGTCTGCAATGGATGTATCCAGCCAGGTAAAAGAGACGCTTGCTGCAAAAATGAGCCAGGAAGGAGAGAAAGTGTTACAGTTCGGATCCGTATTATTGTTAAATAGTTTTAACGTTTCCAACAGTGGAGGGGTAGAGGTGGATGTGGCCGGTGTGGCAGAATCATCCGGGTATAATATCCTTTTGAAACAGCTCGGATCCGTTTTGAATACCATGAGTAATGAGTTTCAGATTGACCTGAATTACGTTAAGGGAGACCAGTACTCCAATACCGGAGACCGCGCCAATGCAGGGGTAAGCTTTGCCGTATCCCCACGGATCAATGTGAAGACCGGACTGGGAATTCCGCTAACCAATACCGGAAATACGGAGGTAAACTATCTTTCCGGTGAAGGAACTATTGAGTATGACCTGTCCAAGAAAAACGACGGTAGCCTGATTCTGAGAGGGTATTCCAAGCCTTCGAACATCGGTATGGTCGCCGGTGCGGGTACTAACGGTTCTGCAAATCAGGCCTATGGCGGTGGTATTGTCTGGAGTAAAAGCTTCAATTCTTTGTTTAAAAAGAAGAAAAAAGATAAAAAAACAGCCGATGCCAAAGCGGAAATAAAAACAGATTCTGTAAAATCAAGTGCTAAATGATCGTATATTTTTAATGATTTTTATCATATGTGTTAATTATTGTTAATGTTTGATATAATTTTTTTAGTTTAATTATTTATTTTAAATTTGCAAAAAATACATTGATTTTTTAAGAAAATTGTAATTTAACTAATATGAACTATCAACTGGACGAAATAGACAAGAAAATTCTTGATTTCTTAGTAGAGAACACAAGAATGCCTTTTACTGAAATTGCCAAGCAGATGGATGTTTCTGCAGGTACTATTCACGTAAGAGTAAAAAAGATGGAAGATGCAGGCATTATTTTGGGATCATCTCTTAATATTGATTACGGTAAATTAGATTATCACTTTACCGCTTTTATAGGAATTCTTCTTACGAAATCCAACCGTACTCAGGAAGTTTTAAAAGAACTTTCTACTATTCCTAACGTTATCGAGGCAAGTGTAATCTCCGGGAAATACAATATTTTCTGCAAGGTGAGAGCCAAGAATACCGATGATGCCAAAAGAATCATCTATCAGATCGATGATATTCAGGATGTGATGAGAACGGAAAGTATGATCTCTATGGAGGAATACCTGAGTGACAAAAACAGACTGATTGATGCGATTTCAGTATAATCAAATGATAAACGAATAAATATGATGAAGAACTTATGAACATGATCATAAGTTCTTTATTTTTGTACTTATGGAAGAATACAGTTATTTTGACGAAGATCCGAAGAAAGGCTGGGGATTTATTTTAGCCTTTGCGGCACTGCTGCTGTTTACAGTGATGGGGTTCGGAATTGATCTGGATGAATATCTTCAGCACGATTACCTGAACATTCCCGGGGCTTATTTCTATATTATCTTCACCATTGATGCACTTATGGTCATCAGTCTTATTCTGATGTTTTTTTACCGCAAAATCGGGATCTTTTCATTTCCGGCACTTCTGGTGCTGCATTTCTTTATGCATAATTATTACCTATCAACCTTTCTGTATACGGATGTTACCAACCTGTTCCTGTTTACCGGATTCGGGATGCTGGCTATTATCCCTAAATGGAAATTTTTCAGATGGTAATGCAGGTTGAAATAGAGAGTAGCAAGAGTATTATTAAAATAAAAAAAGTCCCCAGAAATGAGGACTTTTGTCGTATATCAGAGCTTTGATTAAGCTAAAATTCTTTTCACAGCCTCTTTCACAGCTTCAGCATCAATCTTATACTTCTTCATCAGCTCAGCAGGCGTAGCAGATTCCCCGAAGGTATCATTCACTGCAACAAACTCCTGTCTTGTCGGCCTTTTTCTGGCGAGCATTCCGGCAACGGATTCTCCCAGCCCTCCAAGGTAGTTGTGCTCTTCGGCAGTCACGATCTTACCTGTTTTTTCTACAGATTTTAAGATGATTTCCTCATCAAGAGGCTTGATAGTGTGGATGTTGATCACCTCACATGAAATCCCTTCTTTCTCAAGCTCATCTGCTGCTACCAGGGATTCCCAAACCAGGTGCCCAGTCGCTACAATGGTTACATCAGTGCCTTCCTGAAGCATGATTCCTTTTCCGATCTCAAACGGCATATCTTCCGGGATGAAAACAGGAACTGTAGGTCTTCCGAACCTTAAATATACCGGGCCTTCATGGTCTGCAATCGCCAGGGTAGCCGCTTTCGTCTGGTTGTAATCACAAGGATTGATAACAGTCATGCCCGGAAGCATTTTCATCATCCCGATGTCTTCCAGTACCTGGTGCGTAGCACCGTCTTCCCCTAAAGTAAGACCTGCGTGTGAAGCACAGATTTTAACATTCTTATCGGAATAGGCGATCGACTGACGGATCTGGTCATATACTCTTGAGGTAGAGAAATTAGCAAAGGTTCCGGTAAAAGGAATTTTACCGGTGATGCTGAGTCCTGCAGCAATACCCATCATATTGGCTTCTGCAATCCCGATCTGGAAAAAACGCTCAGGAGCTTTTTCAATAAATTTTTCCATTTTCAGGGAACCGATAAGGTCTGCACAAAGCGCAACAACATTAGGGTTCTTATCTGCAAGCTCCGCCAATCCGGCTCCGAAGCCTGAACGGGTATCCTTTTTTTCTGTATATGTATATTTCATTTTTTTCTTGATTTATTAATGGCTGATTACTTGATGTCGTTCTCTAATTAGTAATCTGCCGGAGCTTCTAAATATAACTGTTTGAAGGCCGTGTCCAGCTGCTCATCATTAGGCGCTTTTCCGTGCCATGAGTGGCTTCCCATCATATAGTCTACCCCAAATCCCATTTCAGTATGAAGGATGATAACTACAGGCTTGTCTTTTCCGGTTTCGGTCTTCGCTTTTTCAAGGATTCCGATTACCGCTTCCATGTCATTACCGTTTTTCTCTTCCAGAACAGTCCATCCGAAAGCTTCCAGTTTCGCGTGAAGGTTACCCAGGCTTAATACATCGTCCGTATCACCGTCAATCTGGCGTCCGTTATAATCAATTGTTGCAATAACGTTGTCTACTTTTTTCGCTGCCGCAAACATCAGGGCTTCCCAGATCTGCCCTTCCTGAAGTTCACCGTCACCGTGAAGCGTATATACCAAAGAATCATCTCCGTCCAGTTTTTTGCCTAGAGCCACACCCAGAGCAACAGAAAGCCCCTGACCTAAAGATCCTGAAGCAATTCTTATCCCCGGTAAACCTTCGTGGGTAGTCGGGTGGCCCTGAAGCCTCGAATCCAGTTTTCTGAACGTTCTCAGCTCATCTACCGGAAAAAAGCCGAATCTTGCCAGTGTAGAATAGAATACCGGTGAAATGTGACCGTTGGAAAGATAAAAATGGTCTTCATTCTTGCCCTCCATCGTAAAAGGAAGGTTATACTGCATTACTTTCCCGTAAAGTGCCGTAAAATATTCCGTACAGCCTAAGCTTCCTCCTGGATGACCGGAATTTACAGCGTGAACCATTCTTAAAATGTCCCTTCTGATTTGTGTAGTAAGAGATTTTAACTCTTCGATACTTTTACTCATATATATGATTTATTTGCCTTGCGAATGTACAATTTTTTAGCGGCTTAACGAAATTTTAAAACGATATCCGTTAACCTTAATCTCTTTATTGTGCCTGATTATCATTTGATTATCCGGTTTATAGATCGTCTTATTCATCCTGGTTGCTATCCGGAATATGATAAGCTTTTTACGGCTGTGCCTTATTCAACCACTCTCAGATATGACCTGCTTTTCACCAGCCATAATCCAATGAAGGTCAGTAACCCGTTCAGGATAATCAGTTCCACACCAATGCGGTAATCGGTATACGTGGTTACTGCAGTATTGATCAGATAAGTTAATACAGGGGCTGCAATGGTTACGGCAAGGATCGCATATTTTTTTGAAATCCGGAACCGGGTAAAGATTCCGAATGCAAAAAGGCCTAACAACGGGCCATAGGTATACCCTGCGATTTCCATGATAAGATAAACGATGGATTTGTCGTTCATGGCTTTAAAAACCATGATAAGGATAAAGAAAACTACGGTAAATGTAAGATGGACTTTCATCCGGAGATGTTTCTTTTCTTTTTCAGTCTTGGTCTTATTTTCGTTAAGGTTCAGGAGGTCAACACAGTAAGAGCTGGTGACAGCGGTTAACGCTCCGTCCGCAGAAGGGAAAAGCGCCGAGATCAGCCCGATGATGAAAATAACGGATAATGCCATCGGGAAGTAGCCCTGAAGCGATAGCGCCGGAAAGAGGTCGTCTCCCATGATGTTTTTAACATTCCCTGAAGCATCCCTGAATCCGAAAACATCAGCAAAAACCTGCTTCCCTTCAACCAGAGTGGAAACCTTTGAATAGTCCGCTCCGTTCTGCAGTGCAAAAAGATACAGCAGCCCGCCTAAAAATAGGAAGGCAAGGTTTACCACGAGCAGCGTGCCGGCAAACGTCAGCATGTTCTTTTTGGAATTGTGGAGGTTATCCACCGATATGTTTTTCTGCATCATTTCCTGGTCCAGTCCCGTCATGGCGATGGTAATGAATATACCGCCCAGGATCGTTTTGAGAAAGAACGTTTTGGAATTCGGGTCTGAATTGATGAAATGCGTATAATTTTTCTGTTCCAGGATCGTGTAGGCTTCCCCGAAGGATAAATTCAGATTCGAGAGGATGTAAACAATACAGGCTACCAGGCTGATGATCATGAATGAAGTCTGCAGCGTGTCCGTGATCACGATCGTTTTAACGCCGCCTTCAAAAGTATACAGCAAAACCATCAGCAGCAGAACCATGGCCGTTACCCAGAACGGTACTCCTAATCCTTCCAGCAGGAAGATCTGCAGCACGTTCACCACCAGGTATAATCTGGCCGTTGCACCGATCGCCCTTGAAATAATAAAGAATATGGATCCTATCTTATGGGCTTCCACATTGAACCTTTTGCCCAGATATGTGTAAATGGAGGTGAGGTTCATTTTGTAATACAGCGGAAGCAGGATGGCAGCTACGATAAAGTAGCCTATAAAGAAGCCGATTACCATCATGTAATACTCAAAACCCCCGAAAATATATTCGGTTCCGGTCATTTTCCCAACCGTTCCCGGAACTGAAATGAAAGTCACCCCGCTGAGGCTGGTACCGATCATCCCGAAGGCCACGAGCCACCATTTGCTTTTTTTGTTTCCTATGAAAAACGATTGGTTATCCGAATTCCGGCTGGTAAAATAAGAAATCACCAGCAGCCCGATGAAATAGATAAAAACAAATAGCAAGAGAGTAGTTCCTGGATTCATGCTGAAAAAATAATTTCAGCAAATATAGTTTTTTTCTTTTCTGCTGAAAAAGAAAAAACCTTTCAGAACGGAGTCCTGAAAGGTTAATATATTTTAGATCTGCCGGATCAGTCTTAATTGACCATTACATCCTGCAGTTCTGCATGCTTCTGGAAGTTGGCTTTGGCAAAAGGGCAGAGCGGGATGATTTTTTTTCCGTTTTCACGGGCGTAGTTAACCGCTGCATAGAGCATTTCTTTGCCTACACCTTTTCCGTTATAGGCGTCTTCCACTTCGGTATGGTCTATAATAAAGCGGGTGTCTCCCGCCCAGGTGTACGTCATAAGCCCGGCCTGTTTGCCGTCCATAAATGCTGCGAAGCTTCCTCGCTTCTCGTCGTTGTTGTGTTGTATTTCAATCATATCATGAGAATTGGGTTAATATTTCGATATCGTTGGTCAGGATTTTGTGAACAGGGCAGGCTTCTGCAATCGTACGAAGCCTTTTGACCTGATCTGTATCAAGTTCTGAGCCATCAAAGCTGATTTGCCGTTTAAAGACCGTTCTTCTGGTGAGGGGAAAATATTCAAGGTCTACAGTGACGTTGATTTTTTCCGCGTTCCATACTTTCCTGTCAAGGTACATTCTCAGGGTCGCTGCGGTACAGCTGGCCAGGGATGCGGCCAGGATTTCAAAAGGATTCGGCCCTTTGTTCTGTCCGCCTTTATCTACAGGTTCGTCGGTGACCATCTTATTGTCGCCGGCAGTAACTTCCGTATAATACTGCGTAGTTCCTAGGCTTGCCGTTACGGTTACATTCATCATTGAATTTCATTTTTAAATGCTTGTACCTTCTCTTTGAGTTCCTTCAGCATCTCCGGATTGATGATTCCGTTTTCCAGGTCAAAATTTTCATAGAACTTCGGTAACGAAAACGTCTGTCTGATATCTGCTCCGAATTGAGGGAAGAAGGTTTTGGCCGTATTCATCACATTGCCTCCGCCGTAGCCTCCCGGAGAAGTACTCATCAGCAGCATCGGTTTATTCCGGAAAACTTTTACATCGATCCTGGAAGCCCAGTCGAAAATATTTTTAAACGCAGCGCTGTACGAGCGGTTGTGCTCGGCAAGCGAACAGATGATAGCGTCACAGGCTCCGATGGCCTGAAGAAAGCGGTGGGCTTCATCCGGGAATCCTTTCTTTTCAAGGTCTACGGAAAAAACCGGCATGGAGAAATCATTCAGGTCTATGAAATGAATTTCTTCATTCCCGAAATCCCTGAGCACAAATTTTACCAGTTCACGGTTGATAGATGTGGAAGACGTGCTTCCTGCAAAGGCAAGTATTTTCATGTATGGGTCTATGGGAATAATTACTTTCTGTTTAAAATAGATTTCGGAAGCGGTACATATTCCTCTTCGTCACCGGGTACCGGAGGGAAGGCATCATGATTCTGGTTGTGCCAGTTCACTTTGGCTTCTTCAAGGCGTTCTTTGTCTGAATTCACAAAATTCCAGAATATGAAACGTTCTTCCTCGAAAGGTTCTCCTCCAAAAAGATACACTGTGGCATTTTCACTCATCCCGAACTCGCATAGCTTGGTGTCTTTTGCGATGAGAAGCTGTCTTGATCCATAGTTGTTGCCTTCAATGTCTACCGTTCCGTCCAGGACATACATGGCCGCTTCGCCGTACAGGTCTTTTCCGATTTTGATGTTCTGTGGATCCTTCGTTTTGATTTCTATAAAGAACAGTCTGCTGTGTACGGGAACCGGGGATTTCTTTCCGAAAGCTTCTCCTGCAATCAGCTTGTAATGCACGCCGTTTTCCTCCCATTCCGGCAGTTCTTCAGCCTCGGTATGATGAAAGGTAGGTTCGCTTTGCTCCAGGTGTTTTGGCAGTCCTACCCAGATCTGGAATCCATGCAGCTTTTTATCGGTTTCCCTTAAATATTCAGGCGTTCTTTCGGAATGTACAACCCCTTTGCCGGCCGTCATCCAGTTAACGGCACCCGGCTGGATCTCTATTGCGCTGCCGATGCTGTCGCGGTGAAAAATAGACCCTTCCAGAAGGTAGGTCAGGGTGGAGAGTCCGATATGCGGGTGAGGCGGGACATCCAGGTTCTGGTAGTCCTTCAGTTCAGCCGGGCCCATGTGGTCAATAAATACAAAAGGACCTACCGCCCTTTTTTCGCGGAAAGGCAGAAGCCTGCCTACCAGAAAGTTTCCTATATCTGCCGCTTTTTCTTCAATGATCAGTCCGATATTTGACATAATAACTTATATTTTTCTTGATTCTGTTAATTTAATCATTCTTTTTTAAATGAACCATCCGGAAGCAATTTTCAGCAAAATAATTGATCAGTAGAAAGCGTCTTCACCGTTAATCACTGCATATGAACTTTTTCCATGATAACGGAACATATGATCATGCCAAATGGCCATCATTGCGCTTCCGAATATAATGCAAATATAGGCCGGAATATGATCATGGACATTGATGTGTGTTAACTAGGATTTTCTGCCTAAGAAAGTTCAGGCAATATCTTCTAACAAAGTATTATCATGAAGTGGAGTAGGAGCTTTTTATTTTGACTGCATGTTTTTGCCGTCCGAGATATGCAGCCTTCTGAATACAAATCCGGATAAGATCGTCAGCAAACCTACAGTAAGGAAAGTATACCGGAATGCATTATGGATTTCTCCTCCGATAAGGTCTGAATTCTGGAAGATTTTCAGGACTATCAGTCCGAATGCGATCCCGAATCCAACCGCAAGCTGCTGGTTAACAGAAAGGAGCGAGTTACCGCTGCTTGTCTGGAAGTTTCTCAGGTCTGCAATGGAAATGGTATTCATGGAGGTAAACTGAATGGAATTGAAAAATCCTAAAATCGCAATAATCGGGACGAACCAATACAAAGAGCTGTGGATATTCGGAATAGCCAGCAAGCAGATCAGGGTGCCGATAATGAAAGTATTGACCATCAAAGTCTGCCGGTATCCGTATCTGTTGAGGATTTTAATCACCGAGGATTTTCCGAAAATAGCCGTTAGCGCCATTGGCGCCACAATCCATCCTGAGGTTACAGCCGACTGTCCGTAAGCAATCTGAATCATCAGCGGTAAGAGCAGCGGCACGGAACTGATTCCCAGCCTTGTGGCCAGGTTTCCGACAACGCCTACCCGGAATGTCCGTACCTGGAAAAGGTTCAGCGGAAAAATAGGGCTTGCATCCTTCTTGGCGTGTTTATAATAATAGTACAGGAAAAGAAATCCGAGGATAAAGACCAGTAATACCGGCGTGATATTCTGGATGTCCCCGAAAAGTTCCAGCGAAACGGAAAGCAGTAGGGACGCTGCTGCAAAGATGAGAAAGCCTTTAAGGTCAAAATCCACATCTTTAGACCTGTAATCCGGCATGTATTTCGCTCCCAGGACCATCCCTAAGAGTCCTATCGGAATGTTGATCAGGAATATCCAGTGCCAGGAAAGGTAATCTACCATATATCCGCCGACCAATGGACCGAGAACCGGACCGATTAGCGCCGGGATAATAGCGAAATTCATCGCTTTCAGCAGTTCGTTTTTATCAAACGTCTTAATGAGCGCCAGCTTTCCTACCGGTGTCATCAGGCTGCCTCCCACGCCCTGCAGGACGCGGGAAATCACCAGGTGGGTCAGGTTCTGGGATAGTGCGCAGAACAGTGATCCGAGGCTGAACAGGACCAATGAGACAATGAAGACCTTCCTCGTTCCGAAACGGTCTGCCAGGAATCCGCTGGCAGGCATGAAGACGGCCAGCGTCAGCACATAACTGATGATGGCATTCTGCATGTTGAGCGGCGATTCCTGTAAATCCCTGGCTATGGAAGGCAGGGAGGTATTCAGGATAGTAGAATCCAGCATCTGCATGAATATGGCAGTGGCCAGAATAAGGGGAAGAATTTTCTTTACGGAATTGGGTTGTTGTATTACCTCTGACATTGTTAACCGGCTTGGAATCTGGTAACAGATTGATTGCTCAAAACGCTTCAAGAATAATACCATACTGGGTTTTATCCGGGTTAAATGCAAAAAAAATCCTGCGGTAATTTCGCAGGATTTGAGTTTATTTTCTAGGCTTTTCAACCCCTTTCCATTCTTCGCCGGCCTTTCGGTACTGGCTCAGGATAAAAGTTTTGAAATCCTTGGTTTTGTATTCGATGTTATCCGTATTCTGCTCGAAAGGCATGATGTAATAATAATCTGCATCGGTTTTATCAGTTTTATTCCCTTTTTTTACGGAAGGTACGTATTTTGAAAACTTATAGTTCGGCAGGTATTGTTTCAGCCTTGCGTAGAATGCTTTGTTTTCCTTCTCTTCCGGGATAATGTTTACAATATTGAAATCATCATTTTTCTTGTCGATCCAGAGATAAAAAGTTTGTTCCTCCTGTGTTTTCCTGTTAAGTGAGTTAAAGGAGAAAAGTTCCTTAGGTACCAGTTCCTTGATTCTTTCAGGGTCCACTTTCGTAAAATATTCTCCCTGGGAAGGATCTACATACGTTTCCAGGTTATGCATCAGCACGCTGTTGTTCTCGAAATTCTTATTTTTGAAATACTGGTTCAGGGACAGCTCTGCTGTTTCTCTGAGCTCTTTTCCTCTTGCATCCAGTTTTTTGGTAGGATTCTGCGGATTTACTTTTTTAACGAATTCGTAAAGGACTACCGGCTTTATATCTTTAAGGTGCGGATATGTTTTCAGCTGTTCAGCCTTTACAAGCCAGTAATACTGCTGGTAATAATCTTCTTTGTCATTTTCCTTCACACTTTTATAGGTTAAAGCAAGCTTTTTTGAGTTAAGGTATCTGCCGTATTTTCCCTGTGCAAAAGCAAAGCTCATTGATAATAAAGCAAACAAGACGGTAATGTTTCTTCTCATTTTTTATAATTGATATTTTCGTTTTCCAAATATAATTATTTATTAGATATTATTTTTTATTAACGGTTAAATTCTGACAATATTATTAACGTTAATGCAAAAGAAAATCCTGTATGACTACAGGATTAATAAATTTTAAAAATTGCATACCGAGAGAATGGATATAATTGATGATTGATCAATGATCATTGACATTGGATATTCCGCTATCAAATCACCACTAGCATCAGATCAATGGTCAATTCCTGCGGATCAATGGTCATTTAATTTTATCAAAATTCACCGGTGATGCACAATTCACAATTGACCATTCGTTTTTACACCTGGTCGTATGACGTCTCATGCACTTTCACCGCTCTTCCGCTCGGATCATTCATTTTCTTGAAGGCTTCATCCCATTCCAGGGCAATAGGCGTAGAGCAGGCAACAGAAGGTACGGAAGGTACTGTAGCTGCGGCAGTTTCACTTGGGAAGTGTTCTTCAAAAATCGTCCTGTACCGATATTCTTCCTTATTCTGAGGCGTATTCAGCGGGAACCTGAAACGGGCATTGGCCATCATCTCATCCGTTACTTCTTTTTCTGCAACTTCCTTCAGGCTGTCGATCCAGGAATAGCCTACCCCGTCAGAGAACTGTTCTTTCTGTCTCCATACGATCGATTCAGGAAGAAGGTCTTCAAAAGCTTTCCGCAATACCCATTTTTCAATTTTGCCTTCAGCTACGCTGATCATCTTGTCCTCAGGGTTGATGTTCATGGCAATATCCATAAATTCCTTATCTAAAAACGGTACCCTGCCTTCGATTCCCCAGCTCATCAGGGCTTTGTTGGCTCTGAGGCAGTCATACAAATGCAGTTTACTCAGTTTCCGTACCGTTTCGTCATGGAATTCCTTCGCATTGGGCGCTTTATGGAAATACAGGTAACCTCCGAACAGCTCATCCGAACCTTCACCGGAAAGGACCATTTTGATTCCCATGGATTTAATGACCCTGGCCAGGAGGTACATCGGGGTAGATGCCCTTACCGTGGTAACATCATACGTTTCCAGGTGGTAAATCACATCCCGGATGGCATCCAGCCCTTCCTGAACCGTAAAGTTCACTTCATGATGTACAGACCCGATATGGTCTGCCGCTTTACGGGCGGCTTCAAGATCAGGAGATCCTACCAGGCCTACGGCAAAGCTGTGCAGTCTCGGATACCAGGCTTCCTGCGTATCGCCGCTTTCCACTCTCTGACGGGCGAATTTTGCCGTAACGGCAGAGATCACGGAAGAATCAAGGCCGCCTGAAAGGAGCACGCCATAAGGCACATCGCTCATCAGTTGCCGGTGAACGGCATCTTCAAGCCCTTTCCTCAGCAAGTCTATATCCGTTTCATTGTCTTTGACGTGGTCAAAAGACTCCCAGTCTCTTTTATACCACTGTTCCAGTCCGCTTCCGTCTGCACTGTATACCAAATGTCCGGGTAAGAAAGTTTCTATGGTTTTGCAGATGCCTTCCAACGCTTTCAGTTCAGAGGCTACATAATAGTTTCCGCTTCTGTCCCATCCGTGATACAGAGGGCAGATACCCATATGGTCGCGGGCAATAAGGTAAACACCTTTATCCATATCATAAAGGGAAAAGGCAAAAATGCCGTTCAGTTGTTCAAGGAAATTTTTCCCGTATTTTTCATACAGGGCCAGGATAACCTCGCAATCCGACTGGGTCTGGAATTCGTAGTCAGAGAATTCCTCTTTCAGTTCGCGATGGTTATAGATTTCACCGTTAACGGCTAATACAATACGGCCGTCTTTGCTGAACAGCGGCTGCTTTCCTGAGGTAGGATCTACAATAGCCAGCCGTTCATGGGAAAATACCACTTTATCATCCTGGAAGACCCCGCTCCAATCCGGACCTCTGTGGCGGATCTTTTTAGACATTTCCAATACCTGAGGTCTCAATATTTCAGTTTTCTGTTTGGCGTCAAACAGGCACACAATTCCACACATTTTATTGTTATTTATAAATCAAAAGTAGAGTTACAATTTATAAATAACAATAAAATTTTTATTAAAGTTTAAAATTTTAATTAAATAATTTATTTTGTAGAAATTAATTAACTTTTTGTGTTAAAATCAGGATCTGAAATTGATTTTTTTCTTCACAAATGAATGATGTTACCCTCATACGAAATAAAAACTAAAAAAACGATGCTAAATGGTAATTTTTTATTAGAATTTTAATCGTTATTTTGTGACTCGAAATAATTTTTTTTCATCATTTGTGTTTTTACCTTCTTGTAATTCAAATTACGAGAAGGTTTTTTTTATTCATTTCCCAGCAGTACTCCCGACACATTCCATGAGCTGAAGCTTGTGCCTTCACGCGGTCCCTGAGGGATTTTTACCTGTATAACATGTTTTCCGGCTTTAAGGCTGCCTAATGAGATGAAGTCAGGATTGGTTACCGTTCCGGGGCACCAGTTGGACCTGCTGAGATCTGAGGAGGAAAGACCATCCGGGAAATTTCCTGAAGCAGGATTATACAGGCGGTAAGAACCGCAGTCCGTCCTCCAGGGGATGAAAGAAAATATCATTTTCTCGTCCAGAAGTATGGTATTGGCCTTAGGGATGAATTCGTCTCCGTTTTCCCATCCGCCATGTCCGGTAGTGATGTATTTCAGCTGTGCATTATTCAGGTCTTTCTTTAAATTGAATTCTACCAGCAGTCCTTTGTCTTTGTCAAACATGGTGGAATACTCCTGTCCAGCCATTTCCATGATGTTCAGCGTGTTGAAAAGAGGAATGACCGTATTGTTCCTGTAAATATTCTGGTCACTTTTATGGATGGTGATTTCCAGGCTTACTTTATGTCCGCCCTTATCGTAATTCCCGATGAATGTGCCGATCCATAATTCCTTTCCGGACAAGGCCGGTTTGAGATCCGTAATGTCTTCACGATATGGGCTTACCGTCTGCCATTCCTTTCCCTTCAGCTGGATGTGGTTGAATTTCTGGATGCCGAAAGCGGTAAAAAACCTCATCATTTCTACAGGAGCCAGGTATTTTTCATCAGAAACCACGCCGAAGTACTGCTTCCCGTTCCCGTTTTCATATACCGGAAGTGTTTTAACCCCTTTCTCAAGCCCGTCCAGAAAAGACATGGATTGATCCTGCGGAATAAAGAATACGGTTCCCGTCCTGTCGTAGGCATCTCCGTTAGACTGCTGTTTAAGGTCAACAAAAATATTTTCCCCTTCACTGATGGCCGGAAACTTTATTTTCTTCAGGATAATCGTTCCGTTGGCAAATCTTTTCACCTGTTCGTCTGATTTTGAAGCATCAGAAAAATTAATGGTTTCATTGTCAAAAACCTTCAGGGTGGTAAAACGGCTTTTCCAGAGCAGGTCCCTGTATCCCAGCTGGTCCGTTGAGGTTACTGTCCCTTTCATAAGGCTTTCAACGGATGTTTTTTTTACCTTTTTGATAGATTGGGCGGTCAGCAGGTTGTTTTTATTGCGTTCGATTTCCAGGACCAGACCAAGGTTCTGTCCAAGGGTTGAAGGCCCGCCGTTGATCTTGAGATCATTGGTATACCAGACTTCTATGGTATTGGAATTGATTTTGGTGACTGCTTTTTTACAGTTATAGCCCAGGATCTTTTTGGTTTCTGATGTGAAGTCAAAAGTCTGTTTTCCTACCGATTCGGTATCAGATGCGGAAATAATTTCTCCGGGCTTTAGAAAAGCATAGGATACGACTGTATTGGAGGGTTTTTCAATCTTGGTGATTTCAAAAGGGTATTCGCTTTTCTGCTCTTTTATGGTTGTATTGAGTATAAAATTCTCTTTGTCATTGACCCATACCAGCGTAGGAGGCTGGCCGGGAGATACCTTCCCGTTAGAAGAACTGATGTACTGTATTTCATAGGTCTGCGCATAGCCTGAACTGAATACGGCAATAAAAAAGAAAAAAAATAAAAATCTTGTCAGCATAAAAATAAATTTCAGATGAAGGGTAAAAATTAGGTTCAAAAATAATTCTTTACTGTTGCCGGGCAAAACAAAAGCTACCCCTGCAGGGTAGCTTCATATGGTAAGGCGGTTTATTTAGGCAATACGCTCGATTAAAGCCATATAAAACCCGTCATATCCCTGACTTGGCATTACTTTTTCGTCTTTAATCATTTTAAAGTCCGGATTGTTTTTCAGGAATTCCTCTACCTGCTCATTATTTTCGGAGGGAAGAATAGAACAGGTGGCATACACCATTTTTCCTCCTTTTTTAAGGATTTTGGAATAATCCTGAAGGATTTGCTGCTGTTCCGCTTTTATCCGGTCTATAAACTCCTGGTCAATTTTCCATTTGCTGTCCGGATTTCTCTTCAGTACACCCAAACCTGAACATGGCGCATCTATCAGCAGCCTGTCGGCCTTTTCGTGAAGGCGTTTGATGACTTTGTTGTCAGAGATCAGCCTGGTTTCTATATTATGGGCTCCGGCTCTCTTGGCGCGTCGTTTCAGCTCTGCAAGTTTCCATTCAAAAATATCCAGGGCAATGATCTGTCCTTTGTTTTTCATTAAGGCAGCCAGGTGAAGCGTTTTTCCTCCTGCGCCTGCACAGGCGTCCACCACCCGTTGTCCTTCCTGTACATCCAGGAAATACCCTATTTTCTGTGAAGAAGCATCCTGTATTTCAAACAGTCCGTCTTTAAACGCGCTGGTCAGGAATACATTTTTCTTCTCCTCCAGCTGTACCGCATCAGGATAGTTTTTTATAGGATAAGAAACCACGTTTTCATCTGAAAGATCGGAAATAAGTTCCTTGGTTGACGTTTTCAGGGAATTCGTCCGCAATACGGTAGGGGCCTGTTCGTTCAGGGCCTGCATCTCTTTTTCCCAGTTCTGTCCGAGTTCCTTTTCCAGGGTTTCCGCCAGCCACTCCGGGATGGAATATTCAATGGCTTTGGTAGGGACCGTTCCTTTTTTAAGTTTGGTAATGATGTCGGCGATTTTGATCCCGTCGAATTCCTCAAATTTTTTATAGTTCGTCTTGCTCCACAACAGATAGGCAAGAATCAGCTTATAGATGTTATTGGGTTTTACGCCTTCTCCCATGTAGTACTCCAGGCGTTTCTTCCAGCGGATGATATTGTAGAAAATTTCAGAAACCACAGCCCTGTCCTGGCTTCCCCATTTTCTGTTGGCTTTTAACAGCCTTTCGATAACTTTATCGGCATATTTGTTTTTTTCGAAAAAAGTTTCCTGTAAAGCATCGTGAATTCCGATTGCTAAGTTTCTGTGAATAAGTTCCATTTGGGACATTTTAAATATTGAGCTTTAGACTCTGAAAAGCTAAAGTTCTGCAAAAATACGGTTTTTATTTGAACACAGGCAGGATAAAGTTTTGGCATTGAGGTCCTGAAGGTTTACCTGGGAAATTTTAAACCTGAATTATTTACATAATATGATAGAGCGTGCACTTTTACACAAGAGAAAAAACTGGATCCAAAACCTTACCTTTGCAAAAACTGAAAAAATATGAGTAATCCTGTACTTTGCCCGAAATGCGGCTCCGAATTTACATATCCGAGCGATAATGTGATGGTATGTTCCCAATGTTTTTATGAATGGAATCCTGAAGAGGCAGCTTCTGAAGCATCTGTTTCCGGTAAAATACTGGATTCCAACGGGAATGAGCTTCAGGACGGAGATTCTGTAGTGGTGATCAAAGACCTTCCTGTAAAAGGTGCCCCGAAGCCTGTGAAAGCGGGAACTAAAGTTAAAAATATCAGATTGAGACCGGACAGTGACCATAATATCGACTGCAAGATCGACGGATTCGGATCCATGGCCCTGAAATCTGAGTTTGTAAAGAAAGCGTAATTAGATAAATTCTTACTTTCCTGATAATATAACAAGCAGCATGAATATCCAAAACAGGCCACAGATCACAACCGGAGAAAGGATAAAAGCTATTGTAGGTGGTTCGGTTGGCAATCTGGTTGAATGGTATGACTGGTACGCCTATGCGGCATTTGCCATCTACTTTTCCAAGTCGTTTTTTCCGGATTCCGATATGACGGCACAGCTCCTGAACACGGCAGGGATTTTTGCCGTGGGTTTTCTGATGCGGCCTGTGGGAGGATGGATGTTCGGAAGTATCGCCGACAGGGTAGGGCGGAAAAGAGCTATGACGCTTTCCGTGCTGCTGATGTCTTTAGGCTCCCTTCTGATTGCCCTTACGCCTTCTTATGGGACCATAGGTGTTTTAGCTCCGGTGCTGCTGCTTCTGGCACGGCTGCTTCAGGGACTGAGTGTAGGCGGGGAATATGGGGTTTCGGCAACCTATCTCAGTGAGATGGCTACGGAAGACCGGAGAGGATTCTATTCCAGTTTTCAGTATGTAACCCTCATTGGCGGACAGCTGATTGCCCTGGGCATCCAGCTGATCCTGCAGAAACTCCTGCTAACCGAACAACAGCTTGAAACCTGGGGCTGGAGGATCCCATTTGTCATTGGTGCTGTTCTGTCTGTAGTTGCTTTGTACCTGAGGTCAAATCTCCATGAAACCGAAGCTTTTGAAAATAAAAAAGGCACCGTCCGGGATAAAAAGGGTACCATAAAAGAACTTCTTAAGCATCCTCAGGCACTTCTTACGGTGGTAGGATTGACTTTAGGCGGCACGCTTGCGTTCTATACCTATACGACTTACATGCAGAAATTCCTGGTGAATACCGTCCATTTAAGTAAGGAAGAGTCCACGCTTGTTTCCTTCGTTTCCCTGTTTCTGTTTGCGTGCCTGCAACCGGTTTTCGGTGCATTGTCCGACAGGATCGGGAGGAGGTCCCTGTTGCTGGCATTCGGGATATTGGGGACGGTAGGTACGGTTCCTTTATTGACCGCACTCAGCCATACCACTTCTATGGGAATGTCATTTGTATGGATTATGATTTCACTGATCATTGTCAGCGGATATACCTCTATTAATGCTGTTGTGAAGGCAGAACTTTTTCCTTCCGAAGTAAGAGCTTTGGGTGTAGGACTTCCTTATGCCCTCACCGTTGCTGTATTTGGAGGAACGGCTGAATATATTGCCCTGTGGTTCAAGCAGGCAGGAGTGGAGCACTATTTTTACTGGTACATCACACTCTGCATATTCTTTTCACTCGTGGTTTATTTCCGGATGAAAGATACGCGTGAGACGTCAAAACTGAATACAGATATCCAATAAAAAACCGCTGCCGTTGAGATGCTCAGGCAGCGGTTTTTTAATTTTCGGGCACAAAAAAAGGAAAGAATTGGACAGTGTTATCTTTCAAAAGACTAGATTGCAGACTGCTAATGTTCGTCTTCAGGGGCAGAAAGAGAATTAACCAAAAATTTCCTTATGCTGTAAAAAACAAATGTAAGATATTTTTTTTAAAGCATTCTTATAAATGCAATAAATTTACCTGTTAATTCAATAAATCCGGTATAATATTACTGCATCTCCGCAGTCATGCAGGTTAAAAGCATCGGATGATTTATTTGCGGAAAGCAATCCGGATCTGGTTTTCCTGAATTTTACCTCCTGTTTCCATTACCATCTCCTTATGGTTGATCCTGATGATCGTTCGGTAATGGTTTCCGGCAAACCTGCTCTCCAGTACTTCGGCTTCCTGCCCGTTATGATTGATGACGATCTCATGGGGATAGTAGAAAAACTCAGGAATGCCTAAATCTTTCTGTTCCTGTTCACTGAATATGTTCACTTCGCCAAAGAGCCTTGCTACGTATGGATTATAAGGATGCCTGTAAATTTCTTCGGGATGGTCATTCTGGATCAGCCTTCCTTCCTGAAGGATCACAATGCGGTCCAGCCATGGCATGACATCCTGAAGCTCATGCGTAGAGATCATCAGCGAAATGCCGTGTTGCTTCACATATCTGAACAGCCGCTCACGAAGCTCTATCTTCCTGGGGAAATCAAGGTTGCTGAAAGGCTCATCAAGAATCAGGAGTTTTGGGAGTACGGAAAGCGCTCTTGCAATAGCCACCCGCTGCTGCTGTCCTCCGCTCAGGTATTTTGGCAGGATTCCGGCGTAGTCCTGTAGGCCTACCACTTCAAGCAGTTCGGTAACGGTAGCTTTTTTATGGGCCAGATTAATGTTAGAGATAAATTTACCGACGTTTTCTGCGACCGTAGCATACGGCATCAGGTCAAAATTCTGGGCAACCAGCTTCATTTCCGCTTCACCGGGAACCAGGTTTCCTTTCGGGCCCATAAGCTTCCGTCCGTCAAAAATAATTTCACCGCTTTCCCAATCCAGTTTCCCGTAGATTAAATTCAGTAAAGTGGACTTTCCGCAGCCGCTTTCTCCGGCAAGCGCAACAATCTTCCCTTCTTCCAGTTTCAGGTTGAGGTTCCGGAAAAGAGGTCTCTCTTTCGAGTACGAAAAATTAAGGTGGCTGATCTCTAATAGCATATGGCAAAGGTAAGGTTTTTAGGAAAAAACTATTTTTTTTATTATCTTAGCAGGGATAATAAAATCATGACAAAAATGAGAAAAAAACTGCTTATATGGGCCATTCCTGTATTTTTTGCGGCTACGACGGTAGTTTCGTGTAAAAAAGAAAAGCCCGTTGCCAGCGAAAGCAGTGAAGTAACCACCACCAAAAATGGCAGCCAGTATACGCTGGATACCCTGAACAGCAGAATAGAGTGGAAGGGATACAAGATTTTCAAGTCTGAAAGTACCAGCCATTTCGGGACCATCAAGTTTGAAAGTGGCGATGTGACGGTACATGACGGTAAGCTGGAAAGCGGAAAATTTGTAGCTGACATGAACTCCCTCACCTCTGTAGATCTGAGGGATGACAAAACACAGATGGACAAACTTAACGGGCATCTGAAAAGCGGAGACTTTTTTGAAACGGATAAATTCCCAACCGCTTCCTATGAAATTACCAAAGTGACATCCGTTGCAGAAGGAGATTACAATACGCTTCTGGATGGTAACCTGACTATTAAAGGAATTACCAGGCCGGTGCAGTTTAAAGCCAATGTATCCGTTAAGAAGGGAGGAGAAGTAAGCATTGCCACGGAACCTAAGGATGTCAGCCGGGAAGAGTTCGGAGTAAAGTTCCAGGCTCCTGCCCAAAATGGTGTCATTAAAAACGAGGTGACCCTGCAGATCAACGTTAAAGCTTTAGAAAAGAAATAATTTTTTTATTTAAGTGAAATAAGTGATTGAAGTCTGCCTCTCCGCAAAAGGGGCAGATTTTTTATATGATTGGGAAACATATTCAACGGAAAAACGTATTTTTGCAAAACATTTTGAAAGGGCAAGATAATGATAGAAAAGATAGAAGAACTGCTTCTTGAGGTAAACAGCTTTAATTCCGCTTCCAAAGAGGAAATTGAAAACTTCCGGATTAAATACAATGGTAAAAAGGGGATCCTGAACGATTTTTTTGAAAAGTTCAAGGAAGTTCCGAATGACCAGAAGAAAGAATTCGGACTTAAGCTTAATTCCCTGAAAGATGCTGTTAAGGCAAAACTTGAGGACCTAAAAAACGCTACAGCCTCTTCCCTGGTTACAGAGAAAGAAGACCTGACAAGGCCTGCTTTTCCTCTGGACTTAGGATCCAGGCATCCTATCAACCTGGTGAAAAACAGGATTATCGAAATTTTTAAATCCATCGGGTTTGCCGTAGCAGACGGACCTGAGATTGAGGACGACTGGCATAACTTTACCGCCCTGAACCTCCCTGAGTACCATCCGGCAAGGGATATGCAGGATACTTTCTTCATTGAGCAGAATCCCGATATCCTTCTGAGGACCCATACTTCCTCCGTACAGATCCGTTACATGGAAGAAAACCAGCCACCGATAAGGATTTTATCTCCGGGAAGGGTATTCAGGAATGAAGCGGTATCTTCACGTTCGCACTGTATTTTCCATCAGATCGAAGGGTTGTACATCGATGAGAATGTAAGCTTTGCCGATCTGAAGCAGACGATCCAGTTCTTTACTACGGAGCTGTTCGGGAAATCAAAAATCAGGATGAGGCCGTCATACTTTCCTTTTACCGAGCCAAGTGCAGAGATTGATGTATACTGGGGGCTGAATTCCGAGACGGATTACCGTATTACCAAAGGCACCGGGTGGCTTGAAATCATGGGTTGCGGAATGGTAGACCCTGCCGTTCTGAAGAATGTGAATATAGACTCTGAAAAATATTCCGGCTATGCTTTCGGGATGGGGATTGAACGAATTGTGATGCTGCTGTACCAGATGAGCGATATCAGGATGTTCTTTGAAAATGATATCAGAACGTTGGAGCAGTTCAAAACTTTGTAATTTATTTTTTAAATGATATATGAAATCCTGTGAAACCAATCATGGGATTTCTTTGTTTATATAGAATAATTTTCCTGATAAATCCGAAATAACAACCTTCCTGATAGCGTGAGAGGCCTTTTTTTAATCACTGATAGAAAATTATTATCTGAAAATTATGAGATACTATCCAATAATTATTTAAATTTAAAGATTATATGATAAGTCTTCAGTAAATCTTTCGTGAACCTGGTCCGTTTGCTTTCACGCTCATGAATAGTGACTATTGGTAAAAGATTCAGGAAAGATACATTGAAGGCAGGATCCGGGACGGAAGATGGGCCGGACCAAACAAAAAAACTACACAAATTATGAAAAATGAATATAATCATTCCAAAACATTGAGTTTCAGATGGCGCAAAATAGTGCATTATTCGCTGATCGTCTGTATTTTGCTGATACAGCTTATCATTGCCGGATTTTTCTATAATGAAACCGTCAACAGGAAAAACCTCTCCCTGATTGAGAAGCAGCTGAAAGTAGTGGAATCACTGGGAAATTTAACGGATACTTCCAAAAAAGAACTTCTGACAGCACAGGATTACTTCCAGAAGTACCTGGTAAGCCAGGATGAAAAATACCTGCAGTCTTATTTTGGGGCAGTAAGCCGGCTGGGGAATAATGTGGACCGCATCAACCGTTACGGCAACCAGTTCCCTGAAATTAAAGACATTACACTGTTACAGCGTAGTGATTCTTCTCGGGTCCATCAGTTCAAGGCATTAAGTGATTCTGCCTATCAGTATTCAGGAGGGTCCGGATTAAAGCTAAAGACCAGACTGCCGGAAATCCAGAGGTATAAGCTGGATTATAACTTCGATAAGTTTGATGTGCAGACCAAAACCTTTTCGGACACCATTAAGAAAAAGGGGTTTTTCGGCCGCCTGGGAGATGCCATATCAGGAAAAGTCAATGTCAGGAAAGACAGCACTGTTGTAATGGTAAAACAGCGTGAAATGCAGAATGCAGCCAATATAAAAGCGGATTTCGACAGTATACTGAACCTGGTGAACAACCACTATACCGAGCAGGTAAGAAAAATCCAGGTGAACCTGAATACAAACAGGCAGGACAACGGAAAATTCTTCAGAGTATTCGATCATCTGTTTGTGAGCGCGAGCGGGCTGATGAATATGTATGATAAGGCCGTTAAAAATTCAAAATCGGAACTGCAGAAAGAGTATGACCGGCAGAATTCAATGAGCAACAGGATCAGGAATTACCTGATTTTAGGTCTGATGGTATTGATGTTCATTGTTTCTGTACTGATCATGTATCTTACCAGGATGGCTTTTATTTATGAGTACCGGCTGAATGCAGCAAACGAACAGATCCAGGAGCACCTGAACTTTAAAAACAGGATCCTGGGCATGCTGAGCCATGAGCTGAGATCGCCTCTGAAGATCATCGGCATCTTTATCAACAGGATCCATAAGAAAACCAATGACGATAGCATTAAAGAATATCTGAAATCCGTAAGCTTCACGAATAATACGCTGCTGATGCAGGCTAACCAGATCCTGGAGTATACCAAAAACCATCAGGTGGAAAATAAACTGGTTCCGGCTGTTTTTAACCTTAAAGATGAAATTACCTCCATACTGGCGTCCATAGAACCTTATATTGAGACCAGGAACAACCGGTTTATCATAGATGAGAGGATCGCTCCGGACCTTGTGGTTTTTTCAGATAATACCAAGATCAACCAGATCTATATGAACATTATCGGAAATGCCAATAAATTTACCGAGAACGGACAGATTAAAGTGACGGTATATACTGAGCCTGTCAATGAGGCAACCGTAGCCATGCATACCATAATCAGTGACACAGGCGTTGGTATCTCAGAATCGGATCTTGAGAAGATTTTCGAACCTTATTATCAGGGCATCATTTCTGATGAGGTGGAAAACCTGGGCGCCGGTCTCGGGCTCAGCCTCTGCAAGCAGCTCATTGCACTGTACCCCGGGAATATATCCGTCACCAGCAAACGTAACAAAGGAACCACCGTGTCTTTCTATATCCATTTAACCATACACCATGAATCATAAGGATCACAAACCCATCACCTTTCTCCTTGCGGATGACCACAGCCTCATACGGCAGGGCATCATATTCATACTCGAAGAAATAGCATCGGACTTTAAGGTGCATCAGGCTTCAACCCTGCAGCAGATTACAGAAACCGTTAAAACCCATCCCATTGATATTGCCATTATAGATGTCTGTTTCCCCGACGGGAATTTTCTGAATGTCTTACCGGAAGTAAAAAAAATAAGGCCGGATATTAAAATCCTGATCTATACGGGTACTGATGAGAACAAACAGTCACTTAAATTCATCAATGCCGGTGCAGACGGATTCCTCAGTAAAATGAGTGAAGAGGAAGAAGTGAAAGAAGCAGTCCTTAAAATGATTACCTGCGGAGAATATATTTCCCAGGATACGCAGAGGATGCTAATGAACTCACTTCGCAATCCGGATCTGATCGATCCTTTACTATGCCTCACCGACAGAGAGAAAGAGATTGCCGGAATGTATGCTTCAGGATATGGTAATCTCGAGATTGCCAATCTGCTCAATGTCAAGCAGAATACCGTAAGTACAATGAAGAAAAGGATTTTCGATAAACTCAATATCGATAATCTGGTAGAACTGATTGAAATCGTAAGACAAAGCTGACTGTTTCCGGATGTATAATGAATCTGGGTTATTCTGTAGAATTATATCTACAGGCTCAGCGATATGTATCTAAATGTTTTTGTCGTTTTTTTACCCCATCTGTTCCTACCTTTATACTAACAAAAGAGCAGGCGGATAATGAAGAAGGCTAATGCCGTTTGAAAAAAGAAATTTTGATTTTAACATAAAGGTAGTAGAAATTTGGTGGTAAAAAACACAAGTGATGCAATTATTCTTACAGGGCGTAAAAACCCTGTAAGGATTTTTTAAAAAACACATCTGTCACAACACAAACCCAACACCAATCCGATCCTTAAGCAGCTAAAAAGCTCCGGCTATTCTGTAGAATTATATCTACAAACTCAGCGATATGTATCTAAGCCTTTTTGTCGTTTTTTTATAGGATATGTTCCTATCTTTGAATTAACAAAAGAGCAGACGAATAATGACGAAGGCAATGCTGTTTAAAAGAGAAATTTTGATTTTAACATAAAGGTAGTAGAAATTTGGTGGTAAAAACACAAGTGGTGCAATTGTTCTTACAGGGCGTAAAAACCCTGTAAGGATTTTTCTAAAAAACACATCTATCACAATACAAAGCCAATATCAATCCAATCCTTAAGTATCTTTACAGAGCTGAAAAGCTCTGTAAAAGGTACTTTTAAAACGAAATAACTTTGTTGTCACAAATCACAATAGTAACTATTAAAAGTGTAGACTTTGACTTCAGCCTCCGGGGATTCCCGGAGGCTTGTTTTTTATAGAAGTAACAAAAAACCTTAGATACTGATGCAGCGAGCAATATTACATGTCGGAATTAGAGATATGTATTTTTATAATATCCTATAAGAACCTTACAGAAAATATATTGCTGAATATTCATCACTGGAATTAAGCAGGCCATAAAGGACAAAACCTTATAAATGCCAACGAAAAATGCCTGTTATTAAAAACAGGCATTTACATAATAAGCTAATTGCGTCTAGTTCGAAAATTTCAACGGATATCTTACGTTTTTATAATCATCAAGGCTGGCCTTCAGGGATCCTACAGCCAGTTCGGCCTTCAGCAGCATCGGAACATGGTTGGCATCGTTGGATACCCACATTGTTACGCCTTCTTCTTCCTTAAACACCCTGCCGCTTTTAACGGAAGGAATAATCTTCAGGCAGTTGATCGTACCGAATTTGGTCTTCAGGTTTTCCGTACCTGCTACTTTCAGTTGGAAGGGAAACATTTCATCGTCAATCCATACATTCATATTGATCACAGTTCCTACCTTAAGCTGGGCCGGAGTTTTGCTCCTCAGGTAATAAAAACATGACAGCATATCCTGTACGCCCTTCACGGATTTAATTACTCTGGAACCATTGGCCGGATTTTTTTTATCAGTGAGGATAAGCGTCTGGTTATCATGGTTGAAAGCTGTTTCAAAATGTTGCGTATAACCGCCTTCACGTACATTCCTCACATAAAAGCTCGGCAGTTCCGTATTGGTATTGATGAAACTCTCATACAAATCTTCCACTTTAAAAAAAGCTTTTACAGCTCCCGTGGTCTGCCCGCTGCCTTTTACATACAGATGAGGCGTACCCCTGTACATCGTTTTTTTAGTAGTGAGGTTAGCTGTTCCGGCATTCAGGATACCATAATGGATTCTGAACGTTAATGATTCACCATCTGCAATATTGGTAATCTGGCCATAGCCCAGAAAACATGCAAATAATGCGAAGCATATTAATAATTTCTTCATAATTAGAATTTTACAAAAACACTGCCAAATCATGGGGCTCTTGATGAGCCTTTTATTTGACAAATCTCATTTATTTATTTAGACTGAGTTAAATCAGCTTCGCATTAAAATTAGTAAATTTGCAGCTAACGTTTAATTAAATTATCCTATTGTTATGATAACAACCGATATATTGATCATAGGAGCCGGTCCAACCGGTCTTTTCGCTGTATTTGAAGCAGGTCTGCTGAAAATGAAATGCCACATCATCGATGCTCTTCCGCAGCCTGGAGGTCAGCTGGCAGAACTTTATCCTAAGAAACCTATTTTCGATATTCCGGGGTATCCGGCAGTTAATGCAGGGGACCTGGTAGATAATTTAATGGAGCAGATCAGGCAGTTCCAGCCAGGTTTTACCTTAGGGGAAACGGCAGTTACATTACATAAAGTGGATGACGAATGGTTTGAAGTTGTGACCAATAAAGGTACAGTTCACCGTGCTAAAGCTGTAGCCATTGCCGGAGGACTCGGGACTTTTGAACCGAGAAAACCTGCACTGGACAATATTGCCGATTATGAAGAAAAAGGACTTGAGTACTTTGTAAAAGAGCCTGAACATTTCAGAAATAAAAAAGTGGTGATTGCCGGTGGAGGGGATTCTGCACTGGACTGGAGTATCTTCCTTTCCAATGTAGCCAGTGAAGTAACCCTGATTCACCGAAGAAATGAATTCAGAGGAGCCCTGGATTCCGTGGAAAAAGTACAGGAACTTAAAAACCAGGGAAAAATAAAGCTTATTACTCCGGCTGAAGTTACCGCTATTAAAGGTGGCGGCAAAGTGGAAGCGATCACTGTACAGGTAGACGGGGAAGAAGCCTATGATATCGATACGGATTATTTCATCCCGCTGTTCGGGCTGACGCCTAAATTAGGGGATATTGCCAACTGGGGACTGAATATTGAGAAAAATGCTATTGTGGTGAACAATGCTTTGGATTACCAGACGAATATCGACGGGGTTTATGCCATCGGGGACATCAATACTTATCCTGGAAAACTGAAGCTGATCCTTTGCGGATTCCATGAGGCTACCCTTATGTGCCAGAGTGTTTACAACCGACTGAATCCGGGTAAAAAATATGTACTGAAGTACACAACCGTAAGTGGTGTGGACGGATTTGACGGAACCCGTAAAGAAGCTGAAAAGGCAGTGGTAAAAAAAATAGATTAAACTGGCATCCGGTTGGATGTTATTAATCAATACTAGAATCAATGAGCGATATCAACATAAAAATTACCGATAGGGAAGGTGTTACGCATGATGTGGTTGCCCCTACGGATATGTCTATGAACCTGATGGAAATCATCCGTTCCTATGAACTGGCTGAAGAAGGGACCATTGGAGTATGCGGCGGGATGGCCATGTGTGCATCCTGTCAGGTTTACGTGATCAGCGATCCGGGCCTGGAGCCGATGGGTGATGAGGAAGATGCCATGCTGGCTGAGGCTTTCCATGTGAAAGATAACAGCCGCCTGGGTTGTCAGCTCCATATAGCAGATGCTATGGAAGGGCTGGAAGTGGAGATTGCTCCTTACCCTTAAACGGATTTTATTTATAATATATGGACTCCCGGGATCTATTCCCGGGAGTTTTTTTATCACCTCGTATTGTGATGGCTTTGAAGATAATGGATCAGCCAGAGTATGGGAGCGCCCTGCGGGATGGCAAATTTAATGCTTCGGTCCGCCAGGTTTTTAGTGACAGACTTTAAATAACTGATTTCACTGGTGATGATTTCTTCTTTATACTGCAAAAGCTTTTCCTCAAGCTGTATCAGGTTCAGGATTCCCAGGTCTTTAAGCTGTGCCGGAAAGTGATTCGCCGAGATATATGCTGTATCAAATCTTGATTGGCCGGGCGTTCTTAGTGCTTTTCTTACCATGCTTTCAATTTCGCGCAGCAGCGGGTTCTTTTTTACAAACGCTATAATCGTTGACTCATTGATATTAATCAGCTCCCTTTTATTCTTCAGGTTTTTACTTACTGAATTTTCAAATTCATGAATCTCTTTTTTCAGCTTGGTAAATTCAATATCTGCCTGCTCCAGAAGGGCTGCAACCCGGTAAAAAGTACGTTGTGCCTTTTCAGGAATATCGGTCACCGACTTATAGCCTAAATCATGTTCGATTTCAGCCCATGAATGCTGGAGAATGCTCCTGATCTGGATTTCAAATCTGATATTTTTGTAGTCCGCATATTCTTTTGACTTCGCTTTCTGTTCATTGATCTGCAGAATAAAATGAATGCTTTTATACCCGAACTTATCAATCTCGATGTGTCCCTTGTCAACGGAATTGCTCCAGTCTACGGTAAATTCACGGTTAAGGATTTCCTCAATTTTAGAAATGTCATCTTCAAAATAGGTGATGATTCTCAATCCTAAAATATCGGTAATGTCATCCAGGGTCCTATATTTATCTTTCTTGATGATCTTTTGCGCCAGGCTCGATCTTGTTTTGACCCTGCTGGTGATCTGATGGATAGGTATATTTTTGCATAATCTCCTTACCGTGTGCTCCACTTTAGAGCCTAAAGCGGAATATGCGGCGTGGCATTCTTTATATTCTGCCAGAATTTTATTCAGATAATCATCTGCCATAATAGTAAACTTATCATTTAAATGTACAAACTTTTGAGGAATCAGATTTCGCCAGGATATACAATTTTCTGTTAAAAATTAAAAACCCTTTCAGAATTAAGGGCTGAAAGGGCTGGGGTATGGTATTAAAATCAATGTATTTTGATGGATAGCAGCTTCAATGGGCAGGCTGAAAATCCGGATGTCCCGCCTGCCATAAGGCGAAAGCATATATATCTGCATACTCTTTGAACACGACATCCAGGTCATTGGTGAAGTGGCCGTTGTCATAATTGGCATATAGTAAAACCGGTTTTCCGGAAGAGGAGCTGTTCTGCAATACCGCAGCAAACTTCCCGGGCATCCACGGGACCACTCTGGAATCGTTCATTCCCACGCGTATGATTACAGCAGGATAGGATACTCCTTTCTTCACTTTACTCTGCGCGTCCATTTCAATAAGGTTTTTAACCTCTTCCTCATTTTTTATGGATCCGATTTCGGGGATCTGGTTAGGTCCGTTAGCGGTAGTTTCAGATCGTAAGGTATTGGTCATGCCTACCTCAGCAATGGCAACGGCAAACAGGTCCGGCCTTTCCGTAATCGCCCTTCCGATCAGTACGCCGCCCATACTTACTCCGTTACCGATTAATCTGGAAGGTGATGTATATTGCTGTTTCACGAGATATTCCGAGCAGGCAATAAAATCTTTCCAGGTGTTAGGTTTTGTTGCCTTCATGCCTGCCTTATGCCATTCTTCGCCTTTTTCTCCGCCGCCTCTTACATGGGCTACTGCAACTACAACACCTTGTTCCAGCAACGCAGACAATCTCGCGGAAAAACGGGGTTCATAAGAAAACCCGTACCCGCCATATCCTGTTATATAAGCAGGGCTGCTGCCGTCCATAGGCATATTTTTAGGGTAAATAACAGAGAGCGGAACCATAGCACCGTCATGGCTTTTTACTTCAACCTCTTTTACCGCATACCGGGCACTGTAGTCAGGAAACTCTGCCTCTGAGTTAAGGAACCTGCTTTTTACCGGTAGCCCCTGTCCGGGGTTATATTCATAGACAGTAAGCGGAGTCAGCCAATTCACGTTGTTACAGTAGATATTGTCGTTTTCCCTGGGATTAAGCGATAGCGAAGAATTCACCCCGGCCGGGAAATCAATCTTTTTCCCTGCCAGTGTCTTCAGGCTGACCTGGTATTTATCTCTTGTAATTCCGTTGCCGAGTGAATAATAAAGATAATTTTTGGAGTTGTGGATGCTGATGATTACTCCATCTTTACGTTCGGGAACAATCACTTTTGCATTCTTGAAATCAGGCTTGGAAAGGCTGGTGAGCGTAATTTTATAATTGGGCGCATCTTTATGGGTGAGCAGGAACAGCTGGTCGCCGGAAATAAAAATATCCGTAATGTCATCTGACGGTTTGACTATCTGCCTCCAGCTGATCTTCTTATTTTTTAATTCCGAATACGGGGCAATAAAAATCGGCATTTCCGATTTGACAGAGCTTAGCGTAAGCACCAGATATTGATTGTCATCAGTAATGTAAACCCTGTGAAACTGTTCTGTTAAGGCGTTGAGCTCCGGATATTCTTCCCTGGACGCCAGAATTTTATCGTTTTTCACATCAGTTCCTACCACATGCAGCATGGATTTCATGTTTTTCAGGAGCATATTGCTGTTCGGGTCTGCTGTGCTCATCCGGGTGTAGATGATGGCTTTGTCGTCGGGCGTAAATTCAAAGGGGAATTCGCTCCAGATGGGACCGATCTCATCATTGAGTAACTTCATTGAAGTTAGGTCCAGGATCCTGAGCATGCAAATTTCACCTCCTGATTTTGACAACAGGATGGCTGCTTTTTTTGTTTGGGAATCAAGGTTGAAATTGACGATCTGGGTATTTTTACCGAGTGTTTCGGGATCGAAAATCAGTTTTTCCTCCCCTGTGGAAAGGTTTCTGGAATACAGTTTAGACAGGTTTTCGCTTTTTTTCGTTTTTGTATAAAAATAGAAATTTTGTCTTTGCAGGATGATATCAAAGGAATCCCCGTTCATCTGCTGCATTTCTTTCATTCGTCTGTAGAGATCTTCCCTGTGCGGGATTTTATCAATAATGCTGTGGCTGAATGCTGACTGTGCCCTGAACCATTGGTCTGTTTCAGGATTAGTGAGGTCTTCCAGCCATCTGTAATCATCGGTAACCTGGGTGCCGAAATAATTATCCACCACTGGTTTTTCCGGTGTTTTAGGATAGTTGTATTGTGCTGTAATGATTTGGCTCAGGAATAATCCTGCGGCCAGGAAAATGTTTTTCATGGGCATGTATTTCTCTTTTAGGTGTGTTTTGCTAAGCAAATATACTAAACTTACCCTTTAAAATTATTTCAGGTATTTTTAGACGAAATTATTCGGCAAATCAGTATGGTACGGCCGAAAATAGAAACCCTTTCAGAGCTTCAGTCTGAAAGGATGATGCATTGGACAGAATGCTACAATTCATCTTTGAAATCTACTTTCCAACCATGGCAGCCTGATAATTCCTTATCATTTCCAACAGCTTATCTGCCGAATCGCTGTTCAGCAGCAGATATCATCTGAACCGAAACTGGATTCGCAAAATACAGTGATACTTTTCATAGGTTATTCAGATCAATTATTTTAGTCTGTTTCTATCCGGAGATTGTCTGTTTGAAAAAATGATAAAACTTCGATATTTTTACCACGAACACGGTAATATAGAGTATTAAATTTCAAGACTACAGCTTTATGAACAGACTTATTTCCAGCTTTAGGAAATACAAAAGGATTTCGGGAAATGATTTCGGTAAAATTTTCAATTTTAAAAACAAGCTTTTTTATTTCCTTATCACTGAAGTTATATTGAAGATATTATATAGTATCTTCCAATTCGCGTAGCGCATTGGGAGTCCAAAATATGTTATAACCATTTTCCATAAAGCTTTCTTACTTCGGAATGTGGTCTTAATTCATTATTATCGGCTTGTAATATGCCTTCATTGATGGATTTTTCTTCTTCTTCTGAAATCGAATTCCACCAGTCTTTAGTTTCTTCTTTTTTTAATAACATCAGTTTTTTGATAACAGAAGCATCCTCCAATGTTGATAACCATTGTATTAATTCAAGCTTTTCATTGAGAGTCTGGATATTCATAATCTCTATAACTTATTCAAAGTTATGATTTTTAGGTAAAACAAAAACAAAAATATCCAAAATCAATCGATTTTGGATATTCAATATAGCAATTGCAACATTTTACTTTTGAGGAATATTCGCCAGAATATCTTTGGTAAATGCCCAGAATTTCTGGGTAGAAGGGATATTGGCCCTTTCATCCGGAGAGTGGGCACCACGGATCGTAGGCCCGAAGCTCACCATTTCCATATCCGGATAATTGGCTCCGATGATTCCGCATTCCAGTCCGGCATGACAGGCTACTACGTGAGGCTTGTCGGTGAATTTTTCCGTATATATTTTTTCCATCAGCTGGACGATCTCGGACCCCGGTTTTGGTTTCCATCCCGGATAGGAACCGCTGAATTCAGTATTCATTCCCGCTAAATCTGCTACAGACTTCAGTTGTTCCGCTACAGAATCTTTAGAGGATTCAACGGACGATCTGGACAGGTTTAAAATTTTTAAAGCCCCTTCTTTCAGCTCAACCCTTGCCACATTATTTGAGGATTCAACCAGGTCCTGTACATCAGGACTCATGCGGTACACTCCATTGTTAAGGGATTTTAAAGTCAGGATGATTTTTCGTGAATCTTCCTCAGAAATCGCTTTGTCTGAAGTGGTGGCATTTTCGATATTGACCTGAAGGCCCGGCTCTACACTGGCAAATTCTTCGAGGATCTCTTTTTTAAGGCCTGCTGTGATATCTTCAATGAATTCACCGGCATTCCTTACCGATGCCAGAGCTACGGCTTCCCTCGGGATAGCATTCCTCAGTCCGCCCCCGTCTATGGAGATCAGCTGGATATTCTGCTTTTCCAGCGCTTTGTATAAAAGGCGCCCCAGAATGATATTGGCATTTCCGAATCCTTTATGGATATCCATTCCGGAATGGCCGCCCTGCAATCCTTTTACTTCAAACTGTATAATCTGCCCTTTTGCAGCTTCTGTCTGATAGGTTTGGGTAATGGTAACATCAATTCCTCCCGCACAGCCGATATCAATTTCATCATCTTCTTCTGTATCAAGATTTAGCAGAATATCACCGGTTAGCTGCCCCGGTTTTAATCCTAAGGCTCCGGTCATTCCCGTTTCCTCATCAATTGTAAAAAGGGCTTCCAGGGCAGGATGCGGAATATCATTGCTTTCAAGGATAGACATAATGGTAGCTACACCCAGCCCATTATCGGCACCCAGGGTCGTTCCTTTTGCTTTTACCCAGTCGCCTTCTATTTCCATTCTGATGCCTTCCGTCTCAAAGTCGAAGTTCACATCATTGTTTTTCTGGCAGACCATATCCAGGTGGGACTGTAAGACAACAGATTTGCGGTTTTCCATTCCCGGAGTAGCCGGTTTTCTGATGATTACATTTCCTACCTCATCTACGGTAGTATCCAATCCAAGGTTTTCACCGAATTCTCTGATGAAGGCAATTACCTTTTCTTCTTTTTTCGATGGTCTCGGAACTGCATTCAATCTGGAAAAATTCTTCCAGATGATCTGCGGTTCTATATTCGTTAGTTCCATAACATTTATTTTGTTCAAAATTACGAAATAATAAAGGGGTATAAAAATAGTGGCAAAAGTACTGCCCGCTCATTGTATGATTCAGTTCCTCCCCGTCACGGCTTTCATAATAGTATTTTTGTTTCTAGCATCCGCATTCCCCGTAAATAGGGGTAGTTACGACGGTGCCGTCCGGCTTTTCAATCCTCATGATCCCTTCGAACAGCAAAGCTTCTTCGCCCTTGATCTTTTTACCTCTTATCGAGATTTTATAGTCATCGCTTTCTATTTCTTTACTGAGCTCCTCATCCACTTCCATATCGCTGGAAGAGATCAGGTTCATCACGATTCTGCTGCCGTTCAGTTTCATATAGGCTGTTTTGCCGGCGTCATCCGCATAAATATAGCGTTCTGCTTCAAAATCAGCTTTATTTTTGGCAAAATAGCAGGAACATTCTTTGATTTCCTTCGGGAACGGGAATATTCCGATGTCAATAGCACCCGCAGAAGGTTTCGATGCAGAAGTGCTGTCCTGTACTGCATGGGCAGAGTCCTGTGCAGAGCCTGGTGCCTGAGCCGGCTGATCTTTTTTACAGGAAATTAACGCCAGTGCTGCGGCGAAAAGCAATGTATATTTCATCATACTATTGTAATGTTTATTTATCCTCGTGCACGTTCCAGCAATACCATCATCAGTAAAGAAAGGACAACAAGGCTTTCGTCTTCATCATCGATATCGATCATACGGTCCAGCTGGAATCTCCTTCCGAAAAAAGAAGGCATTTTCTTCAGCCTGAAATATTCTTTACCATCCATACCTTTTACGGTGTAGGAAGGATTCAGGAAATATCCGGTGAAGGCTCCGATTAATGGGATTTCTCCTACCATGCCATCAAAAAACTTTATCCAGGCGTTATCCTCGGTAACGGTAAATTTCTGCTGGTCGTTTTCATCCAGGATGTCATAGGTGGATTTCCAGATGGAACGCATTCCTTTTCTGGCCAGCCTCCCGAAATTTTTGTTGTTCACCAGGTCTTTTAATGAATACGAAGCATTGAAGTCAATCCATTTATTGGCCTGGATCCTGAAAAGTTCCTTTGTTTTGCTTTCGTCATTAAAGACAATCACATCTTCTTTAAGTTTGAACATTTTCTGCCGTACATAAGCGACGTAATTGCCGTTTCTGTCCGTGATATTGAAATCACTGGCCAGAGTGGTGATCTTGAATTTGAAATCAAGCGGATAATTCAGGTTGTTAAGTACCATTCGTTTATTTTTTTCAGATTATATATTGTTACCCAAAGATAGAGGTTTTGGATTAAAGAGAAAAGGGGACAGGCGTGAGAATAAGCGATGCGTAATGAGTAATGGGCAATGCGTAATGAGTAATTGGTAATGAGTAATCAATGATGAGTTACGAATGATGAGTTTATTGTGTAGGGTTGTTTCATTTATGATTAATCAGGGACTCAATTTTTTTCTCACAGGTTATCGGACGGTGCTTAAAAATCTTTTTGCCGAAGCATTAAAATCATGCTCCGCGCAGCAATGGACGGCTGTAAAATTCAACTATAATTCTTATTTTTGTAAGATGGATTATCCTAGTAAAGTTTTGGCAAAAGCCGTGGATGAAATCTCCGGATTACCCGGAATCGGCAGGAAGACTGCCTTGCGTCTTGCACTGCATCTGCTGAAGCAGCCTAACTCCAGGGCTATGGGCCTTGGAAACTCCCTGATCAGCCTTGTTAATGACATTAAATACTGCAAGGAATGCCATAATTTTTCCGATTTCGAAATCTGTGATATCTGCAGCAACAGCAAGAGAAGCGACGAGCTGATCTGCATCGTGGAAGACGTTCGTGATGTAATTGCTATTGAAAATACGGGCAAGTACAAAGGCAAATACCTGATCCTGGGCGGTAAAATTTCCCCTATGGAAGGGGTAGGACCCAACCAGCTGAACATCCCGAGCATTGAGAAAAAGCTGAATGAAGGAAAAGTAAGGGAATTTATTTTTGCACTCAGTGCCACTATGGAAGGAGATACCACAGCCTATTACATTTATAAGAAATTCAAAAATTCTGGTATTACATTTTCCAGTATAGCCAGGGGAATCGCAGTAGGGGATGAGCTTGAATATGCCGATGAAATTTCTTTAGGAAGATCCATTGTCAACAGGCTGCCGTATAACGAAAAGGACTAACGGAGATGAAACTCAGCATTGTTATTGTCAATTACAACGTTACCCGACTCCTGAGAAACTGCCTCCAGTCTATTCAGATATACCTTTCGGATATTTCCTGTGAAGTGATCGTAGTGGATAATGCCTCAACAGACTCCTCATGGAGACAGCTGATCGATGAATTTCCGGACTGTAGGTTTATTGTTTCAGAACATAATGTAGGATTCGCCAAAGCCAATAATAAAGCTGTCAAAACAGCAGAGGGAGAATATATCCTGATCCTGAATCCGGATACGGAAATTGAAGGGTATTATATGCAGGACATCCTTGATTTTGCAGACTCAAAAAAGGATTTCGGATGCCTTGGTGTACGGATGCATGATGCTGCCGGGAATTTTCTTCCGGAAAGCAAGCGTTCTGTACCCGACATGATCAATTCCTTTGAGAAACTGTTCGTAGGTTTTAAAAAGAATGAAACCAAATCTTATTACCGAAATGACATCGGTGAACATGAAACTGCTGAAGTGGAAGTGGTAACTGGTGCGTTCATGCTCATCAGGAAAGAGGTATATGAAAAAGCGGGAGGACTGGATGAAGCGTATTTTATGTATGGAGAGGATATTGATATATGCTATACGCTGCTGCAGAAAGGCTATAGGAACTACTATTACGGACAGGCTTCTATCCTGCATCACAAAGGGGAAAGTACGGTAAAAGATGAAGTATACCTCAGCAGGTTTTACGGTGCCATGCAGATCTTCATCTGCAAATATTACAAGACGACAAAGCCGGTGCAGTATTCATTTCTGAAAGCCGGGCTCCGGCTCCGGCATACCATTGAAAAAATAAAGTTAAAATAAGAAAGCAGCTCAATTCAGTTGAGCTGCTTTTTATGTATAGGAAATAATTTCTTATTATTTGGCGGGTGCCGCAGGTGTCTGCGCCGGCATATTCTGTGAAGCAGGAGCCGTCTGTGCAGGGGCTTCTTTTTTCACCGGCTGGTTTGTGTTGGGCAGTGCCTGTGTCGGCTTACCGGTAATCACTACGCTGATCAGGATAAGAATGATGATCACCGCACCCAGCGTCCAGGTAGCTTTTTCCATAAAGTCATTGGTTCTCTGTACCCCGAACTGTGCGGAAGATGCACCTCCGAAAGTACTGGAAAGGCCTCCTCCTTTAGGATTCTGAGCCATAATGATGATAACCAGTAAAATACTCGCGATCATGATAAGAACCATTAATAGTGTAAATATAGTATCCATTAATTCTGATATCTTTTTGAATGGGCAAATTTAATCTTTTTTTACCGAATCACAAAATAAGATTTGTAAAAATAGAAAGCGGCGCCCCGAGGCGCCGCTTTGCCTGTATGATTAAGCTTCTTATTTAAAATCAGCGTCTTTAGCCTGGTTCACCTGGTATGACTTTACGGTCATATTGATGTCCATTCCGCCCATATTCTTTACCATGGTGTAAGGAAGCTTTACTCCGGCTACATCCTTGTAATCGGAATAGCTGGTTGGTACAGAACCGGCTTCGCTTACTTCTATTTCTCCGGTTTTCAGACCTGTTTTTACGCTGTAATAATAAGTTCCTTTACCTCCTTTGATTACGTAAGAGTCTTCGTTATTGTATTTTTCAATACCGGTCAGCTTATATTCAGGAGATTTTGCAAACATCAGTTCAGGAAAAAGCTCCTGATCCTTGATCATTTCAGCCTTTTCCTTTTCACCTATAGGGGCCTTTTTGCCCTGCATCTCCATATATCCTTCCTTTCCGTCAAAAACCATTTTTTGTACGGTATTTCCCATCACGCTGATGTTCATTGCCTTTTTTCCCCCTTTAGCCTCGGTCATTTTCATACTCATGTCCATTCCCTGAACTTTGGCGGTAGCATCCATCGTAATGGAATTGATTTTCTGAACAGCAGCCATCCCTCCGATAGCATTGATGTATTTATCCGCTACAGAAGCCGTTGTTACTCCGGCATCCACTTTTTGGGCAGAAGGTTTCCCTACCGGATTGGCATCCTTGTCAAAATATTTTACAGGATAACCCAGTTTCTCCAGGCTTTCTGAAATATCGGAAGCTTTACCTGCAACGAAAACTCTGCTCTGGTTCGGCAGGATATTGGTTTTTACTGCATTCGTTACATCTGCTGCGGTTACTTTATCGATGGATTTCAGGTAATTGGTATAGAAGTCAGCCGGTAAATCATAGATTTTCTGATTCAGGGCAAACCTTGCAATGGTTTCAGGTCTTTCCAGAGACATGATGAAATTACCCTTCAGCTTGGCTTTTGCATTTTCCAGCTCATCCGGTTTTACGGTAGAGATCGCGTTCAGTTCATTCATGAACTCTTTCACGGCTTTATCCGTCACTTCATTTCTTACACTGGCCTCAGCAGAGAACTCAGGGGAATATTTGCTGGTGCTCATATTGGAATATGCTCCGTAAGTAAATCCGTTCTTTTCACGAAGATTCATGAAAAGCCTTGCTTCACCGCCGCCGCCTAAAATATAATTGGCAATAGTGGCAGGGAAATAATCCGGATCTTTCATTTTCAGGGTATTGATATTGCCTACAGATACCACAGACTGTACCGCAGAAGGAACATCCACTACATCAATTTCAGTTTTGGCCAGGTTTTGAGCCGGCTCAAGAGGGGCAACAGGTGTATTCGCTTTTTTCCAGCCGCTGAATGCCTTCTCTACCATCGGTTTTACCTTATCGTATTTTACGTCTCCTACGATGACCAGGTACGCGTTGTCAGGAGCATAGTACTTCTTGTAGATGTTCTGTACATCTGCAAGCTGTATCCTGTTGATGGTTTCAACGGTTTCAAATTCTCCTCTCGCGGTATTCTTTCCGTAGGTAAGGGCATTGGAAACCCTTGATGCAATAGAAGAAGCATTTTTTTCATCGGACTTCAGTGCTTCAATAGTCCTCTCCTTGGAATTCTGGATTTCTTCAGCAGAGAATTTAGGATTTACGATGGCATCTGCCATCAGTCCCATTACTTCAGGGAAATATTTGGAAAGGGTATTGGCCGAAGCACCTCCGGAAGAGAAATTCAGTCGGGCTCCCAGATAGTCGATCTTTTTGTTGAATTCATCCTTGCTGATGTTCATGGTGCCGTTTTCCAGCTGTTCAGCCATAATTTCGCTTACACCGGTTATGTTTCCTTCGTAGTAAGGCGGCCTGTCCATAGTAAGGTTTACACTTACCCTTGGAAGCTTGTTGTTTTCCACCACCATGACGGTAAGTCCGTTCTTAAGCTGGAAGGTTTTTGGCTTGGCAATGTTGATGGCAGGAGTCGGTCCCGGCTTTGGCATTGCATTGATATCTATTTTCTGTGCAGAAAGCATTCCTGTGAATAAAAATGCTACCGCTATATAGGTTAATTGCTTTTTCATGTGTAAAAAATTGTTTTAATAATCATTGTTGAATCGGTATTCTCTTTGAGACTACTTTTTTTCAGGAAGGTAATTAATGATTATTCTCTGATTAGGGTTAAGATACTTCTTGGCAGCATTCTGAAGATCCTGTCTGGTGATGGATCTGTAGATATCGATTTCTTTGTTGATCAGATTTGTATCTCCCATCAGCACATGATTGGTTGCCAGTGAAGCTGCAATACCCTGGATGCTCGAATTCTGGTTTACAAACTGGTTCTCGTACTGGTTCTGAAGTTTCTGGTAATCATCCGGGGAAATAAGTGTTGTCTGCAGTTTCTTAATCTCTGCATCGATATCAGATTGAAGAACCTGCTTCGTAGTCTGTCCCATAGGGATGGCAAAGAATGCGAAAATACTGTAGTCTTCAAGTCCCTGGTTAAAGGCGGCTACCTGAAGGGCCTTTTTATCCTGGTCTACCAGTTTTTTATATAAAACAGAAGATTTACCGTTGCTCAGGTAGGAAGAAAGCATATCTAAAACATAGGCATCCTTTTCTTTGTTTGCAGGTGTTCTGTATGCAAAAACATATGCCGGAAGCTGAATGTTCGGGTCATAGGCTGTTACTTCCTTTTGCTGGGTAATCGGCGTATCTTTCGGGAAATTTTTAGCATATACCGTACCTTTAGGGATACCGCCGTAATATTCCTGGATCCATTTTTTAGTCTCTTCAGGCTTAATGTCTCCGGCTACAACCAATGTAGCGTTGTTTGGAACATAGTATTTTTTATAGAAAGCCTGGAACTCATCCAGCTTTGCCGCATTCAGGTCTTCCATAGAGCCGATGGTCGGCCAGTTATAAGGGTGATTGGTGAAAAGATTTTTCTGGATAGTTGTGAAAAGATTACCGTATGGCTGGTTGTCCATTCTCAATCTTTTTTCTTCTTTTACTACCTCTCTCTGTGTGTCTACTCCAATCTGATTGATCACGGCATGGCGCATTCTTTCTGCCTCCATCCACAGACCCAGCTGTTCATTATTGGACGGGAATGTCTCATAATAGTAGGTTCTGTCGTTGGTTGTGTTGGCATTATTCTGCCCTCCGTTAGAGGATACAATCTTAAACCATTCCCCTCGTTTGATGTTCGGAGTTCCTTCAAACAGAAGGTGCTCAAAGAAATGCGCAAATCCTGTTCTTCCCTTTAACTCGTCTTTTGCTCCCACGTGGTACATTACCCCTGTAGTCACTACCGGGGCAGAATTGTCCTGATGAAGAATTACATGAAGACCGTTAGGCAGATCATATTCTTCGAATTTGATTTGCTGTGCATTAAGCATCATTCCGAAGAAAGCTGCAGCAGCAACAGAAAGAAGTCGTTTTTTCATAAATTAGAAATTGTTTTGTCAATGAGTTTCAAAAATACATTAATTGTTACAAATTTTTGTTAAAATGGAGCAAAGTTTGCATGCTAAGAAAATGATTCCAGAATAAGCATCCTTTTTTTGCTTATTTCGAACAAAGTCTAATTTTGTGATTTAAAAAATATTCCGATGAAAAGCTTCTTGGGAGAAAATATATCTCAGGATTCTCTGGTCACGTTGTTCAGCCAGGCTCCTGTGGCAATGTCTCTTTTGATGGGTGATGATTTGATCATTCAAAACGCCAATCCGCAGATGCTGGAACTATGGGGCAGGGATGCCAGCGTCATTGGTCAGCCTATATTTGATGTCCTTCCGGAAATACAATCTCAGGGATTCGTTGAGATTTTAAATAATGTATATCGTAAAGGGGAGGTATTTAACGGGAATAAATGGCCGGTTTTCTTAGAAAAATACGGAGAATATGCAGAGCACTTCTTCAATTTTATTTATGCACCCATTTATAATGATCAGAGACAGGTGGTCGGGGTGAGTATCGTTGCTACTGAGATAACAGACCAGGTAATTTCTGAACGTAAATTTAAGGAAAGCGAATACCGTTTTGAAGACCTGATCCAGAAATCTGAATACTCCATTGCGATCTACCGTTCCGAAGATTTATATATAGAACTTGCCAATGAGCCTATGCTTAAAACATGGGGTAAGGACGCTTCAGTTATCGGTATGAAACTGGAAGATGCGCTCCCTGAACTTGAAGGGCAGCCGTTCATCGGCCTTTTAAGGGATATATTCAAAACAGGAAAAACCTACACCGCTACTGAAGACCGTGCAGACCTTGTGGTAGATGGAAAACTGCAGACCTTTTATTATAATTTTTCTTACAAACCGCTGAAAAACTCAGACGGGGAAGTCTATGCCATACATAATGTAGCTGTTGATGTAACCGATCTGGTCAGGGCCAGGACAAAAATTCAGGAAAGCGAAAAGAAATACAGGGACCTTGCCGATTCCATGCCCCAGTTCGTATGGACGAGTGACAAAGACGGCAGTATCAGCTATATGAATGACAGCTGGTATAAGTACTCTGGTTTCGATAAGAATGAAGACCTTTCCGAATCCTTAAAAAAAATAATCAAGCCGGAAATTTATGATCATGTAAAGAGGATCTGGCAGGAAAGCGTGAAAACCGGAAAACCTTTTGAGGTGGAATATGAGTTCTCTGACCCTCGCAATCCCGGAGGGTACAGGTGGTTCTTAGGGAGGGCAATTCCGGCCTACGATGAAGACAAAAGTATAAAACAGTGGATCGGAACTTTTACAGATATCGATGACTTTAAGCAACTCCAGGCGCAGAAAGACCATTTTCTGGGCATTGCCAGCCACGAGCTGAAGACACCACTTACCAGCCTGAAACTGTATACCCAGTTCATCGAAATGAACCTTCAGAAACAGGGTGACCTTAAAAATGCCGAAGTGGCCAAAAGAATGGACGCCCAGATTGACCGGCTGACGGAACTGGTGAATGACCTTCTGGATGTGACCAAAATCCAGAATGGCAAAATCCAGCTCAATGAATCCTATTTCGATTTTGATCAGCTGATTGATGAAGTGATCAAAGAACAGCAGATGACCTCACGGCATAAAATTATTGCGAACCGGTCCTGCATAGGCGAGATATATGCAGACCGCCACCGGATTTCTCAGGTGATGAGCAATCTGATCAGCAATGCCATTAAATATTCTCCTGATGCCGATGAAGTGCTTGTTTCTGCAAAAGAAGAAAATAATACCATCAGCTTCAGTGTCAAAGATTTCGGGATAGGCATCCCTCCGGATAAGCAGGCAAAGGTTTTTGAACAATATTATCGCGTCAGCGGATCCAAAGAACATACCTTCCCGGGCCTCGGATTGGGATTGTATATTTCGTCTGAGATCATCAAAAGGACAGGCGGCAGGATTTATGTGCATTCAACCGAAGGAAAAGGGTCCGATTTTTGCTTCGAAATCCCAAAGAATAAAAATATAAACAATCATGCCTAGTGCTTCAAAAATAATGGTGGTGGATGACAGTCCCGCAATTGTTGATTCTATTGAAATGATGCTTGATTTTGAAGGGTTTGAAATTGAAAAATTTTACAGAGGTTCAGATATGCTGAATGCTTTGGAAGCATCAGAAAAGCCCAATGTGATCTTAATGGATATGTGGCTTTCCGGTGAAGACGGGAGAGATATATGCAGGATTATAAAAGCAGATGAAAAATTGCGTGACATTCCTGTACTGATTATGTCTGCAAGCAGGGGCCTGGAGCAATCCGCACTGGATGCTGGTGCCAATGAGTTTATTGCCAAACCATTTGATCTTGGAGAAATGATAGACCGCATCAGATCCTATATGAACAATTGAGCGAATATATAATACATATCATAAACCGGCTGAAATTCTGCCGGTTTATTTTTGTCAATGCTTTTACTATCCAAACCGTTCTCCCGGTTTTATATTTCTTTTAATCATAACAAAAGAAATTCAGAGGCAGGTTTAAAATTTGAAATCTGCTTATAATACATTAATTTTGTATTCCAAATTTTTTGCTGTATGGATTATCTGAAAGGACTCAACGAATCACAATATGAAGCTGTTACCACATTGCAGGGCCCGCTGATGGTGCTTGCCGGCGCAGGTTCCGGTAAAACGCGTGTGCTTACCATGCGTATTGCCCACCTGATTACCAATGGTATCGATCCTTTCAATATCCTCGCGCTCACCTTTACCAATAAGGCAGCAAAAGAAATGAAAGAACGTATTGCCAAAGTGGTGGGGACCAGCAATGCCAGAAGCTTATGGATGGGTACTTTTCACTCGGTTTTCGCAAGGATCCTCAGGAATGAAGCCCATTACCTTGGCTATCCTTCCAATTTTACCATTTATGACCAGCAAGATGCCCTGAATGTCATCAGGAAAGTGCTGAAGGACATGAATATCGATGCAGATCTTTATAAGCCTAAAAAAGTACAGTCCAGAATTTCCACGTATAAGAACAACCTGATTACCGTTAAGGCCTATTTTAACAATCCTGAACTGATTGAAGCCGATGAAAAAGCCAATATGAGATTCATCGGCCAGATCTATCAGCGGTATGTGGAAGCATGCTTCAGGAACGGTGCGATGGATTTTGATGACTTGCTCCTGAAAACCAATGAGCTGCTTACCCGTTTTCCCGAAGTACTTGCAAAATACCAGGACCGGTTCCGGTATATTCTGGTAGATGAGTACCAGGATACCAACCATTCCCAGTACCTTATTGTCAAGGCTTTGGCTTCCAAATTTGAAAACATCTGCGTTGTAGGGGATGATGCCCAGTCCATCTATTCTTTCCGTGGCGCGAACATTTATAACATCCTGAACTTTAAAAAAGATTATCCGGACGCGGTAACTGTTTCCCTGGAGCAGAATTACCGCTCCACCCAGAATATCGTAAATGCTGCCAATGTCGTGATTGCCAAGAACCTGCAGCAGTTCAAAAAAAATGTATTCAGTGAAAACGAAGAAGGGGACAGGATCAAAGTATACCGTTCGCTATCTGATGCGGATGAAGCTAATTTTGTAGCCGGGAATATCTGGGAGCTCCGCAACCGTGACCAGAGAAAATACGATGATTTTGCCATCCTGTACCGTACGAATTCCCAGACGCGGGCTTTTGAAGATGCATTGAGGCGAAAAAATATCCCCTATAAAGTGTACGGAGGCCTATCTTTCTACCAGAGAAAAGAAGTAAAGGACCTTTTGGGATACCTGCGTCTGCTGATCAATGAAAATGATTCAGAGGCATTGATGAGGATTATTAATTACCCTACCAGGGGAATCGGCGAAACCACTCAGAATAAGCTGATCGTTTTTGCCGATGCACAGAATATTTCTGTTTCCGCCGTCCTGAATAACCTCCCGATGTATGCGCCTCAGTTAGGCCTCAACAACGGAGTGCTTACCAAACTGAATGACTTCTGGTCTATGATCAAAGCCTTCCAGGTATTGCTGAAAACAGAAACGGCCTATAATGTTGCTATGGAGGTTGCGAAACGAAGCGGCCTGATCAAATTCCTGAAAGACGACCAGACTCCGGAAGGCATTTCCCGTGTAGAAAACGTGCAGGAATTAATGAACTCCATGCAGGGGTTCATTGAAGAGCAGATGCAGCTGGAAGATGGTGACCCGAGCTTATCCAACTTCCTGGAAAATATTGCCCTGTCTGCCGATACACAGAATAACACAGCGGAAGAAGATATGGTTTCCCTGATGACGATTCACCTTTCCAAAGGCCTTGAATTCCCGGTAGTGCACCTGGTAGGACTGGAAGAAAACCTGTTCCCGAGTTTTATGAGCTCATCTACCCGTGAAGACCTGGAAGAAGAACGGAGATTGTTTTACGTAGCCCTTACCCGTGCTGAAAAGCAGGTGTTCTTCTCGTATGCAATATCAAGGTTCCAGTGGGGAAAGATTACCGATGCAGAACCGTCACGTTTCCTGAGTGAAATCGATGACGAGTATATAGAATTCGTAAATCCGGCTATCGAAAAAAGATTCATCAACAATGCCGGGATCAGGTCCAATATTTTTGATGAGCATCCATCTGAGCTGAAGAGTTTCAAAAGAATCGAGAAAAAGACCATTGAACGCGGTGATACCTCAAAACCTGCTGCTGAAGCTAAAAAGCTGAGGCCGGTGAGCACTGCAAAAATCGTCAATCCAAGCGGAGCATCTTCGCAGGATATAGAAGTAGGCGACAAGGTGAGGCATGACCGTTTCGGAATCGGTGAAGTAACTTTCCTGGATGGGACAGATCCTCAGAATATCAAAGCCAAAGTCATTTTCCAGCATGAAGGAGAGAAAAACCTCATCCTCAAATTTGCCAAGCTGACCAAAATTTAAAAATTAAAAACTGATAAAAAACATTTTCTGTCATTTATAAGTCTATTAGTTTTGTGGACTAATAAATATGAATTATTTTTGTTGCCGCTAAAGAGCAGATTAATTCATAAAATCAGAAATGTATGGCAAGTAGAAAGACTATTTTATCAGCGTCTGTCGTATTTTTTCTGGGTACGTTTGCATACGCCCAGCAGAATGACAGCCTGAAAACCGGCAATGTGGAAGAAGTGGTAATTTTAGGATCCAGGGGTGGGGCAAGATCGAAAGCAGACAGCCCGGTGCCGGTGGATGTATTTAATCTTAAGGAAGTTTCTGTTACTTTACCGCAGACCAATATCGCCCAGATCCTGAATGCTGTGGCTCCCTCATTTACCTCAACGGTTCAGACCAATTCAGACGGAACAGATCACCTGGATCCCGCACAGCTCAGAGGATTGGGGCCGGATCAGGTATTGGTGCTCATCAATGAAAAAAGGAGGCATACTTCTGCTTTGGTTAATGTTAACGGTACACCCGGAAGAGGAACGGTTGGGACAGACCTGAATGCCATCCCTTCATTCGCGGTCAGCAGAATTGAAGTATTGAGAGATGGTGCTTCGGCACAATACGGTTCAGATGCTATTGCAGGAGTCATTAATTTAAGCCTTAAAAGAGATACGGGCAAACTTACCGGGCAGGTAAGCTATGGAGGAAACCTGACGCCTGCTGCGAATGACCATATAGGGGATTTTGATGGCCAGAATATTCAGGTTGACCTGAATTACGGCAACAAAATAGGAAAAAAGGGCGGCTTTTATAATATCACGTGGACATCCCAGTTCCGGGAGCCAACCTACCGGGCCGGCACGGAAAGCGGGAATATATACAATGCCTATAATGCAGTGGAACAGCGTGCCCTGAATAATGGGGTAAACTTATCATCTCTGTTCAGCAATATCAATTCAACCCCGAACAGCCAGCAGATCATTAATTCCATCCATCAATATGCACAGCAGGTAGATTATTTTTCACCGATTTTCCAGTCCCAGATACAGTCCGCTAATTCCATCAGTGCGTTGCAGGCATTATTGGGGCAGGATTTTACCAATCAGGAACTGGCATACAGAGGGCAGTCTCGTAAAGATTTCAATATGCAGGTAGGGCAGTCGAAGCTCAATAACCATCAGCTGTTTCTCAATATGGAAGTCCCGTTGAACGATCAGTGGAAAGTATATACTTTCGGGGGCTACAGCATGAGGAACGGAACGTCCGGCGGTTTTTACAGAAGGCCTAACCAGAGCAGGACTTTTACCGCTTTGTATCCTAACGGATACCTTCCGCAGATCGGCACTGATATCCAGGATATTTCCCTGGCGGCCGGAGTAAAAGGAAACTGGAAAGGATGGAATATCGATCTGAGCAATACCTTCGGTCAGAATTCATTTGATTACACCATTAAGAATACCGGCAATACTTCGCTGAGGTTTGCCTCCCCGAACGAATTCAGGGCCGGAGGGCTGAAGTTTTCCCAGAATACGATCAACCTGGATTTTTCAAAGAAATATGATGTTTGGAACGGGATCAACGTGGCATTCGGAGGGGAACACCGGTACGAGAATTTCACCATAACCGCAGGGGAAGAGGCTTCTTATGCTACGTATGATGTCAACGGAAATGTATGGACGGGAAATACCCAGCGCCCTACAGATTTCTTCGGAAGTGCTCTTGCAGGAGGCTCGCAGGTGTTCAGTGGATTCAGGCCGGCAAATGCAGTGGATAAGAGCAGGCAGTCAGTTGCTGCCTATGCAGATGTTGAAATGAATTTCAACAGATGGCTCCTGGTGGATGCTGCCGCGCGTTATGAAAACTATTCGGATTTCGGGTCCACCTTCAATTATAAACTTGCCTCCAGGATCAAGCTGGATGACAATTTTAATTTCAGGTTCGCCGGCTCTACAGGATTCAGGGCTCCTTCCATTCACCAGATTTATTATAACGTAACGTCAACGCTGTTTACCAATAATCAGCTGTTGGAAGTGGGAACCTTCAGTAACGATTCTGCCATTGCAGGCCTGCTCGGGATTCCTAAACTGAAACAGGAAACATCCAAATCGGGAAGTGTAGGGTTTACCTACAGAATTCCTTCCGTTAATCTGAGCTTTACGGCAGACGGATATTTCACGAAGATCAACAACAGGGTTATCCTGACCGATCAGTTTACGAGGGCAATCGTTCCTGACGCTGCAAGGGCGGCTTTTGATCAGGCAGGAGTTAATGCCGGACAGTTTTTTGCCAACGCCATCGATACGGAAACCCGTGGTGTGGACATTGTTATCTCACACCAGAAAAAATTTTCGGAGCTGAGGCTGGATAATAACTTTGCCATTAACCTGAACCAGACCAGGAGGGTAGGAGATATTCACTCTACCGGACTGCTTCAGTCTGCAAACCTTGAAAATATTTATTTTTCTGAAAAGTCAAGGGTGTACCTCGAGGAAGCAGTTCCGAGATTTAAAGCAAGCCTTTCCCACAATATTTCCTGGAAAGGTGCTGATTTCTATCTTAGGAATACCTACTTCGGAGCCGTGACGGGAGCTGATATCATTGATGCCAACGGTGACGGAATTACCGAATGGAATGAGCACCAGAAAATAGGGGACAAAATCATTACGGATATTTCTGCCGCATACCGGTTTACCAAAAATATAGGGCTTACGGTAGGGGTCAACAATCTATTTGATATTTATCCGACTAAAAACCTTCCGGCTTCCACCAATAATGACCAGTTTATTTATTCAAGGTCAACGTCACAGTTCGGGCAAAACGGAAGGTACGTATTTACCAGACTCAATTTTAATTTTTAATGTATATTCATTTTTTCGGTTAGCGGGCTCAGGTATTGGGCCCGCTTTTTATTGCTGTTTTGTCAGGATCATACCGCAGTACCGCAATATTGTTTATCTTCGTGGTAAAAGAATTGATTATGCGAAGGATCCTTACCGGACTGTTTCTGTTCCTAGTTACTATGCCGCTTCTGGCTCAGGAATACCAGACATTAAATAACATCAGCTATTACGATCAGAAAGTCAGCGCTTCAGATGCTTATATTAGCGAACGTTGTGTGCTGGACGTCTATATCCCCAAAAATATCAAAAATTTCCCTACGGTAATATGGTTTCATGGTGGAGGAATTACCGGCGGTGAAAAAGAAATTCCCGAAGCCCTTAAGAATAAAGGAATAGCTGTGATAGGCGTCAATTACCGCCTGTCGCCCAAGGTAAAAGCCCCGAAATATATTGAAGATGCGGCAGCGGCTACAGCGTGGGCATTTAAAAATATCAAAAAATACGGTGGCCGGGAAGACCTGGTTTTCATTTCCGGGCATTCCGCGGGAGGATACCTTGCTGCTATGGTCGGACTGGATAAAAAATACCTTCAGAAGTATGGCCTTGATGCCAATGCACTGGCCGGGATTATTCCGTTCAGCGGACAGATGATTTCACATTTTACTACGAGAAAAGAAAAAGGAATTGATGAACTGGATGCCAGGATCGATGATATGGCTCCGCTCCATTTTATCCGGGCAGACGCTCCGCCTTTGCTGCTGATCACCGGCGACCGTGAGAAGGAACTGCTGGGAAGATATGAGGAAAATGCCTACATGAACAGGATGATGAAACTGAAAGGGCATAAAGAAACCACTTTATACGAGTTGCAGGGATTTGACCATGTTGGAATGGCCCAGCCTGCATTTCCTTTGCTGCTTAACGAAATCAAAAGGATTGAAAAACTGAAAAAATAACCTCAGCATTCAATACCGTTACCTAAAGAGCTTTGCAAAATGTACTTTTGCAAAGTTTTTGCTTTAAAAGGTTAATAAATTAAAAAATTAAAAACTCAACCATTATCCATGAATTTTAGATTCAGGCAACGCCTTAAACTTCTTTAATTCTGTCACTTCAACATGGGAATATTTTACAACAATGCCGTCTGCGATATCTATATCGGCAAAAGTGCCGGTACCAAGCTGATCCAGGATATCAGGAATGCCAAAAAGAATGTGAAGATCGTCTCTCCTTACCTGTCTCCGAATTTGATAAAGGAGCTGATATTCCTGCATAATAAAGGAATTGAGATCAGCCTGATCACCACAGACGAGATTGAAGACTTTTACGGCCATGAAAAGAACATCAATAAGCTGATCATCCAGGAGCAGCAGGTGGATGAGGATGCCAAGCAGTCGTATGACAGCCTGAAAAACCTTTCTGCCATATTGCTTTTTGTAATGATTAGTCTCGCTGTAGCACTAATTCCGTTGATTTTTTTATTGGAACAGCCCAAGTTCGCTTTTGGCTTTATTGCTGTTGTCCTTTTGTTTCTGATCCGGAATTACATCGTAAGCGAACTGAAGAAGAAGAAAATTTATCATTATACCTATAAGCAGCTGTTCCCGTTCAGGGTCTTCGTTTCACCCGGCCAGGGAAGCGGTTCCATCAATAAAACATTCATCCACAGCAAAATTTACATCATTGATGATGAAATTGCGTATATGGGCTCCCTGAACTTTACCGCGAAAGGGGTCAAGGAAAATTATGAGACCAGGATCAGGACGGCCGATCCCAACGCTGTACGCAAAATTGCAGAGGAAGTAGACCGGTTGCTATCCAGTTCGGAATTGGCGGAAAGAGACGTCCAGTACTGGGGAAGCCAGCTGTATTCAGAACCGATCAATTGATCAATAGTGAATGTGCTTCGCAGTCAATGGTGAATTTTGCTCCGCAAGTGAATGGTAGATTGTTGACTATACAAATTGACAAGCACAGCGAATTGACTATTGACCCATTCACAACTCAAAATCCGTCACCTTTCCACCAGTTCTTTTACCTCTTCACCGTAAAAATCGGTAACAGTAGTTTTGATTTTCAAAAGTTCATACCATTTCCTGAAAGCACCTACGAATACAACCAGCATCAGGATCATGGCTATTGCGGCTAATGCAGCTAAGAGATACTGTTGTTTAGGAATATAAATTTCCGTGACCTGTACGTAACCGGCCCAGAAAGTAATGACGGCCATGAAGACACCGGGGATGGCGGAGCAGAGGGCATATTTTCCCCTGTTCATACGGATGAGCATGGTTGTACATACAATCAGTCCGCAGGCAGCAAGAAGCTGGTTGCTGATTCCGAATAAGGGCCAGATGCTGCTCACATTTCCCGTATACACCAGGTATCCCCAGGCAAATGTAAACAGCAGGCTGCTGATAATGATTCCCGGCACCCAGTTTTTATCATTGAATTTAGGAACCACTGAGCCTAACATTTCCTGCAGGAAAAATCTTCCTACCCGCGTACCTGCATCGATGGCGGTAAGGATGAAAACGGCTTCAAACATGATGGCGAAGTTGTACCAATAGGCCATCAGCTGGTCCATATACGGGATTTTATTGAAGATATGGGCCATTCCCACAGCCAGGGAAACCGCACCTCCGGTCCGGCCGTGAAGATCAATGCCGATTCTTTCAGAAAAATAATCGATATCCACACCGTGAAGCGATGGGTGTGCGGCCAGGAAAGCATCATAGGATTCTTTCGGGGTGTTGATGGCAAAATAATCTCCGGGCATTAAGGTACAGGCGGCAATCAGGGCCATTAAAGCCACAAAACCTTCCACCAGCATCGCTCCGTAGCCTACAAAAAGGATTTCCCGTTCCCGGTTCAGCATTTTAGGAGTCGTACCGGTGGCAATAACGGCATGGAAACCGGATATGGCACCACAGGCAATGACGATAAAAATAAACGGCAGTACAGGTCCACCGATTACCGGTCCTCCGCCATGAATAAATTGCGTTAAAGCCGGCATCTGAATGGTCGGATGAATAACGATGACCCCAATAGCCAGCATAATGATGGTGCCTATCTTCAGGTAGGTTGACAGGTAATCTCTCGGAACCAGGAGAAGCCATACCGGAAGGACGGAAGCCAGGAAACCGTATAGCGGGATGGCAATGGAAATGGTGCTGATGTCCCATGAGAAAAGATTGTTCATCGTTTCATTCTGCATCAGGTTATGGCCGCCGATGATTCCTGCAATCAATAAAATCCCGCCCAGGATGCTAGCAAAAGTAACCGAATTTTTCCGGTACCGCATAATCAGGCCCATAATAATGGCGATAGGCATCGTAATCACTACCGTAAACAGGGACCAGGAAGCCTCATGCATTGCATTGATACAGGCAAGTGAAAGCCCTGCAAGGGTCAGGATCAGAATGAATAAAATGGCAAAACCGGCTACTGTACCGGTTGTTTTCCCGATTTCCTTGGAAGCGATGGTGGCAAGGCTCTGCCCTTTGTGCCGTACGGAAGCAAACAATACCACCATGTCATGCACGCCGCCGCCGAGAACACAGCCGATCAGGATCCATAATGTACCGGGAAGATAGCCGAACTGGGCTGCCAGTACAGGACCTACAAGGGGTCCCGCAGCAGCAATCGCTGCAAAATGATGTCCGAAAAGTACATTCTTGTTGGTAGCCACATAATCTTTGCCGTCAGCAAATTCTATGGCTGGGGTAGTATTATTGTCGTTTAGCCTGAGTACTTTATTGGCTATATAAATACCGTAAAACCGGTACGCAATAGCAAAAATAAGCAGGGAGGTGAAAACAAGGGTCAGTGCATTAATGTTATTGAGAAATTCCATATCATGTATGTTTATTGAATAAAATAATGTAACGTTTGATTCAGTTTAATGTGAATGCTATAGGCATTGGGCCAAGTTAGCTATTTTAAGCATAAAAAATATGATATGTATATCAAATTAGCAAATTATCAGATAATTGATGATGTATGTGATTGGTTATTAGATTTTTATTGTTGTTAAATATGAAATGTGTACTCTTAGTCATAAAGTTGAAGACTGATGATATTGCCGGTACAATTATGACTTTTTTGTCATAGGTGCACGACCTGAACGCTGTAAAATAAATATCACCCAGAGCAAATTATTTTGCAACGCCCATGGTGCCTGCTGAAGCCTGGTGCACGGCATTCTTCTTCTGCGAAACAACGAAATCAACCATTTGGTCCGTAAGACGCTTAAGGTAAGCCTTATCAGTAGTCCAGAAACCATGTACGCCACCTTCCACTACAACCAGTTTGTTATTGATATTATGGTCGGTTAACTGTTGGCTGAGTTTCATTGACTGCTGTAGCGGAACGATTTTATCCTTATTGCCCTGAAGAATCAGCGTAGGGATTCCATGGGAGGAATAAGTCACCGGGGAGATGGTTTTAAAATATTCAACCACTTTTCTTTTGTCTGTTTTGATCTCATACCCTGAGATTCCGCGGATCAGGTTTTCCCTGAGCTCAACAATTTGTTTTGAAAATAATCCGATCAGGAAAACCGGAAACCTTCCCACTCTTGTATGAAGTAGTTTATTGAGATCTGCCGGTCCGAAATTATCAACCACATAGTTCACCTTGGCAGAATAAGGTGCCAGTTCCTGCGATCCTTTGAATTGAGTATCGTCCGTATAGGCAGCCAGAAGCGACAGGTGTGCTCCTGCAGAAGCGCCGAAAAGTCCTATATTTCCGGTATCAAAATGGTATTTTTCTGCATTTTTTCTCACCCAGCGTATGGCATCTTTACAGTCCTGTACCGGTGCAGGGAAATGAATATCCGGGCTGACCAGGGTATAGTCAATGCTCACAACGGCATATTGCTTTTCAACCAGTTTCAGGATCATATCTTCAATATAACTATCGGCGCGGATGGTTTTATCGCCCTGTACCCATCCGCCTCCGTGAATGTAAATCAGCACCGGAAGCTTTTCGTTGCCTGCTGTTGTAGGCCTGTAAATATCCATAGCGATGGATTTGCCGTTTTCATCGGTCTTATATACTATATTTTCAGATACTATTGTTCTTGCCGGTAAGAGGGTGCTCACGGGTGCCGAAGTCTTTTCCGGAATCTGCTGGCTGTAGGTAAATTGAAATAATGCTGTAAAAACAACAAAAAGCAGGTTTGTGGAAAACCTGCGTAAAGAAGTAGCGAAGACTGATGAATTCATAAAGTACTTTTGATGCGTGTTATCGTACTAACTCCTCAAAAAGTCTACCAAAAGTATGATCAAGGTCTTTGGATTTTCCCGGATGTGGCCGGGATGTCTGTATGACGGCACTTTTTACTGCGGTAAGCCAGCGGAATCGTTCCGGTATGTCCAATAATGCAATAGGGCCCCCGTCACGGTCTCCGTGAGCGACTTTCTGAAAGCTGACCAGGTTCCTGATGATATCCTCATAATCCAGCTTGCTGTGCATCAGCCTGAATTTATCGGGACACAGGTAAAATTCTACCCGGATGTATTTTTTCTTTTTCGAAAACATGATCAGTCCGATATTGAAAAACTCCTCCCGCTCCACTTTGGGCACCAGCCGGATTACGGCATATTCGTAAATATTATCCTCTTGCATGCTGAGCTTCTTTTACAAAGATTTGAGAATGTTCAAGGCGGGTTTTCATGAACCGGAAATACACCTCACGGATCTCTTCCGGAGATTCTTCCGCATCGTCCCAGTGCAGCCATTCTTCAGGAATAATATTAACGATGTCACGGAACAGGTTGTCATTCAGTACAGAACGGGCAAACTGGTCTGCTTCGTCAAGGCGGGTAGCTTTAGGCAGCAACACATGGTCTTTCACGTATTTGAACGGGGTTTTTGCAGAGGCATCAAAATTCTGCCACGAATGGTGGAAGTAAAATGACGCACCGTTATCAATAACCCAGAGTTCCTTGTGCCACATCAGCAGATTGGTATTTTTGTAGGTGCGGTCTATATTGGTGATAAATGCATCCAGCCATACGATTTTAGAAGCCAGGAGCGGGTCGATAACAATTCCCGGATCATAGGCAATAGCTCCGGAAAGATAATGCAGCCCAAGGTTCAGCCCCTCCGAAAATTTCAGCAGGTCCTGGATTTCCTCATCAGCCTCAGTCCTTCCGAAGTCAACATCCAGATGGGCAAAAACCAGTTCCGGAATGTTCAGGCCCATCGCTTCCGTTATTTTTCCGCCCAGGAGTTCGGAGATCAGCATTTTCACCCCATGCCCGGCTCCGCGGAATTTAAGTACATATTTAAAATCGTCATCCGCTTCTGCCAGAGCAGGCAGCGAACCACCTTCCCTGAGCGGGACGATATAGCGCATTACGGTTACCGTTCTAAGATCCAACATAACGCAAAAATAAGGTTTTCCTTTGTGTATATTTCTATTTTTAATATTTTAGATGAAATTAGGCTCGCTACCGGAACGGATTTGCTGGAACACATCAGGAGTTTCCTGAACCGGTAACCACACTGAATCTTCATAAACGCTTTAAATAAAATACGGTATGAATATTATTAAACAACAGAATATCATCCTGAATAATCCTGAAACCCGGGATTTCCTTGCCGATGCCCTGTATCCCGACTCTGGAAATCAGCTTCCGCTTGTTATTTTCGTGCATGGCTACAAAGGCTACAAAGACTGGGGTGCCTGGAACCTGATGGCACAAAAACTGGCTGAGGCAGGATTCTTTTTTGTCAAGTTCAACTTTTCACACAACGGAACTACCGTTGAAGATCCCAATAATTTTGCAGACCTGGAAGCATTCGGGCAGAATAATTATTCCAAGGAGCTTTCAGATTTAGGAGTGGTGATTGACTATTTTGCCTCGGATCCAAGAGTAGACCGCCATAAGATCATCTTGATAGGCCACAGCAGGGGAGGCGGTATTTCCATCATCAAAACATTTGAAGATGAACGCATCAACGGACTGATCACCCTGGCCAGCGTTGATACCTTAGAACGGTTTCCCAAAAACCATCAGCTTGAGAGCTGGAAGGAAAAAGGCGTTTACCATGTGCTGAACGGAAGAACCAATCAGCAGATGCCGCATTATTACCAGTTTTATGAAGATTTCCAGCAGAATTACCACCGCTTTGATGTAGAAAGGGCTACCGAAATGGCCAAAGCACATTTCCTGATCATTCACGGCACCCGTGATGAAAGCGTGGATGTGAAAAATGCAGAACACCTGTACCTGCTGCATCCTAACTCGGAATTGTTCCTGGTTGAAAATGCAGGACATACTTTTGGCGCAAAGGAGCCATGGGAAAGCCATGAATTACCTGAAGACCTTGATACCGTTACTGAAAAATGTATTGAGTTCATCCGGGAAAAGATGTAGTTTTATAAAAAACCGACTACTATTCTGAAGAATAGATGAATTCATTACCGGAAAAAGCATATCTTAATGAACGATATGATAACCTTAAAATCCAGATCATTATGAAATCATTACACCAGGCTCAAAAATTAAACAGAGCCGCTCAGAAAGGCATTCTGGGACAGGCAACATCTTCCTGCGCCCCGACCGGATGTCATTTAAATGCAATCAATAACAGCAATGACCGGTGCTTTATTCTTTCGTGCCCGTCGAAATACGGCCACATGCAACTCGTCAACGGTACTTATCAATGCTGTTTCTAAAAAAAAGGAGTGAAAATTTTCACTCCTTTTTATTTAAAGTACTGCTAAGCTGAATAACGTGTGCTCATGCTTCAGCAGTATTTTTATTCTTCCTGTGTCAGCAGTTTCCAGGCTTCTTCAATATTATTTTTCAGAAGCAGGTTTTTTGCTTCCCTGTGGATGTCTTCATCCGCATAGAAGCTTACTCCCGGAAGCTGTTCTACATTGGCCAGCATGCCCAGATCGTTTCCGGAAAAGACCCTGCTGTATTTGATGTCATCCGGAAGCAAATCGAAACCGATTCCTTTGGTCACCAGAGGTTTAGGAACTTCAAACAGGTTGTTTTCATTGTTCCTGGAATACCAGTTTCCGCCAAGGCGGGCCACCATATCCAGTTTTTTCTGGTCCAGATTCCCTTCCTCATTAAGGTATTCTTCCCGGATATGAATTTTCTGCACTTCACAGATCACCAAATTACCGGCACCTCCCTGCTCTCCGAGGGATTTCACTTCAAGGACTTTACATTCGAAATTCACTGGGCACTCCTCAATAAGTTTCGGCTGTACCAGATCTGCCTCCTTCATGGTCAGTCCGGACTTTATAAATTCATTGACGCCTGTTTCATATTCCGTTGAGGCTAGGGAAATCTGCTGTACAATCGGGAAATTCACGGTTCCGATCACCACTTCAGGCACTTCCAGGACATTTTCCAGCGTATGTTTGGTGGTATTGTCGCGTACCCTTCTTGACGGCGAAAAAATCAGTACCGGCGGAACCGTACTGAACATATTAAAAAAACTAAACGGAGATAAATTGCTGTTCCCGTTCTTATCCACTGTGGAAGCCAGAGCGACCGGACGCGGAGAAACGGCAGTCTGCATAATCGTCTGCAGCTGTACGGGGGATAATTCGGATGGAATAATTGTTTTCATATTGTATGAACCACAAAAGTCACAAAAGTATTTTAAGAAAATAAAAATATACTCTTAAGATCAAAAAAGCATATCGTAATATTTACTTACGAAGGTTTCCTGTCCTTGGTGATATAAATTTTTTACGTTAAAATTCACCAATATTCCTTTGGGTTTTTTCATTAAGTTAATATAATTTAAAATCTGCGCACGATGGATTTCATTCAGTTGTGAAACTGATTTTAATTCTACAATAATAAGATCTTCAACCAAAAAATCACAGAAAAAGTCACAGTTCATTTCTTTCCCTTTATATATTACAGGAATTTTAAGTTGAGATTTAAAATCTATACTTCTCAATTGAAATTCTTCTTCTAAGCACTGTTGATATACACTTTCTAAGAGACCCGGCCCTAAAATCTTATGGACTTCAATACAGGCTCCATTGATCCTGTATGTTAAATCGGTTAAATAAGACTGGGTAATCATGTATATTCCTAATTCTAGTAATTGTTGGGCTGAATTTAAGAATTAATATTATTTTTTAAAACTTGAATATATTCCAAAATTAAAATTGGCATATTATATTACACAGTACTATTTTTAAACATTACTTTTTCTGAGAAATAATAAGCAACAAAAGATTAAGTTTTTCTATACATATTTTACTAAATTGAAAATCAAAGATTTTCAAAAAAACTTATATGAACTTTTACGCATAAATATTTTCTTCTTCATTTTAACTAAGTATTTAAAATCTTTTGTGACTTTTGTGGTATATTTTATTTAGCAGGTAAAATTTTACCGCTTACTTCACCGAAACCTACACGTACACCATCTTTTTCTGCCCAGGCTTTCATTGTAACGGTATCGTTATCATTGATGAATTTTCTTTCTTCGCCGTTGCTCAGGGTAATAGGATTCTGGCCTCTCCAGGTAAGCTCCAGCATAGAGCCGAATGACTTGGGATCGCTGCCGGAAATGGTTCCGCTGGCATACATGTCGCCTACTTCCACATTACAGCCGTTTACGGTGTGGTGGGCCAGTTGCTGTGTCATGTTCCAGTACATGTGTTTGTAATTGCTTTCGCTGATGAGGTTCTGGTCTCCGTTTTCAGGCTGAATATAGACTTCAAGGTTGATGTCGTAGTTTTTATCGCCTTCAAATTTCAGGTAATCCAGTACTTCAGGGTCCTGTTGAGGAGAGGCGGTCCTGAACGGCTCCAAAGCTTCGAGGGTTACTACCCATGGTGATACGGATGAACCGAAGTTTTTAGCGAGGAAAGGTCCCAGAGGAACATATTCCCAGGACTGGATATCTCTTGCAGACCAGTCATTGAAAATAACCATCCCGAAAATGGCATCTTCGGCATTTTGTGTTGAAATGCTTTCTCCCATTTCCGTGTTTTTGTTGAGGATAAAGGCCATTTCCAGCTCGAAATCCAGCTGCTTACACGATCCGAATACCGGTTGGTCTGCATCGGCAGGTTTCATCTGGCCTTTCGGGCGGATGATTTCCGTTCCGGAAACTACGATGGAGGAAGCCCTACCATGGTATCCAACCGGCAGATGTTTCCAGTTCGGAAGCAGGGCATTGGCAGGATCGCGGAACATTTTCCCAACATTTGTCGCATGCTCAATGCTGCTGTAGAAATCGGTGTAATTGGGAACATGCACGGGCATCATCATTTTTACCTGATCAAGCTCGTAGAAAGCGGCTTCGATGGTTTTCTGGTCTTTGGACAGGATGGATCCTTCCTGAAGCAATTCCTGGATTTTGCTGCGCACCGCATTGGTGACAGGTTTTTCAAGTTCTATGAACTCATTCAGGGTATAGGCTTCAAAAACATTGTCATCAAGCCCCTCAATCTCTTCAAAATAACCGAAGTCATACAGGGTAGCCAGGTCAATCACCTGGTCTCCGATCCTCGTACAGCAGCTGATGTATTCTTTATTGAATACGGCCACTCCAAACGGGATGTTGTGGATGGAAAAATCTGATTGGGAAGAATACTCTACAAATGATTTCATAAGGTGTATATTTAGTTGGATATATATATCCGTTATCATTCCGATGGTCACCATTCAGCATGATCATGGCGGGCCTGGATCTTCTGGCCTGTATGATATGCTTTGATTCCGAACCGGATCGTTTTTTATTTATTTTTTGAGCCCGAATAGGATGCTTCGTCAATCCAGCGGTCTCTGGTATTGACATCAATGAGGTACAGGATGTTATCCTGTTTGGTCAGCAGGAGGGTTTTGGTAACAGGCATCGGGATCTTCTTGTTTTCCAGCTGGTCTGCCCTAAGCGAAACGATGTTTTTCCTTCTGACAATATCACCGGTAAAAACATTGGAGCTGCTTTGTCCTGTGGATTTATCGTCAAATACTTCCACATAGGTCGCCTGATTGCCCTTGATGACAATAAAGTCTCTTTCTGTGTGATCTTCCGCATCTTTGATGAATACGAACTTTTTATTGTCGATATTCTCGTGCTCAAGATTCTGGTTGATCCCTTTTCTTTCTTCAAGCCTGGTAAGGATCTGGTTCAGGGTTCCATATTGGGCTTTTACGCCTAAAGATGCTCCCAGAAGCATAATTCCGATGCATATTTTTCTCATAATCGTGTGTCTATAAAAAAGTTTTGCCAGGATTCTGCATCCTGACAAAACGTATATTGTTATTGAATTAAAGGTTCCCTCTTCTGGCCTGTTCTCTCTCCAGCGCTTCAAACAAAGCCTTGAAGTTTCCTGCACCAAAACTCTGTGCACCATGCCTTTCAATGATCTCAAAGAAAAGGGTAGGTCGGTCTTCCACAGGCTTCGTAAAGATCTGAAGTAAATAGCCTTCCTCATCATGGTCAATAAGGATGCCAAGATCCTGAAGTTTCTTGATATCTTCGTCAATATGGCCTACACGCTCCGGAACCATCTCGTAATATGCTTCCGGCGGGGCAGAAAGAAATTCAACACCGCGTTTCTTCAGTTCGGTTACTGTATGGATAATATCTCTGGTTGCTACGGCAATGTGCTGAACGCCTTCACCCTCATAAAAATCAAGGTATTCTTCCACCTGCGATTTCTTTTTGCCTTCTGCCGGCTCATTGATCGGGAATTTGGCAAAGCCGTTTCCGTTGGACATTACTTTAGACATCAGGGCAGAATATTCTGTATTGATCTGTTTATCATCAAAAGACAGGATGTTTACAAATCCCATTACTTTTTCGTACCATTCTACGGTAGGAATCATTCTATCCCAGTCAACATTTCCTACGCAGTGGTCTACGTACAATAAACCGGCTTCTTCAGGATTGTAGTCACTTACCCATGGTTCATAGCCCGGCATAAAAGCGCCTGAGTAATTCTTTCTCTCCACAAACATATGCACTGTCTCTCCGTACGTATAAATCCCGGACATTCTTACTTCGCCGTTTTCATCGGTCAGGGTAACCGGCTCAAGATATGGTTTTCCGCCTCTTTTTGTGGTCTCCTCGAAAGCCTGATACGCATCATCTACCCAAAGGGCCAGGATTTTCACCCCGTCACCGTGTTTTTTCACATGCTCGCTGATCACAGAATCGGATTTCAGTCCGGTGGTTAAAACAAGCCTGATTTTGCCTTGCTGGAGAACATACGATGCACGGTCTCTTACGCCTGTTTCAGGACCGGCATATGCCACTGACTGAAAACCGAAAGCGGTTTTGTAATAATGGGCAGCCTGCTTGGCATTTCCTACATAAAACTCAATGTAATCTGTACCATTGATCGGCAGAAAATTCTCGGCCTGAGCAATTTTTTCGGCAAATGTAAGTGTTGACATATTTCTATTTTACTTTTATTTATTGGAATGCAAATTACGAATTTCTGACTAATACGAAAAATATAAACAAACAAACGTTAGGTAAGTATAACGGAAGGTTGATGTAGGAATTGAAATGTAAAATAGATCACCATAATTCATACTCAACCAAGTGCTTTTCAGGGCTCCGGCCCTGAAAGAAGAGTCAGCTTTTTCATAAACCGGAATTTTAAGTCCTGCGAAAGCCAGGATGCTATGTAATTTTAATACCTATCAGATCATATGCATTGTACCGGATCATCTAATGCTTAAACCTTTCATAAGCTGCCTTTTCCAGCATTTCGCGGTCATCAGGATGCGCGATGCTGATCAGTTCCTGGGCTCTCTGCTTCAGGTTCTTTCCATACAGATATGCCGTTCCGTATTCCGTAACGACCCAATGGATGTGTCCTCTGGTCGTCACGACTCCGGCTCCCTGTTTTAAGTACGGGACAATTCTGGAAACGCCTCTTTTCGTCCTGGAAGTAATGGCGATAATCGGTTTTCCGTCTTCGCTCAGCGCCGCGCCACGCATGAAGTCCATCTGGCCGCCGATCCCGCTGTACTGCATGGTTCCGATAGAATCTGCGCATACCTGTCCGGTCAGGTCAATTTCAATGGCAGAATTGATGGCCACCATTTTTTTATTCCTCATGATATTGATCGGGAAATTGACATCGCTTACATCTTTGAATGCGAAAACGGTATTGTCATCTACATAGTCGTACAGCCTTCTGGTGCCGAAGCAGAAGCTTGTAATGGTTTTATTATCGTTATAACCTTTGTATTTGTTATTGATGACATCATTTTGGATCAGGTCGATCACCCCGTCGCTCAGCATTTCAGTATGGACCCCCAGGTCTTTATGGTTATGCAGGCATTTCAGGACGGCATCCGGAATAGTCCCGATTCCCATCTGAAGGGTTGAGCGGTCATCAATAAGTGCCGCTACATTCTTACCGACTTCCATTTCTTCCGGACCAACCTTGGACCCATAGTCTACGGTAGGAAGTTCCTCTTCATGCCATACCAGTTTACTGATCCTGCTGATATGGATCATACCGTCACCATGGGTTCTCGGCATCAGGGGATTCACAATGGCTACAATAATCTTGGCCGTATCTACTGCGGCCCTGGCCACATCCACAGACGTTCCCAGGGTACAGAATCCGTGTCTGTCCGGTGGGGAAACGGTGACCAATGCCACATCCAGCGGAAGAATATTTTTTCTGAATAAAATAGGGATTTCACTTAGGAACACAGGGACAAAATCGCCCCGGTCTGAATTAACGGCATCCCGTACCGGTGAAGACACAAATAAGGAATTGACGAAAAACTTCCCGGCGTATTCGGGTTTGGCAATTTCCACATTCCCCTGCTGGGTGATGGAAACCATCTCCACATTGTCAAGGCGGTGGGATTGCCGGGCCAGTTCGTCAATTAAATAATTAGGTGTACAGGCACTTCCGTGAAAGAAAACACGGTTGCCGCTTTTTACGGTATAAATGGCTTCTTCTGCGCTGATATATTGATCCATAGTAAAACTTTATAGGAATGAAAGATGTTTTTTTATTCTTTTAAAGATAGTTTATATACTTTGTAATTAGTATAAATAAGCCAAGATTTTTATCATGTTTAAGGATAGTCAGCCAATACAAAACGATCAGCTGTGCGGCAGCTGATCGTTTACTATTTATCTTTTTTAAAAAGCTTTAGGATTCGATGGATTTCTGTTATTACTCCTGTAAACGGTCTTTCAGGGTAGGGTCTTCCTCATCCAGCCAGGAAGTCTTGTAAGAAGGGTCTTCTACTTTCAGGGCTTCTTCCGTAATTTTCAGCGGACGGAACGGATCAACCATCACGGCGTACTCTTCCGTGAATTTTTTTCCGATGCTGCGTTCCATGGCTCCCGGATGCGGGCCGTGCACAATTCCGCCTGGGTGGAGCGTAAAGTCCATCAGGTCGATGTGGTTCCGGCTCATAAAATCACCTTCAGTATAGAACAGCACTTCGTCGGAGTCGATATTGGAGTGGTTGTAAGGAGCCGGTATCGATTGTGGATGATAGTCATACATCCTGGCACAGAATGAACATACCACGAAATTATGGCCTTCAAAATTCTGGTGTACCGGAGGTGGCTGATGGATCCTTCCGGTAATAGGCTCAAAATTTTTGATGTTGAATTTATAAGGATAGAAATAACCGTCCCAGCCTACCACATCAAAAGGATGCGTAGCGTAGATAAAATCCGTAATCTGGTTTTCTTTCTTTACTCTGATCAGGAATTCCCCCTTTTCATCTTTAGGTTCTACGAATACAGGAGCAACGATGTCCCTTTCACAAAACGGGGAATGTTCCAAGAGCTGGCCGAATTCATTTCTGTACCTTTTCGGAGTATAAATCGGGGAATGGCTTTCCAGAATGAAGAAGACGGTATCATCGGAATGCAGCTCAACCTGGTAAATGGTCCCCCTTGGAATGATCAGGTAATCGCCTGTAGAAAATTCAAGGTTGCCGACGAATGTTTTCAGGATCCCGTTTCCGTTGTGTACAAACAGAAGTTCATCGCATTCCGCATTTTTATAGAAATAATCCATGGATTTCCTCGGTTTGGACAATCCCATTTTCAGGTCATTGTTCACCATCAGAAACTTACGGCTGTCCAGGACATCATCTTCAGGACTTACATTCATCCCTTTGAACATCCTTGGTGTTACGTTCTTGTCGATGGCAATTTTCGGTGTTACATCCTTCGGTTTACTGATCGATTTGATCTGGGTAGGACGGTGGATGTGATACAGCAAAGAAGAAATTCCATGGAAGCCCTCGGTGCCGAAAAGCTGCTCATAGTAGAATTTGTCTTCAGGAGATTTAAAAATCGTATGCCTTTTCTGAGGGATATTTCCCGACTGATGATATCTCATTGTATTGGTATATGGAATGTACCAAAAGTAATCATTTTTTATGAATTGAGGTAAGCATCATCTGACCTGAAGTTTTGCCAATATAAAAATAATTGTTAGTTTTGTCTAACAAATTATATTTTATGTTTAGAATATTATTTTTTACGGTGTTGATTTCATCGTATTGCTTTTCTCAGGACCATGACAGCATTGTTTCAGTGTATGCTCAAAAAAAGGATTCTGCCGCTTCCGGAAATGCAATAAAAACCCGGCAGATTGATGATGTGGTGATTACGGGTACAATAAAGGCGGTAAGCAGGTCCAAAAGCCCGGTTCCGGTAGAAATATACAGCCAGAAGTTTTTCCGGAAAAACCCCACACAGAATATTTTTGAGGCAATTGCCATGGTGAACGGGATCAAGCCGCAGCTGAACTGTTCGGTCTGCAATACCGGCGATATCCATATCAACGGGCTGGAGGGGCCATATACAATGATTTTGATTGACGGGATGCCCATTGTAAGTTCGCTGTCTACCGTATATGGACTGAGCGGAATTCCGAACAGCCTGATCGACCGGATTGAAGTGGTTAAAGGCCCAGCCTCTTCACTCTATGGCTCCGAGGCCATGGGCGGAGTCATCAACATTATTACCAAAAATGCTCTGACCGCACCAAAATTCAGTACCGACCTGATGACCAGTACCTGGAGCGAAAATAGTATTGATGTTTCCACCAAATTCAGCATGGGCAAAACAGCAGCTTCTTTATTGAGCGTCAATTATTTTAATTTTAGCCGGAAAATCGATGACAATAAAGACAATTTCACTGATGCTGCATTGCAGAACAGGATTTCCGTATTCAACAAATGGAATTTCCGCAGAAAGGAGAACCGGATGGCCAGCATTGCGCTGAGGTACCTTTACGAAGACCGTTATGGCGGGGAAATGCAGTGGAACAGACGGTACCGCGGCAGCAGTGAGGTGTACGGAGAGAGTATCTATACCAACAGGGTGGAAGCTTTCGGGCTCTATCAGTGGCCGGTAAAAGAACAGGTAATCACACAGTTTTCTTATAATTACCATACCCAGAATTCATTTTACGGTTCCAATCCTTATGAGGCCACCCAGAAAGTAGCTTTCGTGCAGACTTACTGGAACAGGTCTTTCAGAAAGCATGATCTTATTGCGGGACTGACTTTCAAAAAGACTTTTTATGATGATAATACTCCGGGGACCCTTTCGGCAGACGGGCTGGTCAATGAACCGATGAACTCACCCATATTAGGGGCTTTTGCTCAGGATCAGTGGGAAATCAATGATCAACATACTTTATTGTTGGGCTACCGGTACGATTATGACCGGATCCATCATTCCGTACATTCTCCGAGGCTGGCCTGGAAATTTTCTCCGAATCCTTATCATGCCCTGCGGTTTAATTTCGGTACAGGTTTCAGGGTAGTGAACCTATTTACTGAGGACCATGCAGCGCTTACCGGTTCAAGGGAGGTGGTGGTACGCTCAGACCTGAAGCCGGAGCGTTCTGTGAACGGAAATATCAACTATATCTGGAAAATTCCTGCCGGAAACCGGATGGTCAGCCTCGATGCCTCAGTTTTTTATACCTATTTCAGCAACAAGATTGTTGGGGATTTCGACTCGGAACCGGATAAGATTATCTATGATAACCTGAACGGATATGGAATTTCCCGGGGAGCTTCGGTCAATGCGGAATACAGCTTTAATTTTCCGTTAAGTTTCAACATTGGAATAACTTTTCTGGATGTATATCAGAAATTTGACCACGAAATCAACAAAGTACGGCAATTGCATGCTCCGAAATGGAGCGGAACTTATGCTTTTACTTATAGGTTTCCTAATGCCCTGACGGTAGATTTTACCGGACAGGTCTACGGGCCGATGCGCCTTCCTGTACTGCCTGATGATTACCGGCCGGAATATTCACCCTGGTATACATTGGCCAATATCCAGGTGTCCAGAAGTTTTGATTCAGGATTCGAAGTGTACTGCGGAATCAAAAACCTGCTGAATTTTACCCCGAAAGATCCGCTGATGAGGCCGTTTGATCCGTTTGACCGGTATGCGGACGACCCGGTGAACAATCCTAAGGGATATACCTTCGATACCGCTTACGGATACGCGCCGATGCAGGGAATCCGTGGGTTCCTGGGAATTAAATATACCTTGAAATGAAAACTGCCCTGATCGTTTTACTCATGGTTCCGTACTGTGTTTTTTCACAGATACAGGCCACTGCTTTTTCAGATTTGGAAAGGTTGCGGAAGGAACAGCCAAAGCCGGTCATCATCCATCTGTATACCGACTGGTGTACGGTCTGTAAAATGGAACTCTTTGAGCTGAACAAGGATGGTAGCCTGGTAAAAGCACTTGGCAAGAATTTTTATTTCATCGCTTTTGAAGCGGAAAAAACAAAAGAAACCATCCGTTTCCAAGGGAAGGAATTCCGTTATATTGCCAACGGAAAATCCGGTATTCATGAACTGGCCTTAGTTCTGTCAGGAAATAAAAGTCATCCGGTGTATCCGTTGTGGGTATTCCTGGATAAAGATCTGAATCTGCTCGATTATCATGAAGGGTTTTTGAGTGCTATTGGACTGAGTCAGAAATTAAAGGACATTTCTGCTGAACCTTACCGAGGCATTAACCCCTGATGATAAAAATTACCGTTATTTGAGCAGTACAGCAATCACGGCCAGGATTGCCGGCAATGCCTGAACAAAAAAGATCTTCCTGGTGGAGGAAATAGCCCCGTAGATCCCTGCTACAGCAACACATCCCAGGAAAAATAAGGCGACATTGGTCTGCCATTCAGGGTCTTTGATCAGGAAAGACCAGATCAGTCCGGCAGCCAGAAACCCGTTGTATAATCCCTGGTTGGCCGCTAATCCCTTGGTAGGTTTAAACAGTTCAGGAGGTAACGCTGCTTTAAAGACTTCCTTTCCTTTGGTTTCCCAGGCAAACATTTCCATCCAGAGGATATAGAGGTGTTCAATGGCAACCAGTGCAGTAAGTATTTTGGCGACAATTTCCATGATATGACGTTTGAATTGTAAAGCTAAAAAAATAAACTTAAGTTTGGCTATTATTTACAATGGAAACTTTACAACAGCATCTGCAAAAGTTCATCAGCGTCACAGAAGAAGACTACAGCTCTATATTTTCTTTTTTCAGGGTTCTGGAAGCCGGAAAGAAACAGGATATTATGAAGCAGGGAGAAATCTGCAGGTCCATATATTTTGTGGAAAAAGGATGCATCAGGAAATTTTTTGTCAATGGCAAAGGAGTGGAATACACTACGGAATTCGCGATAGAACACTGGTGGATGGGAGACACTTTTGCCTATGAACACCAGCAGAAAACTGATTTCTGTATTCAGGCTGTGGAGTCTTCTGTGATATTGGTGCTGGATCATGAGCAGCAGAAACTTCTGATTGAACGGCACCCCGCCATGGAACATTATTTCAGGATGGTCTATCAGCGCGCCTGTGCCGCTGCGGAAAGCCGGATCCGTTACCTGTACGAATATTCAAGGGAGGAACTGTATATTCATTTCAGTACTTTATATCCATGGTTTATCCAACGGGTTCCCCAATACCTCATTGCTTCGTATTTAGGTTTCACACCGGAATACCTGAGTGAGATCAGGGCAAAATTACGTTCTTAAACCAGTTTAAGTATTTTTCATCCGCTAAACCTGAACTTTGACCTCATGTTAACCTAAAATATTAATAATGAGTACAAGAATTAACCTGGCTGCTACAGACAGCAGCGCCTACAAAGCCATGAGCGGTTTGGAGAAATACCTGCAGACCACATCACTGAACCACATCCAGAAAGAACTGATTAAAATAAGGGCTTCCCAGATCAACGGATGTGCATTTTGCCTGGACATGCATACCAGAGATGCAGTACAATATGGCGAAACACCACAGCGTATTTATCTTCTGAATGCATGGAGAGAAGCTTCTGAATTCTATACTCAGGAAGAACAGGTACTTCTGGCCATGACCGAGGAAATTACCCTGATCAGCCGGCAGGGATTAACGGAAAATACCTATGCCAGGGCTAAAGAACTTTTCAGTGAAAAGCAGGTTGCAGAAATCATCATGGCTGTTATTACCATCAATGCGTGGAACAGGATTGCGGTGAGTACGCATCTCCGGGTGCCTAAAGATTAATATCTATAATAAAGAGCTTCCTGATGAAGCTCTTTATGTTTATAATTATTTATGGATTGCAGTTCAGCTGAAGGACATTGGCATTCAGGGGCTGCTCAATTTTGCGTTCAAGCTTCTGGTCGTTGACCTGAACATAAATTTCCATAGATCCCGTTCCGACATGAAGCGAAAGGATATGCCCGCCGTAGGCATTGAACTGTTCATCTGTTGCTACACCGTGAATATGGACGGATGGCCCTTTATCATTCCAGGCAATGGAACCGGTAAGGCTTCCCATTTCTACTTTCTTAAATGTTTTCGGATTGAATTTTTTAGCTTTGAAGTCATAGAACCCGAATTCTACCTCCCTGGCAAAACCGATTCCACTGAAACTGGCGGAAGGAATATGCTCATTCCTGGCCAGTTGCTCAATTTGGCTGATGACATCATCATCCTGCCTTAGCACCATCAAGTATCCTGTCGGTGTTTTCGTATAGCGGCACCTTTCTTTTTCCTGGGCACTGAAGCCGGGTGATGTAAAGAATAATGCAAATAAAATTGTAATGAGGCTTTTCATGAATTAAGTTTTAGGTTAGGATAATAAAGGGCTATAATTCATTGCGTATTTATTATAGTACAAGAGGCGTTTGATTTTCGGATTACAGAATAAATCAATTAGCCGCTTATACCTTTTTAGTGCTGATATTGATTTTTACAACAAATATGCCGTATAAAGGTTTTTATTAGCAATAGGTATATGGTGTTAAAATAAATCTATTTTTTGTGATTTTGAATGAATGTTATTCTTGGAGCTATGTGCTGTTGTTTCAGAGGGTTTCTTTTCCTGCATGCCTTCTTTTATTGGGGTTGTTTTTATATGTAGCATGGTTATTGTACTAGGAGGTTAGCTAAATAAATACAAAAACACGAAATGGACAGAAACCTAATGCCATCTGATGAGTTGCAGCGGATTCAGGCTCTTCAATCCTACGGTATTTTAGATACACCTTATGAAAATGATTTTGATGATCTCACCGAACTGGCATCAGTGATTTGCCAGACGCCTGTGGCATTGATCAGCCTTGTGGACGAGAACCGCCAGTGGTTTAAGTCAAATAAAGGCCTGGAAGTCAGGGAAACGGACAGGGCTCATTCTTTCTGTGCCCATGCTATCCTTCAGCCTGAAAATATGATGGTAGTGGAAAATGCTCGTGCTGACGTCCGCTTCAAAGACAATATTCTGGTCACAGGAAAAACCAATATCGTATTTTATGCGGGGATGCCGCTCATAGACAGCCACGGAAATGCTCTGGGTACTTTATGTGTCATTGATCACTGCGAAAGGCAACTGGATGAAAGCCAGATGAAAAGCCTGAGAATACTTTCCAGAACGGTTATGGAAAAGCTTGAACTCCGCAGGCAACTTGCAGCGCTGTCTGAAGAAAATGAAGGTGGTAATTCCCATCCGGTTCATCTGCAGTATAATGATGCAGCCCCGAATCATAAGCGCCTTACCAAAAGGGCGATCGATCAGATGAATGATGCCAATGCACGGATCATTCAGAATGAACAGCATCTCCGGCTTGCTGTGGAAGCTGCCAGTCTGGGAACTTTTATGCTCAATATCAGTACCGGCGATCTTGAAACCAGCGCCTATTGCAATGAAATTTTCGGGCTGGATGAAAATGAATGCCTGACCATTAACGGATTATGGAGTATGCTGCAAGAAGACAGGGGCCGTATACAGAAGGCATTGGCAGAATCCATTTCTTCAGATCGTATGTTTGATGAAGAATTCCGCATCGTCAACAGGGCAGATCATAAAATACGTTGGATTAAGGTTGTAGGAAAAGTATTAAATAAGGAAACAGAGAAAGGAAATACCTTTTGCGGTACGGTATCCGATATTACGGAATGGAAAAAAATCGAGCGCAAGAAAGGAGACTTTATCAATCTGGCCAGTCATGAACTTAAATCGCCCCTTACTTCCATCAAAGCATTTACCCAGCTTCTGCAAAGGAAACTGAAAGACTGTGAAGACAGCAACATCAGCCATCTGATCCGGAGAAGCGAAAGCCAGGTGAGAAGAATGGAAAACCTTGTAGACGGCTTTTTAAACTTTTCAAAGCTGGACAACGGCCTTCTGACCCTGAACAAAATGCCGTTCGATTTTAAAAACTTTGTGTCCGAAATGATTGCAGACCATTACACCCTGAACATCAATAATCATGGTTTTGAACTGATTACAGACGTAGAAACCGTTCTGCCCGCCGATAAAAACAAAATACAGCTGGTCATTACCAATCTTATTGAAAATGCCATTAAATATGCCCCATCCGGAACGCCCATCCAGGTACGGATTTCTTCTGACCGTAACGAAGTGAAATTTGAAATCATAGATCAGGGCCCGGGAATTGCAGATCATGATGCTCTAAGAATATTTGACCGGTTTTACCGTGTCCAGAATGCCGATACAAAACAGATCGCAGGATTTGGCATCGGATTGTATGTATGCAAAGAGATTATTGAGCTTCACCAGGGGAATATCGGGGTTGAAAGTACTTTAGGGAAAGGCAGCCGCTTCTGGTTTACCCTTCCTAAGAGTATATAGGATAATCCTCAGCTATGATTGTTCCATCGGACAATTAACTAGTATATCAGTATCAATAAGAGTATTAAAATCACGTAACCGTTTTACAACGGTACCGGTGAAATTAATACTCCTTTTTTAGATCCCTATGCCTGAATCTGTACAATGAGATCCGGAAACTTCAGAAATACCGTTCTCTTACAGGCATTCATTCTTTTCCCGCACCTGGGTAAGCGGAACTGAAACACCGCTGAACTCTTTTTCAAAGACCGATCTCAAATGTTCCCTGTAGCGTTGCATATCCCGTTCGACAGCAGCATTTTTCTCAACATCATAAAAGTGGAAACTTTCCAGTTTTTCCATGGAAACAAATGCATTCATCCTGTGGAACCCGAACAATGGACCATCATCTACATTCGTTTCATTAAAAAATTCTCCCGGCAGCGTAAAGGCTGTTGAAGGGGCATTCCAGCTGGTGGTCACCAGGTATTTTCTGCCGCCCAGCATTCCGCCGGTACCGTAATTAATATCGGGTTGGGCAGAAGACCTTCCGTCATTCAGGTATATTCCCTTAGCATGTCCTGCTGTAAATACTTCATCGATATATTTTTTGAGTCCGTTAGGAAGCTGGAACCACCAGATCGGGGTATGGTAAATGATATAATCTGCCCAGACAAATTTTTGCACTTCTTCATCGTGATCATATCCTTCATCCACGTGGGTCACTTTTAGGTCAACATTGCCGAAGTCTTTCAGTACTTGTACCGTATTCTCTGTGATGGTTGTGTTATAAAGGCCTCCTGAGTGCCCAAAGCGCTGTGCGCCATTGATAATCAATACTTTTTTCATTGTTGTTGTTTTAATACGATGCAAAGTTAAACCCTGTAATTGTATTATAAAAATAATATAATTTATACCTTTGTATTATAATTATAATATTTAAAAAATGGTTAATCTGGAATGGTATAGGACATTCAAAGCGGTTTATAAAACGGGAACGATGACCGGGGCAGCAGATCTCCTGTTTATTTCGCAACCCGGTGTAAGCCTTCACCTGAGTTCGCTGGAAGCTTATGTGGGATATAAACTTTTTGACCGGACAGGCAGGAAGATGGTTCCTACCGAAAAAGGGAAGGTCCTTTTTAATGCTGTGGCCGAACCTCTGTCCAAACTCGAGGAAGTGGAAAAGAACTTCCAGAAGTCTACGGAAAAGCATACACCGACCATCAGTGTGGGGATGTGTTTTGAAACCTTCCAGACCACGCTGGAACAGTACGTTTCCAGCCTGCCCTTTAACCTGATTATACGCTTCGGGGAATATCCGGAAATGCTGGACCAGCTGGATAAAGGCATTCTGGATCTGATCATCACGCCTAAAAGAGGGGTTTCCTCCAATATTGAGCACGAGGCTTTCTCTTCGGAACAGATGATCCTGGTAGGCGGTAAGGATACTGATGCAGAAGGTTTTCATGAGGTCCTGCAGTCAAAAGGTATTGAATATGCTGAAGAATGGCTGAAAGAACAGAAATGGTACGGGACAACCGGAGATATGGAACATCTTTTTCAGTTCTGGATCCTCAATTTCGGGCATAAGCCGGATTTCCGCCCCAATTATATTGTCCCTAATCTCAATTCCATTATCCGCTGCCTGAAAAGCGGTGCCGGATTATCAGTGGTGCCGGATTTCCTTTGTAAAAGTGAGATTGAAAACGGGGAAATAAAGCTCGTATGGGAAGGGGATAAAAAGCTGGAAAACACTTTGTATTTCGGATGCCGGAAAAAGAACAGCTACCCTGATGAAATTGCGCATATCAAAAAGCTGTTCAGGGAAGTGATGAACTGATCACGGCAGGCTCATATGGATGATCGGATAGTTCCTGTCGGAACTGTCTTTTTCCGACCTTCCCGTTTTTCGGAATCCGAGTTTTTCATAAAAACCTATAGCCTGCAGGTTCTGTTCATTCACGTCTACACGGGTGAGCCCGGTTTTGTCTTTCATAAAGGAATACAGTGCTTTGCCGTACCCTTTCCCGCGTACGGCATCATCAATGAAAAGCATTTCCAGATTCCCGCCTGACGCAGAGGCAAAACCTACTGCCAGTTGCTGGCTGAAGATAAGGTAAACTTCCAGTTGAGGAAGGTAATGTTCCGGAATAGCTGTTTTAAAATATTCAAAATCTTCTTTGGTAAGAAAATCATGGGTAGCCTTTACTGCAGATTCCCATATTTCCATGATTCTGAGATAATCATCCGGAGAAGCTAACTGGATGTGATGGTCCATACGGATTGTTTTTTTATGTAAAAATAAGCATCATCAGCCGACTGTAAAAATATGCCAGGTAAAAACCCATCCGAAATAACAGGAATCAGTGAAAATGGTAACCGACATGTAAATTTTTTGTCGGAAATTTGTTAGGATACAATTAAACAAAATAGTATGAAGAAGAAAACTTATGCAGGGCAGCCTGTAATTACATTGAATAACGGAGTGGATATTCCCGCACTCGGCTTCGGGGTCTGGCAGATGGAAGACCTGAAGGAATGTGAAAATGCAGTATTGAAAGCTATTGAAACCGGTTACAGGATGATTGATACTGCTGCAATCTATCAGAATGAAACTGCTGTGGGGAATGCCGTTAGAAACAGCGGAACAGACCGGGAACAGCTGTTTATTACCTCAAAACTCTGGGTTCAGGACACTTCTTACGAGAAGGCAAAAAGTGCATTCCGGAGAACACTGGACCGCTTACAGCTGGATTATCTGGATATGTACCTTATCCACTGGCCGTATGCAGATTTTAAAGGCGCATGGAAAGCCATGGAGGAACTGTACGGAGAAGGAAAAATAAAGGCCATCGGAGTCTGTAATTTTACCGTTGAGAAGCTTGAAGAGCTGAAATCGACGGCTACCGTAAGTCCGGTGATTAACCAGATCGAACTTCACCCCGTTTTCCAGCAGAAAGAACTTCAGGTGTACAACAGGGAGAATAACATCATTACTCAGCCGTGGAGTCCTTTAGGCAACGGGAATTCAGAACTTCTTAACAACAGTTCCCTGAAATCGATCGGTGAAAAACATCATAAAACAGTTGCTCAGGTCATCCTCAGGTGGCACCTCCAGGAAGGGTTCTGTGTCATCCCGAAATCTGTAACGCCGTCCAGGATCGAAGAAAACTTCAATGTTTTTGATTTTGAACTCAGCGAAGATGAAATGAATACCGTACGTTCCCTGGATACCGGTAAAAGGCTGTTCTTTGATCCGAAAGATGCTGAGTGGGAAAAGAAAATGCTGAATGCGGTGGCGGATATCTGATCTGATGATCTTACGATAGACTTTTGACAATCTTTTATATATTACACTAAAAAACAAGGTCATGATTTTCCCGGAAACCATCAGTAAAAAACTGAATATACCGTATCCTGTCATTCAGGCGCCGATGTTCGGGGTAAGTACCCCGGAAATGGTCGCAGCATCTGCTGATGCCGGATGTTTGGGCTCTCTGGCCCTTGGAGATCTGCCGGCGGAGCAATGCATTCCTTTGATCCGCAAAACCCGAAGCCTTACGGAAAAACCATTTGCCGTTAATATTTTCGTGCACGAGATCCCTGAAATAACAGCAGAATTGCAGGAAAAGTATGCTCATGCTAAAGCATTCGTCGAAACTTTTGCCGCTGAAAACGATTTGAATGTGAACCTGCCCGCCCTTGAAGGTCTTACTGTTAATACCTATCATGAACAGGTAGATGCCATTATTGATGAGGAGTGTGATATTCTCAGCTTTACGTTCGGGATTCCGGATGAGGAAAGCATCATTAGGTTAAAGGAAAAGAACATATTTCTAATCGGAACCTCAACCAGTGTGGGGGAAGCCCTGTTACTGGAAAAAGCAGGGATCGATCTTATCGTAGTGCAGGGTATTGAAGCAGGAGGCCACCGGGGAACCTTTAATGCGGAAAATATTCCACAGATTGGCGGGATGTCATTACTGCCACAGATTGCTGACCATGTTCAGGTACCGCTGATTTATTCCGGTGGTATTTACAATGCACAGACGATGCAGGCAGCCCGGGCTTTGGGAGCCGAAGGTTTTCAGATAGGAAGCATGCTGCTGGCTGCTCAGGAAAGTGCGCTGCTGCCATTTGAAAAAGAAAGATTGAAAACAGTACATGAAAATGATATTGTACTTACCAAAAGTTTTTCGGGACGATACGCCAGAGGAATCAGCAACAGGTACATTCGGAAACTGGAAGGTTCCGGTTGTATTCTGCCCTATCCGTATCAGAATAAACTGACGGGTGCACTAAGGAATGCAGCCAAACTTCAGCAGGATGCGGATTTTGTAAGTATCTGGCTGGGACAGTCTATCCACGATTATAGTACACAATCTGCTAAAAATATCCTGGAAAACCTTATTGAAGAATACAAACAATTACCATAAAGAAAAATCCTTTCAGCTGTAATACTGAAAGGATTTTTTATATGAATGTACATCTGTCTACTTTGCAAGGTCCAATCCTCCGAAATTCCCCGAGCTCATCATCAGGTATACGCCCTGGGTTTTGTCCAGTGTATTCCAGTAGGCATGCAGGTCTTCTGCGTTGGTAAATACTTTCAGAAATTCATTTTTAAATTTTTCCCTGATCAGTTCCGGAGAGATGGGTTCCATTCTTTTGATCTTCAGGGCATCTTCAGAATAAAAAACCACAGCTTCATCCAGGCCATCCATCGCATGGTCATACTGCTCCAGGAAAACCGCATTCAGGCTGGAATACGTATGCAGTTCCAGGAATCCGTAGGTTTTTTCTTTCTTAAACTGTTCCTTAAATGCCTTTACGGTGGCTTTTACCTTGCTCGGTGCATGGGCAAAATCTTTATAGAGGATTCCGTTATCGGTTCTTTCCACTTTTTCCAGGCGTTTTGAAGCTCCCTTAAAACTCATAATGGCTTCATAGAAATCTTCATCCATCACACCCAGCTGGCGGCAGATATGCCTTGCACCTTCCATATTCAGCAGGTTATGCGCTCCGAAAACAGACAAAGGAATATCCCCGATCTCAGTTTTCAGGTATACTTTTCCATTACTGATTTCATATTCCGGCGTATGATATGGGATTTTGCGGAAATAATTTTCTGCCTGGTCCACAACTTTAACCACTTCAGGATCTTCCTCATTATAGACCAGTACGCCACCTGGCGTAATTGTAGCCACGAATTTCTGGAACTGTTCAATATAGTCATCAAAAGTGGTGAAAACATTGATATGGTCCCATGCAATGCCGCTCATTAAGGCTATATTGGGTTGGTAAAGCAGGAATTTTGAGCGGAGGTCGATGGGCGAGGAGAGGTATTCATCGCCTTCAAGCACCATAAAATCATTATCTTCCGTAAGCTTGACCATACAGTCAAATCCTTCCAACTGGGCACCGACCATAAAATCCACCTCTTTCTGATGAAAGTTCAGGACGTGCAGGATCATGGAAGTAATGGTGGTTTTCCCGTGGGAACCTGCAATGACAACCCTGGTTTTGTTTTTTGACTGTTCGTAAAGGAATTCGGGATAGGAATAGATGGTAAGTCCCAGTTCTTTGGCTCTTGCAAGTTCGGGATTATCCTGATGGGCATGCATGCCCAGGATCACCGCATCGATATCGGGCGTGATTTTTTCCGGGAACCAGCCCATTTCTTCGGGAAGGATTCCTTTATGCTGAAGCCTGGACCTGGAAGGTTCAAAAATAGTGTCATCTGAACCGGTGACGTAATATCCTTTATCTTTTAACGCAATGGCAAGGTTATGCATGGCACTTCCGCCAATGGCAATAAAATGGGTTCTCAATGAAATTACTGTTTTTTTACGTTGTTATTGATCATTTCCTGGAAGACATTCATGATGTTGTTCCAGTTGGTCTTATAATTCGGCATCACCATACTGGCATCTGTTTTACTGCCTTCATTAGGACCTTTTTTTACATTCACCGTAGTCGTGATGTTATCATACATTTTCTTATGGTCTTCCTGTATTCTCCTGAAATTATTCTGGGAAAGCGTGTTGTTCAGTTTTTTCAGGTCATCATTGGAAACCTTAAAGTCCTGTTTGTATTTTTTTCCCTGTCCTTCAAAAGAGTAGTGTGCATCGTTGCCTTTGATGAGAAGGTTTTCATATACCGGCGCAAATCCTCCGCTTCGGGAAAAGCTGATGTCGAAATCTGAATATACCTTCTGGCTGTTGCAGGACGCCAGTGTGATAGCGGCAAATAAGATTCCTGTAATTCTTTTCATAAGTAATCTCCTTTATTGGTCTGAATCCTTTTGTTCTGATTTTTTAGCTTTAAGTTCTTCATCATAGTGGTGCAATACGTTGAAATCTTCTGTCTGTTCAATAGCCGTCATGATTTTCAGAAGGATTTCATGGGCGTTTTCTTTGTCATAATCGATCTCCAGCGGGCGCTTGAACTCCATGGTCGGTTTTACCCCGGTTACTTTTACCCTCAGTCCTTTTTTATCAAACGCTCTTCGGAAGCCGTTTATTTTAATCGGGATCACAATGGGCCTCTGGTTTTTTACCAGCTTGGCCGTTCCGCGCCTTCCCTGGGCAAAAGCTGAGGTGGTTCCCTGCGGGAAAGTGGCAACCCATCCGTTATCGAGGGCTTTCATAATGTTGTCCACTTCGCTCATGTCCACCATTCTGTTGACATTCTTGCCTTCAGCCCTCCAGGTCCTTTTTACGGTTACGGCACCTGCAATCTTGAATATTTTGGGGAGAATCCCCTTATTCATGGTTTCCTCGGCGGCTACGTAATAAAAATCAATTTTAGGGTTGAGGAGGTAGATCGGGTTTTTGATCGTATTCAGGTATCCGTTGTTGACGGCGCAGAAAGCATGGTACATGGCGGCAACATCTGCAAAATAGGTCTGATGGTTGGAGACAAACAGGACATTGGAGTCCGGAAGGTCTACCAGATGCTCGGTGCCGGTTATTTTCAGCTTGTTGAAGCCGTTAAATCTACGATAGGAAACAAATCCCAGAATAAAAATAATCAGCCTCTTTAAAAAATAAGGGGTTCCGAATGCATCGGTAAAAATATTTTTCTTCGCCATCTTTCAATTAAACACAATCATACAAAGTTACATTTTTTTCAGCAACTGGCTGAATTCGCTCAGGATCATCGCTGTAGCTCCCCAGATAATGTATCCGTTGAAATTAATCACCGGAACCTCATGTCCGCCTGCACCGGGCAACGGCATTATTTCGGGGGTATCCGGCATGCTCAGGAACGAAGTCACCGGAAATTCTATGACTTCCTGGGCTTCAGACTCCTGCAGGATAAAAACAGGATTTCTCTTGGAATACGATATATATGGATAAACATAAAAATTGCTGGGCGGGATGTAGATCGGCGACATTTCCCGGATAATCCGTACATAATGCTCCTCAATCCCGATCTCTTCAGAAGTCTCCCGGATGGCGGTATGGGCAAAATCCCGGTCCATCTCTTCCCGTTTTCCACCGGGAAGCGAAATCTGTCCGCTGTGGCGGTCATGTACATTAACGGTCCTCTGGATCAGGGGGAAATGCCATTCATCATTTTTTAGGTACAAAACAATGTTTACCGCAGCAAATTTCGGGTTTTTGGCAATCACTTCATCATAAGTAAATACCGGACGGTAGGGCGGTGAAAATACTCCGTGCGCATTCTCGCCGGGCAGTTCAGCGCTTTTAATTTTCCTTAATAAATCTTTTCCGAAACTCATACCTCAAATTTAATAATATATCTTCTGGAAAAAACAGGTATACGCAATAATTACACCATTTTTATGCAGAAATCCATAATATCTGTAAAGATGGAAATCCAAGTAGCTGGAAAAAGTGTTTTTTGAAATCAGGCATAAAAAAGCCTCCGCATGCGGAGGCTTGATTTGTTTTAATTAGAATATCCTATCAGCTCTTCTTTCTTGGCATTATATACTTTATATTCTAAATATTTAAAGGAGTCGCGCGGTACTACGGTAACCCATTTTTTGTACTTGACGAACCATTTCATCTGGATGCTTTTGATTCCTTTGGTAAGGTAAGCTTCCACAAAAGGATGCACATGAAGGAAAATTTTTCCTTTTTCTTTCTGCATGATGGTTCTCAGGGTTTCTTCCATACGTTCCACAATGACAATCGGAGCTACTATTTCTCCGGCTTTGTTAGGATTTTCTTCCTTGGTTTCGATCTGTTTTTCCGGACGGTTTCTCTGCCGGGTGATCTGGATCAGTCCGAATTTGCTCGGAGGTAAAATTTTGTGACGGGCTTTGTCGCGCGTCATTTCCTGCTTGAGGTGCTCATAAAGATCTTTCCGGTGCTCTGGGTTGGTCATGTCGATGAAATCGATAACAATGATTCCTCCCATATCCCTGAGGCGGAGCTGCCTGGCGATTTCCGTCGAAGCCATCTTATTGACCCTGAGCGCATGTTCTTTGTTGACTGCCGCTCCGGTGGTAATATTGTTTCCGGAGTTAACGTCTACTACGTGTAAAGCTTCCGTGTGTTCTATCACAAGGTAAGCTCCTTTTGAGCCGGGAATGTTTACATGTTTCCCGAAGCTTTGTTTAAGCTGTTTTTCTACGTTGTAATATTCCAGGAGGGGAATATGGGAATCGTAGAACTGGACGATATTCTTTCTTTCCGGAGCAATAACCTCCAGATAGTTTTTCATTTCGTTCACCATCGGTTCATCATCACAGATAATGCTCACGAAATCCTGGTTGAAATTGTCCCTTATGATGGCCGAGGCTTTGTCTTCTTCGCTTAATACTTTAGACGGAACCTTATTTTTCTGAATGTTTTTAAAGGTGCTTTCCCACTTCTGAATCAGGTGATTCATATCATTGTGCAGGTCTGCTACTTTTTTTCCTTCAGCTACCGTTCTGATAATGACTCCGAAGCCTTCCGGCTTGATGCTTTCAATAAGTGTCCTGAGCCTTTCCTTTTCTTCAGATGTACTGATTTTTTTTGAAATGGAAACTTTATTGTCAAAAGGGATCAGAACCAGAAAACGCCCGGTAAGGGAGATCTGCGTGGAAATTCTGGGGCCTTTGGTAGAAATAGGCTCTTTGGTAATCTGAAGCAGAACAAGATCATCTTTGGCAATGACTTTGTCCACGGTTCCGTTTTTGTCAATTTCGGGCTGTAGCTCGAAATTTTTTAAGCCTGAAGTGCTTTGTTTTTTAGAAATCGTATCTCTCAGAAACTTACGGTAAGTAAGGTATTGCGGTCCCAGGTCCTGGTAATGCAGGAATGCGTCTTTGTTGTAACCGATGTTTACAAACGCTGCATTAAGATTGGGTGCAAGCTTCTTTACTTTTCCTATAAACACATCCCCAACAACAAAATCGCTTTTGTCTTCTTGCTCATGAAGTTCACATAGTCTTCCGTCTTCCAGCAGTGCAATCTTCGTAAGATCATCCTCATGCGAAACTATTAGTTCTTTCTTCATTTTTATAAGATAAATTAAATAAGATTACGGGAAAAGGCATGTCTTTCATTATTTTAATAGGGGTAATAAATATAGCAATTAATTTAAGATCACCAATACTTTCCCCGAAATGAAGGCAGAAGTTGCTTTTCCGCCGGAATCTTATGGTTGCAAACAAAAATATAGTCGGTGAACCTTTAAAAAAATAAAACCACCAACTATATTATTATATTGTAATCTTGAGAAAGAGGAAAGATTATTTCTTCTTATGTCTGTTTGCTCTTCTTCTTTTCTTTCTCTTGTGGGTTGCAACCTTGTGTCTTTTTCTTTTCTTTCCGCTTGGCATAATGTTAAATTTTTTAGTAACTAGTTAATATTCAGTTAATGTTGTTATTTTACTGCAACTTTGTTTTTTACTTTCTCTACAAAAGACTTTGAAGGTTTGAAAGCAGGAATGTTGTGAGCAGGAATCTCGATTGCAGTATTCTTAGAAATATTTCTTCCTGTTTTAGCAGCTCTCGTCTTAATGATAAAAGAACCGAAGCCTCTTAGGTAAACGTTATCCCCATTATACATAGAAGTCCTGATCTCCTGCATAAAAGCTTCTACAACTTTCTGTGTTTCATTCTTTTCTGTTCCCAACTTATTTGAGATGGTGTTTACCAATTCTGCCTTTGTCATTTCCTTTTTTAATTTTAAATTTTAGGTGTGCAAATTTAGTTAAAAAAATTGAATATTAGCAAATTAGTGGGAAAATATTTTTCCGGTAAAGAGTTGAGCGCTTATGGTTTACTCAGTATGAAAAGAGGGTGGATCCGCTTTTTACATGCTGGAATTATAGTAGCCGTTTTCCACACAAAAACGGATCAGGTGAAGTTTGGTTTTTAAGCCCAGCTTTTCCGTCAGCCTGTTGATGTAGGTGTCTATGGTGCGCGTACTCAGGTTGAGTTTTTCGCCTATTTCCTTGTTGCTGAAGCCTTCATAGCAGAATTTCATCAGCTGTATCTCGGCCGGGGAAAGCTCTTCCTGGCTCTTCCTCTGCCTTTCCATATATTCCTGTACGGCCAGCGGCTGCTGTTCCCATTCCCTGGAATAGGCTTCATAATCAAAGCTTCCTGAAGCAATCCTGCCTTTGATGATCTCCTTGATGATATTGCTTTTTTTCTGGCAATAATAAATGTTCGGAAGCCTGGACAGGATTTCCGCCATGTCTTCCTGGTAGGTTCCGGAATACGTGATGATCGGGGTCTCTGTATTGCTTTTCCTGATGTACTTAATGGCTTCGATGCCACTGAGTACCGGCATGAAAAGCTCAATGACGAATACATCTTCCTGTCTCCTGTAGTTCCTGCTAATCAGCTCATGACCATTATTGCAGTCGTTCAGGAGCATATAAAAAGGGTTTTCAGTAAGAGTCCTGATCATTATTTTTTTGAAATAAAAATCACTGTCCGCAATAGAAAACCGCACAGAATTGCTTAATAATTTATTCACGTTAATAATCGATTTGGTGGTGATGATTAAACCGAGGTCTAATTTATGAAAAACTTGTCAAAGTGAAAATTATTATTCGGATAATTAGAGATAGAGCAGAATACTGCAAATCAGATGTTGTACAACAGAAATTTTTTTTTTATTTTCACCATGCCAAACAAACTACAAAATATGTCTTCGAACAGGGAGAAAAAACTAAACCAATCGGACGTCAGGATAGGGATTCTGAAGTTCATTTTGTCCTTCACCGTATTAGCAGCTGTTTCGTTCATCAGCGTATTTTTCTTTTTCAAAAGCTATGACGTGCAGCAGAAGGGTATTAAAAAGCAGGCGGACGATTACCATGAGCTGCTTACCCGGAGCGATCTTCTCAGGATTCATGTAGACAGTATCATGTACCGCATGGATCAGCTGGACATCAACAGGGTAGATAACGATATCTTCCTCAGGAATTATATCAGCGATAATATCAGGGATGCCCGGAACATCATGGGGAAAGACAGTGCGGATAACTTTAAGCATTACGCCATCCTTATGAAGCAGATTGTCCCCATGCTCGCACTTAAGAACCAGATCATCAATGTATCCTATAAAGAACAGACCGCACTCAGGGACCTGAGCGAGTGCAGGGGGAAAGTAGGCATTGCCAATAAGGAGCTTAAAGTAGATCCTACCAGAAAATTCACCGGAAACCGAAGAAGAAGATAAATCTGATATTATGCAGGCACACATCACATTATCCAGAAAAGAAAAACAGTATCAGTTTGTATACCTGATCCTGATGCTCATTGCAGCCCTGATATTTTTAGGCATCATTTTCCTGAAAGGGTTCGACTCGCCTTTTTCAGATGAAGACATGATTTCCATAAGGAACCTTGAAGAAAAAGCCAAGTTCGATCAGCAGCAAAAATTTACGTATAAGCTGATGGACAGTACTTTTTCGCAGATCAACAGACTCAGCGATGAGACGCCGCAGCCTTTTGAGGAAAACAACATCATGTACAGCATTAATGACATTGCCAATTATTACGAGAACAATAACGGTATCGCCGATATCCGGAAGGATGCCTATCCACAGATTGCCAAGTTCTACAAAATGTATTTTAACGATAAGAAAATCATTGCCAGTAAAACTGAAAATATCAAGAGCTTTGAAAAGCAGTTTGAAGAATGCTCCATAGGGTTCAGGGAAAAGAAAAGCCAGCTGTTCGAGAGGGAAAATGCACTGAAAGCCAGGACTCAATAAACATTTAACCAAGAATACGCAATAAAACACATCACACTCATATTATGAATTACTTCCAAAAGAACAAAAAAAACATCATTATCGGTGTCATTGCCACCCTGCTGATCGCGGCATTGGTCGCCTTATGGCTGCAGAAGAAGGTCATCCATTCTGCAGATGATATCGTTGGGGTAGTGTACCCCTCTTCTGTAAAGGTAGGCGATACGCTGATGTTCGAAGACAAAACCCAGTTTGCCAAAACCAAAAGATGGAATTTCGGCGACGGAACTTCTTCGGAGAAAAGCAGCGGGATCCATTTTTATTCCAAACCCGGCTATTATCAGGTGACGCTGATCATTGATAATGAATACACCAAGTCTTTCCCGGTAATGGTTTCAGCCAGGAGCGTTCCCAAGCCAAAAGATACCGTAGTTGCCCCTACCACCATAGATGCGCCTTCTCAGGCCATGCAGTATGAAAATGTGCAGTTCCGGGCTATTTCAGAAGCCAAGCAGTTCACCTGGAAGTTTGGGGAAACCGGTAGAATAGATTCCAAGGACAAGCTGTCTATTTATTCGTACAAAAAACCCGGTGATTATGTGGTTACGCTGTATACTGATGAAAACATCGAGCCTATTCTGCACCACATTAAAATCATCTCCGGCTACGATTCTATGGATGAGGAAGTAAGCGTGGAAGATGCCTATGCGAAAATCGATAATGATTTTAAATACCATCTTCAGCAGATTGCCAACGGGAACAGCTTCAATATGCATTATAATTACCTGCTGAGGACCTATCTCTGCAACAATGAAAATACCGTAGTGAAAGTCAACGACAGTAAAGTGAATAATTTCTATATGTACTGTGCGGGCCTTCAGTTTGATAAAAACAAGGTCATTCAGACGGTAAAGGTAAATTTTGATGACGCACAGAACTGTGTAACCAAAGTAGACATCAACCAAAGCAAATAATAAACTTCCGGCTTTCTCCGGACCTCACCATCATAAAAGAAAATCAGGATGAAAAATAAACTTCCTTTAGCAGCATATTATATAGGTGCAGCAGTACTGGTAACAGGTTGCCAGGTAAAACTGCCGGCGAAAAAAACGCCTGAACCTTCACAGTACGGTCAGATAGACAATGCTACCGTGATCAATGGATTTCCTAAGAAGTCTGTTCCCTGGATTGCTATTTCAGACCGGGCCAAAAATACGGCTTACCTGGACAAAAGCGATGAGAAATCGTATAAGGAAGTCACTTTTATGGAACCGTTGCTGGTCCTGAAGCATAAGGACGGCATGGTAAAAGTGGCAGAATATATTCCCGATGCGCTGATGAAAAAAGTATCCCCGAAATCGGTGAAGACGTACGGATGGATGCCCGAGTCTGACCTGCTTTTGTGGAACAATGCCCTGAAAAGCGAAAAAACCGGTTTTCCGGTTAGGGTTGCTGTGGTGCCGAGCAACAGTGATGTCATCAAAAATTCCGAACGGTATTATAAAAATGACTCTATCATGGTATTCAATTCACCGAGCCTTATTGAGCAGGCCAAAGTGAAAATACCGAACGGTCAGATCGTTTACGTATACAAACAGGCGGAAAACAACAAGAGATTCCTGGTAGGTAAAAATCCTACCATTGATATCGACAGCATAGGGAAAAACCTGTACGGCTGGGTAAGCTCCAATGTGATCACAGCCTGGGGAGAACGTTCCGCTGTCAAAATGAAAAACGATACCGGAATCACGGAAACCACACTGGGAATCCAGGAAGGAAATCCGGGAAGCGGAACTGCAGAAAATAAAACGGGAGTCCTGCTTACCGATGTTAACAAAAGAACGCCACTGGAAAATATTTTTCCGGTAAACCTGCCGATCTATGAGGTCCCTGCTCCGGATTCCAAGACAAAATATTTTACCAATATCCTGGATTACAGCAAAAACTATGTGTTCAATGTATTAGGAGAACCTATTTATTTTGACCGTTACAGGGAGATCACTGAAAAAGATAAGAGAATCAATATTGTTTTCAATCTTGATATCAGTGCTCCTAATGCCCCGTATGCGCCTATTGTAAAATCATTGCTTCAGGACCTTCAGCTGAGATTTGAAAAACCTTCTTATTTCAGTTCTGTGAGGTATGGGGTTGTCCTTTATAAAAGCAATTCCTGCGGCGATAATGTTGCGGTATCCCCTCTGAATACCGATTACAGCAAAATTACCACCTTCATTGACCAGAAAAGTAATGAGATGAACTGCCCGAGCAACAGCGGGTACCAGCCGGTGAGCGAAGGCCTGATGGCAGCCGGAAACCTGCTTTCCAACTTCCCGGATGAAACCAATATCGTGATTACCGTCGGGACTTCCTCTGACAGCCAGAGCGGGAATATGTACGGCGTTATCAATGCGCTTACGCAAGCCCAGGCAAGGATGATCATGTTCCAGACCAGTGCAAGGTCTTCCGATACATATAACGATTTCGTCCTGCTTTCGGAAAATGTTGTTACCAATACGGCTAAAAACGTTGCAGAGCTTAAAAAACAGAAAATCATCAATCAGAATGATGTCCTGACTAAAAATAACTTTAACCTTGTGGAAGGGGATGAAGGCTTCTTTTCCCTGGATTACCCTAAGCAGAGCATGTCTCAGGGATTCGTCATCTTCCCTAAAAAAGGGGATATTGCCACACCGGGATACCTTAAAAAATCTGTGGACAGCCTTATTGCACAGGTGACCCTGGATAATGAAACCATTGATAAGTCGCTGAATGATTATTTCCATTCTTCCGTAGGAGCAGGAAAGACCGATGTAGACCTTAAGTACAAATACCTGTATCCGGGACTGACGAATCCGGTTCCTGCAGGTATCGCGGCCCAGCTGATCAATTACGGAAACCCTTTCCTCGTAAAAGGATACGTTCCTAAAGACCTGAAAGACATGAAACCGAACCTTGAAAAAGGAATCCTGGTTTCAGAAGAGGAATATGACCAGCTGAAGAACTTCTATACTGAAGTATACAGGAACACCGGTGCTGAACGCGCTGATTTTAACCAGTCAAAGGCGGTGAAAGAATACATCAGTTTAGTTCAGAAATACAATCCTACACTCAAAATGCTGAATAAAGCCAACTTATCTGATCAGCCAATGAGCGTTGCGGTAGGGGTGGTGACAGGCTTTGACAATTCCGAAGAAGAATTGATGTCTAAGTATAAGCTAAAAGGCTGGAGGAAATCCAAAATCGTGTCGAATGAAACGGTAAGGAATTACTTCCGCAATTATAAAAATCTTGCCGACAGGCTGCTGGCCCACAGGAGTGATCCTGCAGTGAAGATAGAGCAGAACGGACAGACCTTCTACTGGCTTAATGAGTATTTCATGCCGACGATGATGCCCGTGGAAAAGCCCGAATATACTAAACATTAATAGGTTATAAATAGTAAAAAGCAGAAATTATTTCTGCTTTTTTTATTTTTTAAAGGTAAAATTTTTATCTTTGAGGGTACTCCAAATCCCATTGATATGTCAGATCAATCATCGCTTCACGACGGCAAACACTTTGTCGTACAGAAAGGGCAGGCGCAATGCAACCAGGGCGACCAGTTCCCGCAGTATAAAGTGACGGCCCATCAGCAGCATTACTGGAATGATTCTGATGGAAATGCAGACTACCTTGCCGTTACCGAAGATGACCTTCAGTTCAATCCCTCCGGACCGAGTTTCGGAAAGTGTAAACTCAAGCCCAGTTCAGGCGGCAATCTTCCCTGTTCCTATGCTCCTGCCGGTAAATGGCAGAAAACCTATGATAAAGTAAAAGTCATGGGTAAAAGTATTGTTACGGAAGCTTCCGAACTCCAGTGCGTGGTTGGAGGGAAGATTACCATAAAAGATCACGGGCAGCGCGGGGAAGTAAGCAAGAAAAATGTACAGAATGCCGACCGTAAAACCGTACAGCATATCAATCCCATGGTTAAAATGGATGATTACCGGGAAACAGTACAGGAAAGCGATCTCGACGCGTATTAATCTTTAAAATTCTCTTCCATGGCTAAACAGGGTGTTTCAAAAATATCAGGCAATCCTGCTCCCGTGATCGGTGAGCAGACCACCTATATGGTTTCAGACTGGTATCCGGCTACGCCGAGTGAAAAACGCAATCCGGCACTGGTTACCTGGGAATTGTTTAAAAAACGTCCCGACGGAAGCTTTACCACGACCAACATCAGAAAAACAGGAAGCGGAAGCTTTACATTCGGACAGGTAGCCGCCAAGCATACCTATCGCCTGGAGGCTTATCTCCATGAGCCGGAAGGTAAGGGACCAACAACGTTAGATATTACGCCACAACCGGCGGACGTTCCTAAAATAAGCAGTGTTGAACTCCGGTATGTTGATGATGCTCCGGGAACAGTATTCAGCTATCAGGACAAGCTGGTGGCCAAAGCCAAATGCATTAACCTTACAGGGGAAAAACTGATCTTTACCCTTTGGGAAGATGATGTTAAAGGAAATGGGCATGATGCAAATAATCTGTTTGTGGAAAGCAGGGAAGCTGTTGTAGACAAAACAGGGGTGGCTGCTGCAGAATTTGTCCTTACCAAAGCGCTGATGCAACAGGCTGCCAAAGGAGAGCGGAATCCTAAAGAGCTACAGTTTTATGTGACGGTGGAATACTATAAAAATAAAAAGCATGCAACCTCCGATGCAAAAGTAAATAATCCTGATTATAAAGCTCCTGCGCCACCATCCTCACCGGCAGGTGCTCCGAAAAGAGATCCTGCTGCTTCGACTAAGGCGGAGGGCTCCCCTGCAGCTTCAAAGTCTGCGCCTCAAAAAGAGGAAAAGGGAATTGTAGATTCCATGACCGAATCTGTAAAAAAGAAATTGGCGGAACTCTGGGACTGGGCAGAATCAAACGGGATTATAAAGCCGGATCAGAAGCCGGCACAGGCAAATCCGCAGGGCAAAACCACCAGTATCGTACAGGAACCGAAAACAGAAGGCCTGCTGGATGCTTATTTCGCCAAAGAAGAGTTTATCAAGGAAACAGATGAGGCTGCCGGGCAGCATCAATATAAATTCGGCAACAATAACAACAATATCGATAAAGATAAAATCGCCGGAATCATTAAATCTAAAATTGATCCTGTTGTAAAAGCGGATAAGAAATATACCAAACTGGAAAATATTAAACAGTCGCTCACAAAAACTTCTTATAAAAAAGATGAAGTCATTTCCATCAATCTGTTTAAGCTTGGCCCTGAATTTATCCGCATCAACAGCGCCCCGCTGGAAGAAGAGGTGTATGTGGTTGCCAAAGCATTTCTGCTGGAGGGCAAAGAAGTAAGCATCAGGATCAAAGAAAAAGAATCAGTTTTTATCGCAAAAGATGCTGACCTTCCGGTACTTGAGGGGAAAGAAAACGGTAATGAAATAACGGTTCTCAAGGCCATTGTCCAGAATAACCTGGCTAAAGTTAAGATCAAGCTCCGCCCTAAAGCTGATGAAAAACTTACTGAATGGAAAGGGAAATTAAGCGGCATTAAAGACGGTACCCATACCTACACTTTCGGGGGGAATAATGCCACATCCACTGAAGAACAGAAAAATAGTGTGGCTAAAACTATTGCCGATAAAATCAAATCCCAGCTTTCCACCCAAAAGAAATTTGCAAAAACAGAAACCATCGTCAAGGCTTTAACCAATGATGCCTACCATAAAGGCGATACGGTGACGTTTGACGTATACAAAACGGTAACGGAATATCTTTGGCTTAAAGCAGAATGTCAGGGCAATCTTAAAAAACATGAGGGAGAATTCCTTAAAAAAGAAGGTGCCTATTTTGTTGTTGGTAAAAGATGCTTCTGTAACCGTGATATTACGCTTCAGGAGTTTGAAGAAATCCTTAAAAAACTCAGGGAAAGTGAGGGGATGGCCAATACTTCCTCCATGTTTACTGCCACTAACTGTAAGCTGGATGATAAGACCAATGAAAGTTTTATTAAAAAACTGAATGAGGCCTTTACCAAATATGAAATCAATACCTGCATCAGGAAAATCCATTTCCTGGCACAGGTGTATCATGAAACAGACCGGTTACAGACCACAAAAGAGTATAACGGTAAAGACAGCTATAAGCCCTATGTGGGAAGAGGGCTCATGCAGCTGACGTGGAAAGACGGCTATGCGGGATACAAATCCTACTCCGGAGTAGATGTCGTTACCAATTACGAAAAAGTGGCGGAAGAGCTGAACCTTACCGTAGATACGGCAGGATGGTTCTGGCAGCAAGGGAAGCAGCTGAGCCCGGGAAGTACGTGGACAGTACCGAAAACTTCATTCAGTGAATATGACGGGTCAACCGGTAAACAATTCCCAAAGCAGGAATGTACTTACGAAGTCGACGGAGTAAGCAAGAAATACGGAACCGTAAATCTCAATCTCCTCGCAGATGCAGATTATATTGACACCGTTAGCTGGCTGGTGAACGGAGGAGGAAACGGTAGGACAGAGAGAAGGAAATACCTGAAGGAAATAAAGAAGATCTTTAAATACCCGGAAGAATGTATTCATGGTGGGAAGACCACGCCTGCAGCAGGCGGAGGTACGGTAAATATTCATTTTGAAGGTGAAACAGCGTTGGCAGACGGAATTTCGCAAAGGACGAGAACCATCCTGGAAGAAGTGGGTGCCGCCTCCAAAAACAATGATATTTACATTACCAGTACCGCGAGAACACCCGGAGACCAGGCAAGAATTATGTATGGAAATATAAGCAGGACCAGTGTGGCCACGCAAAAAGGAATTTATGCCAATGCCGGTGATCAGGTTATCGATGTCTATGCAGCTGGAAAAAAGGCAGGCAAGGCAGAAGCTGACATCATCTCTGAGATGGAAGCTAAGATCAATGAGCTCGGACCTTCTACCGTATCAAAGCACCTGGCCAACCCGGAAGTAATGAACACGTTTGACGTGTCCATCAGAAGGCTGTCCAACCCTGCAGATTTCAAAAGCGAGATGCAGAAAAGAACGGAACTCCATCAGCTGCTGGATGAAAACGGAGCTTACCACATAGAAATAAACCAATGATAAAACCAATATATCATAGTACAGTGCTGGGAGTTTTTTCTCTCTTTACACTGGCCATATCCTGTAAAAAAAACACGGTCACCGCAAAAACTGCGGCGGCACCTGAAACGGTTCAGAAAGTAATGGGCAGTATTCAGGATACCCTTGTGAATAACAGCGGAATATATATCCTCTATCCGGGTGAGAAAGAATCCGACTCCTTAAAGAAAGCCATGGGAGAAGATGTATTTTATACTGTGGCAGACGACAGCAATTACTATATGGCTGAAATTTCAGGCCGGTTAAAAGAAAAAGCAGTCTACACCCATCATAAGACGATCCGCTTTCCGAAAGAAAAGTTTGTCTTCAGTAAAAAAGACCAGAAAAACAACTGGCTTGTCATAGAATACCGCGAAGGAAGCCGGCCATTGGTTTTTTCACTGGTGGATTACTATAACAAATTGGATGACGGCACGCAGAAAACGGCCTCTTCTTCATCAGCGATAGATGCCTACATGAAAAATGACGAATTATCCATGACTAGCCTGGATATCAACGGTGACGGTAAAGAGGATAAGATTTTCAGCAATAAGCCGGGGACCGGTGATGGCCTTTTTGTTTTCTTTCTGCAGGATAATGGTTATGCATTACAGTTGCAGTCAACCAATTTTTCCCAGGATGGCGGAAACCAGGTATCCGGGATCAAAAAAGAAGGCAACGGTTTCTCAGTGACTACAGATTTTCCGAAAGGAACTGACCGGTATACCTATTTTATCAGGTATAATAAAAACTTTGTTATTGATAAGGTGGTGCATGAAATTGATTCATGGCAGGATAAAAAAAAGCAGGTCTGCACATTCAGCCCGAAGATCATATTGCCGAAACCTACTGATGACATTTTCAGTCAGCTCATTGAAAGTGAAAAGAAAGCCCATTGTACTTCAGGGAAATAAGAACCCGATTTTTATGGTATTAATCAATAAAACCGTCATGAAATCCGGGATTACATATGGCAGGCTTCATTTTACCCATAAAATATTACCCATCTGTTCAGAAAAAATGCTAGGACTGTTCTTGGTACTTCTTTTCTGTTCCTGTAAGGGAGAGCCTGTTAAAAAAGAAAAAGCTGCTGATAGCATTGCTGTTCGCAGGATTGCTGAGGCTCCTGCAGGTAAAACGGCTGAAAACTGTTATGATTATCTCACCGAACTGGTGAGGAGCAGTAATTTTCCCTTTTCAGAATGGAAGATTGATCAAAAAGAAGTAAATCTCGTGATCGATTATGATAATAAAGAAACCATTTTGTGCCAGCTTGTTATTGATTCCGGGGGGAGCGGAATCATAGGATGGATAGAATACCGAAAAAAGGATGGCCGGCTGATGAACACATCAGCAAATCTTGAGCAGCCTCTGGTGTTAAAATATGATGCCAAATGGAAAGATGCATTCGATTCATGTGTTGCCAGATAATGAGTACGGAAACTGATTTTACAATATGTGTTTACCTTAAAAATACCTGATTTAACCGGTTGTACTCGCGGATGACAGCCTGAAAAAACTGTTGGGATGTTAAAAATTTTTACCTAAATTGGTCTATATCAAAAGACCGCTCTATGATTGTTCATTTTATCCTTCACGGAGAAACGCTTGAAAGTATCGCTGAAGACATAAAATTGGAAAATCCGCTTTACCTGAAAGAATACCACAACCGGCGGTGTGCCAGGGAAGATTTTATCGTTGACAGGTTAATTCCCGGGAAACGGCTCCTCATTCCGGCAGATTCGGATATTGCACAGTATAACCTCAGGAATGATGCCCCGTTCAAAAGCCCGGACAGAAACCCGGAAATCCCTTTTCAGCCGCAACAGCTTAACCGGAAATATTCCGTTGGCATAGTAGAAAAGACATATCTTGAACAGGAAGTTTCCCAGCAGGCCGTCTTTTATGATGCCCTCCTGCAATGGATGGGTCTTGAAGAAGGCAATCATCTCTTCCATTATTCCAAACTCAGTTTTTACAACCGGAAAGACGGTATTCTGGGAGACCTTGCCGAAGACTGCATCAAATCCCTGAATCCTATAGAAATAAAAACCGATCTGCAAGGAAAAATTACCGGTATACGGATGAGCCCGGAGGTGGCTGGCCGTTTCAAGGAGATCAAAGACAGGCTTCTGGACTTATATCCGGGTCCGTATGCAAAAACCTACATTGAAGAGTTTGCCTATGCCGTTCAGAAACCTGAGCTTTTTAATGAAAGGATGAAGGACGATATCTTTATCAAAACCTATTTTGCTTCTATACGCACTCCGTTCAGGAATGGGATATCCCGTTATCCGTTTCCTTTATCCGATCCCGGAATTTCTTTAGCAATTATCCAGACCGCTGAACCCCCTGTACAACCTTCTGAGATTCTTTTAAGTCAGAAAACCGAACCAGATGCCGCATTTCCCGGTGCCCTGTACAGCGGGCAGTATATCATCCGCAAAGAAGACGGTCTGATCGCAGGTATCAGGATCGATTACGAATATACTGAATATGGTTCCAGGAATACCACGCAGGTCATTGTTGATGAAAAGCCATAAAACGGATCGTAGAATTACGACATGCAATCGTAGAAATACGACAAAATTCAAAAAATATTTTTAAAAATTTTCAAAAAAAAATCTGCTGATTTATCTTTGTATAAGAATCATCGAATAAACAGTATTAACGATTAAAATTTACAATTATGGCAAACAATTCAAGAGGAATCTTAAAATTCAACGGTGGGGGAGATCAGAAATTATTAAAACTGAACTACAGTGTCTCCAGATCTACAGATGTATCCGGAAGAGTAGCCTCAGATCCTTCCAATGCGATTATCAAATTAACCGTGGAGGCTACTGAGCAGTCGGACATCCTGGAAAGCTTGCTGAACGGAAAATACAAACCTACAAAAGGAGAAATCACATTCAATAAATCCCATGAGGAAGGTACCCTGATCACCCTTAGCTGGGAAAACGGATATGTCATCCAGCACGAAGTGGACTTTGATGCTATAGACAGCAACAATATGCTGATCAGCTTCGTGGTAAGCGCAGAAAAAATCACATACGGTAATTCTTTCTACGACGGTATCTGGCCGCTGGGGTAATCCGGAACAATCATAACCTGTAAAGACTGTCTCAGAGGCAGTCTTTTCTGTTTAATTTTCATCATACTTTGCTATGCTGAGAATATTAATGTTACCTTACATCCTTAAGGCATAAATTTTTATGTTCTGAAAAAAACTAATATCTTAGTAAAAGAATTAAACTTTTTTAAGGATTAAGGATTATGCTGCTGTAAGCGGTAAAATGATTCTAACCACCACCAAATCAGATAACATTAATTGAAAAAAATACAACATGGGAGTACTGGTCACCAACGAAACGGTAAAACAGCTTTTTCATATTGCGCAGTCTATTGCAAGAGAAAATTATAATGCCACATACGGTGCACCGCATATCCTGCAGGCTTTGATGCATAAGGATATCGGTTTGAATGAATTTCTAAAAAGCATAGATAAGGATCCGGGCTATTTTTACGAATGGGCGGATGTGCGCATCGAAGACTATCCTAAAACCACGCATCTTCCCGATGAAGCCGGACAGGATGAAACGGTTGACCGTATCGTGGAGGAAGCAGACGATATACGCCTGAAGCTGGGGCTGGATGAAATCACACCGGTCTGCATCCTTACGGCTATTGTAAAGCCTCAGGTAGCTTTCAGCCTTCAGCAGCTTAAATCACTGCCACTGCGGGAACATGAGGTATTTAACCTGTACCGGAAAGATACGCCTTTCGCTGCCGGAGAAAACGGGGAATTTTCTTCTATTTTTTCCAAGGGTTCAGATTTTTCCGAAGCCTCTTTCCCTTCCATTAAAAACTATTGCGTAGACAGGACCGCGCAGGCTAAAAAAGGGGAACTGGAGAATATCATCGGGCGGGATAAGGAGTTGAGGATGCTTGTAGAAATCCTGTGCCGCAGAAGCAAGCCCAACGTTATTATCATCGGGGAACCCGGAGTGGGGAAAACAGCCCTGGTGGAAGGATTTGCTATAGAAATCAATAAAGGTAACGTTCCGGAAATGCTTAAGAATGCAACGCTGCTTGAACTGGATACCGGTGCACTGCTGGCAGGCACTTCCTATAAAGGCGAAATTGAAGACCGCCTGAAAAAGATCATTAATGAATGCAAAAAAATAGAAAAGGCCATCCTTTTCATCGATGAGATCCATACGCTTCTTGACCCTAAGGGAAGCATAGGCAATGTCGCCAATCTCCTGAAGCCTGAACTGGCGAGAGGTGAAATTACCGTCATCGGAGCTACCACACAGGAAGAGTACAGGAAAATCATCGAGCCTGAGCAGGCATTCAACAGGCGCTTTGAGGTTCTGACCGTTCATGAGCCCGATGAAAAAACCTGCGTCAAAATGATTGACGTCCTGCTGGACGGATATAAAAAACACCACGGGATAGAAGTGGAAAAAACCGCCCTTCCCGAATGTGTTCGCCTGGCGAAAAGATACGCCAAGGGTAAAAAGTTGCCGGATGCAGCGATTGACCTGCTGGACAGGACCATGTCGGCCATCAAGATGCTCGATGAGCTTTCGGAAAAGGAACTCGACAGCTGGAAGAGCAGTTATGAAAGCCTTCTGCTGGAAACCTATCCTGACGAGAAGGACAAGGCGGATGAACTGATCTGGACCTATAATTTGCTGAGAGATAAGATCAGCCCAATTCTCTGGGGATCTTTAAGCGAACAGCCGGCACTGGACAATTCGATGCCGGTAGAAGAGATCAGGAAAGTTATTGACCGTACCTACGAAGAGCTCCTTCAGCATGCTTCAAAAAAGAGAGAAAAAGTAGACCGGCTGGAACTGGCTGCCGTTATGGCTGCCAAAACCAATATCCCGATCGGGAAGATACAGGCCCAGGAAAAAGAAAAGCTTCTCAATATGGAATCCATGCTTCTGAAAAGAGTTGTGGGCCAGGATCATGCCCTTAAAATCCTTTCCGATGCGATTGTTGAAAACCGCAGCGGACTGAACAAACCGGGACAGCCGATAGGTTCATTTTTCCTTCTCGGACCTACGGGGACCGGGAAAACGGAACTGGCGAAATCCATGGCTGAACTGCTTTTTAATGACGAGAAAGCAATGGTCCGTTTTGATATGTCTGAATTTAAAGAAGAACATTCTGCGGCACTGCTTTACGGTGCGCCTCCGGGATATGTGGGATATGAAGAAGGCGGAATGCTGGTCAATAAAATCAGGCAGCAGCCTTATACGGTAGTCCTGTTTGATGAAATTGAAAAAGCTCATCATTCCGTTTTCGATGTGTTTTTACAGATCATGGATGAAGGAAAAGTCCATGATAAGCTGGGTAAGGAGGGCGATTTCAGTAATGCGCTCATCCTGTTTACCTCAAACATCGGAAGTGAGGAAATCGTACGTCAGTTTGAAGAAGGTAAGATCCCTGAATCTTCGGCTTTGATGCAGATCATGTCAGGTTCCGGAAAATTCAGGCCTGAGTTCCTGGCGAGGATTACAGAGATTATTCCGTTTGCACCAATCACAGAATCTATTGCGGAAAGGATTTTCAACATCCAGCTGAAATCTCTGCACAGCTCATTAAACCGTCTGGGCATTACCCTGAAAATTTCTGATGAGGCAGTGAAAAACCTTGCCTTGGGAGGCTTCAGCAGCAAATATGGCGCAAGGCAGATCTCCGGCGTGATCAGGGCACAGCTTGCCAGACCGATTTCGAAGATGATCGTAAGGGAAGAAGTGAAAGCCGGGCAGACCATCTTTGCAGACTGGGACCATGAAGAACAGAAGGTGAGCTGGAAAGTAGAAGAAGCATAATATTGCTCAGGAAGCATACTACGGAATGCTGAGTTTCCTGGGAAATAATCATTTAATATGTTAAATAGCTTATAATGAATAGTTTCAGAATGATTTTCACAACAATTCTGGTTTGGGTATGCTCATGGTCTGCGTACGGACAGTTTCTTTCGGCAACAGATACGTCCGAGAACAGCGTACGTAGGTATAAGACCATCATCAATACCAATAAGGATATTGTGAAATTTATAGAATATTCTCTTTCGCAGAAAGGGCTTCCACGCCACCTGAGAAATCTGGCACTTATTGAATCCGGTTTCAACAGAAATGTTATTTCCGGAGCCGGAGCAGTGGGAGTGTGGCAATTCATGACTTCCCATGCCAATCAGTACGGACTCTCGGAACAGAACCGTAATGACCTGTACAAAAGCACGAAAACAGCCGTTGTCTCCCTGTCCAAACTGTATAAAAAGTACAACAACTGGGTTACCGTCGTGGCTGCGTACAACTGCGGTGAAGGCAATATTGCCAAAGCGATGCAGGCGGCAGGTTCATCACAGTACCATATTTTCTATAAATACCTGCCTGATGAGACCATTAATCACGTTAACAAATACCTCAATGCATGCTATGCTACCGGTGAGCTGCAAAGCGTACTGGCGAATTATAATTCCTCAAGGATGAATACCGTCTTTCTTGTGAACGGCGGAAGTAAAGTCAGCCGTCCCGAACTTGCGGAAACCGATATCAATGCAGGATTCAACCTGAAAGTGATTGCAGATGAGCTGCACGTGAATATAGACCAGCTACTCGCCTGGAACCCGGGAATCAACGAAACCCTTCAGAGCAAAGGGGAAAGTTCATTTTTCCTGCCTATGGACCTCATGCCTGATTTCCTGATGAGAAAAAATAAGATTCTCTCACGGTCTGTAAAGGAAAGCAGTCCTGTATCCCAGTAATCAACACCAACCGATCCAAACACTATTTCATATGAAAACAGAATCACAAGATACAGTAAAGAATCCCTCTTTCCGACCGTCACAGAATGCAGACGGTATTTCGGAAAGCCATCACAACGGAATCAACAGGCTGGTAAAGCTTTCCTTAGTGGTGGAAGGGCAGGTAATCCGATATTACAAGCATTTCAGGCTGAAGCAAAGTACCAGGAGGCACCATGAATTTACCCTCACACTGGCTTATGATGCTTTGGGAAACCGCCAGACCCATACGCTTGAAGAAGCGAATAAATTTCTCGGAAAGCGGCTGACCGCGGTTATCTCTTATAAAGATATCGAAAACAGCCCCGAAAGGACTTTTGTAGGGGTGATTACAGGAGTGGCATACAGCCAGGAAAATATGAGCCTTGGAAATATTGTGCTTTCAGGCTATAGCCCGACCATTTTACTGGACGGAGCCCCGCATATTCAGAGTTTCGGAGGTGCACAGCCGGTTAATATGAGCATCATTGCCAATGAAGTAATCAAACAGGGCATTGATATGGAACGGTTTGATGTAAGCATCGATGCCAATGATTATTCACAGATTATCTACAGCAGCCAGTATGACGAAACACATTACAATTACCTGGCAAGAATGGCGGAAGCTTATGGAGAACAGTTTTACTATGACGGTGAAGTCCTTCATTTCGGGAAACTTCCTTCCCAGAACAAACCGATTAAGCTTACTTACGGCAGCAGCGCCAGTGATGTCAAGGTGGAGCTGAAAGCTGTCCATACCAAGCCTCAGTTTTACGGATACAACAGCAGCAGGAATGAAAAGCTGACGTCAGGGGAAACGCCGGTACAGCATGTTAGCGATATGGCAAAAACAGCCTATCAGAATAACGATAGAATCTATAAAACACCTGCTCTCAGAGTGGCTCCCATCAAAGCAGCTACCCATGTGGATGTGGAACACTCCCAGAGAAGTGCGGCAGGCAGCGAAGCTGTCAATGTATTTTCAATCTCAGGAAATACCACCGTGCCGTTCCTGCATCCGGGATGCGTTGTGGATGTACAGATGAGAAAGCCTGACTCCAATGAAACATCCTATTTTACCAGAGTAATGGTTACGGAAGTATCCCATGAAATCGATACCATCGGCCATTATAAGGGCAGTTTTGAAAGCATAGCTTCAGATACAGGATTTTTACCGAAACCCGATTATACCATTCCTAAAGCCGAACCGCAAATCGCTACCGTTATTTCCAATGCAGACCCGGAAGGGCAGGGAAGGGTGCAGGTGAGGTTCGACTGGCAGACCAATGATACTACCCACTTCATCAGGATGATGAGCCCTGATGCCGGCGGAACCGATCAGATCACCCAGAACAGGGGTTATGTAGCGATTCCGGAGGTAGGAGACCAGGTAATGGTGAACTTTGTCCACAGTCACCCGGACCGGCCGTTTGTCATGGGCGGAATGTTCCATGGAGGCGTTGGACTGGGAGGCGGTGCTGATAACCGTGTGAAAGCCATCCAGACCCGGAGCGGGCACAGGATCGTATTTACGGAAGATGAAAGCATCATCATTACAGATAAATCCGGCAATGAAATCCAGCTGGATACTACCGGCAGCAATATCACCATTACCGCACCCGAGACCATGACGTTCAACTGTAAGAATATGAACATCAATGTCGGGATGAATATGACAACCAATGTGGGAATGAATAAATCAGACACCATCATGGTCAATTACACCGAAAGTGTAGGATCAATGAAATACCTCTCTACAGGCGCCGATTTCCTCACCAATGTGGTAGGTAAAATGAGCCACTACGTGAAAGGGGATATGGAGGTATACGGTGAAAAAGAGCACAAAGTGACCAGCATGAAAGGGGTGGAAGTAAGCAGCCAGGGCAAGGTGGAACACCATGCGGAAAAAGAAGTTCAGAATAACAGTGGAGAGAAATCTAAAAATCACTAGGGATGAGCATCGAATATATTGTAGAAGGGAAAGTCATTACACAGACCGGTGGCGACTACAGGACCTTCGCTAAAGAAGGCATCAGCCATAACAGTGCTGAAACCGTAGAGCAGAAAGGCGCGGAAGCAGGGGTAAGCTATAATAAGGTTCAGCCGATCAGTCCTGCTGATAAACCTGTGAATACCATCGATGTCAGCCTGAACCTGTTTTTTGACGGAACCCTGAACAACAAGACCAATACCCAGGCAGGAAGCCGCCAGGCTGCTCCCGAAGGAAGTTATGCCAATGACTTCAGTAATGTAGCCAAAGGCTATGATGCCGTTGATCCCAATGCACAGAACCAGGTATCTTATTACATCGAAGGCATCGGAACAGTGGATATGAAGTCTGATGGTGATACGTTCGGGTATCCGATCCGGGGAGCAGGGATGGGGATGAATGAAAGGGGCGTGAAAGCAAAAGCGACCAAAGGCTGTGTAAAAGGAGCGGAGGCCATCCAGATGAAATTTTCGGGGAAAACCATTGATGTGCTCACCGTTAATGTATACGGATTCAGCAGGGGAGCCGCGGCGGCGCGCCATTTTTTGCATATTGCGAGCAGCACAGCAAAATCAGAAGCCCTGTCGGATAAACAAATCATCGTCTATCCGCCTACGTATTATGAAAAATCAGATGCAGAGGCGATGCCTTCGCAATACCTGATCATCAATGAGCCGGATTCGCCACTGCTTAAATACGGGTATTTCGGAGCATGCCTGCTCAGCAAGAACCTGAAGGTTAAAAACATCAGATTTAATTTTGTCGGATTATACGATACTGTGGCTTCCTATGGAGTCAATCATAAAGGGACTTCATTATTCGGATTCAGTATTGTGGATGACGATTCCAAACAGCTGGGACTGAATGCCGTGAGGAACGCGTCTTTTGTCCTTCAGCTGGCGTCAGCAGAAGAATACCGGGATAATTTCAGCCTTACCAACATAGACAGTGCGGGAATCCGCGGTCTGCAGCTCACTTTGCCCGGTGTGCATTCAGACATCGGTGGCGGTTATGTGGATAATGCAGAAGAGAAAGTGCTGTTATACGAACAGATTAACAGCAGTACGGAATGCAAACGTTTCAGGGACCTTTTAATAGAAGAGGGCTGGTTCATTGACTCTGAAATATGGATCGAATCCAGTGTGGTTCCCAGCAAGGCTACCATAATCAAATATAGACTGTGGGGAAAAAGAAACGTATCCAATGAGTATGGTAAGGTTTCGCTGTATCACATGATTCATTATTCCAAACAGTTTGACGTTAAGTACGATGAAAATCTGGTGTCCCGCCAGGAAATCAAAGATGCTTTCATACAGGGAATCAGCAGTACATTAACCAGCGGATATATTGTTCAGTGCAACAGCCTGAGAAACCAGTATGTCAATGATTACAATGCCCATAAAAATCCTTCAGCAGGTGAATATATTGCTGAATCAAAGCGGTATTCTTACCTGGATTCAAATCTGGACAGCGGTGACCTGAAAAAACTCAGGAACCGTTACCTGCATTGGTCTGCCAATATGGATTCAATAGGAATGGGCCCGAGGGTATCCGGAGCAAAGCCTCTGGCAGAACGCAAAAGATATATACTCAATGGATAAATACAAAGTTTTTATTTTTCTGCTGGGTATGCTCCAGCTTATCAACTGTCAGGATATGAGTAAAAAAGATATGCCTTTGCCGAGTTATAGTGTACAGATTTCACATCCATGGAACAATTATCTGGTTACCCCGGTAGAAGATGAGATTATTACCCTGGAGGGTGTTCCGGCGCATTTACCGTACGGCAGCTCATCGGGAACCTGGGGAGATTCTGGGAAAGGATTTACTGAGCAGGGCGGCACACCGATCGGTGCGGATATCGTCTATTTTTCCAATTATGAAGATACCTTTTACCATCTTAAAGCAGACTTTCCCAAAGAGAAAATTCAGGATCTTGTTCAGAGAGCATATGCGAATGAGGAATCAAAATCTTCGGATGAACCTTTAAAGGAATTCATCAATATCAGGGATAAACCTGATTATAATGAAAAATACAATAAGTTCGGAATGTCCTACTACAAGTTCGGGACGCTTGTTTTCGGTTTTGCCCCGAAAGGAATGGTGGTGGTGTGGCTTCGTTTCGGCTATGTAGAAATACAGTTGGGTGAATTTCAGGCCGAGGTAGTGAAGGATGACCAGAAATATGCAGAAAAGATGTTCTCTGCAATATCCCAGACAAGGCAGGAGATCAAAGCAAAGATGTTTATTCCTGATGCGTCGCCTGCCGAATGGAAGAATTATCAGAAAAGATATGCCTGGGCACCTTATATCAGCTCAGAAAATAAAGGATTGAAGGTTTTCAGGATGCAGCCGGAATACTATAATGGGGAAAAAGAAATCATGCTCCGTCCCTGGGTAGAAAAACCTCCGGTTAAAGAGCGTTCGGTGCCTAAAGAGATTGCTTTCTTCTGGGAAACCGGAAAAGGACAGGCGTTTGAGGGCCGGGCTTTTTTCAGCTGGGAGAAAGTCAATGAACAGTTCAGCAAAGCAGGAAAAGATTTTAAAATGGATATCAGGATTGCTCCGGACAACAGCAGTTTTCAGGTGCTGGTTAATCAGCAGCCGGTTCCAACCGACAGTACAAGGGTTTACCAAAGTGATTTTACTTTTAAAGAATCCTATCGTTAAACCATTCTCAATATAATGTAATATATTACCGGTCATCATAAGGCCGGTTTTTATTTTTCTTTCCGGCATATCAATAAAACATACTTTTATTTAATCCATCTATTGTTCGGAAAAGTGCAGTATTTCATCATAAAGTTGATGGTATGATTGGTCAAGTAGTTGTAAATTAAGTTTTTAAATATCCGGTTTTAATAAGTAGTAGAATTACGACATGAAATCGTAGTATTACTACAATAAATGAAATTGATTACGAAAAACTTTTGTGGGAGTTACAGGACCTCTATATTTGTTAACACAATCAGACACCAAGTCACAAAATATTAACGATTAAAATTTACAAATCATGGCAAGCAATTCAAGAGGAATCTTAAAATTCAACGGCGGAGAAGGTCAGAAATTATTAAAACTGAACTACAGTGTTTCCAGATCTACAGATGTTTCCGGAAGAGTAGCCTCGGATCCTTCCAATGCAATCATTAAATTATCCATAGAAGCTACAGAGCAGTCAGACATTCTGGAAAGCCTACTTAATGGAAAATACAAACCTACTTCAGGAGAAATTACATTCAACAAATCCCATGAGGAAGGTACCCTGATCACCCTGAACTGGGAAAACGGATATGTTATCCAGCACGAAGTGGACTTCGACGCTATTGATACCAATAACATGCTGATCAGCTTCGTCGTAAGTGCAGAAAAAATTACATACGGAGATTCTGCGTACCACGGAGTATGGCCGGGATCAGTGAACGGCTAGACCTGTCACCAATCATCTTACCCAATAAACTAAACATCAGGCAGAGCAGGGAACATACAAAAATAACCTGTTCTGTCCTTTTATTCGATAACGGACTGAACCATTTCAGGCGTTATGTTTTATACTTTTATTTGAAGAATTTCAAAACAGCGGTATTGAAGCAATACACTGTCAAATGACTCAAAACAAAAGATTATGATTAAGGATAATGAATTTGAAATAAATTCCGGACCGGATCAGGTACCGGAAAATCGTGTTTTACAGCCATTACAGGAAACGGGGCAATTACCTTCAAAACCATTTCACGACCCGCTTTTGTCGTCAGCTGAAAAGCTTACCCATCCTGATCTTGCGCCGGATGGCCAGAACATGTTTATGAACGAGGCTTCAAAGATGACAGACCCTATCCGTACGGAAGACCGGATCTGGTCCCGGCAGCCTACCTCCAGAATTCATAATGCAGTTGCCATCGCAGAAAGCCAGATACTGGGAATCAATCGTGTAGTCAGGCTTGACATCGTTATCGAAGGTAAAATAATCCGGCATTTTAAACACTTTAAGCTCAGGCAGAGTGCTGTAAAACACCATGAATTTGATCTGATGCTTGCTTACGACAGCCTTGGCAAGCCAGAAAACCATAATCTGGAAGAAGCCCAGAATTTTTTAGGCAAAAGGATCACCGTTATTTTCAGGTATAAAGATCTTGAAAGCAGTCCTGAAAGAAGTTTTGTGGGTGTCATTACGGAAGTGGGTTTCAGCCAGGAAAAAGGCAGCTTGGGAAATATTGTCCTCAGTGGATTCAGCCCTACCGTTCTTCTGGATGCCGCACCTCACATCCAGAGTTTCGGCGGCGGCCAGGAAGTCAGTCTGAATAGCATTGCAGATCAGATTATCAAAGAAGGGCTGGGACAGAATAAATTTGATTACAGGGTAGATGCTCAGCACGGAAATGTTTCGTACAGTTCGCAGTATGAGGAAACGCACTATAATTATCTGGCAAGAATTGCAGAAGCATACGGAGAACAGTTTTATTATGACGGTGAAGTGCTGCATTTCGGGAAACTGCCTCCTCAGGAAAAACCGGTCAAATTAGTATACGGCAGCAGCGTGACCGATATCAGGATAACCATGAAGGCTCAGCATGTCAATCCCACTTTTTACGGTTACAACAGCAGCAAGAACGAAAAGCTGACTACCGGAAATTCAAAAATCAGTCATACATCAGATATTGCCAGACGCGCTTATGAAATATCTGAAAAGATATTTACTACGCCCTCACTGCGGGTAGCTCCGATAAAAGCCATATCATTCATGGACATTGATGCTTCCCAAAAAGGGACTGCCGGGAGCAAAGCTTCCGATGTTTTCGTGACCTCAGGTTCTACTACGGTTCCTTTCCTGTATCCGGGATGCATTGCCGATGTGGAAATGCGGAAGGAAGACAGCAATGAAACGGCTTATTTTACCAAACTCATGATTATTGCCACAGAGCATGAAGTTGATTCCAGAGGATACTATACCGGTACTTTTGAAGCCATAGCTTCCGATACAGGATATATTCCCCGCCCGGAATTCGAGGTACCCAAAGCTGAGCCTCAGTTTGCCAAAGTCATTTCCAATACCGATCCGTTAAACCAGGGCCGTGTGCAGGTTCAGTTTGACTGGCAGAACGGGCCGTCCACCACAGAATTGATCAGGGTAATGACTCCTGATGGAGGAAGCAGTGAAAAAGTAAGCAAAAACCGGGGATTTATGGCTATTCCTGAGGTTGGCGATCAGGTCATTGTTAATTTCGTCCATCAGCATCCGGACCGTCCTTTCGTGATGGGAGGAATGTTCCACGGACAGGTAGGCGGTGGTGGCGGTACAGGAAACAATATCAAAAGCCTGAGCACCCGCAGCGGAAACAAGCTGGAGCTTAACGATGGCGAAGGCTCGGTACTCTTAACCGACCAGGGCGGTGCCCATATGAAGTTTGATGGTGCCGGAAATGCCGTTACCAACGCCAATAACAATAAGACCGTTACCGTAGGAAACGATAATACCGTCAATGCCGGGTCTAAGCATTGCACGGATGTAGGAAAAGGACAAAGTATCCTGAATATGGATAAAAATGGGGTCATCGATCTCAACGGTGCTACAAAGGTTACCCTGAAAGTAGGGGAAAGCTATATTGAGATTACAGGAACGGCCATAACCATTAAATCAGATACCGTAAATGTAGAAGGCGGTACGCTTACCAATGTAGGAAAAACCGGGGGAAGTCCGGGAATGGTTGTTAACAGCAATGTGACAATTACAGGTGGCCAGGTGGATATAAATTAAAACTATGGATATTATTAAATACGAAATACAGAAAGAAGATACTTTAGAATCAATTGCGGCAAAAGAACATATTTCTGTCGAAGAATTAGTCGGTTTTCATAATGAAAATTGTGGTTTAACCCATATGATTATCGGGAGTGAAATTCCTTTGCAACTTAATTTTGTATTGCTTGAAAAAGACAGAAGTCAACATAATAGCCCTGATCATGAAGGTTTTGAAAATCAATGTAGATACCGGTGTGAACAGGTAAACACTTCGAAATTTAACGGGGTTCTGGAGCATTATGTAGAGCAGAAGTTTCAATATCTTCTAAAATTAAATTTTTCCGAAAGGAAAGGTTTTGTAAAACTTGAAGATTACAACAAATCTATTTCTTCTGCTATAATAGCCGATACTTTTGATTTTATAGAAGCGACGGAAAAAATTAAAAATAATGTAGTATTCAGGCTTGACCGGACGGGAAAAATTGATGAGATATTAAATACAGAAGAGATCAATTCTGCATGGAATGTTTTCAAAAAAGAGAATCTGCACAGTTTGCCATTTATTAAAAAATTGCAGGAAGTTAATCCATCAGCTATCCGGGAATTAATAAACATTGGCGATCAGCAGTTTTCTGTTGACGCCAATAATAATGAAGAATACTGGCGCAACTTTTTCTATTTCTGTTGTTTCGATCAGTATCTGTTCAGCAGCGACTGGGAGGAACGGGATTTTGACCTAATATCTACAATTGTACCGCCGCTCATTATTCCCTTGAAAATCAGGTATGATAAAGTAGACGAAAGCAATGGAATGGTAACCGTAAGAAAAGTGGCAGAATACGCTATGTCAGAGGATCTGAAAAAACAGATTACTGAAAGATATGATGAATTACATAAAAACGTTGTAGGCTATAATTTCACAGATTATAAGCTCATTTTCAGGACCACTGTAGAAATAGACAGTGAAACAAGGATTTTGAAAACAGGCAAAGTGGTTTTAAAAGAAGAGATCGCTGATAATATTGAGAACGAATGTATATTCACCGTAAAAAAGCTGGAAAATTTTGTTCCTTAAAAAATGGAAAGTAAAGAATTTAGATTTCAGGGACTGGATGCTAAAACTGAACTGAGAATTGCATTGCTGCTTGTTATTCCGGCATTAATTATAATGCTCGGAACCCTGTATCTATCCCATATTTTTTTTTCCAATATATTTTTTCTCTTCCCCCTTATTCTTGCGGCCCTAATGACTGTTTTAGGAAGTATCGCAATACTGAAACTCATGACCAATCAGATCAAAGATCAGGATAAGGAGTGGATCATCAGGATCGATGCGCAGAAAAATATTACTGCAATATTTAGAAATAATGTCTGTAATTTTAATATGAAAGATATTGTAATGATTAAAAACATGGGCAATGAAGGTGTCCGTTATTTAACCATTAAAACTAAAGATCAACTTCTTAAAATAAGAGTCGGTAACACTGGGTTTGCTCCTTTTTCCAGTGAACAGGATATTAAAAAACTGGATGCATTCATCGATTATATAAAGCCCTACATCAATGAGAATTTTAATACAAAAGTGCTCAAGAATGCGATGAACCCTAACATTATTCCAAACTTTGGCGTATTTGTACGAAGAGGTGAAACAATAAAGTACAGCATCATCAACAGGATGAAACCATGGCAGGTCATTGCTATGATCTTATCCATAGGAATCATCATCATGATCCTTTTTTTCAATATAATGGAATATTATTTTTTTAAATAAAAGTAAAATGGCAGTTTATTTACCGGAAAAAGTGTTTGCAGTGTGTACTAATCAGTTGAATTCTGATTATAAGCAGTTCCTTGTAAGTGACGACAGGAAATTTAAGACGGTACAGCTTGGATCACAGAAGAGAGTATTCTTAGTAAAACTGGATAAGAAATTATCTGATGAATTCAAATGTAAAAGCGGATGGAGTTCAGGTGCAGGAACTGTTGCCTTCGGAGGTGGTGTTGTGTTGGGGATGCTGGCTGTAGCTGCTACCTCGGCTACTATTCCTGTTGCAGGCTGGATCGTAGGAGGTGTTATTGCAATAGCTGCCATAGGATATGGCATATGGCAAATGATGCAGACGCCTACCTGCAGCGAAATGATCGGGTATCAGGAGAGCCAGTGGAAGAACCATCATAGTAAAGTGCGTTTCGACAGTATAAATATAGCGACCAAAGACCTTTATTTTGCATTGACAAAAAACTCCATGTTAGCCTGTAAAGAAGGAGGGGTTCTGCTTCCTTTTATCAGCCGTATTGCAGCAGGCAATGCAGCTAATAGCATTGCCTCCAATAACAATACCGAAAAATGGATCAATATCGGTTCAGGTCTTATCGCGGGAGTACTGTTCGGATTCAGTATGGGAACAACATTACCGGTGGGTGGAATGTTGGGAGGAGCCAGAAGCTTACATGTTCTTACTCAGACTGCCATTTTCGGGGCATGGCTTCCTGTTGGCTTTTACGTAATTAATCCTATAGCGTCCAACACAGCACAGGGAATCAACAGTGTATTAAGTGACGGAGATTATCAGAATGTAAAAGGTAATTCTGAAGATTCATCGAGTTTAATTCAGCCAACAGATAGCTGGGATCCTCTGTCTCCCCGAAATGACATGAGAGATATCAGAACGAATCTGGTTATGAATAATGCTACCAGAAGTGATATTGCTACATTCGATGGCGGCGTTGCCGAGGCTGAACGTCGGGGTACCTATTCCCTAAGAAATAATCCCCAGCTGAGCGAAATGATTACAAGAATGAGGAATGGTGAGTTCGGCCCCGAATTACAAGACAGAATTACCAATAGGAACGGAACTTTGCGGGGAATGATCAATGAGCGTAATATAAACCGTGTTTCGCAGGCGCATAATCAGAGAGGAAACGCCATGATTCAGGAAAATATCCGGGCAAATTATGTGTCCGGAGCAAAAGCAGCCGGAGGAATGATTACATTAATCGCTCCGTTTGTCAGCAATTATTTTGCAGAGAGTGCAATCAGAATTGCTGCAGAAGAGTTTGCGGCAGATGCTACAAACAGCATAACCGTTAACGCAGTGGAAGCTTAATCCATTCAAAAAGTTAATAAATGTTATAAAGTTTCATGCCAAAACAGAAATTTCCTACCTTTAATACAGCAAACTAAATTCACTTAAAGTATGGAAGCGTACAATTTTGAAACGGCAATTAAACCCTTTTTCTGGGTTGCCTCAGAAAAGACATTTTCAGTATGTTTAAATGCAGGAACGTATAAACCGGAGATTTTTGAATGGAGAAAGGATGAAGGTTTCGAAGGGAACGGGTACGACTGGGCGTCACTGGCAAAAGTTTTCGTGGAAGAAAAGAGGCCCGACCTGGCCGGAGACATCAAATTTGATCCGGAAGCCGATATGTTCTGTGCCTATTCTGAAAACCCGGAGCATTTAAAAGAATTTATCACCGCATTTAAAAAGACCTGTGAAGATGAAGTCCAGGTACAGGACCTCCTGCTGAAAGCGGAAATAGATTAATAGCAATACATGAAGGCCTCATCAGGGGTCTTTTTTTATGGGTAAATAAAATACCAAGCTGTATATAGGTCGTATTTAATGTTTTTCAGCAAAATTATTCTGATGAAGTATTGACTCAGATGATCTTCTTTCAATATCAGCTTTCGGACGAAGAAAAGAAAACTAATTTCTTATCTTTGTTCTCATGGACAATATGGACGCTACACAGGATAAAAGGCTCTTTCTTATCGATGCCTATGCAATGATTTTCAGGGGATATTATGCATTGATCAGGAACCCAAGGCTTACCAGTACAGGACTGGATACTTCTGCTATCTTCGGGTTTACCAACTCTCTGATCGAACTGATCAGGAGGGAAAGGCCTACCCATCTGGCTGTTGTGTTCGATGTGGGAGAAGCCAGCATCAGGACAACGGATTTTACTGAATACAAAGCTAACAGGAGTGAAACGCCAGAGGCGATCACGGCTGCTATTCCATATATCCACCGCATCCTGCAGGCGATGCACATCCCGATTTTAGGGGTAACCGGTTATGAAGCTGATGATGTAATCGGTACGATTGCCTGTAAAGCGGAAAAAGAAGGGTACACCACATTTATGGTGACCCCGGATAAAGATTTTGCCCAGCTGGTAACGGATAAAATCAAAATTTACAAACCCGGGCTGAAAGGCAGCGAGGTGGAAATTTTAGGCGTGGAAGAGGTAAAAGCAAAATACCAGATCGAAAATCCTAAGCAGGTCATCGATTTCCTTGCGATGATGGGTGACTCTGTGGATAATATTCCGGGACTGGATGGCGTTGGAGAGAAGACAGCCATGAAATTCCTGAAAGAGTACGGAAGCATCGAAAATCTCCTGGCCAATACCCATGAACTGAAAGGAAAACTTAAGGAAAAAGTGGAAGCCTCTGCGGAACGCGGGATTTTATCAAAAAAATTAGCGACCATTATCTGTGATGCCCCGGTAGAATTCCACCAGGAACAATATGACCTTGAAACTCCTGATTTCGAAAAAGTGAAAGAAGTCTTCGACGAAATCGAGTTCAGAAGATTGTATGATAACCTGTACAGGGCTTTTGCACCTATCGTAAGCGGAAATACAACCGTTACAAATGTTGAAATCACTATAACAGAAACCACACCTCAGCAGAAAGTAGCGCAGGCCGTAGGGCAGCTGGACCTTTTTGCTACTTATGAAGAGCTGGATCAGGCGGCAGGAACGAAATCAACTATTGAGCATAACGATCACCTGTATCAGTTCGTCGACAATCCGAAGGCACAAAAAATGCTGGTCAGGAACCTCTTGAAGCAACGAGTAGTATGTTTTGATACCGAAACCACCTCACTCAATGAGCTGGAAGCCGAACTGGTAGGCATGAGTTTCTCATACAAAAAAGGACTGGCTTATTATGTCCCGGTCTCCGAAGATCAGGGAGAAGCACTCCAGACCTTGGAGATTTTCAGGCCTTTCTTTGAAAAAGAAGACCTGGTGAAAGTCGCGCACAATTTAAAGTTCGATTATAAAATCCTCAGAAGGTATAATATAACCGTAAAAGGAGCCATGTTTGATACCATGATCGCGCATTACCTGCTGAACCCGGATGGAAGGCACGGAATGGATTACCTTTCTGAAGTTTACCTCGGCTATAAACCTGTTTCCATCGAAACCATCATCGGGAAAAAAGGAAAAAATCAAGGCAACTTCCGGGATGCGGACCTGAGGACGCAGACGGATTATGCGGCAGAAGATGCGGATGTGACCTTCCAGTTATACGAACTCTTTGCTCCGCAGCTGAAAAAAGAAAACCTGGAAGACCTGTTTTTCAATATCGAAATGCCACTGATGGAAGTACTGGCCAAAATGGAGCTTGCCGGAATTTCCCTGGATGAAAAATGGCTGGCACAGGAAAGCATAGACCTGGAAAACGACCTGAGGCAACTGGAACAAAAAATATTTGAACTTTCCGGAGAGGAGTTCAACGTAAATTCACCGAAACAGCTCGGTGAAGTCCTGTTTGAAAAATTGCAGTTGGATCCTAAGGCAAAGAAGACCAAAACCGGGCAGTACGCCACTTCAGAAGATATCCTTCAGAAACTGGCATCCAAACATGAAATCATCCAGCATATCCTGGAATACCGGACCTATCAGAAATTAAAATCCACATACGTGGACGCGCTGCCGTCGCAGATTGAAAAATCCGATAACCGCGTCCATACCAACTTTTCGCAGACTACAGCAGCTACCGGCCGTCTGGCGAGTGTCAACCCAAACCTGCAGAATATCCCGATCCGTACATTGAGGGGACAGCAGATCAGGGGGGCTTTTGTGGCCGGAGAAGGCAAAAAAATTATCTCTGCCGATTATTCCCAGATCGAGCTGAGGCTGATTGCTGAAATTTCCGGTGAAGATAACATGATCAAAGCCTTTCAGAATGGGGAAGATATCCATGCTTCCACTGCTGCAAAACTCTTTAATATTCCACTGGAGGAAGTATCCAAAATCCAGCGTAGCCAGGCCAAAACCGTAAACTTCGGGATCTTATACGGCCAGGGTGCCTTTGCACTGGCGGAGCAGACCGGATTGTCCAGAAGCGAGGCCAAGCAGATGATCGAAGCCTATTTTGAAACGTATTCCAAGCTGAAGGCCTATATGGCGGAACAGGTGAAGAAAGCCCGCGAAATCGGCTATGTGGAAACCATTTTAGGAAGGAAACGCCATCTGAAAGACATCAGCTCCAATAACTTTGTTGTGCGTGCCCACGCCGAAAGGAATGCCGTGAATGCCCCAATCCAGGGAAGTGCAGCCGATGTGGTGAAAATGGCCATGATCAAGATCCAGAAAGAACTGGAAAAAGAGAAGCTAAAGACCCGGATGCTGCTCCAGGTTCATGACGAATTGGTGTTTGAATCTCCGGTTGATGAGGTGGAAGTAGCCACCAACATCATCAAAATGGAAATGGAAAATGCAATTGAAACCCAGGTTCCGCTGCTGGTTGAAGTCGGCGTAGGGGATAACTGGCTGGAAGCGCATTGATAATATTTAAAATTTAAAGCAAAAATAAAACTTTCACTGCACGTGAAAGTTTTATTTTTAATATAGTGGATTATGTATCTAATTACAGAATCGTAAAGTAATAATTAATATTAAAAGCTATATTCAATTCCCCCCACATACGCCAGGGAGAAAAAATCATTTTCAACCGAAACGGGTTTAAGAACCTGTCCCTGGCTTACAAAAATTAGGGCATTGATATCAAATTTCAGGTTGATCTCATTAAGCCTGTTGACGAGGATCGGAAGCCATTGTTCGGCAAAGGAATATCCGGCAAATTTCTCGTAGATCGTTCTGTTCCCGTCTTCGAAACCGTATTCTACCAGATCATGATCGAACCAAACCGTATCCTGTGAAGCTGCAAACTGCGAAATATGCGTGTCATCAGATTCTTCGAGAAGATAATAGTTCTCATCTTCCTCCACAAATTCATAAAAATCCTCCTCACTGTTGAAATTTCCTACCCAAAAATCTAATGTTTCTGTCTGCATGACTTAATTCTTTCCGATTGAACTTTGTTTTAAAGGCTCAAAGTTATGATAAAATTTACAGATTATTCCCATACGGATATGGGGTTGTTTCTTTAATCCGTATGGAGTCTTTGATTTGTGACTGGTCAATCAACTTATTCTTTTTCAAAAGGAATCTGCCGCTCCATACATCTATGTAATTTTTTGAACGGACAAAACAGATTTCAGGTGCAGGACCAATCAGATTTCGCGGAATGGCCCAACTAAGGAATTTGTACTCAAATATTACAATATCCTTTTCTGATTTCCACTTTCTCTGATTGTTTTTTCTAATCTTGAAATTCTGGTTTTTTCCTGCTTTGCACCCATAATCCAATGCAATACCGCCTTCCGGTATGATGGCGCCTGGCTGTTGAAAAACTCCCATGCTGTTGTATGGGCGATAAACTGTTTTTCAAATTCACTGGTTAATTCAGGTGATTCATTTTCATGCGAATATATGGCAGATTTTTCTTTTGTCCGAAGTGCAAAAGCCCTTAATCCTGCTTCCGTTACAAGGCCGGATTGGGTTAGTTCACCCATCTTTTTGATATTAACAGCACTCCAGATGCTCGTAGGTTTCCTGGGTGTAAAACGAATGCTGTAACTTTCCTGATCAATCGATTTTCGCACCCCATCGATCCATCCGAAGCATAATGCCTGATCTACCGATTCCGGCCAGGTCATCGAAGGTTTTCCGGTTCCAACCTTATAAAAGCCTACCAGAAGTTCTTTTTCTGTCAGGTGATGCTTTTCAAACCATTCTCTGAACTCCTGAGGAACCTTAAAAAATTTAGCTTTCATTTTTATTTTTTTTGACACTGTGAGCTATTACCTCTCAGATATGAATTTAAAATAATCATTAACTTTTTTGTTTTAACATTGAGCATATTAACCTGTATGGTATATCCTACATTTTCAAATTGAGGAAAAATAGTGTTGATAATTTTACTTTTTTTTAGCCTTCCATTTTTCATCACAATATTTATTTGATGCGAAGTTTTAATTCCTCTGTAAGAACTAGATGTTTCAAAGAAGCTTGCTACATTTTCAAAAGGAACCAATATCTTTTTTCGTAAAGGATCATAAATAATAATCTCATTATTGTTAATAGTAAGCAATGGTTTTTGCCTGAATAGAATCAGCATCGAATATACGATACCAAAGGAAAAAAGAATGCATCCAATATAGCTGATGATTATTCTGAACAAGCTTTTGTATATCAGTTCTTCATAGAAATGAATAAAAAGATAAACAAAAGCAGAAGATAAAATAAGCAGAATTAAACTTTTTATTTTGCTTGAATAGAAATGTATTTCATTCATACTTAAATTTAGATCACCTCAGGTATGTATAAGCAAAATTAAATAAATTATTATTTCACCGGCAGCAAAAAATAAAAAGTACTGCCCTGATTCAGTGAACTTTTAACCCCGATTTCCCCGTGCTGCTTCTCAATGAAGTTCTTGGAAATAGCCAGTCCGAGTCCGGTGCCGTTCTGGTGCTCTCCCGGGACCTGGAAATAGCGGTCGAAAATCTGGCGGTGGTATTTTTCATCAATCCCTTTCCCGGTGTCTGTAATGCTGAAGGACACAGAGGATCCTTTCCTTTCTACCCGGATGGAAATGGTTTCATCCTGAAAAGAGTGTTTGATGGCATTGCTCAGAAAATTATTCATCACCCAGACGGTCTTATCAAAATCAGCGGCCACAGCATCCTGGTCTCCGGTTTCATAGTCGGTGACAATTGAAATATTCTTCTGTTCCGCAAGTTTTTCCACATTCTTTATGGCAGCCTGAACCAATTCTTTAGGAGAGCACGGTTCAATATTCAGCCGGATATTTCCGGTTTCAACCTGTGAAAGGTTTAGCAGTTCTCCGGTAATATCCAGCAGTCGTTGCCCGTCTTCATTGATGCTTTTCAGCAGTTCCTTCTGCTGTTCATTAAGTTCTCCGAATTTCTGGTTTTCCAGCAATTGCACACCCATTTTGATCGCCGAAATAGGCGTTTTCAGCTCATGGGAAATCGTGGCGATAAAATTGGTCTTGGCAAAATCCAGCTCTTTGAACGGCGTAATATTTCTTAGCAGGATGACCCTGCCGATGTATTTTTTTTCATTCTCACCCGTTTTTATGATATTGATCGGAACCACTTCCTGCTCAAAATAATTTTCTTTGTGATCCGCAACGATTTTGATCGGGTCTTTCTGCGGATGATTCATGTTCTTCAGCAGTTCCCGGACCAGGTCATTATTAACGGCAACTTCATGAACCGTCTTCCCGATGATTTCTTCCTTATTTAAATGGGTGATTTTCAGAGCCTCATTATTGATCATGTAAATGAAATGGTTTTCATCAAGGCCAATGACTGCATCATGCATATTGTTGACCAAGGTTTCAATACGCTTTTTATCCATCAGCTGTTTAGACAGGGTACTGCTTTCGTATTCCTGAAGCTTTTCAGCCATGACATTGAATGACCGGGCCAGGTCGTTGAATTCTTCACTGCCCTTGAAATGGACCCTTTCACTGTAATTCTTATTGGCAATCTGCCGGATGCCGGATGTAAGCTGGCTGATCGGTTCTGCAATCGTCTGAGGAAGTTTGAACAGCAGTACAAAAGCGATCAGGAAACATACGGTTCCCAGGCTGACAATCCAGAACGTGGCATTTTCTGCGGTGATAATAGCCATATCGCTTTTCCGCTCAATCCCTTTCATGTTAAGCGTCATGATCCTGACCAGGTCTTCGCGGATCAGTTTTTCCTTTTCATCATCCGGATGTTGCAGGTAGCTGTTGAAGTGCAGGTTCAGGCTTTGGGTGGCTTCCTTTTCGCCGGATTCCGTCAGGTTTTTTTCCTGAAGTTCATTATTTTTCCTGAAAGCCTGTACGGCAGCTTCCCGGTCCGTTTCAATCCTGTCCAGCGCAAGCAGCATATTTTTGGAAAATTCGATGCTGTTGTAATTGGCATTAAGGATTTTTTCCGTGTCCGATTTCAATTTATTGATGTAGACAGATCCCATTACTGAAAGCAAAACGATCAGTAAAAAAAGGAGGCCGACGCCTAAGGTAAGTTTTGTTTTGAGTTTCATCAGTTTGATTCAGGATAAAATAATAATATCGGTCTGCCGTTCATTCAGGCGGTTCATCAGCGAATAGATCCAGCTGTACCCGAACACCCTCTGCCATAATCTCGCATGAGGCTTTCCCATACATACCGTGGTGATATTGTGTTCAACAACATACTCCAGAATGCCGCTGTACACGCTGTTGTTCTGTACACGGATGACTTTGGCGCCCAATTCCTGTGCTAAATTAAAATTATTAATCAAATAACGCTGTTTATCCAGAGCAATTTTTTCCAGGCTTTCCGAAGGTTTCTGAATATAGAGAACGGTCCACGGACTGTTATAATAACTGGCCAGCCGTGCGGTCTTCCGGATGATGTTTTTGGCTATTTTCCCGTTGCTGCTGATGCAGGCCAGAAACTTTACGGGCTTGAAGTTTTCCGTCCTGATCTCCGTTTCCACCTTCTTTTCCACATGGGTCGCCACTTCCTTCAGCGCCAGCTCACGCAGCTGCAAAATATGCCCGCTCTGGAAAAAGTTCTGTAAAGCGGTCTGTATTTTTTCTTTTTTATAAATCTTGCCTTCTTTCAGGCGGGTAAGCAATTCATCAGCTGTGAGATCTATATTAACCACTTCATCAGCCATGGCCAGGATCTTGTCCGGGACCCGCTCCATTACTTCGATCCCGGTGATCTTCCGGACTTCCTCATTCAGGCTTTCAATATGCTGGATGTTCATGGCGCTGATGACGTTAATTCCGTTGTCCAGGATTTCCAGCACATCCTGCCATCTTTTTTTATTTTTTGAGCCTTCGATATTGGTGTGCGCCAGTTCGTCCACGATAACCACTTCCGGGTGAAGGTTGATGATCGCCTGCAGGTCCATTTCCTCCAGGTTTTTGCCCTTATAGAACGATGACCTTCTCGGGATTTCAGGTATTCCTTCGGTCAGGGCCTGGGTCTCTTCACGTCCGTGTGTTTCAACATAACCGATTTTAACATCAATCCCGTTCCGTATCATGGAATGGGCCTCCTGAAGCATCCGGAACGTCTTTCCCACACCGGCGCTCATCCCGATGTAGATTTTGAATTTCCCTTTCCGGGATTTCTGAATCAGTTCTGAAAAATCTTTTGCTGAAGACATGAATTTGATTTTTTTTAATTGTATTTTCTGCATGGCTGCCGGTAGGAATAAGCGGGGGATAAAAGATACCTGTTCAATTTGACCACAAAGTCACAAAAGTTATTTTTACCACATTAGAATCATGAAGATATAAGCTTTGAAAACAGAAGAACACATAAGATGAAATCTTTGATTTTCATGGATCATCTCATGTCATCTTTCGTGCATCCTTCATAAAATCACGGGAATAATTTCTTCCATTTGGCCAAGTAGTTTTCTTAATAAACGCAGTCTTAATGAACATCAACCTAACAGGCGTGAATATCTGTTAGGTTTTAGATATAATCCCTGATTAAAACCAGGCTGCTAAACTGGTGGTAAGGAAAAAGTTTCCTTTCAGTACTTCGTCGTTTTTCATCAATATGGCATCTTTAGAAGTGAATCCCCTGGCCTCTGTACGGAATATCACATTTTTAAAAATTGTATAATCCACGTTCAGGGAATAGCCGTAGGTCTGAAATCCGTTAGGCGTTCCTGTACTGATGATGACTCCGTTTCTGTCACTGTAATATTCCAGCCGGCCGGCTACAGCCCATTGATCATTCAGCTGATATTTCATCAGGATATTCGGGCTGTACCAAAGGTTGTACTGGTGGCTGCCTTTCTCCTTTTGTTCGGCTCCGATATCAAAACCCAGTGTGGTTGAAAATTGGTCCGTCAGTTGAAAATTTCCGAAGAGATCATGGAAATACCGCATTTTCTTTTCTGCCTTGGCTTTATCGTTTCCTATAAAAGAGCTGCTGTTCAGCGTAATCTTATCATTAGGCTTATAGATCACCTGATGCCCGAAAGAAATCGTCTGGTTGCCTTCCGGCTTGGCAATCCGCTGCCATCCGTTCAGGACCAGCCCGCTGATGAACCATTTTCCGTTGTCTGTAGTATAGGAAACTTTGGCTCCGGTCTCAAAATAAGGGCTGTTTTCTGCGGCAAAACTCCGGGTAAGATTGATATTGTCCTTTCCTATGGCACTTTCCCAGCCGATATGGGAGGGCATGATACCGGCGTCGATCCAGAGATTTTTCGTTTTCGAAATCCTGATCCCGATATTCGCTTCATTAACATATCGCAGGGCATTCTGCTCAGCTGCCAGGTTGTCCTGGGCATAGGTTCCGGCCATCAGAGCCAGGTTAGCACGCATGTTTTCGGTCTGATAGGCAGCTTTTACCAATCCCAGGTTCAGGTTGACTTCATTGTGCCGGTTATACGAATACAGGAAGTTCTGCCGGATATGATTGGCCGGTTCATTGAAATCATAGGTATAGAACAGCTCCGCATAGCCGGAAAAAGTTAGTTTAGGCTGAACGGCCGCTGAATCTGAGGTTTGGGCTTTAGATAAAAATAAGCCTAGTAAAAATGTGGTGGTGATGAATTTTTTCATGGGTGGATAGAGTACAGCAAATACTGTACATGTATATTAAAGAAGTGATGATTTAAATAAAATAAAAGGGATTAAAAGCAATGGTGATCAGATTATTTTTGCTGCATTCTATCCAGCGCAATGTTCAGTTTCAGGACATTGATTTTGGAAGGCCCGAAAACGGATTGTTCAGTTTGTTTCCGGATCAGGGCCTCAACTTGTTCTACAGGGAGGTTTCTTTCTTTTGCAATCCTTTTTACCTGGTAAAGCGCACCTTCCGGCGAGATGTCCGGATCCAGTCCGCTTCCGCTGGCGGTCACCAGTTCTACAGGAACTTTTACATTCTGCATTCCGGGATTTTGCATGGTAAGCGTGTCGATCCTTTTCTGGACGGTTTGCAGATATTCTTCATTGCTTGGCCCTTTATTGCTTCCGGCACTTCCGGCGGCATTGTAATTGACCGCAGAAGGACGGCCATGGAAATATTTAGGAGATTTAAATTCCTGACCGATATTAGCGTAAAACTTCCGGCCTTTATAATGGATGATCTCTGCATTGCCCTGAGTAGGTAATATTTTGGCGCCGGCATACACAATGCCCAGGTAAATTCCTACTATCACAAGCATGACAAGAGTCAGTCGTAACGAAGATATGATATGATTTTTCATTTTGATAAAAATTTAAGGTAATAAAATGGGGATGGAAGAATGACCCGTATTAATATGTTCATGGTTCAATGTTAAAAGAACAGGCTGATAACCAGGTCAATCAGTTTTATTCCGATAAACGGGGCAATAATCCCTCCCAGGCCATAGATCAACAGATTCCTTCTCAGCAGGGCACTCGCACCGATCGGTTTGTAAGCAACGCCTTTCAGGGCAAGCGGTATAAGGATCGGGATGATGATCGCATTGAAAATAATGGCTGACAGGATCGCAGATTCCGGACTGTGCAGGTTCATGATGTTCAGCTTTTGCAGGGCCGGAATAAAGGTGATGAACAAGGCCGGAATGATGGCAAAATATTTCGCTACGTCATTGGCAATGCTGAAGGTGGTCAGCGTTCCGCGGGTCATCAGCAATTGTTTCCCGATTTCTACGATCTCGATCAGTTTGGTGGGGTCGTTATCAAGGTCCACCATATTTCCTGCTTCCTTGGCTGCCTGGGTGCCGCTGTTCATGGCTACACCCACATCGGCCTGGGCAAGGGCGGGTGCGTCATTGGTTCCGTCTCCCATCATGGCCACCAGCTTTCCTTCCTGCTGTTCTTTTTTGATGTAGTTCATCTTATCTTCCGGCTTGGCTTCGGCTATAAAATCGTCTACACCGGCTTTTTCGGCAATAAACTTTGCGGTCAGGGGATTGTCGCCTGTTACCATAACGGTTTTCACTCCCATTTTCCTCAGCCTCTGAAAACGTTCCTGGATCCCGGTTTTAATGATATCCTGAAGTTCTATGACGCCCCATACCTGTTCATTCACCGAAACAACCAGAGGGGTTCCTCCGTTTTCAGCAATCCGGGTTACGGCTTCCTGGGTTTCCTGAGGAAATGTATTCCCTGCTTTTTCCGTCAGTTTCTTAATGGTGTCATAAGCTCCTTTCCGGATCCTTGTATTTTCAAAATCGATACCGGATGTCCTGGTTTCAGCCGTAAAATCAATATACACAGGGTTTGGGACCAGCAGTTGCTCAGGTTTCAGCTGGCTTAATTCGATGATGGATTTCCCTTCCGGGGTTTCGTCCGCAACGGAACTCAGGGCCGCAGCTTTAATGAATTCCTCCATCTCGGTCGTATGAACAGGGTGGAACTGTGTGGCCTTCCGGTTCCCGATGGTAATGGTTCCCGTTTTATCCAGCAGCAGAACATCAATATCTCCTGCTGTTTCCACAGCTTTGCCGCTTTTGGTGATCACATTGGCCCTTAAAGCCCGGTCCATCCCTGCAATCCCGATCGCAGACAGCAGCCCGCCGATGGTTGTCGGGATCAGGCAAACAAAAAGTGAAATGAATGCTGCGATGGTGATCGGCGTCTGCGCATAGTCTGCAAAAGGTTTCAGGGTTACGGTAACGATGATGAAAGTCAGCGTAAACCCGGCTAACAATATAGTAAGTGCGATTTCGTTGGGTGTTTTCTGTCTGGATGCACCTTCTACCAGGGCAATCATTTTATCTAAAAAAGATTCTCCGGGCCTTGTGGTTACCTTCACTTTGATCCTGTCGGAAAGTACCTTCGTACCGCCGGTGACAGAGCTTTTGTCTCCTCCGGCTTCCCGGATCACGGGAGCGCTTTCCCCGGTGATGGCAGATTCGTCTATGGTAGCCAGTCCTTCGATGATTTCCCCGTCCATGGGGATCTGGTCGCCGGCTTCACAGAGAAACACATCGCCCAGCTTCATGTCGGCGGATTTTTTAAAGACCGTTTCCAACTGGAATCCGGGATGGTTTTCCAGGATGACTCTGGCCGGAGTTTCCTCCCGGGTTTTCCTTAGCGTATCTGCCTGGGCTTTTCCCCGGGCTTCTGCAATCGCTTCCGCGAAGTTGGCGAACAGGACCGTGAAAAAAAGAATGACGAAGACCAGGAAATTATAGGCAAAGCTGCCCTGTGAACGGTCGCCTGTCAGGCTGAACAGGCTTACGATGAGCATGACCACGGTTCCGAGTTCCACCAGGAACATGACCGGATTTTTAAACATGATTTTCGGATTCAGCTTAACGAATGACTGGCGTATGGCTTCGTTAACCAGATCTTTCTGAAATAGTGTCTGTGACTGATTTTTCATTGCTTTGAATGGATGTCGTTTGTAGTGAGGGGATGAGAGATTGAGAGATTTAAAAAATTAAAAATTTAAGCATTTAAAAATTTGAAAATTTGAAAACTGAAATTGGTGAGTAAGGTTAAAACTTCATTTTCATTACGTAATGATTAATCTTTTAATCCTTCAATCCTTAAATTTTTAAATGTTTCCAATCTCTTTAATCTTTCAATGTTTAATTCTATTTACTGAAATATTGCAGCTGTTCTGCGATCGGTCCCAGCGTCAGGGCAGGGAAGAAGGACAGTGCGGCGATCAGAAGAATGACGGCTAAGGTCATGAATCCGAAGGTTGCCGTATCCGTTTTCAGGGTTCCTGCACTTTCCGGGATGTATTTTTTCTGTGCAAGCAATCCTGCAATAGCTATCGGGCCGATGATCGGGATGAATCTTGACAGCAGCAATACAATGCCGGTGGAGATATTCCACCATGGCGTATTATCGCCCAGGCCTTCAAATCCGGATCCGTTATTGGCGGAAGAAGACGTGAATTCATACAGCATTTCACTGAAGCCGTGAAATCCGGGATTATTAAGTGTTTTGGCTCCGAATTCCGGCAGATAGGCGGTTAGGGCAGTACCCACAAGAATCAGGAACGGGTGGAATAAAGCTACGATCATGGCAATTTTCATTTCTTTGGCTTCGATTTTCTTGCCTAAAAATTCAGGGGTACGTCCCACCATCAGGCCACTGATGAATACAGCGAGGATAATGAAGATAAAGTAATTCAGGATGCCCACACCGCAGCCTCCGTAGAAGCAGTTGATCATCATGGCCAGAAGCTGGTTCATCCCGGAAAGCGGCATGGTGCTGTCGTGCATGGCATTAACAGATCCTGTAGAGATCACTGTTGTTGCAATGCTCCAGTAGGCCGAAGCAGCACTTCCGAAACGGATTTCCTTGCCTTCCATCGCTCCGAGATGAGGATCGGTGCCCATTTGGGTAATCAGCGGATTTCCCTGGGTTTCATTGATGATATTCGGAACGGTTAAGGCTATAAAACCGATGGTCATGACCGCGAAAATAGTCAAAGACAGTTTCCTTTTCTTCAGGTAGAAACCTAATGTAAATACCAATGCAAACGGGATGATCATCTGGGTAACCATTTCGGTCATATTTGTCAGGTAATTCGGGTTCTCCAGCGGATGTGCGGAATTGGCCCCGAAAAACCCGCCGCCGTTAGTCCCTAGATGCTTGATCGCGATAAAGGCAGCTGCCGGACCCCTGGAAACATCCGCTTTCTGGTCTTCCAGAGTCGTGATATGGTCTTTACCTTCAAACGTCATCGGACTTCCGTTGGCAGAAAGGATGAAGGCGACTACAATGCTTACCGGAACCAGGATCCTGGTCATGGACCTCACGAAAAAATCGTAGAAATTACCTAATTCCGTGGTCGTTTTATCCTTAAATGCCTTGAAGAGCACTGCCATGGCTGCCATTCCCGTAGCCGCGGTTACAAACTGCAGGAACATGAGGTATAGCTGGCTAAAGTAGCTGACTCCGGTTTCGCCGGAATAATGCTGCAGGTTGCAGTTGACCAGGAAGGATATGGCCGTGTTAAAGGCCAGATCGGGGGACATATCAGGATTGCCGTCCGGATTCATGGGAAGCCACGACTGATTCAGCAAGATCAAAAATCCGATGATGAACCAGACGATATTGATGGTGAGCATGGCAAACATATTCTGTTTCCAGGTCATCTGCTTATCCGGATTGATTCCCGAAATTCTGTAGATGAGATGTTCAACCGGCTGGAAAAGCCTGTTCAAAAAAGTTTTTTTATAGCCATATACACCGGCAATGTATTTTCCTAAAAATACACCGATCACGGTGGTTATGGCAAACATGACAATAATGCCTAAGATTTCTGTATTCATGTTTTCAGGCTAAAATTTTTCAGGTTTTATAAGTACATAGCAGATGTACACGAAAGCGAGGATGGAAAGGAAAAATAAACTCCACATAATTCTTTATCTGATTTATATTTGATCAAAAAATTCAACGGACCTGTAGATCATCCAGAACAGGAATACACACAGGATGATAAGGCACAGCAGCATCATATCGAAACGATCAGGGTTGATACGGTGGATACTGCATACGGAACCATCAGCATACTGAGTACGGCATGGTTCCGTTTCTGGAAGGTTTGTCTTGAAATTGTCATTGTATATTATTTATTCTGTATCCTTAATGCCAAAAGGGATTCCATTTTAGGAATTGTTTGAATAAGGGTTTGATTAATAATATTTTATGTGGAATTTGGAAAGTGCCGTGAAATAAAAAAGCCTATCAAAATGATAGGCCTGTTATTAAAATGATCATTGTTTCTATCCTAAAGAAACGAATGGCTAACTCTTAACTTTAAACTCATAACTTTTACCGAAGTCCATATTCCTCCAGCTTGCGGTACAACGTAGCAATCCCGATTTCCAGCAGGCGTGCAGCTTCCGCTTTGTTGCCTTTTGTATACTGCAGGACTTTCTGGATGTGCTCTTTTTCCAGGGATTTCATGCTTAAAGAGTCGGTTCCGGAAACATTTTTTTCAGAGTACTGAGGCAGGCTTTCTGCATCCAGCTGATGATCGTTCATCAGGATAAGGCTTCGTTCCACGGTATTCCGCAGTTCACGGATATTGCCTTTCCAGTCGTTCTTTCTTAATAGTGTATAGTATTCGGGATCTACATGGAGGCTGGAAACATGCAGTTTTTGGGAGAAGAAGTCAATGAAGTTTTTAGCAAGGGCTTTCAGGTCTTCTTTCCTTTCGCGGAGGGGAGGGAGCCGGATCTCGAAAATGTTCAGACGGAAATACAGGTCTTCCCTGAAATTTCCCTGTCTGATTTCCTCTTCCAGGTCCCGGTTGGTAGCGGCAATAAGCCGGAAATCTGATTTTGACACTTTGGTTTCCCCCATTTTTATGAATTCGCGGGTTTCCAGGACGCGCAGTAATTTGGCCTGGAGTTCAACAGGCATTTCCCCGATCTCATCCAGGAACAAAGTGCCGCCATTGGCTTCTTCTATAAGCCCTTTCTTATCTTTTACCGCTCCGGTAAAGGCGCCAGCTTTATGCCCGAAAAGTTCGCTTTCCAGGATTTCCCTGCTGAATGCGGAACAGTTGATGGCGACAAAATTATTTTTTTTCCTTTCGCTGCCCTGGTGGATGGCATTCGCAAAAACTTCTTTGCCGGTCCCGGTTTCGCCGGTCAGCAGGACCGTAGCATCGGTGACAGCCACTTTTTCTGCCAGCCTTCTGGCCTGAAGGATCAGCGGCGATGTTCCGATAATGGCTTCAAAACCTTTCTGAACCGTTGCTTTCTGTGCTTTTTTAACCGCATTATCTTTTGCTTTTTCCATAGCTTTGTACACGAGCGGGATGATCTTTTCATTGTCATCCCCCTTAACCAGATAGTCGTAAGCGCCATTTTTCATCGCCTGAACGGCATCGGTAATATTCCCGAAGGCGGTCATCAGGATAATTTCCAGGTGCGGGTATTTTGCCTTGATGGATTGTACAAGCTCGACACCAAATGCATCCGGCAGGCGGACGTCGCTTAATACGACATCAAATTCAGCCTGTTCCAGCATGGTCATGGCTGAACGTGCGGTGGAAGCCTGTTTGACGTTAAAATCTTCCTGGGAGAGGATCATTCCTAAGAGCTTGAGGAGCTTGATCTCGTCATCGATGATGAGGATGTTTCCGGACATGGTGCGTAAATTTGGAAAAACTGATGCAAACTTATTGAATTTATTTTGGATTAAAGGAAATAAGGCTGAAGGTTGAGACTGATGTTGAGGTACGGTAGCCTTGTCAAGGTTTAAAACCTTGACAAGGCTGGATGACGGGTAAACCGTACTGACCTGACAGGATTTCGATTCACTAGCCCGGATAGCAGCGGTTACCCGCAGCAGCTTGGACTGGCTGCGGCGCGAGGAGTATGAGCGGATAGCCGGAATAAGCTCCCATACATCAGCGTTGAATTCAGCCGGCGTTCGCTTTGGGTTTTGATTATGATGATCATAGATGCAATAACAAGAAAAACAGGGACCTTTCCCTTACGATTGCTTACATTTGTAATGCCTCAGGATTGAGGAGAAAAATGAAACGAGTTTATGACGGATAAAAAATATAAGGAAACGATTCACACTGATAATAATAACTACGAATACACCACCATTACCTACGATGAAAATAATGTACGGATCTACACCCTGAAGAACGGACTGAAGGTATTTGTTGCCAGGAATACCGATGCTCCGAGGATCCAGACGTATATCCCGGTGAGAACGGGAAGCAACAATGACCCTGCGGATAACACCGGACTGGCCCATTACCTTGAGCATATGATGTTTAAGGGGACTTCCAGGATCGGAACCTTGGACTGGGAAAAGGAAAAGGTTTTGCTGGATGAAATTTCCGGACTCTACGAGCAGCACAAAGCAGAGCCGGATGCAGAAAAAAAGAAAGAGATTTATACGAAAATAGACCAGGTTTCCCAGAAAGCCAGCCAATATGCCATTGCCAACGAGTATGACAAGGCTATTTCTTCCCTGGGAGCCACAGGGACTAATGCCCATACCTGGTTTGATGAAACGGTCTATAAGAATAATATCCCGAACAATGAGCTGGAAAAATGGCTTAAAATAGAACGGGAAAGGTTTTCTGAACTGACGTTACGGCTTTTCCATACCGAACTGGAGTCGGTGTATGAAGAGTTCAACCGTGCGCAGGACAATGATTCCAGGCTGGTGCAGTATGAACTGATGGATGCGCTGTTCCCCAACCACCCGAACGGGCAGCAAACCACGCTGGGAAAGGCGGAACACCTGAAAAATCCTTCGATGAAAGCCATCCACCAGTATTTTGACGAGTATTACGTTCCCAATAATTACGCCATGGTACTGGTAGGAGACCTTGATTTCGAGGAAACTATTCAGCTGGTCGACCGATATTTCGGCAGCATTCCTTACCGCGAACTTCCTGAGAAAACTCCTGTAACAGAACAGCCAATGACCCGGATCGTTCAGAGGACCGTGAAAAGCCCGACTACGCCCAGGATACAGCTGGCCTGGAGAACGGAAAGTTACGGCACACGCGAAGCCATGCTGGCAGATATTGCAGCCAACATCCTAAGCAACAGGGGAGAAGCCGGACTTCTGGACCTGCACATCAACCAGACGCAGAGAATGCTCTGGGCACAGGCTTTTTCCGTAGGCCTGAAGCAATACGGTTATTTCTCAATAGTAGCTGTACCCAAAGAAAACCAGACGCTGGACGAGGCCAGAGACATGGTGTTAAAGGAGATCGAACTGTTAAAGAATGGGGAATTCCCGGACTGGATGCTCCCGGCTATCATCAATGATTTTAAGCTTCAGAGACTGAAAACCCTGGAAACGGCAGACGGACTGGCCACTAACCTTTACGATACCTATATTAAAGGCAGGACCTGGGAGCAGGAACTAAATGAAATGGAGGAGTATGCATCCTTTACGAAAGAAGATGTCGTTAATTTTGCACAGGAATTCTTTAAGGATAATTATGTTGCCGTATACAAAGAGAAAGGTATCAATGATCAGCTGATCCGGGTTGACAATCCGGGCATCACGCCGGTGAAAATCAACCGTGAAGCTCAATCTGACTTTTTAAAAGCGATCCTGGCAGAGAAAACCCAGGACATCCAGCCTGAATTTATCGATTATGATAAAGAGATCCGCAAGGATGAGGTGAAAGGCAAGGCGCTGAGCTTTGTCAGTAATAAATACAACGACCTGGCCCAGGTCCATTTTATCTTTCCCATGGGCAGCGACCATGACCGGGATCTTGGCGTTGCTACACAGGTATTGCAGTATCTGGGTACCGACCGTTACTCTCCCGAGGAACTGAAAATGGAATTTTTCAAGATCGGGGTAACCAACGATTTTAAAACCACGCATGACCAGTTGCTTATTTCCTTAAACGGGCTGGAAGAAAATATTGAAAAAGGAATCGCCCTGCTTCAGCACTGGATGCACAACGTAAAGCCGGACCAGGAAATTTACCGTCAGTTTGTACAAACGCTGCTGGAGAACCGTGCTGCCGTGAAGAAAGATAAGAACCGCATCATGACGGCACTGACTACCTATACGAAGATTGGCCCATTTTCCAGGTTTACGGATGTGATTTCCAGGGAAGAACTGGAAAACAGCAGCGCAGAAGTCTTCACCGACCGGATGAAAAACCTGTTTAGCTATCCGTATCAGCTGTTTTTCTATGGAAAGGACTTTGAACGTTTCAAAGGATACATTGAAAATTATATTCAGCCGCAAAGCCTCCAGGTTCCTGAACCGAAGATCTATCCTGAACCGGAAACCACCGGAAATGTCTATTTTACGGATTATGATATGGTGCAGATGGAAATGAGCAAAGCAGGCCGCGGAAAAGAAGTGGATATCCATGATTTAGGAAAAATCAACGTATTCAACGAATATTTCGGAAGAGGATTGTCATCCATCGTCTTCCAGGAGATCAGGGAAAGTAAAAGTTTGGCCTATTCCGCCTATGTTTCTTACGCTGCGAATGCTGAACTCGGCCACCACGATTATATCACCACCTACATCGGGACGCAGCCGGACAAGCTCCAGGTTGCCGTCGATACCATGGATGAACTGATGAATGAACTTCCTGAAGTGCCGATCCAGTTTGAAAATGCACGGAATGCAGCCCTGAAACAAATTGCATCTGCACGGATTACGCGTACGAATATCTTCTTCAATACTTTAAGGCTGAAAAAATTGGGGATCAGCCATGATTTCAGGAAAGATATTTACGAACAGATCCAGAACCTGGAATTTGAAGACCTCAGAGCATTTTATGATGCCGCTGTTAAGCCGATCCGGTTCAATACGGCGATCATCGGTAAAAGGGAGAACCTGAACAGGGAAGCCGTAGATCAGATGGGAACCTTTACGGAAGTCAGCCTGAAAGATATTTTCGGGCACTGATGAAATTGAGATAAATATTTTCGGCCGCTCCTTTGGAGCGGCCGAAAATATTTTTACAGCATAACGACAGATTACTTAACCACCTTCATTTCATCGATCAGCCATTTGGAATCGGCAAATTTGTCGATGATGAAAAGGATGTATTTGGTATCCACCATGATGTTGCGGCTGAAACGCGGATCATAATTGATGTCGCTCATCGTGCCTTCCCACTGGCGGTCGAAATTCAGTCCGACAAGGTTCCCGTTGGCGTCCAGCGCCGGGCTTCCGGAGTTCCCTCCCGTGGTATGGTTGGTGGCGGTGAATCCTACGGGGACATCGCCTGTTTTATCTTTGTAATTCCCGAAATCTTTTTTCCCGTACAGGTCGATCAGCTTTTTCGGAACATCAAATTCATAATCTCCGGGAACATATTTTTCCATGACTCCCGCCAGGTGGGTCTGGTAGTTATAGGAAACGGCATCCCTCGGTGAAGAGCCTTTTACTTTTCCGTAGGTCACCCTAAGGGTGGAATTGGCATCCGGGAAGAACTTACGGGTCTTATCTGTAGCCATCTGCTGCGCCATGTAGGTTTTCTGCAAAGCATCGATTTTAGCCTGCAAAGTGGCGAACTGTGGATCAGCTTTTGTGGTATAAGCTTCTCTCATGGTTAAAAACAGCTCGTATACCGGATCTTTTTTTAATGTTTTAACCAGCTTATCCGGATTAGAAAATGCTTTATCGATATCCTCGCTCAGAGAAGCTCCGTTTACTTGGGACCTGCCGCTGATGATTGAATTTTTAGACATATTTTCAATAGTCTGCAGGTTCTGCGCTTCATTTTTGTATGCTTCAAAGCCTGCCGGCAAGAACTGAGGTGCCGTTTTATTGGCATACAGGGCAAGAAGCTTGGCGGTAACCTTGGCATCCAGTTCAGGGTTGTAATCTTTGTAGAATGACTTCAGCCTGGATTTCAGTGAGGCAGTACTTTTTTCATCCATTTTCCCGGCTTCTGTCGCAGTAACGTAATTATAATACAGATTAGCCAGCATCAGGGTTTCAGCATTCCTGATCACTTCAGAATAGTAGGCATTGTTCAGGGCAAAAGGAGCCTGGTCGCTGTACAGTTTATTCAGCTGGTCCAGCGTGATTTTGATCTGCTCGTTTTTATTTGCTAAAGTATTTTCGTATGCTTTCTTTTTCGCTACGGCATTAGACTTTTTCAGTCCTTCAACTTCACCGATCCATTTTTTCCAGTAATTGGCCACCGATGCATATTTGGATGCATACTGGATCCTTGTGGCATCATCGGCGCGCATTTTCTCGTCCAGGGTTTTCAGGGCCACATCTCTTACAGCAATTCTTGCCGGATCAATTTCCGTCATGATCTTTTCAACGGCAATGGCAGGAAGGTATTCGGTAGTCCTTCCCGGGAAGCCGAATACAAAAGTGAAATCGTTTTCGTTTTTGTCTTTAATGGATACCGGAAGGTAATGTTTCGGAACATACGGGACATTGTCTGTGGAATATTCTGCGGGTTTATTGTTCTTATCCGCATAAATCCTGAACATGGAAAAATCTCCGGTATGCCTCGGCCATACCCAGTTATCCGTGTCGGAACCGAATTTTCCGATGCTTTGCGGCGGTGCACCTACCAGACGGATGTCTTTATACGTCTCAATGGTAAAAGCATAGAATTTATTGCCGTAGTACATGGATTTTACGGAAACCGACTGATAAGGTTCGATTTTCTGGCTGTTTTTATATGCCTCGATGTTCGCGGCGATTTTCTTTGTAAGTTCAGGTTCGGTAAGCCGTTCCGTACCTTCAAGAATCTGAGGCGTTACTTCTTTAATATCAACGATGAAATCAACCGTCACACCGGGGTTAGGAAGTTCACCGGTCATATTCTTAGCCCAGAAGCCGTTGGTGAGCAGGTCATTCTGAACGGTAGAGTGATTCTGGATTTGTCCGTATCCGCAGTGGTGGTTGGTCAGCAGGAGTCCTTTCGGGGAAATAATTTCCGCTGTACATCCTCCATTGAACTGGACTACCGCATCTTTAATGCTGGGTTTCTGCGTGTTGAAGATATCCTTGGCAGAGATTTTCATGCCCAGCTCTTTCATTTCTTTTTCATTCAGCTCCGTCGGGATCCACATTCCCCCGTACTGTTGGGCAAAAGCCATGGCAGCCGGAACAAGGAATACAGATAGAAGTATCTTTTTGGTCATAATCAAAATTTTGCCCTAATTTACAAAGAAAAGGTGAATTGAGGGCAGGAGAGAGGAAGAGTTATGGGCAAGGGATAGTGAATGATGAGTAATGGGTAATGGGTAATGAGTAATGGGTAATGAGTAATAATGGGTAATAAGTAATGATTGATGATTGATCGTGATGGGTAATGGTCAGATGGATTTTAAAATTTCCGGATTGATGAATTTTCAAATGATCAGTTTCCCTGTAAACCAGTGAACCTCACGACGGCTTAATTTTTGTTCCCAATTACCTGCATCACCTAAAATTATTGTTATGAAAAATCAGATTCAGATCATTTCGATGGCAGCACTGGTTGTTCTCGGTTCATGTTCCAAAGAAAAGCAGCAGGAAGTTTCTTCCGCAAACCTGAAAACAGACCCGATGGCGATCCAGACCCCTGTGGATTCGTCCTCTGCCGCTGCACCCGCATCATCACAGGCTGAAAAAAGCAATGCCGACTGGTACGGAACCTATGAAGCGGTAGTGCCTTGTGCCGATTGCCCGGGAATTCAGACTACCCTTACCCTTGAAAAAGATAACAGCTTCCAGCTTCAGGAAGAATACCTGGAAAGGAAGTCCAAAAATAAAGATCACGGAACTTATATATGGAATGCTGCAACTGATATTCTTGAACTGAAAGGCAATGATACACATTACAAGTACAAGGTCGGTAACAATACCCTTACCCAGCTCGATATGAACGGGCAGCCGGTAGAGGGTCCTAATAAAGATCTCTATGTATTCAAGAAAAAACAATAATAGATAACAGGCAGGAGCGGAAGCTTCTGCTTTTTTTAAAACTGATAGCTGGTAATCCTGCTATTGTTCCGCATCTCCTGGACCAACAATTCGTGGTTCCTCTTTTTGCCTGTAAGGATCCATATCGTGCTGAATTTCCCTTCTGAATACTGCTGTTTTGAGACGCTGGATTTCAGATGATGCTGTGCGAAAATCTGTTCACAATACAGAAGGTCTTCCGCTTTCGGTACTGTAATTTTATATTCGATAATTTTATGGTTTTTATCGATGAGCTTCTCCAGGTAGGTCAGGATGCTCAGAACCAGAAGCACCAGTAAGGTTCCCAACAACGCAATGGAAATATGACCTGCACCTACAGCCATTCCGATGGAAGCTGTTGCCCAGATCGTAGTTGCGGTCGTTATCCCGTCTATTTTGTTGTCCCCTTTGAAAATAACCCCTGCACCCAGGAACCCGATCCCGGTGATGATATTGGCGGCAATCCGGTCCGGGTCATCCTTGCCGATCACAACGGACAGAATGGTAAACAAACAGGCCCCGAAGCAGACCAGGATAAAGGTGCGCAGCCCTGCCGATTTATTGCGGTACTCGCGCTCTGCGCCGATCAGCAGGCCCAATAAAACAGAAATAAAGATCAGCAACAGTTCATTTTCAACAGAATGTTCCGGTAAGAGGTTCATAACATCATTTTATTAAGCTACCTAAAAGTACAATAAATTTTACCTTTCCAATATGATTGCAGTTATATTGAAAGAAGACTGCCCGGTAAGGACAGTCTTCATAGGTATATACTTTACTATTTCTTTTTCAGTACAGTTTACTGCTGTTTCTCAATCAGGTCGAGGAACTGCTGTTCGTCCAGGATTTCTATGGCACCAATGCTCTGGGCTTTTTTAAGCTTACTGCCGGCTTTCTCGCCCACTACGAGGAAATTAAGGTTTTTGGATACCGCAGAAATATTTTTCCCGCCGTGCTTCTCCACCATTTCTTCAGCCTGCTCCCGGGTAAACAGCGAAAGCTTTCCGGTGAACAGGAATGTCTTCCCGTCCAGGATATTGGATATCACTTCGTTGGTGCTTTCTCCCCGTTCCAGCTGTACGCCATAGGATTTCAGGCGTTCAATCATCAGGATATTTTCCGGATTGTTGAAAAAGTCTGCAATGCTTACGGCAATCTTGGTCCCGATATCCTCTACCTGGCAAAGTTCTTCCAGCGTTGCGTTCTTCAGCTCATCGATAGTCCCGAAATTCTTCACCAGCTTTTTGGCAACGGTTTCTCCTACGTGCTTAATCCCGATTCCGTACAATACCTTTTCAAAAGGGACTGTCTTGGACTGTTCGATCCCGTTCAGGATATTCTGGACAGATTTTTCCGCCAGTCTTTCCAGTGGCATGAGCTGTTCCTTGGTTAAAGCATAGAAATCCGCCGGATTCTCGATCAGCTTAGCCTTATAAAATTGTTCGATGGTTTCGCTGCCTAAGTTTTCTATGTTCAGGGCTTTTCGGGAAACATAATGGATCATTCTTCCGATGACCTGAGGCGGGCAGTGAAGCTCATTCGGACAGAAATGAATGGCCTGGTCTTCCACTTTTACCAGTTCCGTTCCGCATTCCGGGCAATGTCTGATGTATTCGATCTCCTTGCTGTCCGGACTTCTCTTATCCGGATTGACTTCAATGATTTTCGGGATGATCTCACCGCCCTTTTCCACATAAACAAAATCATGTTCGTGGAGGTCCAGTTTTTTGATGATGTCTTCATTGTGCAACGATGCCCTTTTTACTACTGTTCCGGCCAGTAAAACCGGCCTCAGGTTGGCAACCGGTGTAATAGCTCCGGTACGCCCTACCTGGTAAGATACGCTCAGCAGTTCGGTTTCTACCTTTTCGGCTTTGAATTTATAGGCCATCGCCCAACGCGGTGACTTGGCGGTATACCCCAATTGTCTCTGTTGCTTGAGCGAATTGACTTTCAGCACGATCCCGTCAATCTCAAAAGGGAGGTTATGGCGCTCATTGTCCCAATACGTGATGAATTCCTGTACTTCATTCATTGAGGTACATAATTTTGCCTGCCGGGAAGTTTTAAAGCCCCAGGACTGTGCTTTTTCCAGCAGTTCCCAATGGGTTTCCGCCGGAAATTCTTCCGAAACAAACTGGTAGAGCACAGACGACAGCCCGCGCTTCCGCACTTCTGCGCTGTCCTGCATCTTCAGGCTTCCGCTGGCCGTGTTCCTTGGATTCATGAACGGATCCAGCCCATCTTCCTCGCGCTGTTTGTTGATTTTATCGAAATTCTTCCGTGTAAGGTAGATTTCTCCGCGCATGAAAAACTGATCGGGAAAATCACCTTTCAGCTTCAATGGGATATCTGAAATGGTCTTTACATTCGGGGTAATCTCATCCCCCTGGAAACCGTCTCCCCTCGTAACAGCCTGGGTAAGCTTTCCGTTTTCATACAGGATGGAAATGGAGGCGCCGTCATATTTCAGTTCAGCCACGAATTCCACAGGATCGTCAATCGTTTTAATGATTCTTTTTTCCCAGTCTTCCAGGTCATCAAAATCGTAGGAGTTATCCAGAGAATACATCCTGAACTTATGGCGGATGGTAGGGAATACTTTGGTAATTCCTCCGCCTACCCGTACCGTAGGGGAATTTTCATCATAATATTCGGGATGCTTGGCTTCCAGGTCCTGAAGCTCCTGCAGGAGCATGTCAAAATCATAATCTGAAATGGTAGGGGCGTCCAGATCATAATAGTTCTGGTTATGCTGGTCAAGTTCCTGGCGGAGCCGTTCTATTTTTTGCTGAATGTTTTCGGACATTACGTTCTATCTTTTAAGCAAAAATAATTAAAGTAATTCCATTTAAAAAATAAGGCAATTAAATATTCCCATAAAATTAAAATCCTGTAACATATACTAATGATTTGATTGTGTTCATGATAAAAATGGATGTTTAAAATGATGTAACATCCTGTTATAATTTAATTCAAGAAATGTTAAAATTCCCTTAAACAGGCGCCTGGAATACTGTCATAGCTTTGCACTCAGTTAATTTTTGAATATGAGAAAAGTAAAGATTGTATTGGGATTGTTGTTTTTGGGTCTGGGCACGCTCAGTTATGCGCAGACTACCCAGGCGGCTATCGTTGGGAAGGTAACAGGCGTCAATAATAAAGCGCAGGACAAGGTGAAAGTGACTATCATTAATGAATCTACCGGTTTCCGTACAGAGACTGAAACCAACTCAAAAGGGGAATATATCTTTAAAGAAATTCCTCTTGGCGGACCTTATACGGTAATCGTCAATGATGATAAGAGGGAAGGGTATATGCTTAACCTCGGTGACCAAGTGACCGTGAACATGAATCTTGGAAACGAGAAGGCTATTGAAGAAGTGGTTATTTCCGGTAACCTCAAGAATAAAATCGGTAACCTTGGGGCAGCTACGGCCGTTACCGCGAAGAATATCGGCATTTTGCCAGTAAACGGAAGGAACTTTACCAGTCTCACCGAGCTTTCTCCTCTAAGCGGAAAAGGCGGAAATTTATCCGGGCAGTTGGGTTCCTCTACTAATTTTACCATTGACGGGATGACTGCCAAAAACCCGACTTCTGCAGGGTCTACCACCAGCCGGAGCGGTGCACCGTATTCCATTTCGATTGAAGCGGTAAGGGAATTCAAAATTGTAACCAACCAGTATGATGTAACATTAGGAAGAAGCGGAGGAGGAACCATCAGTGCGGTAACGAAATCAGGAACCAATACATTTTCAGGAAGCGCCTGGGAATACCTGAGAACAGGATGGCTGTCCAGCAAATATGACATCAGGGGAAACGTAAGGACCAATGACTTTTCCACTTCGCAGTTCGGGTTCTCACTCGGCGGCCCGATCATTAAAAACAAGCTGCATTTTTTTGCGGCATGGGACCATCAGCTGGATTCCAGGCCACTGATTATCGCCGATGTGCAAACCAAAGAAGATGCTTTGCGGTTTAATGTAACCAATGAAACCCTGAACAATATCCTGAACATTGCAAGAGACAAATACGGCGTGGGAAGTTCCCCGCAGTTCGGGACTTTTGATAAAGTAAGGAATTCTGATGCCGGGTTCCTACGCCTTGACTGGCAGATCAGCCCTAAACATTTGCTTACCCTGAGAGACAACTTTACCTACGATCTGAATAAGAACGGCCTGGTAGACAATACTGCTATCAACTTTTTTGAATCTTACGGAAACGACAGAAACCTTGACAATAGCTTACTCTTAACTTTACGGTCCAACCTGAAGCCTAACCTGACCAACGAACTGAAAGGTCAGTACCTCTATACATTCCAGGACAGCTACCAGAATGATCAGCTTGGTCATCCGGTTCCCAGAGCAATCGTTGAAAGGGTGCCATCCACGATCGACGGGACTAATCTGACGACCAATATCCAGATCGGTGGACACCGTTTCGGGCAGGAAAGTTTCAGGAACAATGTATTCCAGATCGTAGATAACCTTTATTATAATACAGACAAGATCAAATACACTTTCGGGGCAGACCTGATGTATACCCATGCAAAATCTGTTTACGGAAGTGAGGTCAACGGGAGGTTCCAGTTTTTAGGAACGGATAACTTCAATAATCTGACACCATACAGGTTTTACAGGGAAGTTCCGCTCGTAGCAGATCCATCGGTAAAATCTGACATCTGGAATATCGGTTTGTATGGGCAGATTCAGACGAAGATCGCTAAAGGACTGGATCTGATGGCCGGTCTGAGATTCGATTACGGAGGGTACCCTAAAGCTGAACTGAACCAGAAACTCTATGATGAGATGGGGATACGGACAGACAACCAGATCCGGTCATTCATCATCCAGCCGAGATTTCAGTTTGACTGGAACATCAATGAAGGCAATAAAGATTTCCTGAGGTTCGGAGCAGGAATATTCTCTTCGGACATCAATAATTATATGATTATCAATAACCTGGTGTTTGACGGCAGGCACCTGGCAACGGTAGATGTTAACCCGACCGCCATAGGCATTACTCCTGATTTTGCAGGGTACAGGAATGATTACAACACGGTTCCTACCCTGTCACAATATCAGTTACCGACCATCAATTATACCGGAAAGGACGCGAAGATCCCATTGGTGTATAAAGCCAATATTTCCTATACCCATTTCTTCAACGAAAGATGGAGGGCAGGGATTGCAGGCTATGCGGCACTGGGAAGAAACAACTATTTCTATTATGACAGGAATATGGTGGCCAATCCTTACTTTACCTTGGATAATGAAGGAGGAAGGGGCGTATTTGTTCCTTTAAATACGGTCAATGCCAACGGAACCATGAACTGGAAAGAAGGAAGGATCAACCAGAATTTCGGCCGTGTACTGGAATTGGTGAGTGACGGAAAAGTCAACCAGTTCTCCTTTGTGCTGGATACCAGTTACCGCTATTTCAAAGATGGGGAAATAACGATGAGTTATACTTGGTCTGATATAAAGGATAATACATCCTATAACGGAAATGTAGCGAATTCCGCTACTTTGTTTACGATGATCGAAAGCGATCCGAGAAACCTTAAAATGACCTATTCTGACAATCAGTTCCGTAATAAAGTGGTGCTGTACGGGAACTCGCCTACTTTCGCCGGATTTACGGTAGGGATCAGGTATTCAGGAATCGGAGGGACGCGGTTTTCTATGACGGCAGGAGGAAACGTTAACGGGGATTTTGTAGATTCAAACGATCTGGCTTATATTTTCCCGAACCTCACCCAGACTTTGCTGGATAATCCTGAAGTAGGTAAAGCATTGAAGAATTACATTACGGATTACAACAATACAATTGCTGAACGTAATGGCGGTAAAAACGGATTCTACGGAGTATGGGATGTCCGTATAGCAAAAAAGATCAAGTTTGAGAAAATCGGGGGATTTGAGCTTTCTGTAGATATTTTTAACGTAGCCAACCTGCTGAACAAAGAATGGGGGGTCAACAAATCATACGGAAATATGTCGCTGTACAGAATTACAGGATTCGATGCTGCCGTGAAGCAATTTAAGTATAACCTGAATACGAGCGGTCTGGCTCCGCTAAGCGGAAACCCTTACCAGATCCAGTTGGGTGCAAAATATACTTTTTAAATTTAATATTATTTTCATAAAGCCTGCGATGGCATAAGATTTTTAATTGTTTAATTTTGTATTATGAAGAATTTTATTTTAGGTATCACCATATTAAGTACAGTCCTTATGAAGGCACAAACTCAGGTCGTTGCACACAGAGGGTATTGGCAGACGCAGCCTCCCACAACAGAAAATTCACTTCAGTCGCTGCAGAATGCGCAGAAGTTAAAGATCTACGGCTCTGAATTTGATGTGCGCATGACCAAAGACGGTGTACTGGTGGTCAACCATGATGAACACCACGGAAAGATGGAAATTTCGGAAACCAATTTCAGGCAGCTTGAAGAGGAGGACCTGTCCAACGGTGAAAAGTTTCCTACGTTAAAAAGCTACCTTAAAAAAGGAAAGAAGGATAAAGCCTTGCAGCTGATCATTGAAATCAAGCCTGCAAAAACAAAGGAACTTGAAGATGAACTGGTACGAAAAACCATCGAAATGGTAAAGGATATGAAGCTGGAAGACCAGAGCCAGTTCATTTCATTCAGCCTGAATATCTGCAAGGAAATCAAGAAAATAGAACCGAAATTCAAAGTTCAGTACCTGAATGGGGAGCTTTCACCGGAGCAGGTTAAAGATGAAGGCCTGGACGGTATCGATTACCACTACAGTATTTTCGCGAAAAATCCCACCTGGATTGCCGAAGCCAATGCGCTGGGACTGATTACCAATGCATGGACCGTTAATGATCCGGCAATTTACCAGCAGTTGAAAAGTCAGGGAATCAAATTCGTGACGACCAATATTCCTGATCAGCTGAAGAATAAATAACATTAAGTTCATATAGTAACCATCCTGTTTCTGAAGAGAAACAGGATTTTTTATGATAAGCTAATGCATTGCATACCATGGCTATAGATAATGAATGCTTATGGAAATATGGTGTCTGTTTAATATAGGTTAAAATTTTAAATATTTTATATTAAAAACTATTAATGATTTTAATGTATAGTCAATCAAGATAGTATGCATTTGTGTTAAAGATAAATTCATATTTCGTTTAATAATTATTTAATAAATGTTAAAACGCTGTTAAAGCCATACTCGTCATGTCATTCTAATTTTGCGCAAACAAAAATAATATGCGTAAAGAGACACACAAGCTGTTGGTTTTATCGCTGTTAGGATTGGTAAGCGTCAATCTTTCGGCTCAGCAAAAAATTAAAAAAGACACGATCAAAAATATTGATGAGGTAGTGGTGACTGCTTTGGGGATCAAAAGGAATGATAAGTCTTTGGGATATGTAGCTGAAAAGATCAACTCTGAAGAAATCCTGAGGACCCAGAACAACAACTGGGCACAATCCCTGGAAGGAAAAGTGGCCGGACTAAAGATCCAGACCGCCGGAGCCGGCCCGCTGGGAAGTGCATTGATCAAGCTTCGTGGAGATATTTCCATGAACATGGACCAGAACAATGCCCTGATTGTCGTAGATGGTGTTCCGCTGAACGGAACCACGACGGGAACAGGTTTCTCGGCTTACGGTGCAGGTTCCAAAGCAGACTTGCCGATTGATTACGGGAACGGGCTTAATACCATCAACCCAGACGATATAGAATCCATTACCGTACTGAAGGGTTCTACAGCTGCCGCATTATACGGATCCCGGGGAGCCGGAGGAGCGATCATGATCACCACGAAATCAGGGAAAACCAAAAAAGGAAAGATCCAGATTACGCTGAATTCTTATTCAAGCTACGATACGGTACTGAAATGGCCGGATTATCAGTATGAATACGGGCAGGGAACCATGCAGAAGGATGCCTCCGGGAATTATTACTACTCATACGGCGCTTCGGCAGACGGGGTCAACACCGGTTCCACCAGCAGTGCATTCGGACCTAAATTCGCCGGACAGTCTTACTTTCAGTATGATCCTACCGTGGAAGGGCAGAGCCTTCAGCGTCAGCTGTGGAGGCCGTACAAAGATAACATCAAAGGATTCTGGCAGACAGGGACTACCTTTTCCAACAACGTTGCGTTGGAAAGTTCCAATGAAAATACCTCATTCAGAACTTCACTCACCTATCTGAAAAATGAATGGATGATGCCCAACACCGGATTCGACAGGCTGAATGCCGCGCTTTCCTTTGATCACAAACTGAATGAAAAGCTGAAAGTCGGGGTGAAATTCAACTACAGCAAAACATCCAGTGATAACCTTCCGGCTACGGGATACAGCAACCAATCCATCTCATACTTTATGATTTTCCAGAACCCGAACGTAGACCTTGCCTGGTACTCGCCGATCTGGAAGAAAGGCCAATACCAGATCGACCAGATCCACCCGTTCAGTTCATACATTGATAATCCTTATCTCATCGCTTATGAAATGCTGAACGGCGTAGATAAGCACTTCATCACCGGAAATGTGAACCTTAATTACAAATTCACCAAGAACTTTGAGGTCATGCTGAGGTCAGGGCTTGAGCTGACGAATGAAGAACGTACCCAGAAAAGGCCTTGGAGCTCTGCCAACTACCTCCAGGGGATGTACAGGGAGCAGCACATCAAGCAGATGGATATGAACAATGACATCCTGTTTACCTATAAAAACAAGTTTAAAGATTTTGATTTCAGCGCTTCTGCAGGAGGAAACATCCGTTACCTTGAATATACCATGGGTGATTATATCGCAGACGGATTGCTGAGACCCGGAGTGTATACCCTTCCGAACGGAATTGCAAACATCAATAAAATTGCCGCTCCCGGAGACCGTCAGGTAAACAGTACCTACGGATTGGTGAATATCAGCTACAAAAACAAAGTGTTCCTGGATTTAACCGCAAGAAATGACTGGAGCAGTACGCTTCCTAAGGAGAACAGGTCTTACTTTTATCCTTCGGCGGCAACTTCCGTTATCCTTTCCGATATTTTCAATTTATCTTCCAACAACTTCAATTACTGGAAACTAAGGGCATCATGGTCCAGGGTAGGAAACGATACCAATCCTTATATGTTGCTGAAATACTACAACAACAGTAATTTCAACGGTTCTGTGGAATCCCCTTCCTTATATCCGAACCCTAACCTGAAACCTGAAATGCTCACGAATATGGAGGCCGGTATGGATTTCAGCATTATTAAAAACAGGATCAGCTATAGCATCACGGCCTACCAGAATAACAATAAAAACCAGATCATCAGGATCCCGGCCTTGTGGGAAACAGGATACAGCAGCAGGGTAATCAATGCCGGGGAGATCAGGAACCGCGGCCTTGAAATGACCTTAAATACATATCCTGTTAAAAACAAAAATTTCTCATGGAGCGTTAATGCCAACTGGTCCATGAACAGGAATACAATCATGTCTCTTCCTGAAGAGTTCCAGGGCGAGCCTTATATCATGGGAAGTGTAGGAGGCGTAGTCTACTACAATGCCGTAGTCGGCGGATCGCTGGGTGATATGTACGGTTACGGACTTATGTATTCACCGGACGGACAGGTAGTGTTCGGAAGTGATGGGCTTACTGCCAAACCTACCAAAACTAAAAAGATCGGTAATGCCTACCCGAAATGGAGGGCAGGAATACAGAACGACTTCAGGTACAGAAACTTCACCATTAGCTTTTCTTTTGACGGACAGTACAAAGGGATCGGTTACTCTCAGTCCCACCATAAGATGACGGAACAGGGTAAGCTTACCCATACGCTGATCGGAAGGGATAATCCCGGCGGCCTGATCGTAGGTGAAGGGGTCGTGCAGAACGCGGACGGATCATATTCCCCGAATACGAAAGGCATTCCGGTATCTACTTACTATGCAGATTACTACAGAAGAGCCAATGTGGAAACGAATTCCTTCGATACTTCATTTGTCAAGCTAAGGGATGCGCGGATTTCCTATTCTTTCCCGAAAAGCGTTACCGATGAGCTGAAAATCACGGACCTCACCCTGGCCCTGTTCGGAAGAAACCTGTGGATGTGGACGAAGTTCCCGCTCTTCGATCCGGAAGTGGCCACGCTTAATGACAGCCAGATCACTTCTGGAGTGGAAATAGGACAGCTGCCAACGGCAAGGACGGTAGGTATCCAGCTAAATGTTAAATTCTAAATTTTAAAGTCATGAAAAAGTTATTATTCAATATAGTTTTGATCGCAGGGATAGGGTTTATTTCAGTTTCCTGTGACAGGGACCTGGATGAAGTGAATGTGGATTCCAGCAGGATCAGCGACCCGATTGCAGCCAAATTGCTGGTTCCGATACAGTACAACCTTGCTTCGTTCAATTATATGAGGGCCAATGATTTCACCTTTGATATCATGCAGGTTTCCCTGGATTTCCCCAATGAAGGCAACTCTCTCAGCCGTTATTATATCACTGAAAATACCGGGGCAGGATTCTGGAACAACAGCTATAAATGGCTGATGCAGATCCAGGATATGAGACGTGCCGCTGAAAGGGATAATGATCCTAATTACCGGGCCATTTCTATGGTGCTCAATGCGTGGATCTATTCCAACCTTACAGATACGTATGGAGATGTGCCTTTTAGTGAAGCGTCAAAGCTAGATGACGGCATATCGCAGCCTAAATTTGACCGACAGAAGGATATTTATGTAAAACTGCTGGATGACCTGAAAGCTGCCAATGCACTTTTTGTGACCACAAAACCACTCAATGGCAGCGATCTTTTCTATAAAGCTGAAACGGATGCCAATGGAATCCTGAACTGGAAAAAATTCTGCAACTCTCTTTCATTGAGATTGCTGACAAGGATCCTCAGTAAAAATGGCGAAGTCAATGTATACCAGAGGATTCAGGAAATTATAAGTGATCCTGCCACTTATCCTTTGTTTCAAAGCAATAATGATACGGCAAAACTGGATATTTCAGGAGTTTCACCATTGCTTCCCCCTATTACAAGGCCACAGGATTTTACGACGGGCAGGGCGGCTTCAGAATTCTTCGTGGAGACCCTGAAATCCAACAATGACCCTCGCATGTCTATGTTTTTCTCCCAGGCTAAAAACCTGAGCAATGCAAACATCGGGTACAAAGGGGCACCTTCCGGGTATCAGTTCGGAACGGTATTCAATTACCAGCCTTCGAATATGAACCAGAATTTAGCCAAAGCACCGCTTAAAATCCTGATCTATCCGTATGCAGAGCTCCAGTTCATCCTTTCAGAGCTTGCTTTCAAAGGAATTATTCAGGGAAGTGCACAGACGTATTATGAAAATGGGGTGAAGGCGATCATTGAACAATGGGGAGCAACCGTTCCGGCCAATTATTTCTCCAATGCCAATGTCGCTTATAATGGGACCCTGCAAAGAATTATGCTTCAGAAATATGTGGCGCTGTTTTTTGTAGACCAGCAGCAGTGGTTTGAAAAAAGAAGGACAGGATTCCCTGTGCTTCCCAACAACGGAGGCCTTCTTAACAACGGTAACCTCCCTCAAAGGCTGATGTATCCTCCCAATCCTAAAATCCTGAATACGGACAGCTACCAGAATGCAGTACAGCAGATGGGAGGGGATGATATCAACATCAAAGTGTGGTGGAATAAATAAGTTACAAACAATTAATCTAAACAAGCAACATGAATAAACGATTTTTAATGCCCTGCCTGCTGATCTCTGCGATGGCATTCTCACAGGCTTCCGTTTCAGGATATGTATATGAGGACGGGAATAAAAACCAGAAGAAAGAAAACCGTGAAAAAGGAATTGAAGGAGTCGCTGTTTCCAATGGGGTCCAGGTGGTGCTGACCGATAAAAACGGGAGATACAGCTTACCGGTTCAGGACGGGCAGACCATCTTCGTGATCAAGCCTTCCGGATATATGACGCCTGTCAATACCAATAATCTTCCGCTATATTATTACCAGTATAAGCCCAATGGTTCGCCGGCTGACTTTAAATACAGAGGTTCCGCACCTACAGGGGAGCTCCCTAAGGAGCTGAATTTCGGCCTGTACAGGCAGAATGAAAGCAAAAATTTCGATATTCTTGTATTCGGGGACCCTCAGCCGCATAGCGAAAAAGAGCTGGATTATTTCAGGAGAGCTATTGTAAATGAAGTTAAAGGGAATAAGAAAAAAGCTGTGCTGGGAATCAGCCTGGGAGATTTGGTATGGGATGATCTAAGCCTGCAGAAACCCTATGCGGATGTCATGAAAGAAATCGGGCTTCCGTGGTATAATGTGATGGGCAACCACGATATGAATTATGAGGCCAAAGAAGATTCGCTTTCGGATGAAACGTTTGAATCTAATTTCGGTCCGGCCAACTATTCCTTCAATTACGGAAACGTCCACTTCATTGTGCTGGATAACATCCTGTATCCGGACCCGAGAGACGGAAAAGGATATTGGGGAGGGTTCCGCGAAGACCAGGTTAAATTTATTGAGAACGACCTGAAACTGGTGGATAAGAACAAACTGATCGTCGTTTCGTTCCATATTCCTCTGGAAAAGACCAAAGAAGAGAATTTCAGGAATGCTGACCGTCAGAAGTTGTTTGACTACCTGGCTCCGTTTAAAAATGCTTTATTGCTTTCTGCACATACCCACATCCAGAAGCAGCTTTTCTATGGAAAGGAAACCGGATGGAACGGGGCTAAAGACCTTCATGAATATAATGCTGGAACCACCTGCGGCGACTGGTGGTCCGGAACTTCTGATGACCTGGGGTTGCCAACATCCACCATGAGGGATGGTACGGCGAAGGGATATTCATTCATCAGCTTTAATGATAATGATTATACGATCAAGTATAAAACGGCAGGAAAACCGGAAGATTACCAGGTTAATCTGTATGTTCCTAAAGTGATTCCGTTTCCTTCAAGAACATCGGCAAAAATCCTGGCCAATTTCTTCATGGGAAGCAGGAAGGACAAAGTGGAATACAGGATAGACGGAGGCCAATGGGAAGCCATGCAGTACGACGAAACCGTGGATCCAAATTTTGCCATGTCGGTTTTCAAATGGGATACGACTACAACTATTTTTCCTGGAAGAAGGCCGTCCAATCCGGAAATGTCAAAACATATCTGGACAGGAGACTTTCCTAAGAAACTGGCTTTAGGGAAACATAAAGTTGAGATCAGGGCAACAGATATGTTCGGCAACCCGTTTACTGCTTCAGAAGAATTCGAGGTTCAGAACCCGATCCTTATTCCTTAATTTTTTCATTTTTTACTATACTTTCAAGTGAAACCGGTCGTGAAAAAGACCGGTTTTGTTGTTTGTTAGATTACAATACAAAAGCCTGCAGTTGAGCGAAATAGTCTGATAGTTGCTCAGTCTTAATAAGGTTTGTTGCTGGAAATCAGCATAATGTAGTAGTGTGTTGAAAAACATCATCGCTAATCTGTATTTACACAAATCCCTTTCGTAAATTTGTGTAAACATGTAAAAATTAGGAATACAATGAACTTAAAAGGAAAAAATGCCATTGTTACCGGTGGCGGAAGAGGGCTTGGAAAAGCCGTTGCACTGGCACTGGCTCATGAAGGAGTCAATATAGCGATTACCGGAAGAAATGAAGATAATCTTAAAAATACGGTGGAGGAGCTTACCAGGCTGGGTGTACATGCTACCTATGCTGTTTTCAGCATTGATGATGAGCAGGCTGTCCGTAAAGGAATTGCTACACTGGCTGAAACCCTTGGAAGCGTCGATATTCTGGTAAACAATGCAGGGATCGGAGATTTCGGCAGTATTGAAGAAATGTCTTCCGAAACCTGGGAGCAGGTTATCAAAACCAACCTGTTCGGCGTGTATTATGCTGCGAAAGCCGTGTATCCTTTCATGAAGGAAAAAGGGCAGGGCGATATTGTGAACGTAGCTTCAACGGCCGGACTGAAGGGTGGCCCGAATATGTCTGCATATGCTGCTTCCAAAGCTGCCGTAGTATCATTGTCCCAGTCGATGATGGCAGAATGGAGAAAGCGGAACATCCGTGTCATTACCCTTACGCCGAGTACCATTGCATCGGATATGAGCATCCAGGGCGGCCTTACGGACGGGAATCCGGAAAAAGTGCTTCAGCCGGAAGATTTTGCAGAATGGGTGAGGGATATCCTGAAAATGAACAGAAGAGCGCTGATTGCCAATGGCTCCATTTTCTCAACCAATCCATAAAACAAAGCTCAGAATAAAAACAGCGGGCCCCGGTTCGCTGTTTTTTTATGCTTTCCTAAATACCACCACATATCAATTATCAATCATCATTCATCACCTATCAAATTGTCAATTCCTTATATTGAGACAAAAAACTTCTGTTCTATACAATTAAAACCGTAAATCAAAAAACTAGTTTTATTTTTGCAGTAAATTACTCACATGCAAAATTATTTAGAATTCAGTTTCAAGATTTCCCCGCTTCAGCCCTGGAATGAAATCCTCATGGCAGAACTTATTGAAATAGGTTTCGACAGCTTTACGGAAGAGATCGACGGAATTTTGGGATACATCCAGAAAGAGGCGTTCAATGAAGAAGATTTAAAGGCCCTGCCGCTTTTTGAAAATGAAAATGTACAGATAGAATATACTTTTCAGGAAATGCCGAACATCAATTGGAATGAAGAATGGGAAAAGAATTTTGAGCCCATCAATATCGATGATAAAGTATTGATCCGTGCAGAATTCCATGAATCCGTTCCGGGCATGCATGAAATCATCATCCAGCCGAAAATGTCTTTCGGAACCGGGCATCACCCTACGACCCATCTGATGATCCAGCAGATGATGGACATGGATTTTAAGGGAAAGAAAGTGCTTGATATGGGCTGTGGGACTTCTGTGCTGGCTATCTATGCCAAACAGATCGGAGCCGGCGATACAAAAGCCATTGACATCGATGAGTGGTCGGTAGAAAATTCAAAAGAAAATGCAGTTCGGAATGGAGTGGAGCTGGATATTGAACTCGGTACGGCCGACAATCTGGGTAAAGAGCACTTTGATATCATTCTGGCCAATATCAACCGTAATATCCTGATTTCCGATATCCCTACCTATGTCAATGTGCTCAATGAAGGCGGGTTGCTGTTGCTTTCAGGGTTGTGCTTCTTTGATGTGGCTGATATTATGGAAGTGTGCAAAGAAAACGGACTTGAGCTGCTGAAGCAGCTTCAGCGGGAAGAATGGGTAAGCCTGCTGCTTAAAAAATAAACGCTTAAAAGATAACCGTATGAAATCTTTATTCACTTTTCTGCTGATAGGCCTGGTCCGGGTGGTTTCCGCTCAGGAACAGGAATATACCTATTCCAACGGAGTCTTTAATTTTGAAGACCATAAACCGCAAAAGGTCTTTACCGACTGGGCGCGTGTGCGTCAATCGCCGGATGTCAAGGCACCGGTGTCAGATTCCCTGCCATCCAATCAGCAGGTTTTAGTTCTTCAAAAAGAACCTGTTGCTCTCCAACTGGGAGAAAGGGCTGCAAACTGGTATAAAGTATCTTATCAGAAAAATGGTGAAACGAAAGATGGGTATATCTGGGGCGGAAACCTGGCCATAGGATACCGAAATAAAGACGGATATGATTTTCTGTTCGGGATTTCCAAAACCATTGACAGAACGGATAAACAGTTTAATCAGGTGTATAAACAGAATATTGCTGCAATCAGGGCCATACAGGGGAACCGTCTGGTCAGTGAGGTAACTTTTGATACCGGTTCTGCTGAAAGCCTGAGTTATGCGACTTTCACTATTGAAAGCAATCACAAACTCAAAGAGGTGCTGTTTACCCTGAAAGCTTCTGTTTCCGGGGAAGCGTGCGGGATTCCGGGGTATGACCAGTATATACTCTTCAAGGATCAGAAGCTCATTGCGCTTCCACAGCTGATGAATGTAGGCGATGCCGATGTGTATTATCACGATGAGAAATTTATTTTTCCCAATGATAAAGGCGGTATCCCCAATGCTTTTATCCTGAAAATGGAAGAAATGGAGCGGGATGACCAGGACCGGGAAAAGAAGAAAAGATCTTCGAAGACCTACGTTTGGGATGGCAATGGCTTTACGCTGAAATAAATATACTCTACATAAAATCCCCTGAAAGGCAGCATGCTTTTCAGGGGATTTTTTATGGAATAGGTGAACGCAATGTTAGTATGGAGGCTTTATTTTTTATCCGGCTTTTCAAAATCAACAATTTCCTTTTCTTTAGGTAATTCATGGGTGCGAACATCATCAAATCCTTTCTGGTATCCCAAGCGGTAATAATCAATAATATAAGGGACGCCTTCTCCCAGAAGAAGCTGCGGAGAATTAGTCACCTCAAAATGCAGATGCGGTTCCCGGGCATCTCCGGAGTTACCGATGTTGCCTAATAACTGACCTTTACGGACATGATCTCCTGTTTTAACCCGTAAGCTGCCTGGTTTCATATGCATATAATATGCGTAATGTCCGTTTCCCAGATCAATCACGATGTGGTTGCCGGGAAGATTTTCAAAGGTCAGCGGAACCGCCGGATGGAATTCTTTTCCGTGACCGGGGATATTATCCGGTAACCCGTCTGTGGCGCTGATGATGGTACCGTCAGCAACAGCAAAGATCTTTTCGCCATAGCAAAAATAGGAACGGACGTTTTTTGGGTCGCCTGAAAAGGATATGCTGTCTTTAACCTTTTTCCAGTCAATGGCAAAACGCCTTGAATTCACTGCCCGGCCTCCAAGAATTATATTTCCCCTTCGGTGATGGTTATCAACGCTATTTCCGGGACCATCAGCAGCAATCCAGTCGGAGCCTCCTACCGGAGGTGTAAAAACCTGTAGTTTTGTGGCGTGTGTCCTGATTTCTGCTCCTTCCAAAGAATTATCTTCCGTCACAACCCTGTGTGCTATTTTGTCTGGAAAAACCATGCCTTTATCCATTTTTGCCTCTACATATACCACAGCACTTTGGCCGCCCCGAATACTCAGGTAGCCATCCTGAAGGTCTTCACCGAAGGTTTTCACCATGGTTTTGAGTTGAATCGAGTCAAAAGAGACTAAAGGATTGCCGTTTTTTTTGTTTTCGTCGAGCAGCTCAATGCGCTGGAGGCGGATGGGTGAAGAGCTGAAGTTCGTCAGGTAAAGTTCATAGATCAGGAACGTCTTTTCTCTGTTCTGAAACGCAGTAGGATCAAATGGGACGCGCATTTCCAGATGAAGGGGAAATGAAAAAGGTTTTGTTGGGTTTGTTTTTACAGATAAATTCTGCGCGCTTAATCTGTTCAAAGAAATAAGGCTGAATATCATGAAAACCAGGAAGGGTATTTTTTGACCGATATTCTTCATATGATAATTATTTATCTGTAAGACAACTGTTATGGTGATTTCATTACATGAAAAATCCCAATCAGTTTGGTCTGCCGTTAGAAACAACGATCCATAATGTAATGGCAGGATTAAGTAAACAGGGAATCATTGGCTTCATTGGATTTCGGATTCGAACTTTTGGCCGTCCCGATTATCATATGAATGCTCTAATTCCTTAAGTATTAATACCCAAAAAATAAAAAACTCACAATAAAAATTGTGAGTTTAAGTGAACCCAACAGGATTATCTTCGAACTATTTTATTGCAGATGTGGTGAAATTAGCTTTTTTAATAGATTATATGAATTACCAATAGGGTAAAGTGATTTAAGGAAATGCATTGAATATTGGTTTTCTTTTTGTATTTTTTCGGTAGCTATGAATAGCGAATTGTAAATTCTATTGTTGTTAATAGCCAATTAAAACAAAATCAATAATGAAATTAAAAATTCTCCTATCAATATTTTTCAGTTTAGTATTATTAACTAACCTGTTTAAACTTTTATTTTTCTGAGGAATAAAATAGAGAAAGCAATGTAATGCAAAGCTATCCAATTCATTACAGAAGTTTCAAAGCGTATTAATAATTATTTTACTTCGATGTCTTCTACTTTCGTTTAAATATTTTTACAAAGAATGTGATAGAATATTTAATTTGTATGTAGTTAATAGGATTTATATAAAGATGAATTTTGATAAATTTAAGTTTATGATCATCTTGTTAATTGCTTATTTGATCTTTACAAATAAAATATTATTTAAATTTTGCCCTGATAGGGAAAATCCAGTGATTTCTTCTTTTATATTTTTCCGAAAGACAAGTTTTCCGAAAAATCCTTCATCCGAATAAAAGCTGTTATTGGCAAACGAATGTAAAGTGATGTCGTCATTCGAGCTGTGTCGTGCGATCAATTCATTATTTTCGACGACCAATTCATATTGTGTATTGAATTCTTTATTTTTATAAATGCCTGCCAATTTTATCAGATCATTCTTATTGAGAGTTGGCGAAATCACTGTTACTTTTTTACTGGAATATTTAAAATCTGCAATATGGAAGATACAAGTGTTTTTATCAAATGAAAAGTAGCTGATCGGCAGGTTTGGATTGGCAAAAATGCCATCTCCAATGATAGGCAACTGCATTTTCTTGTTACTACCGAAAGCCTGATAATAAAGTTCATTGTTTTCAGCTATGATGTTGAATAATGATCCTGGAAACATTTCATAAGTCCCTGTAAACGGTTTCAGTTCTTGCGTCGTATAAATTGTCTTTATGGGTGATGGTATTTCTTTTTCATTTTCTTTTAAAAATAGATCGACAACCTCATAAACCAATTGGAACGGCTTAAAATCATTGTTATTTCCTAAAATTACCACGGAAAAGTGATGTTTCGGAACGTTCAATATATAAGAACGATAGCCAGCATCGCCACCACCGTGAAAAATAAGTTCCAACCCTTTATAAGTTTTGGTTTCTAACCCCAATCCATACTGTATGGTTTCTCCGGAATTGAGCGTGGAAGGTTTTATCATTTCATCAAAGATATTTTTGTCTTCTAAGGACGGATATTGCATCTTGATAATCCATTTGCTTAGATCTTTAATGGTTGTACTAACCCCGGATGATCCATTGGCCATCAGATTAAAAGCGAAATTTTCATATTTTTCGTTTTTTAAGCGATAGGAATATGCTTTATTTTTAACAATCAGAGATGGTGAGCTAACAGCTAAGCTATTGGACATTCGTAGCGGAAAAAAGATTTTATCTTTTAATATTTCCTGAAAGGATTTCCCACAGACACGTTCGATGATCTCGGCAAGCAAGACAAAACCTGTGTTGTTATATTCAAATTTTTCACCAGGTTTAAAATTGATCTGTTTGATGCGAAGCAGCATTGCCACAATCTCTTTATGTGTAATTCTATCACCAAGTTCTATGCCTTTCAGTTGAGCCAACTCATAAAGGTTGGGTAAACCGTGGGTATGATTCGCCAGTTGTCGAAGACTTATTTTGTAAGGTAGATCTTTCAATTCTGGTAAATACTTTCGGATATCGTCATCTAACGAAAGTTTACCTTCTTTTTCTAATGATACTGCAAGAAATGCTGTGAATTGTTTTGAAACCGATGCTATGTGGAAAACGGTAGAATCCGTAATGGGTATTTTATATTCCATATTGGAGATACCTCTTTGACTGCTGTAAATGGTTTTTCCCTGCTCTATGATCGCTAATGTAACGCCGGGGCTGTTCTTTTGATAGGAATGATCCAATAAAGAATCTACTTTTTTTAATTGTTGTGTTCTATTTTGATTTTGAGCAAGACTTGCATTGTAAAATAATAAGGTGAATGCAAGAATTATTAAAACTTTAAATGATCGTTTCATTTGATTCAAAATTTAATTTGAAACAAATTTGTAATTTCTATCCATCATAAAAGTCCGAGTTTCGATAATCGAACCTAATTATACTGATTAATGGGTCCGGATAAAAATCGGACATTGTCTAACTTTTTGATTTTCTGTAATCTGAGGGTGTGAAGTTTGTTTCTTTTTTAAAGGCTGTGTAAAAAGATGATTTGGAACTGAATCCCACCTGATATAAGATTTCGAGGACTGTCAAATGGGGGTTTTCTTTCAAAAGTAACTTTGCATCCCTAATCCTATATGCATTTATAAAATCAAAAAAATGTTTTCCAATTTGTTGATTGATGAGGATAGAAAGTTCTTTCTCGGGCATATCGACCTGTGCAGCCAGCTTTTGTAATGTCAATTCATCATCCAGATAAGGTTTGTTCTGCTCCATATAAGCTTTGAGCCTTATCGAGCTGTGGTTAGGAATTATCTTTTTATCGGATATGTATTTGTTTTTTTTAATTAAAGTGTCAATAGGCTCCAAATATGATCCAATGCCTGTAAAATGTTGGGGATTATATAAAGCTTTTAATACGAACCAACATATTGTAATTAAAGCAATCGTGCTGATGATTAAGTAAATGTTTTGTAGAAAACTTTGATCCTGTCCAAAATATTGGAGTCCTAATTTTGCAAGTACAAACAGATGGGCAAAAAAGAAAAATAGAGTAATCTGAAGCAACCATTTATAATTGTCATTATCATAGTTCGAATAGTTCTCACGATGGACTGCTTTGTATTTTTTCAGACTTAGGAAAATGATGATAATATATACATAATACTGTATTTCTGCTATAATTGTAAATACTAAAAAACTTTGATCGGAAATAGAAGTTAACTTGAAAAAAATGAAAAATCCAAGAAATAGTAGGGTATGGATAAGATGTTTTGGTTTAAGTTTAAAATTATAATAGCATATGGCCAGAACATACAGATAAAATGCAGGCATCTGCAATAACGAAGAGGAAATCTTTAATATTTTAATATCAGGATGAGTGGCAAGCAAATTACCCATAAAAAAACCGGTAAAGTCAAATGCGGTGAGCAAAAGGAATAATGCGAATAATTGATTGGAAAGTTTCTTATTACTTTTGACCGTTAAAAGAAAGACAGAAAACATTAGCATAAGAAAAACGACTATTTTTCCTAAACTGCTGATCAATTCAATGTTTTTTCCCAACTGACTATTTTAAAAAATGAATAGACAAATGTAAAGCTAAAAATGATAGGCTGAGTTTATTTCGTAGCAAATTCTTAGATGTATTCACTTATTCTAGCTGAATGTTTACAAGCCGTACTAGCTGAAAGTTCTTTTTTCATATCTTTTAAATTCACTTTATGACCTTAATGATAATAATTTTCGATATACGGTAATAAAAAAATGGCGCCAACTGTCTTTAGTTTGGTGCCATTTGGCTGTTTGTGAGCGCGAAAGGATTCGAACCTTTGACCGTCTGCTTAGAAGGCAGATGCTCTATCCAGCTGAGCTACGCACCCTAAAAAGTTGTTGAAAAGTCGGGGCGGCAGGATTCGAACCTGCGACCTCCTGGTCCCAAACCAGGCGCGATGACCGGACTACGCTACGCCCCGATTGAGGTCATCATTGTAACAAGAATTACCTTGTTTTTTGTGGGTGCAAATATAGAGATTTTTTGGAATTAAAAAAAATAAAAAGAATAAAAATTGATTTTTTCCTTCCTGAGTGATATTTAGCAATGTGTCTTGTTCTATAATTTGTGAATTAAAAATTTGTTTTTTGCAAAAAATAAGTAAAATATAGTGTTGATTATCAATGTTTTAAATTAGTATTAATGTTAATTTAATCATCGTTAAGCTTTTGTTAATAAATAAATGTTGTGTGAGTAATTTTTTTTATTACTTTTACGAAAAATAAAACTAATCCATAAAACTCTTATGATTAAAAGTTCTTATCATTATTTTATCCATCTTTTTTCAGGTTTTTTATTAGGTTTTATTTAATAGTAATTGTTGCTTTAAAATATTTTAATATCCATGATCTTAAATCCTGAGTTTTATGACTGATACCTGTATAAAAAACAAATTTTTGATTGGCCTGTTTTTCTTTTATGGCATTTCTGCATCCTGCCAGCTTGTACAATCCGATATTCAGCTTTGGGAAAAAGTAAAGACAGATTCCCGGGCTTCCCATCAGTGTAAAGATGAAAAACTGCTTAATTTCCATTGTGGCATTGAGCACCAGCTGGTCAATGGCAAGATTAAATATGACAAGAATAAAAGTTATACTCTTGCAGTTGTACATTCCTCCAAAGAGGATGAATTGATCTGGAATAATGAGGGTCAGAAGATAGTTCTATCCAATACTGTTTTCCGGGATTCTTATAAAGACAAAAATATTGAGCTGCGTAAAAGGCCGAGTTTTTTTTCATTTGCAGCTCATGCAGATCCAAAAAAAGGCAAGACTGACAGCCTGATGATTAAGCTGTCCGATCAGAATCTTTACGAAATGATTTTCATTCCCAGGAAAGCTAAGAAAATGGAACTGAATAAAATTCACTCCTACCTGGCCATCAAATATGGAATTTCTTTAGATAAGGGCATATACTATTCCAGTGACGAAAAGGTCATCTGGGACCCCGAAAAGCACAAAGACTACCTTTACAGGGCGACCGGATTAGGCAGGGATGACGGTAACGAGCTTTATCAGAAACAGTCTTCTAACCAGGCAGATTTGTTCCTGACTATTGGTATGAATGACATCAACCGGACAAATGCCGATAATGCATCAGCGATAGACGATCATAATTTTGTGATGTGGTCGGATGACAATAAAGGAATGTCATTTACAGTAGATAGGGGATTGGATATTCTTGAGAGAAATTGGGAGATCAGTTTCACAGGAAACAATATCCCAAAGGACAATTATACAGTAAGAGTTAATAAAAATACTGTTAATCCAAGATCATTGCCGCTGAATTACTGGATGCTTTTCAAGAAAGATAATGGTGAATGGGTGAGAATCCAGGGTGCGGAGAACGAAGGGTTTGTAACATTCAGTAAAGTTGACTTTAAGAAGGCATTAAATTCCATACAGACAGCTCATTTTACTTTCGCGGTAAGTCCGTTAAACAATAAGGAAGGTGGAAATTCTGGCTCCGTAATAAATTCAGAAATCTCGGCTGATCAGCTGTCTCTGGATATCAGCAAAATAAACCTGTATCCTAATCCTGTTAAGAAAGACCAGAACTTTACCATTGTATTCCCTCCTATGGAAAACCTATCCGTATCAGTATATGACGGTGGCGGCAGGCTGGTGGTTCTGGATAAGGTAGACAGGAATGCCAGGTCTTATGTAAACCATCTCGGAATTCAGAGCTCTTATCTGATTATCCTTACCCAGAACGGAAAAATCCTTAAAACATTTAAACTAATCGTAGATTAAAACATAACCATGAAAATAAAAGATATTCGGTTTCCTTTTACCAAGAAGTCATGCCTCCTTGTGTGTTTCTTTGCCTGTATGTTTGTGTTTGCAAGCTTTACAAGGCAGGATAAACTAAAAGTCAGGGAATTTAAAAAAGAGCTGATAGACGAGTGGAAGGATGAAAAAGACATCAGCTAATCGGAAAACACTGTGGAAGAAAAGGCTTCTGCGGAGGATTCAGATGTTAAGAAAAAAGAAGTTTCCTCAGGAATAAAAGATAGCTTAGCTTCAAATCTGCAGGACTCAGCTAACGAAAGTAATAAAACTTCCTATAATACTTTCTTCTCTGGGAATAGTATAGCCTACGATTCAGCAGAAAAGCAAGGGATTATCGGAACATTTTCAGATCAGGAAGAAGATCAGATTTCAGATAATTTTTTTACGGTTAATGTTCCTGCAAAATCGGGAAATACGGCTGTTTATTTGGAATATGATCTTTTTGGTCTGGCTTCCCATGAGTCTGTTCCCAGATCCATTAATCATAATATTGCCATCGGAGGCAGTATTGTGGTAGCCAATACTGTATGGACGCATCAGAGAGAGAAAATTGGTGCAGAGTTTATTAAACATGGTAGTAATACGATCCTTTTTACATCACCGGCAGCAGGGGTAAAATACAAAGTTAAGAACCTCAGGCTTGTTTTTGAAAAAGACAAAAAAGCGACAGGTATGAATATCAGTTCTGCCGCATCCGGTCAGACGCTCTATGTAAAAGGGAGTAATGTTTTGTCAGCTTCAGTCATAGTGAACAACGAAACGGTTTTTGTAAAAAACGGAGAGTTTGAAAAAACTTTTGAGATGACTGGTAATGACCAGTTGTCGGGAGCATACACCGTTACTTCAGGGGGCGCTGTAAATGTTTACAAAATTCCTGAGAAAAAGGATGCTTTCAAGGTTATCCATTCTGAATATCCGGTTTCAAGAACTGTGGAAATTTCAAAAGATAAAGAGTATGCTGTAAGTTATGGTGATATAAAAGCCACCATCGAAAAAGAAACATCTTCATCGGCGTCTGTTGAATTTTCTAAGTTAAGAGAAAAAGACTTTCCGGTGGTGTCCGGCGGTATAAAAAATATTAGTGCAGATCAGGCAGCTTACAGGGTATCCGTAGTGGCCGGAAAACTTGATAAGAAGATCAAAATAACAATTCCTTATGATCAGAAAAGGTTAGGGTTAATATCCCCAAAGGATATCAGGGTGTTTTATTTTGATTATAGTAAAAGACAATGGGTAATAGAAAAATCTGCAGTCGTTGATGAGAAATCAAAAACGGTTACTTTGGAAACCAAAGGGGATAATGATTACATCAATGGTATTATTTCAGTACCTGAATCCCCTCAGACCAATGCTTTTTCACCCACAAGCATGAGCGGATTAAAAGCAGGAGATCCAACCGCTGCAACACAGTTTATATCTCCGCCTACGGCAAACCAGAAAGGAGATGCCAATGTTTCCTACCCGATCGTAATTCCTTCCGGAAGAAAAGGAATGCAGCCCGGCTTGTCTATTGCCTACAGCAGCAGCAGCGGAAACGGATGGATGGGAGAAGGATGGGATGTAAGCGGCCTTTCCTCAATCAATATTGATACAAGATGGGGGAGCCCAACATTTGATTCAGCCAATGAAACTGAACTTTATTCTTTGAATGGCGAAATGCTGGTATACGATGGCAGCTACCTTCCTCACAGGCATAATGATATTGATGAAACAAGTGGTGTCTATACGACCAATAAACAAAAGAGAAACGAACTTTTTGCAAACAACAAGAAAGTGTTTTTCCTGAGGAGAAATCACAATTTTATAAAAATCGAACGTTATGGAGCCACGACAAAAGAATACCGTTGGGTGATAACTTCCACAGATGGTACAAAAACCTACTATGGAGGTGATGAAAGCAGTGTGAACTCCCAGTCTGTCGTAACAACACCTGCAGGAGATATTGTACAGTGGGCTATCTGGAAGGTAGAGGATACCCATAAGAATAATATTATTTATTATTATGAAAATGCAAATCAGAATGGTTTCAGCGGAGACAATGCCAACCTTAATAACGGAAATGTTTTTCATATCCAGCGTATTGTATATACAGGAAAAGATGGGGCAGATGGACTTTATTCTGTAGAATTTGAAAGGGAAGCATCGGTAACCAGGCAGGATATCAGCATCAATGCCAAGCAGGGAGTGAAAAGGATTGAGCCATACAAACTGAATAAGATTTATGTAAAATATAACGGGCAGACGATCAGAAGTTACCAGTTGAATTATGCTACAGGAGAGTTTTTCAAAACGCTTCTCCAAAGCATTTATGAATTGGATAAGAACGGAAGCCAGGCATCCCGCTATGACCTGGAATATTACAATGATATATTGAGCAATGGGAGTAATTTTTCGGCCGACAGCAGTGTAAATGCCAGTGTAGCCAATGCATTTCCGGTATTACCCGCATCGCTTTCCCCGTCAAAGATCAGTGCCAATTATACTTTTGAATGGGGTGTTCACGGTAGGGTTCCGGGTATAGGAATCAGTATTCTGTGGCCTACCCAGAATCCCTTCGGACATGCGCAGGGATCATTCAATCTCGGGATGTCTAATGCTGATGCCAAAAAAGCCCAGCAGCTTGTTGATTTTGACGGAGACGGAATTCAGGATATCATTTACAGAAAACCCAATACAGGTCTTTTTGTAAGTTCCGGATCTCTTGATTCCGGGTCACTCATCTTTGGAAGCCCAAAACAGATATCCAATCTTCAAAGTAACTTTTCCCAGACATCGACAAAAACCGATAATATAGGATACGATGTGGGAATGAAGGTATTTGGAATAGGGTTTAATTTTTCACAAATGTGGTCTACCAGTAAAAGCAATACCCCTGTTTATCTTACGGATGCTAATTCCGACGGCTTAATGGATGTGGTGAAAGACGGGGAAGTCTGGTTCAATAAACTTAGCGGAGGCGTCAATCAGATGACCAAATTCAGTGATCAGACCGAAAATATGGTTGTGGTTGCCGATGCTGCTGTGGAGCATGCTTCCCCTATGGAAGGATGGCACACCATTTCGAAAAATGATGTGGTGAAGATGTGGGTAGCCCCAAAAGATGGGAATATTAAAATCACAGATGAGATTGAAGTTGAAAATGTGACCGGAGCAAAAGCTGTATATTCCATAGAGATGCTTTCCCCATCAATTCCCGGTAAAAACAGCAGGATGTATTTAACTGAGCTGACTACCGGAGTACATCAAAATATCGTCATTACGAATTATAACACCTTCTTCAGCCAAATTCAGATGATGCCGCCGGCTACTACCAATCACCTGGGTAGCGATAATACCGGACGTCTGTTTGTAAAATCCGGTGATAAGGTTTTTGTAAGGCTTCATAAAAGAGAAGATAAAAACTTCAGGGTTTTTACCAATCCTAAAGTCGAATATGTAGATAATATAACCGGAACCGTTATACCGAACAACGAAGAAGAAGAGCAAAGCGGATTTTACATGAATAACGGGACCTATTCAGATAACTTCCTTCTGAATAATAACTCTAAGCCGCTTACATTCAGTGAAAACGGAACTGTAAATATTGCTGTACCAACGGTATCTTTCCCGAAGTCTACGGACGATATGGTTTTCAAAATATCCAAACTGAACACCGTTACCGATGCAGAAACTCCTTTATACACATCCAATACATATGTTCAGTCTAACATTCCATTTGTAACTCCGGCTGTAACCTTAAATAATGTGAATATCAGTGCAGATGAAGTATTGCAGTTTAAGGTAGTTACGGATTCTCATATGGTTTTTAAAAACAGCAACTGGAACAATATTGATGTTACGTTTACGCCGCAAGCCGGCGGACCTGTTAAAAACTATAAAGGTATTGCAGAATACCCGTCTTTCCACATTAAGGAAATGGGTAAGAAAGTCAATATAAAAGATCTTGCAACCTCTTTCCCTGCAGGCAATGTTACCTATGGAATCTCTTTTAATAAGAGTATTCCGATCGGAACTTCAGGGATCAACCCGGGAACGTTCTATTATATTATTAAGAAAGGAAATACCGTACTCGGTAAAAGGCGAATAGCCATTACTGTAAATAATGGCGTAAATGTCATTGAAACTGACATGACCAATAACCAGACGGTTTCCGGGATTGTACCCATTCCAGTTTACACCGGAGATCTGCAGAACAATACGATTCCTGTGGATCAGAGAATCACCATTCAGGTATATTATAACAGGAAACAGGATTATGACCTCTACAAAGCTTATCTGCCTTACAATACATTTAAAATATATTACGGTTCAAACAATACCGTACTAGCCGGAGTTAACCATACCTCACTCAATTCTACATCATTAAATCAGGTAGGCCAGTTTTACAACAACTGGACGCAGTTCCTGTATAATGAAGGTGCGGATGTTATTCAGGTAAAAGAAGGAGAAGATGGTTACAACTACAATCTGAACACCCCTTATGATAATTACGGAAGATTGATCAATATTGATAAATTTTCAGAAGTTAACCTGCCCGTTAATCTCAATTATTCCACATGCAATAATATTCCTACCAATACTGCCGACTATCAGAATGTGGTGGCCCAGTGTATGGCGGATCAGATTAATAACAGTAATTTCTACCAGTCTTCAAACACAGTACAGATGCAGCCGATAAAATCCATGGATCCTATTAAGGTAGGCAATGTGGAGAAATGGGTAGGTTACGGGCCGGAACAGTATTCTATGGCAGATTCCTTTAAGGATGATGAAACTGTAAGTGATTTCTACAATCCTCAGACCGTAGACCCCGATCTTTCGGATACAGTGGTTCAGGGGAATGTTGATACCAAAATGTATGCGATCAACAAGAAGCATTACAGCAAATCTCTTACTTCAACCCTAAGCGGAAGTTTATTTGTTACCGTAAGCAATTCCAAATCCAAACTGGTTGGAATGGGAAGTGTAGACCTTCAGGACTATATGGATATGAACGGCGACGGTTATCCTGATATAGTGTATACAGACAAAATGCAGGTAACCAACTCTACGGGAGGACTCGGAGGACTTGTTAATTCTTATGTTAATGGATACCTAACCAATACCAAGAGCTATCAGAACAGCGTTTCTGCACAGTACTCTCCGGTAAGCCATAAAACTGTGGGAGCCATGTACAGGGGCGGAATTATGAATATTCCCGGAGTGACGGGATTTTCAGGTATTGTCATCAATGTGCCGGGAACTGCGACTACAGATGTTTCTTCACCATGGTCTACAGGTGTTACGGCAAGTTATGATGCCAAAGATGCCAATGAGGCTTATTGGATGGATCTTAATGGGGATGGCCTTGCAGACCGTATTACTGCAGCAGATTCCAACATGAAATATTTCCTGAATACCGGTAATGGAATCAGTGCCAATGCAGAGACCTTCGCTAACTTCAGCACTTTTGCCTCCCATCCGGTTGGATCAGCATCCATAGGGTTTGATACCTCATCCGTATCAAGCTTCCCGGTAAGTGTGGGAGCCAGTGCTTCAGCCTCTTTCGGATCATCCAATACTACATTTGAAGATATCAACGGAGATGGGTTGCTGGATGTACTAATTATAGGAAGCAATTCAACCAGAGTAAGATATAATCTGGGAAATAAATTTTCACAGGAGGTTACCCTCTCTAAAAACGGAGGAGGAGTAGATTTCAACAATGAGTCTAAAACATACAACGGATCTGCTAACCTGGGTGTACATTTTTATAAAAATATACCTATTGTATGGTTATTCATTCCACCTTTTATCATTCTTCCGCTGATTTATTTTAAAATAGGATTCGATGTCAGCACCAATGCCGGTATCTCTATTTCAGAAGTGGATAAGACATTCAAAGATATGAATGGTGACGGATTTGCCGATCTTGTAATTTCCAAAGCAGACGGTTTAACGGTTAACTATTCCAATATCGGAAAAACCAATAAGCTGAAAAGTGCAACCAGTATTTATAACCGTATGCCGCTGAACAAATTCATGATTGATTATGAATTCAAAAAAGCAAATTACAGCAATCCCCATGGAAAAATGGTGATGAGTAAAGTTACGGTGATTAATCCTGATGTAAATTCCGGAAACTATCTTGTGTCTACACCGGGTAAGGACATGCAAACGCAGTTTGAATACGGAACATCTAGATATGACAGAAGAGAAAGAGATTACTTTGGATTTGATACGGTAACGACGAAGGAAATAGATGGAAGCAATAATGTGTACCGGTCTTCAAAGCAAACTTTCTATAACAACAGTTATTTTTCCAATGGTATATTAAGAAAAACCGAAATTTTCGGAGGGACATCCAGTTTGCTGTCCATGAAGGAAGATACCTATAAATTCTACAAGTTTAAAAATAACAATACTCAGATTGATATCACCCAGACTTCTCCTATCACCGATTCATTTGATACCGGAGGAAAAGAGGGCCGGAAAATGGCAACGGTCTTACTGGACACTTCTAAAAACTGGGTATACGAAAACGGAGGCAGTATCCTCACCACAACAAGAATGGCTTATAATGCCAAAGGCCAGGTTACGGGATATATATATCAGAGTCCGTCCACCGCTTATAATACTAAAATTACGTATCATACTACCTTATTAAATAATATTATTGATGTACCCAAGTCGATCGATGTATACAACGGAACCTCCGGAACTATATTGCTAAGGCACAGGGAAACACAGGCTGACGCCAATACGGGGAATATTGAAAGGGTCACCGTAAAACTTAATGCAGGCGAAAATGCGGATACCAAGATAAAATATGATGCATATGGCAATATTGCTCAGGTTACCTATCCTCCGAATGAAAATAATCAGAACTATGTGCTGACCTATCAGTATGATGCTACACAGAATAAATATGTTGTTCAGGTAACGGACAGTTTTAATGTGAAATCCAGTTCAATCTATGATCCTTGGTTTGATGTACTGACACAGTCTAAAGATATTACAGGTAACATCATGACGTATCAGTATGATACAAGAGGAAGAATTACCTCGATCCTGGCTCCTAATGAGGCCGCGGACGGACTTCCTTATACTGTAAATTATGAGTATTTCATGTCTCCTTTCAGCGCAGCCAATAATACCCAAAGATATCTGTTTGGCGCCATCACAAGAAATTATGATCCGCAGCATCCGCAAAACCCTATTGAAACAATAAATATTGCAGACGGTCTGGGAAGGGTAGTGCAGTCTAAAAAGGATATAGAAGTTGATGCGGAAGAAAGGATGAGCATTTCAGGAACTACTTTGTACGACCTGTATGGAAGGGCTGTGAAGCAGTATCACCCTACATATGAAGGTAAGGACCCTTCAGCAATCAGCAGTGGTACTAACTATAATATTAAATTCAACACAGGCGTTGCGGGATATTATACTTCTACCGTGTATGATGTGAGGAACAGGGCTGTTCAGCAGATCGATGAAGACAATCATGCTATAGACTTTGAGTACGGGATGATAGGGTCTTTACTGAAAACCACAGTAAAGGAAATGCAGAACTCTCTCGTTCAGCTTAAATCCGAGACGTATAAGAATGCTGAAGGACAAACAGTACAGAATACTAATTATCTGAATGCCCAGGCACAGGATACTTTCTACAGATATGACCTGTTGGGACAGCTTACGGGAGTAATAGATCCACAGAGTATTCAAATTAATTATGAATATGATTTAGCAGGAAGGAGAACAAGGAATATCCATCCGGATCATGGAGCAACGAGGCTTGAATATGATAAAGCGAGTAACTTAATCCGATATTTTACGTCGAATCTCCTGGGGGACCCTTCTATTTCAACACCCTATGTTAAATACAATTATTCCTACAACAGGCTTGCATCCATACGGTACCCCGATCTTGCCAACGGCAGTGGAAACCCTTCTAACGTAAAGTATGTATACGGTGCTGCGGGTACAGGAAATGGTACGGCAAGAGTCATAAGAAAGTATGACAGTTCCGGAGACACACAGTTCAAATATGGAAGACTGGGCGAAGTGGTTGAAGAAAACAGATCCGTATATCCGTATAACGCGCCGGCAATGGGCTTTGTAACGCAGTATACTTATGACAGCTGGAGCCGTATCAGGAATATTATGTATCCTGACGGAGAAAATGTAAGCTATGAATACGATCTTGGAGGGAATCTCAGAAAATTCTTCAATGCCGGTGGTTATGAATATGTCAAAAATATAACCTATGATCATTACGGCCAGCGCCTGTCCATAGATTTCGGAAATGATACCCGATCTGAATTCCAGTACCTGCCGACGAACAGAAGACTTGATTCCCATATATTAAAGAATAATGCAGGAAATGATCTTCTAGCTAATGGATACCAATATGATTTTGTAGGAAATATCACTGATATTTATAATAAAGCGCCAAAGTCACCAAATGAAATGGGTGGTTTATACAGTCACCGGTATTCGTACGATCAACTCAATAGGCTTAACAGGGCTGAAGGTACATTTGGTGAAAAGGATGGTTCTCCCTATTCAGTTAGCCAGTCCGATTTCGGTTTGAGATTAGACTATAACCTGTCAGGTGGGATTTTATCCAAACGTCAGAGCCATTATCAGGATGGGATGAACAATGCTTCCAATACGTATGATCATTCATATCAGTATATCAAAGGAACGCATATGGTGGAAACAGTTACCAATCAGCAGAACGGGAGTTCAGAAGCTTTTACGTATGATTTCAACGGAAATCCTGTGTTTCACAATACTAAAACCGAAGGTGGTAACACCATGTTCTGGGATGAACAGGATAGGCTGAAGGCGTATTATGCTCCGGAGCAGGGTGTGTTCCAGTACCATACCTATGATGATAAAAGCGACAGGATTATCAAGTACAACCTGAAAGAAAAATCTGACCTTTATCAAAACGGATCGCTGATCAGTTCAGGGCTTGCTGTTGATGCGTATAAACTTTATCCTAATGCTTACATCTCTGTAACTTCAGATGACCGGTATACCAAGCATTATTATGCAGGTGAACAACGGGTAGCCAGCAGGGTAATGAACGGGACCAGTATTTTTGTGATGGGGGCAACACCTTACCGCACTCAGCAGGATAAAGATAAAGAACAGGTAAATCCGGAGACAGATTTTAAATCCTATCTTAAGAAAGCAGGATTGGATAGCAGTCAGGTAGCGTTAGAACTGGCAAAAGGTCCGGGTTCACAGTCGGACGTGTATTATCTCCACGGAGACCATCTGGGTACCGCAACCTATGTTACCAATTCCAATGCAGAAACCACCCAGTTTTTCTTAAATTTACCATTCGGAGAAACTATGGCGGAGCAGATGACCGGAGCTTATGACAATCCTTATAAGTTTAATGCCAAAGAACTCGATATGGAGACAGGGCTGTATTACTATGGCGCGAGGTATTATAATCCGAGGTTGAGTATCTGGTATGCGGTGGATCCGCTAGCGGTGTATAACCCTGTAATGGAAACGCAGTTTTATGGGGATGGTCAACATAATGGCGGGGTATTTTATTGTGGAAATCTTAATCCTTATATTTATACATATCAAAATCCTATTAAATATATTGATCCAAATGGGAAGCAAACATTTTTCATGCAAACCAGAAGTTTTGCTCCATTTAATACATTTGGAGGTGGGTTTGAAGGAGATGGTGATAATAGAAAATTTTCAACAAACCTATCCAATACATACAGAATTGCTGCAACTGCTAAGGTTAATTTGGATAATAAAAATATGACCATTACTCCTCATACAACTCATTCAGATTGGCTGGGAACCAAATTTAGCAGTGCTACATCGCCTACAAATGTTGAAGGAAGTAATGCTTATAGTGGAAACAAACAATCATTTTATGTGCATATGTTTGGAAAAAATAAAGCATTGCTATGGGGACTTGTATCTCCAGATATTGATGCAAGTGTAAGTTTCAATGTTTCAAAAATTGTTAAAGGGCAAAGTTTTGATATTGAAGGACAGGTATTTGGAGATAAATTCCCCTCAAATGAAACGTTTATTACAGATTTAAATGGAAATTCTATATTTTTAGGCGTATCTGGTGCAGATGGTTCTCCATTTACTTCATTGGCAGGAGATAATTATAGACCCATGTCTAGTTTTAAATTCAAAGTCTTATTAAACTCAAATGACACATTTAAGGGAGTTAATTATAGAGGGAAAAATTATACTCTAAATCAGTGGAATTCACAATTTCAAAAATTAAATCCTCAAGATGGAAGTGTTCAATCAGGAAAAGCTGCAAAATAAATTATATGAAAAATAATGTTCTTAAAATATTCATCATAAGCATTATAACACTGTCAGTAATTGCATATTTTTTGGGACTCACTGATAGTGCATTTCAGAAGGTTTATATATCTAAAAACTTTCTATCTTATATAATTAATTCCATAAAGTATTTTGTTTTTTGGGTTTTACCATACTGGTGGATACTTATTTTAGGAATATCTTTTTTGGTAAGCATTTTATATTGGTTGTTAAGTATGTTATTTAAAAATAATAGAAATCGATAATAATTTTTGCATGACTTTTAAAATAATAATTTCTAAAATTCACTTAGAAACGTTTATTACGATTTGAATGTATTTTGGTAAACTGTATTGATAACTAGCAATTTAGTGATACTCAAATAATAATATTTTTGATATATAAGTAAATTGATAATATTTTATTTATTTATAAAACAAATAAACAGGCGACTTTTATAGTCGCCTGTTTATGTATATTACTCACCACTAAGGCTGCCCACTTCCCCCCGCAGCGCCATACACCTGTCCCGTAGCATAACTCGCATCCGAAGCAGCAAGCTGGACAAATATAGAGGCTAATTCAGCAGGCTGTCCGGGTCTGCCGAGAGGAGTGTCTTTCCCGAAAACCTGTACATTGTCCTGGGTTTGACCGCCGCAGACCTGAAGCGGAGTCCATACCGGTCCGGGTGCTACACCGTTGACACGGATACCTTTTGGTCCGAGCTGCTTGGCCAGAGACTTTACGTAGCTGGTGGTTGCTGCTTTGGTTTGTGCATAATCGTAGAGGTTTTCTGACGGGTCATACGCCTGGACAGACGAAGTCCCGATGATGCAAGAACCCGGTTTCAGATGAGGTAACGCAGCTTTGGTAATCCAGAATGGAGCATAAATATTTGTCTTAATGGTCCTGTCGAATTCCTCAGTGCTGATGTCAAGAATCGAATCATGGCTTTGCTGGTAACCCGCGTTGTTAACAAGGATATCAAGTCCTCCGAGCTGTTGAACAGTCTGGGCAATCAGCTGTGCGCAGAAAGCTTCATTACGGATGTCTCCAGGTATTGCAACCGCCTTACGTCCGGCTTTCTGAATTAATGCAATCACTTCTCTTGCATCGGATTCTTCTTCCGGAAGATAGTTGATCGCAACATCGGCGCCTTCGCGGGCATATGCTATGGCGGCAGCTCTTCCGATTCCTGAGTCGCCTCCGGTAACCAGGGCTTTCCTTCCCATAAGCCTTCCTGAACCTACATAGCTTTCTTCACCGTGATCGGGCACAGGCGTCATTTTGCTCCCGAGGCCCGGAAACGGCTGAGGCTGCTTCTTAAACGGGGGTCTCGGATATTTGGTGGTAGGATCGGTAAGTCCCGGTCCTGAACCGTTTTTAGGGGTGGTTTTACTCGATTGGGCCATCGCTGCCGGAGCAACTGCTGCAAAGGCCAGGGTAGTGGCTAATTTGCCAATGGCATTTCTTCTGGTAATCTGCTTTTCCATATGTATAAATAATTTGGTGTTTGGTGTTGTTTGGTAATAATAACCCCGAAGATAGTAGCAAGCAGCATTCCAATGTATGATTTGCATCAATTTAAAGTAGTTTTAGCATCAGATTCTGTTTTATGATGTAAGAGGTAAAATAATTACATTGATGTTGAAAAAATGAAGATATGTTCAGTTGAATGAAAGCTTTTGTAGTGAGTAAATCAACATTATTGCATTTAAATTTTGATTTAAATGCAATATCGGCCTAGCATAACTTAGGTATCTTTGCACAAGATATATGTATGATCAGCTTATTTATCTTATCTGAAACCTATTTAAATGATACCGTTAGAGCATTTAGGAACAAGAATCTGTATTATCGGGCCCAGTTCAGGGGGAAAATCTACCCTGGCAAGAGCACTGGGAGAAAAATTACAGATTGAGGTCTGCCATCTCGATCAGCTGGCGCATCTGCCGGGAACGGATTGGAAGCCCAGGGACCGGGATCTGTTCAGGAAAGATCATAACCGGTTTCTGTCAGAAAATGATGCATGGATCATGGAAGGAAATTACAGTTTTTTGATGCAGGAGCGTTTGGCTGCTGCCACAGCGGTTATATGGCTGGATTTTAAAGTGACCGGTTCTGTAGTACGGTATATTATACGTTCATTGAAAAATTCTCATTCGCGGCCGGGAAACCTTGAAGGGGCAACCCGGCAGTTCAGCTGGTCGCTGATCCGGTATATCATGTTCAGGGCGCCTAAAAATCGAGGGAAATACAGAGAGCTGATAACAAGCAGCAACGTCCGGTTGCTGTATTTAAATTCGTTCCGGGAACTGAAGGACTATTACCGTTTCTGGAAATTAAAAAGATAACGATCAGATCGTAGAATTCCGTTACCGGAAAATCCTCAGGCATATCGTTTTCAACGCTATTTTTTATTTTGTTTTAGAATAAGTGTCAACAAATGCGTTAAATTCTGCTCTGTAATTCCTTCCTACAGGGATCGTATAATTACCCATAACAATGTCAGCATTGGTATAGCCGGTAACATACCTCGGGTTAAACAGGAACGAACGGTGGATCCTTATAAAACCTTCGACAGAAAGCCGTTCTGCCAAATCCGTAATTGTATTTTTAGTCAGGTAAGCTGTATGGGTCAGGTATAATTTTACATCATTACCCTGGCTTTCAATGAATATAATATCATCCGTTCTGATCTTTCTGTTAATTCCCTCAGATCTGATCATGATCGCACTTTCAGGCTTTTCAATGGTGGTATTTCTTACTACTTTGTCAACAGCCCTGAAAAACCGTTCAAAAGTAATCGGTTTAAGAATATAATCTACGGCTTCAAGCTCGAAACCTTCAACAGCAAATTCCCTGAAAGCAGTGGTGAAAATTACCTTCGGTTTCACAGCCAGCGATTTCATCAGGTCGATCCCGCTTAAATGAGGCATCTGGATATCCAGGAATATAAGGTCTACAGGCTGTTCCCGGAGAATTGCACGCGCTTCTATGGCATTCCTGGCTTTCCCGACCAGCTGGAGCGTATCAATTTTTTTCAGATGGCTTTCCAATAGCTCGATAGCCAGCGGCTCGTCATCAACGATGATGCATGTAATCATATTTCGCAGGGGTTATTATTTCCACACTGAAACGCTCTTCGTCTGCATGGATGTTAAGTTCAAAATGATCCTGATAATACAGCTTCAGCTGCTCTTCCATATTTTTCAGCCCGATTCCCGCTTCCGTATCCCGTTTTTCTCCGAAACAGCTGTTTTGAATCCTGAATACAGATTTCATCTCATCTGCCTGCAGCTTCAGCGAGATAGTAAGGCCGCCATTTGCGTTACCACCATGTTTGAATGCATTTTCAACCAGCGAAAGGTATAGGAGAGGAGGGATCATGTTTTCAGTGGTGATATCAACAGACTTTTCAATGTGAAGATTGTTGCCGTACCGGAGCTTCTCCAGTTCCATATAACGGTCAATGACTGCCAGTTCATCCGTAATCCAGATCATTTTTTGCGGTCCTTTGTAAATCACATAGTCAAAAATATCGGCAAGACCTGCAATTGATTCAGGGGTCTCTTCAGGATGATTAATAGAAAGGGAATAGATATTATTCAGGGTGTTGAACAGAAAGTGTGGATTCAGGCTCGATTTCAGCACTTTGAGCTCAAGTTCCGTTTTTTCTTTCTGCAGCCGGATGCGGTCCTGTTTTTCATTTTTGTATCGCAGGATATGCATGAAACAGATGAAAATAAATGATGCGGTGATCATCGGCAAAGCATAATGAGTCAACAGGTAATTGAAATCAGTCAGAATCATTCTCAGACTGTCCTGAGGCTCGGATGAGAAAAAAGGTTCGGCAGCATAAACGATGAACATGCGGTTGAGGACAGAGAATAGGTAAATGGCCATGGTTGTACTAATGGTAAACAATGCGTATCGTTTACGGTCGAAAAAGCCAGGGATAAGAAAATAGTATATGATATTGGCCGTGATGATCTGAAACAGCAGATGACACAGGTTATAAATGATGATTTCCTTTAAATTTTCATCATCGTTATGGCTGTAGGCCTGGGCAAGTCCGAACAGGAAAAGAGCCGTCCAGAATACCGCCTGGTAGCTTATAACCGAAAGTGAATGATCTTTTTGTACCTTTTCCATAAGTGCAAAACTACAGATTATGACGGGATAAATCCCGGTGAATAATACAGAAAGCAAGGATTAAGGATGAACAACATTATTTTTCATGCAGAAGGCTTTTAATAACATCCATATCTGATAAAAAATTTCGGAAATAGAGGAGCAGTACGATATAAAATTAGCAGTAAAGAATATGATCTTAAATAAAAGGCAGTTCCGCTTTTCAAAGCGGAACTGCCTTTTATTGTCTTTAATAATGGATTATTTAACTTTAACCAGCTCAACACGTCGGTTTTTTGCCTTATTGTCTTCGGAGTCATTAGCTACCAACGGACGTTCAGCACCAAAACCTTTGGCCGATAAACGTGATTTTGATATGCCTTGACTGATCAGGGCAGTCATCACAGCATTAGCACGGTCATTCGACAGCTTTTTATTATGCGCCGCATCTCCGGTATTGTCCGTATGGCCTTCAATGGAAATTTTTAAATTGCTGTCTTTCTTCAGCGCTTCTGCAATCTGGTTGACTACTTCTTTACCATCTGCCGTAATGCTTGATTGGTCCGTATCGAAATTGATGTACAGGATGGATTTCCCTTTTTCAGCAAGGTCTTTAACAATGTCATCGGCTGTAATTTTACTCATGGTCTGCTTAAATCCTTTTTCCTGTAAGATATTAAGCTTTCCTGATGCGTTGGTAGCAGAATACTGGACAAAGATATTGCCCTGGTCTTTGCTGCGGATCACATATACTTTGATTTGCTCGCCATCATAGCCAATATCTCCCTCACCCCCTTTATTAGGATCCTGTTCGTGATATCGGTCATATTCTTCTTTGGTAATGGTTCCGTCGAAAATTTTTACCGCCCCTATAGACTTCAGGTAGTCTTCCATGCTTTTCTCAAAATAGCGCTGAGAAAATTCAGTACCCTGATCTCCCTGCACAAAGGTTTTATACAGTTTTCCTTCAAAAGGCTTCATGACGCCATTAATTGGAAAAAAACATACGTCGAAATCTTTTTGTAAAGGTTTGTTCATTTCTTTCAGCCCTTTAGGCAGTGTGAAAAAAGGGAATGTGCCCAGGTCAGCATTGGAGTAGGGGATTTTTTCAATATCAAATGCAGCTGTGCTGTCACTTTGCGGCTTTTGTTCGGATGCCTGCATTTCTGTGTTGCCGGTTGCATCTGCTTTTTCCTTTGACTTCTGATTACAAGAAAGGACCGTCGCGGCCAGAACTAATACAAATGCTGTGTTTTTCATGATGTATAAATTTGATTGGTTTTAATGAAAATATAACAAGTGAAATAATTGTTGGAATACATACTGACGATATTAATATGGGTCATGATCAGAGCTGTTTGCTTTTCTGCTTTTAAGCTGGAAAACATTCCCTTCCGGATCCCTACCGTCGCACAGCCAGAAATCATAAGATTCAAAAGTCTTGATTTCCTTCATTTTTATCCCTCTCGAAATCATTCCTGCTCTTGCTGTCCGGATATCCTGATCTATTTCAAAAACAATTTTGGTATTATTATCAGACGGATGGTTAAAATCTGATTGCTGCAGGTATTGGTCACCCATCCTGTGCAGGCCGAGAGAACTATTTCCTACATCAAGCAATGCCCATACAGAGTCTTCTTCGATTACCTGAAGGCCGAAATGCTCGGCATAGAATTTTTTCAAATTATCGACGTCCCTTACATAAAGGATCACATCAGACAATTTTGCTTTCATATTTGAATTGGATTTGATATAACAAATATAATATTTTTAGGATTGTTTCTGAATTAAATTTCATCAGCCGTTACCGGTATACTTATACGATTACTGTCGTGAGCCCAGGTCACGTTCCCGCTGGTCCCCGCTGATGAGATGGGTCAGTTCATTGCAGTATGCAATCTTATCATTCTGGATGTGGAATTCCGCGATCACCTGAATCATTGCACTTCTGCCCTCAAGCGTAGTGATACTGACGATATGACGGGTAAAGACAATATGATTTTCCTGGACAATGGTTTTAAAATCTATCGAAATGCTTTTAAGTGACTGCTTCTGAATTTTCATGTGCCGGCAGAATCCTTCATAATCCAGTTCTTTTCCATCTACATACTGTTTGTAATTTTGGCTGAAATAATGATCAACCTTAGCCTGGTCGTAATTTAAATCTTCAACCACAGCTTTAAAGCTGTCTCTAATTAAGTTTTTGTAATCAGTCATTGTATTAAATTTAAGGATTAAAATATATCTGTTATATTGGTAGCAGCAGGTTTATTTGTCCTGATTATGGATTCCGGCAGTTATTTTTGCCCCTTTCAAATTGGGAAGGAATGCGGTGATAATGCCCATCAGCGGCAAGAAAGCACAGATTTTAAAGACATACTCAATGCTGGTGTCATCTGCAATTGCCCCCAGTACGGCAGAACCTATACCGCCCATACCGAACATGAATCCGAAGAAAAGTCCCGCAACCAATCCGATTTTGTTAGGCAGGAGATCAGTAGCAAACACCAGAATGGCTGAAAACGCGGAAGCAATAATAAGCCCGATCAGAACTGCAAAAACGATCGTCCATACCAAACTCAGGTAAGGCAGGCAAAGCGTAAAAGGAGCTGCTCCCAATATGGAAATCCAGATGATTTTCTTTCTTCCGTAGCGGTCGCCCAGTCTTCCTCCCAATAATGTTCCTACCGCCACTGCTGCCAGGAACATGAACAGGTATAACTGGGAATCCTGTACAGAAATATGGAACTTGTCAATAAGAAAGAACGTGAAATAGTTCGTCATGGAAGCCAGGTAAATGTATTTCGAAAATACAAGGGCCAGAAGGATGCTGATTGCGAATAGGATCTTTCTGCGCGGCAGCTGAACGGTAATGACCGTTTCTGGATGGGGAACTGCTTTTTTTAATGCCAGCTTTTCAGCATACCAGTTTCCGATCCTCCATAAAACGATCATGCCAATAAGCGCAGCGACAGCAAACAGGCCTACATAACCCTGGCCTAAAGGAAGTACGATCAAAGCGACCAGTAAAGGCCCTATGGCACTTCCGGAATTTCCGCCCACCTGGAAAATCGATTGTGCAAGCCCTTTCTGTCCGCCTGATGCCAGCTGGGCAACCCTCGATGCTTCCGGATGGAATATGGATGAGCCCATGCCGATAAGTGCAACCGAAATAAGAATGACATAATACTGATGTGCCGCCGCCAGCAGCAGTAATCCCGCCATGGAAAGACCCATGCCGATTGCCAGTGATCTCGGATTGGGCTTTTTGTCCGTATAATAACCGACAAAGGGTTGAAAAATGGAAGCAGTAAGCTGGAATACCAGTGTAATGATTCCAATCTGGGCAAATGATAAGCGGAACTCGCCCTTCAGGATAGGATATAAAGAAGGGATCGTTGACTGAATAAGGTCATTCAGAAAATGGGAGAAACTGATCATGAACAGGATAGGATAAACTATTACTGTAGTTTGTGCGGTGTTAGATTGTGAATGTTCCATAATATCGATATTAAATTCATCATATCATCTGATGAATTGGATTAAATTTTTTTAATAGATCCTGTCAACAATAGATTGCGCAATGCGGGCTGCTGTTTCAGGGTCTTTCTTTTCGATCGCCTCATAAAGTTCTGTATGGATCTTCTGGGAAAGCTTAAAAAATGTTACCTCATTCTTATGGCTCTCTTCAAAAAATTTCATCAGATGCCTGCATGCTACGGTGTAGATTTCTTTTAAAAGCATATTACCACAAGATTCAGCAATAGCCGTATGAAAATTAATATCAGCCTGATAGCATTCGGATGCATTGTCTTCATCTGCAAGCCTGCCTCGCTCATCCAGGTAATGCTTAATGGTTTTCAAATCTTTCTCACTGCGATGTAAGGCGGCCTTTGCAGCTATTTTTGCATCCAGTATAGAACGCACCTCCTGAATTTCTTCGGCATTGGATTTATTCATCTGGGAATCCAATGATTCTTCGGCATTTTTGGAAACAATAAATGTTCCCACCCCTTGCTGTACCTGTAAAATTCCCTGTATGGACAGTATTTTTATCGCTTCCCGGATGCTTGATCGGCCTACACCATAGATTTTCATAAGTTCAGGTTCAATCGGCAGTTTCTCACCCACTGCATAATCGCCGTTAACAATTTCTTCTGTTAATCGGTCGGCTACTTCCTGTGCTAATGTTTTTCTGAGGATCTGCATAATTGAATATCATCATATCATCTGATGAATGCAAAGGTAGTAATTTTTTGGATAAGAAAATCTTGGTTTGATGTAAATTTTACCAAATTAAGAAAGACCGTCACAATATTGACATAAGGGTTTGGAATAAAGAATATGATAGTTTAAGTATCAGAAAGAATTAAACAAGAAATCTTAAGCGAGATTGCAAGATTTTGTCAGCGCAAAAAGATTGATTTCTTCGAATCTCCGATTTCAAACCTTTGACCGTCCTGATTATCATATGAATGCTCTAATTCCTTAAGTATTAATACCCAAAAAATAAAAAACTCACAATAAAAATTGTGAGTTTAAGTGAACTTGGAAGGATTATCTTCGAACCGTCTGATACAAGATTTGAATTGGATTTTGAAATTAAATATTTGATTATGAGTTGTTTGTGTAGGTTTTCGGAGAGTTCGAATCCTTTTGCGATATGTTGACGGGAGCAATTTTTCGAACTTTTGTCCTAATATTTTAAGAGCTCTAATTTTCAATATATTGGTTTTTAATACTTTATGATTTGTAATTCAAGTTCGAATCCTCTTGCCATAATGATTTTATTAAGTTATTTTGACTATTATAATAGTAAAAATAGGTAATTTTCAGCTTGGAGTTGATTTATTATCAACTCCAAGCTCGTTTATAAGAAATAATGTACTTTTATAAATTTAGCTAAAAATTTCCATAAAACTTTCTTAGTGCGTTTATCCTTAACAGTAACTTTTGCAACATTGTATGATTATTATTTGGATGAAAAGCCCTACTATGTTTTCATTTTCTCATTTTTGAGACTAATAAAGGAATTATTGAACTTTACTCAATTTTACCTTTATTTTTGTTTACGGGAAACCATATTTGAACTTTATGATGAAGCTGTTTTTGATCCAGCTATTCATTATAATAATGAGTAAGGATGCTACCCCTAGTTGGGCTGGCTATATTTTTTAATGAGAAGTACGCTATGTAAGGCACTTGAGAAATAAGTTTATTGGGTGAAGCAATTGATGATAAATATTTGCCTGAGATTGGAACAAGACGAAGACTTTCAATAAAAACTAATAATTTAGAATTTTAAAGACAAAAGCATATTTGAGTAAGGGTTCTGATAAATTGGCCAAGTACAAAGATGTAATCAAGGAATTAATAAGTTTATACCCCGAATATCACCCATTACAATGTATGCTTTATTGTTTACAATCGTATTAATGTTCAGTCTGAAAGGCGATAAAATATTAGAATTGCCAATGGATGTGATAAAAGTTGCCATACCCTTAATCATCTATTTTGTACTAATGTTTTTTGTTAGCTTCTATATCAATAAAACGCTGAAAGTTCCTTACGACAAAAATGCCTCAATAGCCTTTACAGCTACAGGCAACAATTTTGAATTGGCGATAGCAGTAGCAATAGCTGTTTTTGGCATTCACTCTCCGCAGGCATTTGTAGGCGTAATTGGTCCATTAATAGAAGTTCCCGTGCTTATTTTATTGGTAAAAGCCAGCTTGTGGCTAAAGAAGAGATATTGCAATAATTAGATTGATTTAAAAAGAAATCAGCACAAAGTTATAAAATTCAGAAATTTTTCTAAATTCAATTTTAACTTTGTATAAACTTTACAGTTTATATTTAATAATCACAAAAAAATAAATTCATAAATTTGTCTAAGTGAAAAATTGGAACAAACATATCACCATAGTTCTATGGCTATTTTGGGGATTTCTATTGGCTCCCAACATAAGCTATGCCTGTTCAAAAGCTCCAATTAAAACGGAACAACAGAAATTTTCAAAAAATCATCACGAGAAAGCAGAAAAAAAGGATTGTTGCAAAACCAAATCCTGTAAAAAATGTAAAGATGGAAATGGCTGCGGTGGTAATTGTAAGCATAACTCGTGTAAGTGCGGCGTTTCTTCACCAAATTCTTTAAGTGTACCAATCGCAATAGAATTAAAAGCAAAGAACTATTTTGCTGAAACCAAAAAGCAAAAATTCGGTTTCAAAGAAGCCTATTATTCTTCAGGCTTTTTCTCCATTTGGCTTCCCCCTAAAATAAGCTAAAATTATGACTTGACAGCCATAGGTACGTCTTGTCAAAAGCTGTTCCGGCTTTTTTTAATCCCTAATTTGTATCATTTATTTAAAATTTCAAACAGAAATGGGTTTGCTAATGCCCCATTTCTTAAAATGTAATTATTATGAAATCATTATCAAAAATAGTGATGGTAATCGCTGTATTACTATCATCAATAAACGGCTTCGCACAAATCAAGAATGCGAAAACAGAAACCGTAAAGATTTACGGAAATTGTGGTATGTGCAAAACCACCATCGAAAAAGCAGGTAACGTAAAAAAGGTAGCCAGTGTGGACTGGAACAAAGATACCAAGATGGCTACGCTCACCTATGACGGCGACAAAACAAATCAGGATGAAATCCTGAAACGTATCGCCTTAGCAGGTTATGATAGCGAGAAGTTCTTGGCGCCAGATGATGTATATGCAAAATTACCCGGTTGTTGCCAGTATGATAGAGCGTTGAAGCCAACTGCCAAAAACAAAGAGGCAGGAATGGATATGAACGCCGGGCATGGCAATCACAATCATAGTGAAATGACAGCACAGGGTAACAAGAATGCTACTCAAAATCAATCACAACTAAAACCTGTATTTGACAACTATTTTTCAGTTAAAGATGCTTTGATAAAAACAGATGCGGCGACCGCATCCGCCAAAGCTGCTGAATTGTCGGCATCCATTAAACCAGTTGATATGAGTAAGCTATCGGTAGAAGAGCATGCTGTTTGGATGAAAATAATGAAAGACTTAGCAGCCAATACAGAAAGTATATCAAAATCAAAAGATGTTGCAAAACAGAGAAATGCTTTTGCCAAACTCTCGGGCAATATTTACACATTGGCTAAAGTATCTAAACAGGATGTACCCGTTTATTATCAACATTGCCCAATGTATAATGGCGGAGCAAACTGGTTAAGCAAAGAGAATGCGGTTAAAAATCCGTATTACGGTTCACAAATGCTTACCTGTGGTAGTACAGTTGAAATTCTTGGCAAGTAAATCCTAAACTTACAATTATGAACAAGTACACTTGTCCTATGCACCCGCAGGTGCTAAAAGACGAACCGGGAAAATGCCCCCTTTGCAGCATGGCATTGGTTCCCATAGGCGGTACGTCAGCCTCTCATGAACACACATCAGGACATGGGCATTCGGGACATGCTCACCCTGACCATGCTAAAGAAAGTTTTGATAAACATGAGGGGCATCATACGGGCGATTTCCTCGCACGTTTTTGGGTAAGCCTCATCATTACAATTCCTATCCTGCTGCTGTCGCACATGATACAGCAGTGGTTAGGCTTTAGCTTTACTTTCAGTGGCGATAAGTATGTGCTGCTTGCGTTGGGTACGGTTATGTATATCTATGGAGGCTTGCCATTCCTAAAAGGAATGATTGGCGAGATAAAAGCCAAAGCCATAGGCATGATGACCCTTGTTGCCATCGCCATATCGGTAGCCTATATCTATTCGGTAGCCGTTGTGTTTGGTTTGCAGGGGATGGATTTCTTTTGGGAGTTAGCCACGCTTATTGACATTATGCTATTGGGGCATTGGCTCGAAATGCGTTCTCAAATGGCTGCATCGAGGGCATTACAGTCGTTGGTGGCTTTACTGCCTAATGATGTTACCGTGGAGCGGAACGGAGAAGCTGTAAAGATAAAGCTCGAAGACCTGCAAAGCGGTGAAACGGTTATCATAAAACCGGGAGAAAAAATTCCTGCCGATGGATTGGTACTGGAGGGGCTTTCGTACATCAATGAAAGTATGCTTACTGGAGAAAGTGTTCCGGTAAAAAAAGAAGCCAACAGTAAGGTTATTGCAGGCTCTATCAATGGCGATGGTGCGGTAAAAGTTAAGGTAACAGCGGTCGGAAAAGACAGTTACTTAAACAGGGTTATCAATCTTGTACAAGAGGCACAGGCTACCAAGTCCAATACACAAAACCTTGCGGACAAAGTAGCAAAATGGCTCACCTTTATTGCTATTGCCGTAGGCATAGGCACATTCATTTATTGGTATGCCAGCAATGGGGATATTGCTTTTGCATTAGAACGAATGGTTACTGTAATGGTAACAGCTTGCCCCCACGCATTGGGCGTAGCTATCCCTTTGGTGGTCGCTATTTCCACAACGCTATCGGCGACCAATGGGCTGCTTATCCGCAACCGCACGGCATTTGAAACGACCCGGAAGCTATCTACCATCATTTTTGATAAGACCGGAACGCTTACCAAAGGTTCCCACGCAGTAGAAAAGGTTTTCCCTTTAACAGATGAATATAATGCCGATGAGGTTATCCAGTATGCTGCCGCAGTACAGCAAAATTCAGAACACCATATCGCAAAAGGTATTATGGCTGCATTGAAAGAAAGGAGCCTCACCCTATGGAAGTCTGAAAACTTTAGCTATATGCAGGGCATAGGTGTAAAAGGTGTTGTAAACGGGAAAAATGTCGTAGCGGCGGGACCGAATTATTTCGCCGAAAAGCACCTTTCACTGCCCGAAATCCCAACTGAAATCAATCAGGAAGCCGAAACGGTAAACTTTGTTTTAATCGAAAATAAAGTAGCAGGTATCATCACTTTGGCAGACAGTATCCGTGAGGGTTCAAAGCAAGCTATTGACGACCTCAAACGATTGAATATCAAATCCTTTTTGCTTACAGGCGACAATGAAAAGATTGCTGCTGCGGTAGCTGGAAAATTGAGAATGGATGGGTATTTGGCAAATGTACTTCCGCACAATAAGCAGGAAAAAGTAAAGGAATTTCAAAACAAAGGTGAAGTTGTGGCAATGACAGGCGATGGCGTAAATGATGCTCCTGCGTTGGCACAGGCAGATGTTGGCATTGCCGTAGGTTCCGGTACAGACGTGGCAGCCGAAACTGCGGACATTATATTGGTGGACAGTGACCCCAGAGATGTGGTCAAACTGATTGACTTCGGCAAACTTACTTATAAAAAGATGGTACAAAACCTGATATGGGCGGTTGGCTACAACGTGGTAGCAATCCCTCTTGCCGCAGGTGTACTCTATCCGAAATTTATTTTAAGCCCGGCAATGGGTGCTGTACTGATGAGCATAAGTACCATTGTAGTGGCTATTAATGCAAGTTTATTAAAAATCAAAAAGTAAATAAAAATGAAAAATATAACAATATCAATCTTCGCTGTTATCACAGTATTTATAGCAGCTTCATGTAATCAGTCGTCAACTAAGAACAACGAGCTGTCCGAAAATAATACAACTGCCACTTCGGGCGAGCAGGCACCTTCTCAGTCAAAAGTGAATGACACAGTGCCCTTACCAGCTACGCCTGATACATCCATCGGTAAGAATGCAGGAGAAACAGCAACTGGTGGTTTTTCTATTGCGCCCATAGTGGCTGATTATCTGTCACTGAAGAACGCTCTTGTTTCAGACGATGCTAATGCTGCTGCCGATGCAGGTAAAAAGCTGTTTGCCACCCTGAATAAAGTGGACATGAAAACCGTCCCTGCCGATAATCACAAAAAATACATGGACATAACAGATGATATAAAGGAAAACGCAGAGCATATTGGCGACAATGCAGGTAAAATTGATCATCAGAGAGAGCATCTGGCATCATTAAGTGAAGATATCAGTGATCTTATTACGCTGTTCGGTTCTCCGCAGGCACTCTATCAGGATCATTGCCCAATGTTCAATGATGGCAAAGGAGCTATTTGGTTAAGCGAAAGCAAAGCAATCAAAAATCCTTATTACGGTTCAAAAATGATTACCTGCGGTATGGTGGAAAAAACCTTTAATTAATATGTCCTTAACGAAGAAAATCATATTGGGGTTGACTATTATCTTAATCGGCATACAGTTTTTTCAACCGTTACAGAACAAGTCGGATGAAGTGACAGCCTCTCATATTGAAAAGGTGTATGCCGTACCCCAAAATGTAAAGGCTGTCCTTGTCCAATCCTGCTACGACTGTCATAGCAACAATACCCATTATCCGTGGTATAGCCGCATCCAGCCGGGGTCATGGTATATGGCGCAGCATATCAAAAAAGGTAAGGAGGAACTCAACTTCAGCAACTTTGGGGAGTATTCCCCCCGCAAGCAGCGAAATAAGTTCAGGGCTATGGCGGGACAGGTCAAGGACGGAGAAATGCCCTTATCGTCATATACACTAATTCATCGCAATGCAGTATTGTCGCAAGAGGATAAGCAAGTTTTGGTGAAATGGTTTGGCGTAATGGAAGACAGTATTAAATAAAATTTTTAAAATCAATGAACAGATATAAGAATATACCCATAAAAATGCTGCAAACGGTATTGCTACTGCTTTGCGCACAAACCCTGTTTGCACAGAAAGTGGTGCATTACGAATTGTATGTAAAAGATACGCTTGTCAATTATGCAGGTAAGCAAAAAAGAGCGATTGCCGTAAACGGTCAAATCCCGATGCCTACGCTCACTTTCACCGAGGGTGATACAGCCGAAATTGTTGTTCATAATCAATTGAAAGAAAGCACATCGCTGCATTGGCACGGTGTATTTCTCCCCAACAAAGAAGACGGAGTTCCCTGGCTTACCCAAAAACCGATAGCTCCCGGGGCTACCTATACCTATCGTTTTCCTATTATACAAAGCGGAACGCACTGGTACCATTCGCATTCTGGATTACAGGAACAGATTGGGATGTACGGAAACTTTGTAATGAAGAAAAGAAAGGACGATAAGACGTTTAGAAAAGGAATAGATGATTTACCTGAAGTTCCCATTGTTTTAAGCGAATGGACCAACCTCAATCCAAAAAATATCAACAGAATGCTGCATAATGCCAACGACTGGGCGGCGATTAAGAAGAATTCAACACAGTCTTATGCAGAAGCCATTCGTGAGGGTTATTTTAAAACCAAGCTAAAAAACGAATGGAAACGTATGCTGGCAATGGATGTAAGCGATGTTTACTATGACAAAGTACTAATGAATGGAAACAATACCACAGATTTAAAAACCATCGATGGCAAATCATTGAAAGCAGGCGATAAAGTGAGGTTAAGAATATCCAACGGTGGAGCTTCTTCTTATTTCTGGTTGCGTTACGCAGGTGGAAAGATTACAGTAGTCGCTAATGACGGCAATGATGTAGAACCTGTAGATGTTGACCGGTTGATTATTGGTGTTTCAGAAACTTACGATGTTGTGGTTACGATTCCTGCCGATGGCGTGGCTTATGAATTTTTGGCAACAACCGAAGACCGAACACAGTCTGCAAGTTATTTTGTTGGAAATGGTGTTAAACAGTTGATTTCCCCTCTTCCCCGTCTTAAATATTTTGAAGGAATGAAAATGATGAACGGTATGATGAAAATGAACGGAGATCTGGATGATATGGGCATGAAGATGAGCCTGAACAAAATGGACATGAACGTAGTGATGTATCCCGAAATTACGGGACCAGCCGGAAAGAAAGAAGATCACAGCCAGCATAATATGGATATGGAATCTGGAATGAAAATGGACACCGACCCGAATAGATACAATGCAAATGCCCTGGGAGATATTACAACTCTAAATTATTCAATGTTGCAATCTCCATATAATACTACATTGCCAAAGGAGGCTCCTGTAAAAGAATTGAAATTTACACTAACCGGAAATATGAACCGCTATGTTTGGAGTATGGATAATAAAATCCTTTCCGAAACGGACAAGATACCCGTAAAAAAAGGTGAGGTTTTACGCATTACCATTTATAATAATTCGATGATGCGCCATCCGATGCACCTTCACGGGTTTGACTTCAGGGTAATAAATGGAAAAGGAGAAAAATCGCCGCTAAAAAACGTACTCGATATTATGCCGATGGAGACCGATACCATTGAATTCCTCGCAAATGAAGAAGGAGACTGGTTTTTCCATTGCCATATCCTTTATCATATGATGTCGGGTATGAACCGTGTTTTTTCGGTCGGTGATTATCAAAATCCAAATTTGCCAGACAAGAAACAAGCCTATAATATGTTGCAAAGAGAAAGCAATATGCCTCACTTTATGGCAGAAAATGATTTTGCGACCAATGGAAACGACGGTCAGGCTATGTTGCAGAATGCCCGATGGAGTTTGGGTACAGAATGGCGATTAGGCTACAACAGTATGCACGGTTATGAAGTGGAAACTCATCTTGGCAGATACATCGGAAAAATGCAGTGGCTGATGCCTTTTATTGGTTATGACTGGCGATACCGTAAAATGGGAATTGACCAGCAGGAAAAAAACCTGTTTGGCCAAACCAATGAGAAAGATACCCGAAGGGCCTTTAGTTTAGGTGTAATGTACACTTTACCAATGCTGGTCAATTTTCAGGCAGAGGTTTATCACGACGGTATTGTAAGATTGGCATTGATGCGTGAGGACATTCCGATTTCTAAGAGATTGAGAGGAGGATTTATGGTGAATACCGACAAAGAATATATGGGAGAACTCAAATACATTATCAATAAAAACATCGGAATCCGGGCTCATTATGATAGTGATATGGGATGGGGAGCCGGATTGTCACTTGTGTATTAATAATAATATTATAAGTTTTTGGATAATTATTTGATTTACTATAAATAAATGGAACTGCAATTGTTTCCACTGAAAATATAACAATTAGCTGTTCCATTTAATCAATTACAACTTTAAAATAGAATAAAATGGAAAATATGAATCACAAAAAACAAGATAATACTGTTTATAGAAAGCTTTTTTTTACACTGATAATTTCATTTATCATCATGTATCTCGTCATGTTTTTAAATGTTGACGAAATTGCTCATGTTTATATAAGTTTAACCCGAACGTACATGACATTGCTAATGGTGTCTCCGATGGCCGTGTTAATGATATTGATGATGGGCAATATGTATCATAATAAAAAACTTAATTCCATTATCATTGGTAGTGGAATTACTGTATTTATCGTTGCATTTATTTTTCTGCGAAATCAAACTTTCGTCAGCGATATTCAATATATGAAAGCAATGATTCCACATCATTCTTCTGCTATTATGACAAGCAAACATGCTGAGATCAAAGATCCAGAAGTGAAGATATTATCAGAAAATATCATAAAATCTCAAGAAGAAGAGATAAAAAAAATGAAGGAAAAAATTAAAGAACTACAGTAATACTAATGCATACAAATTTCTTAGAAAAACATTATACCAATCGTGTAGGTTGGCTACGAGCTTCAGTTCTTGGAGCAAATGACGGCATCTTATCTGTAACAAGTATTGCTATTGGTGTTGCAGCAGCCAGTTCAGAAAGAAATACGATTATTCTTGCCGCATTGGCGGGCTTGGTTTCCGGGGCAATGTCTATGGCCGCAGGAGAATATGTTTCTGTCAGTTCGCAGGCAGACACCGAAAAGGCCGACTTGTTGAGAGAAGAGAAAGAGTTAAAAGAAATGCCCGAAATGGAATTAGCAGAACTAGCAAAAATATATGAAAGTAGAGGCGTAAGTATGCAAACAGCTTTGCAGGTAGCAAAAGAATTGACCAATCACAATGCATTGGAGGCCCACGCCAAAGATGAACTGGGCATTAACGAAATTACACAGGCAAAACCCTTACAGGCAGCTTTAGCATCCTTTGCGTCTTTTACAGCGGGGGGGATTTTGCCTTTTATAGTTTCTATATTTGCTCCATTAAAAACAATGGTTTATTATCAATATACTTTGTCTATCGTGTTTTTGATGTTGCTGGGTGCAGTTACTGCAAAAACAGGAGGTTCAAAAATCATAGTTGCGGTTCTCAGAATGTGCTTTTGGGGAACAATAGCAATGGCTGCAACAGCTTTAGTCGGACATTTATTTGGGATAAAAAATATTTAAATAAGAATGAATACAGATAAAACTTCAACACAACACTGGAATACCATTTACCAAAGCAAAAACGAGAATGAAGTAAGCTGGTATCAAGAATATCCGAAAGCTTCCATTGAGTTGATAAAGGAATTAAACTTACCTCTTTCAGCACATATCATCGATATTGGTGGTGGAGAAAGCCATTTGGTAGATGTTCTTCTGGAGATGGGCTATACGAATATTTCTGTCCTAGATATTTCTGAAACTGCACTTCAAAAAAACCAAAACAGATTGGGAGAAAAAAGTAAGCTGGTAAATTGGATTGCAACTGATATTACTGAATTTATACCAAGACAAAAATATGACCTGTGGCATGACAGAGCGGCTTTTCATTTTTTAACGGCTGAAGAAAATGTCAAAAAATATGTTTCAATTGCTGAAAGGACTATCACTCAAGATGGATTTTTGATTATGGGAACATTCTCCGATAATGGTCCAACCAAATGCAGTGGTCTCGATACCAAACAATTTACCGAGGAATCACTGAAAAAAGTTTTTGAGAGATCTTTTGAGCTAAAGAGTTTCAAATATCTCGACCATTCTACACCTTTTAATACAATTCAGAATTTTTTATTTTGTACATTTCAAAGAAAATAAAATAGCAGATGTTTGATTTCAGATTGAAAGTATTTTTTACCGTTGCCAAAAGGCTCAACTTTACCAAAGCTTCGGAAGAACTGTATATCACACAGCCTGCAGTTACCAAGCACATTAAGGAGATTGAAAATTATTTCAAGGTAAAACTGTTTGACCGGAACGGAACAAAAATTAAACTTACACCCGCAGGCGAAACTTTATTACAGTATTCGGAACAGTTGTTTTCAATCTATCAGAATATGGAATTTGATCTCAATGCTTTTACTCAAAACAAATCAGGAACGCTGCGAATTGGCGCAAGTACTACCGCAGCACAATACCTGCTGCCTCCTATATTGGCAGCATTTCACCGTAAGTTCGACAAGGTAAAAGTTCAGTTGGTTACAGGAAACACAGAGCAAATAGAGATTGCTTTGCAGAATAAAAATATTGATTTAGGAATTATAGAAGGAAAATCGAGAAGCACCTTATTCAAATACTCCGCCTTTATAAAGGATGAACTCGTATTGGTTGCAAAAAATGGACATTCGATCTCAAAAAAATCATCTGTAAAAGTAGAAGATCTAATAAAGTATAGTTTTCTTTTACGTGAACCGGGTTCTGGGACACTTGAAGTCATTGCACACGCTCTCAAACAGTCTGGTATAAAAATAAGTAATCTCAATTTAGAAATGCAGTTGGACAGTTCGGAAAGCATCAAAATGTACCTGCTCAATTCAGAAGCCTTGGCTTTTCTTTCCATATATTCCATTTTCAAAGAACTAAAAAACAATGAATGTACTGTTGTAGAAGTAAAAGGACTAAGTATAGAACGAGAATTTAACTTTATTCAAAATCAGGGTGACAGCGAAAATCTTTCTGATTTGTTTATGAGATTTGCGATAAGTTATAACTTTAGGTAATGACAGATAACGAATAGCAATTTCTGCCAGACTTTCCAAATGATGACATTTGTATCATTAAAATATAAAGTCATTATGGAACAAGACACTCAAAAGCCCAATAAGCTTAATCGATTCAAAAGTCTTCTAGATCGAAGTATTACAACTCGTGAAGTTATTTTTTTGTTAGCAGTCGTATTCTGCCTATCTCCTTTAATATCTCCGCCTATTGCATTGTTGATGGGGCTTGTCATCGCACAGTTCATTGGCCATCCTTACCTTCATCTCAATCATAAGGCGACGCACATTCTACTACAGGTTTCAGTGGTTGGTTTAGGATTTGGAATGAACGTGACCAGTGCAATGAAGGCTGGTAAAGAAGGAATCCTTTTCACTATAGTTTCTATTATTGGAACCTTGGTTATAGGATATTTGATGGGAAAATTCCTCAAAATTGACAAAAAGAGTTCCTATCTGATCTCTGCAGGAACCGCTATTTGCGGAGGAAGTGCTATTGCTGCTGTTTCTCCTGTCATTAAAGCTGAGGAAAAACAAATATCAGTGGCATTAGGTACGGTTTTCATTCTTAATTCAATTGCTTTATTCATTTTCCCAATAATTGGTCACGCCCTGAATTTGTCTCAGACCCAGTTTGGTTTATGGAGTGCCATTGCCATTCACGACACCAGTTCAGTAGTGGGAGCAGCAAGCAAATACGGAACTCAGGCTTTGGAAGTAGCAACTACTGTTAAGTTGGCGCGTGCTTTATGGATTATTCCTATAGCATTTCTATCTACATTCCTTTTCAAAAACAAAGGCAGTAAAGTGAAAATCCCCTACTTTATAGGCTTATTTGTTTTGGCTATGATTGTCAATACCTATATTCCTTTTGTTCAGAATTTCAGTCATTACCTTACCGGTATTGCCAAAGCAGGGCTAACCTTAACTTTATTTTTAATTGGCTGCGGTCTGAATAGAAAATTACTGATGAGCGTTGGTTTTAGACCTTTGATTCAGGGCGTTGTACTTTGGGGCATCATTTCTGCTGCTGCATTATGGGCGGTAACTTCTTTTGCCAGTTAAGAATCTATTGCTTAATGTATTTGAACAAATTAATATCATACTTCACTAAACAAGAAATAATATGAAATCACTACCATTTAAAATTTCACTGATACTTTTAAGCTTTACAATAAAAGCGTTCGCACAAGTTCCATTCGATGGGGATATTAAAAATAATTCACTTGCAGTTAGCCCTGATGAAAAAATAGCGGCGGCTTCTTACAGTGATTCTACAGAAATTAAAATTTATGACCTATCCAAAGCCGAGTTAAAAACTACAATCAAAGGTTTTGTCAACCCCAGAAATATCCTTTTCTCTCCGGATGGAAAGCTAATTTACATTACCGATAGTAGTCTTGGATATCTGATGGTTTATAATTCTGACAATTATCAGCTGATTAAAAAATACCCGGTTGGCTATGGTGCATTTGGGACTGCTATCTCAAAAGATGGGAAACAGCTGTTTATCAACAATGAAGCGACTAATACGGTAACCTTGGTCAATCCAGAAACATCTGAGGTCAAGAATATCATTACTGGCTTTCATCAGCCCAGGCAAGGGGTGAAATTTAATCCTGATAATACAAAGCTCTATGTGACCAATTTTGGAAACGACCATATCACCGTTGTTGATGTTAAAACGCTAAAAATAGAAGGAGAAGTGGAGGGTTTCAATAAAATCCGGGCCATCTCGATTAGTAAGGACGGTAAAACCTTATATGCAGCGAACAGCGGAACAAATGAACTGCTTATAGTAGACATCGCCAGTAAAAAGATTGCTTATCGCATTCCTGTTGGGAAAGATAATTACGGAGCAAGTTTGTCTCCAGATGGAAAATTTGTGTTAAGCGGTAACAAAATTGATAATACTATTTCAGTAGTTGACGTTAAAACCAATAAGAATATCCAAACCATCAAAGGTTTTAAAGAACCAAGACAAGCCATCGTTTTTTCGAAATACGGAAAGTTCCTTTATGTTTTGAACAACGATTTAAGTGTGGATAAAGTCAGCATGGCTAACTATAAAATCGTTCAGTCAATGAAATGATCAGGTGATAATAAATATTACTTTTTGAAATGCCAACAGAAATCTTACTGATCACAGAAGCAAAAGCTTCTGATACAAAATCTTTTTACAAATGTAATACACCTTTGTATAGGAGTGTAAAGTCTGCCTTTGAAATGCAATTTGGAAACTTTGAAACCGATATTGATTTTTTAGCATTTTTTAAGGAAATGAAATGCAAAATTGAATATTTGGTGACTGAAGTAATTGACCGAAAGGATAAAAAAATCAGACAAAAACAACGTTCTGAAAGTGTTGACTCGCTTTCGAAAAGATTAAGAATATACCGTCCCAAATGTATTATCATTATAATGAAGGATATTGAAAACTTTGTTTTAATGGCGGTAGAAAGAGCAAATTTACCAGAAGATTTATTTATTAAAAGTGTTCCATTCCCAGCAATGAGTGAAAAAAACAGCATCAATTGTGAGCTTGGAATAGCAAAAATTCTTAAAGATTATGTCGTAGGTCATTGATTTTTATTACCTTTGATTATTCAAAAAAAGGGAATGGTGTCTCCCTTACCCAACCGCCCTAAAAAGCTGATGGCGCCTGATTAAAATTGAATGTTCAATCATTTAGTCAGGATATATTATGCATTATCATCAAAAATCGAAAGGGCAAAAATCCTTTATCAGAACAAAAGCTTTTTTTAGAGCTTATCCATCACTTCCCTATATCATCAAATGGTTATTCATTAGCCTTGTAATAGGTGCTTGTATCGGAACTGCGTCCGCATTATTTTTAAAAACATTAGGCTGGGTTACAGATTTCAGGGAAAATCACCTTTGGTTGATTGCCTTACTTCCGGTTGCAGGGTTCGTAATCGGATATATTTACCATCAATTTGGTAAAGAAGTTGAAGCAGGAAATAATCTGCTGATTGATACTATTCACGACCCTAAAGAAATCATTCCTTTTCGGATGGCGCCTTTTGTTTATCTCGGAACTTTGGCTACCCACCTCTTTGGAGGTTCTGCGGGAAGAGAAGGAACAGCGATACAAATGGCAGGTTCTATTGCCGACCAATTTACCAAGCCACTAAAACTCAATCTAAATGAAAGAAAAGTTTTAATTATTGCCGCCATTGCTGCCGGTTTTGGTTCTGTATTCGGAACGCCGCTAGCCGGAGCCATTTTCGGTCTGGAAGTTTTTCTGATTGGCAGACTAAAATATGATTCGATTTTTCCGGCATTTGCATCGGCAATCATCGCAGACTTAGTCACCAAACTTTGGAAAACCGGACATACCCATTATCATATTCCGACCATTCCTGATTTTTCATTTTTAAATGGTTTATACGCCATTCTTGCCGGAATAGCTTTCGGGCTATGTGCTGCAATTTTCAGCAAAACCATTCATCGTGTGGGTAAAATTTTCAAAGCAAAAATTTCTTACCCACCTTTACGTCCTTTGGTTGGAGGTATTTTAGTTGCAACCGCAGTTTGGGCTTTAGGAACGACAAAATATATCGGTTTAGGAATTCCTACCATTGTTTCGTCTTTTGAACAGCAATTACCAGCCTACGATTTTGCATTAAAAATGATTTTTACCATTGTTACATTAGCCGCAGGATTTAAAGGTGGTGAGGTGACACCTTTATTTTTTATCGGAGCTGCATTGGGAAATTCGCTGGGCTATTTTATTCCTTTACCAACAGGGCTTTTGGCAGGAATGGGCTTTGTAGCAGTTTTTGCAGGCGCTACCAATACACCTCTGGCTTGTAGTATTATGGCAATTGAACTTTTCGGGAGTGATTGTGGGGTTTATGTAGCCATTGCGTGCGTTGTTGCTTATTTATTCTCAGGTCATAGCAGTATTTATGGCAGACAGATGATCGGTGAGCCTAAACACAACAGGTTTGGAAACTACACCGGAAAAAGACTAAATGAACTATAATTTTAAAATTATGAACGCAGAAAATTTAGCCATTGCAAAAATATACTTTAGATACGGACAATCAGTAGTTGGGCAGAACTTTTGGAGGAAACTTTGGAATAATAATCTTGGAGAATATCTTTTGAAAAAGGCGAAACAAAACGCTATCCATCAAGCCAATATTTTTACTGCTAAAAGCGGATATTTAAATAACGGTTCTATCCAATACAATATTTCTGAAATTCCGTCATCTGAAAATCCTGTTTGTTTAGAGTTAGTAGATGAATCCAGTAAGATAAAGGCTTTTTTGAACGAGAATAAAGAAGAATTACAGAAAGTATCTTTGATATTACTGAATGACATGATTATTGAATTAGCATAAATCTCATTTTGAAAAGCTATTTATCCATTCAGAAATACTTCAAAATCCATCGCTTACTTTGTTTATTAAATCGTTAAAATTAATAGAATGAACAGATGAAAATATTAATTATAGAAGATGAAAAGTTATTGGCTGAAAGTATTGCCACTTACTTAAAACAGGAACAATATAATTGTGAATTTGCTTCTACTTTTGATGAAGCTATTGAAAAAACAGGCGTTTACGAATATGATTGCATTTTGTTAGATTTGAATCTTCCTGATGGCGAAGGTCTGGAAATTCTGGAAGCGTTAAAAAAAGAAAGTAAACAGGATGGTGTCATTATTATTTCGGCAAGGGATGCTGTAGATGATAAAATTATAGGGCTCAAATTAGGTGCGGATGATTACCTCCCAAAACCTTTTCATCTTTCAGAACTGAGTGCCAGAATATATTCGGTAATACGAAGAAGACAGTTTTCCAGTACCAATCATTTAGAAATCAATGAACTTTCAATTGATTTGCTTGCGAAAGAAGTACGTGTAAACAATCAAGTGATTACACTTACAAAAAAAGAATATGATTTGCTTATTTTTTTAATTGGCAACAAAAATCGTATTGTATCTAAAGTAGCTTTAGCAGAGCATCTATCAGGAGATATGGCAGATATGTTGGATAATGTAGATTTTGTGTATGCACACGTAAAAAACTTGAAAAAGAAGCTGGCAGATGCTGGTTGCGATGATTATATCAAAACAGTTTATAAAATGGGCTACAAATGGGACGTGTGAATGGCTTACTAAACAAAACATTACTCTATTATACTTTTTTGGCAACATTCGTTCTGTTGTTGAGTGCTCCTTTTTTCTATCTTGTAATGGAAAAGCTATATACGGACGACGTGGATGAAGCGATATACCTGCGAAAAAAAGAATTTGAAATTGACCATCTTAAAACGATTCGTTCTTCTGATATTCATATATGGAACCGCTTCAACAGGGATGTAAGAATTATACCGGATACCATTTCTGGAAACCGCAAAAATAAGATTATTCAGGAAACTATATTCGATGAAGTAGTACCGGAATGGGAACCTTATCGGGTACTATATTCGGATGTGAAGATTGAAGGAAAGCCTTATGTATTAAAAATTCAGCTCAACCTGGTAGAATCCGAAGATTTGATTAAAGCCATTATTTATGTCTATCTGGTCATTCTCGGAGGAATGCTGCTGGTTATATTTTTCATAACCCGTTTTATTGCAAACCGTTTGTGGAAACCATTTTACGAAACATTACAACTGATTGATAAATTTAATATTGAACAACAATCGCTTCCATCATTCAATAAAACCGGAACAAAAGAATTTGACCAACTGAACACAGGAATTGAAAAAATGATTGTTTCTAATGTAAAATCATATAACTCCCAGAAATCCTTTACCCAAAATGCTTCACACGAGTTGCAGACTCCTTTGGCAATTTTTCAATCCAAACTCGATTTACTTTTACAGGATACTTCACTTACCCAGCAACAATCCGTTGTTTTGCAGTCTTTGTACGAAGCCTCGCTGCGTCTATCCCGTATCAATAAAAACCTATTGCTCCTCACCAAAATTGAAAACAGGCAATATGCAGAGGTTTCAACATTTACGGTAAACGAATTGGTCAATGATGTTATTGGCTATTTTGAGGAACAGGCAGAAAATAAAAATTTACGGATAGAAATCGAAGAAAATGCTATCATTGAAATTAACGCCAACAGGGTTTTAACAGAGATATTAATAAATAACCTTATACTAAATGCTATACGGCATAATTTAGAAAATGGAAATATTACCATTCTAATTGAAGATGCCAAATTCAGTATAATCAACACAGGAATTTATAAAGAACTTGACAATGCTATTCTTTTTAAAAGATTTGGCAAGGCAACCACCGATACACGAAGTTCAGGCTTAGGTTTGGCTATCGTGAAGGAGATTGTGGAACAATACAAATGGGATATCAAATACGAGTTTAAAAATAATCTGCATTGTTTTACAGTGCTTTTCTAAAAATTCAGAAAATCTACAAAATCATATATATACTTTGTTCGCATAAAATGAAAAAGTATGTATTTGTTAAAAATATTCAAAAGCCGGTTTTCTATACTCTTTTCCCTGTTCACGCTATACATTACCTTATCGCTGCTTTTAAGAGTAGGGTTGCTTTTATATTCGGTACACAATATTGATTTTACTGTTGCCAATATTATGAAAATACTTTTTTTAGGATTTTCATTCGATATCACAACGGGTCTGTTTTTCATAACAACATATAACATTTTTCTTCTTGCTCTTCCCAAAAAATGGATTGGTAGTTTGCTGGATAAAACATTCACCTATTGTTATTGCTTTATTGTTTTGTTATTGATGTATTTCAGTTTGATGGCAGAAATCCCATTTTGGGATGAATTTGGGGTAAGATTCAATTTCATTGCTGTCGACTATCTTATATACACTTATGAAGTTATTACTAATATCAATCAATCCTATCCACTTCCGCTGATTATAGGGATATTATTAATTCTGATTGTTCTAAGTTTCTATTTATTTCAAGAAAAAAAATTTTTCCTTTATAGTTTTACGAATAAAATGCCATTTCTAAAAAGATTGATAATGAGTGTAAGCCTATTAATATTAACCTTTAGCCTTGGCTTCTTTTTAAAAAATAATTGGGCTGATAACGGAAATAATCTTACGGTAAATGAATTAGGTAAAAATGGGGTGTTTTCATTTTTTGCTGCATTCAGATCGAATGAGCTTGATTATGGAACTTTTTATCCAACAATAAATCAAAGGCAAGCCTATCTGGTTCTAAGAAAAAAACTTTTGCAAAACAACCAGCACTATTTGTCAAAAAGCAACACAGAAATTTTACGAGAAACCGAAGGCGAAACACTTATTAGGCCTAATATTATTTTATTAACCATTGAGAGTTTTAGTGCTGAATTTTTAAAATCATTCGGTAATACCCAAAATCTTACGCCAAACTATGATGCACTATCCGCAGAAAGCATATTTTTTACCAATTTGTTTGCGACTGGTACACGTACTGTGAGGGGAATGGAAGCACTCACCTTATCCATTCCGCCCACTCCTGGAAACAGTATTGTAAGGCGTCCCGATAATCAACATCTTTTTTCTGTGGCCACAATTGTAAGAAACAAAAATTATCATCCATATTTCATTTATGGTGGTGATGGTTATTTCGACAATATGAACAATTTTTTCGGGGGTCAGGGTTTTGATATTGTTGACAGGGATCGTGGCAACACACTTTCAGAAGATATAGCTACCAAACGGTACCGTATTCCAGACAGTGAAGTAAGTTTTGAAAATGCTTGGGGCGTTTGTGATGAAGATCTTTACAAACAGTCCATAAAATATGCAGATATCAACTTTGAAGAAAAAAAACCTTTCTTTCAATTTGTGATGACAACATCTAATCATAAGCCCTATACTTTTCCAAATGGAAAAATAAATCTTCCTCAGGGAGAGCGTGACGCTGCCGTTAAATACACTGATTATGCTTTAGGAAAATTTATTGCTTGCAAAAACAAAAGCTTGGTTTAAAAATACAGTTTTTGTCATAGTAGCGGACCATTGTGCCAGTAGCGCAGGAAAATGGGAAATCAACATAAACAAGCATCACATACCTGCAATTATTTATAATTTAAATCAAAAGCCTGAGAAAATTGATAGATTGATGTCTCAAATTGATTTAATGCCAACACTATTCGGTTATTTAGGGTGGGATTACAATACTGCTTTATATGGTAAAGATATTAACCAAACGAAGATTGGGGAAGAACGTGCTTTCATAGGTAATTATCGTACACTTGGTTTGCTAAAAGGAGATATTTTTACCCAAATTAACGACCGTAAAAAAACAGTTCAATATAACTTTGATCAAAAATCCGGGGAGATGAGAGAGGATCAATTTAAAAATAGTGAACTTACTAATGAAACCATTTCCTACTATCAAACTGCAAGCGAAAGGTTTAAAGAAGGGAAAATGAAAGAAATTCAAAAATAAATTCTTCTAAAAATTCAGAAAATCTGCTAAATCCTGTGCGAGCTTTACAGGAAAAATGAAAACTTTAAATAAAGTTGCGTCTGTAACGGTTCTTTTCTGGCTGATGAAAATTGTCGCTACCACTTTGGGAGAAACTTTGGGTGATTTTATATCTATGACTTTGCAATTAGGATACGGAACCGGCATGCTAATTACTGCTATATTTTTCACCATTATATTGTCGATACAGCTAACCTTAAAAAAGTATATTCCGGTTGTATTTTGGATGGTCATCATTGCCACAACCACATTGGGTACAGAAATTTCTGATTTTACTGACCGAACCTTGGGCGCAGGATATTTTTTAGGAAGCGTAATGCTTATAACTTTTCTTTTTCTCACGCTCTTTATTTGGTACAAATCGTATCATAATCTTGAGGTGTATCCAATTTTCCAAAAAAGAAAAGAAGTTTTATACTGGATTGCAATATTGTTTTCTAACAGTTTAGGAACTGCTTTCGGAGATTTTTTAAGTGATAATCTCGGGTTGAGTTATTTAAATGGAGCATTGATTACAGGCTGCATTATTATAGTAGTTGTCCTGCTGCATTATTTTACAAGGCTCAATCACGTATTATTGTTTTGGATCGCCTTCATTTTTACCCGTCCCTTCGGAGCCACTTTTGGAGATTTTCTTACCAAACCCCTTTCAAATGGAGGATTAAATCTCGGAACAGCAAATGCTTCTATCGTGTCTCTGATTTTATTATCGATGATGGTAATATTTTCTCATCTGAATTCTTTCAGAAAAAAATCTTCTACCGTCTAAAATTCAGAAATATTGCTAAATCACTTATGAGCTTTGTACTATAAAATTTTAAAAAATAGTACAATGAAAAAGTTAGCATTTCTATTGGCAGCTACTGCAAGCATAAGCTTTACTTATGCGCAAAAAGTTTCAGAAAAGGAAGTTCCTGCCGTTGTAAAATCGGCATTGCAAAAAGAGTTTCCAACTATCAAAACCATTAGGTGGGAAAAGGAAAAAGACAATTTTGAAGCAGGCTTTATACAAGACCATAAAGACTATTCTGTTCTCATCAACCCTTCAGGCAATATTTTGGAAACTGAAAAGGCTATTCCCGTTAATATGCTTCCTGAAAAAGCCAGAGCGTATATCCATCAAAACTATCCCAGTAAGAAAATAGCGGAGTCCGCAAAAATTACTGATGCTAAAGGTAATCTTACCTATGAAGCCGAGGTAGGCAAAAAAGACCTGATTTTCGATTCTAAAGGCCACTTTATAAAGGTTGCTCAGTAGCCAGAACTGCTTTTTTCAAATCTTTTAAACTTGAATAAAAATGTATCCTGATAATGATTGTTCTTAGATTTCTGTTAGGTATAGCATTCCTATTTCCTGCAATGAGTTATGCTCAGCAAACCCTTGATTACTATATACAAACTGCGAAAAGCAATAGCCCGCTAATAAAGGACAACCAGTTTCAATCAGAAGCTGCACGTCTCGAATTAGAAAGGCTAAAGTCCGTGTATACCAAACCACAGGTAGGTATCGTAGCCAATTATCTTATGGCACCGGTTGTAGCCAATAATAATGGTAAAACTTCGCTTCAGTTAAGCCCGGGAAATGCTGATAGCTATTATGGTCAGGATGCAGGGCTTACGAATGGAGGCTTATACCAAGGATTGGTACAAGTAAACCAACCATTATTTATGAAGTCCAGGTTTTCTGCTATTGCAGATGAAGCCGGTATTGGCATAAAAATAAACCAAAATAATATACGCCTGACCAATTTTGAATTGGAAAAAATAATTACCGACCAGTACATCCTTTGTCTGCAGGATATGCACCAGATTGATTTCTTAACGAAATACATCAACATTCTAAAAGATCAGAAAGAGCTCACAACGAAGTTGGTAAACAGTAGCGTAATCAAGCTTTCAGACCTGTCATTGCTCGATATAGAACTTCAAACTCAACTTATTGCGCAGCAAACAATGCAGGCATCTTACAGCAAGAATATATTGGATATGAATGTACTTGCAGGTATACCAGATAGTAATTCATCAAAGAAAATAACACCTTTAGATTTGTTTTTAAACAATGATAATACGGAATCTTCATTTACCGAAAAATACAATCTAGATAGCTCCAGACTTGTTGCACAGCAAAAAATATTTGAACTTAAATATAAACCACAATGGAATTTGTTTGCAAACGGTGGGTTTAATACAACAGATGCTTCGCTCATTTACAGGCGTATCGGTATCAGTGCAGGGGTTTCCTTTACGATGACCTTATTTGATGGCAGGCAGAAAGCGATTAATCGTACCAGAACAAACTTTTTACTTCAAACTACGCAAGCGTATAAAGAAAATTTCCTTAATCAAAATTCGGTACGGAAAAACAATTTCTTACAGCAAATAAATGCTATCGAAGAAAGAATCAGGCTGACCGAAACCCAGGTAAAAGAATATGATAAGCTGTTAGGATACTATAAACAGGAACTGATAAGAGGGCAAATTTCTGTTATCAATTATGTCAATACGATAAAGAACGCTATTGGTTTGGAAAAAGATTTCATCACGATGCAGACCAACCGTCAGTTACTGATCAATGCTTACAACTACTGGAATAAATAGAAAAACAATGAAATATACCACTCTAATCCTATTGTTCTCAGGATTAATTATTACATCCTGTCATCATACAGCGGAGCAAAATCCAGCCGACATAAAACCCGTTGCTACAGTAGATTATACAACAATAGCTACCAGACCGATGGAAGAACAGACAAAACTCACCGCTACATCAGTTTACTTAAAACGCAGTCAGGTTATTGCGCCTATTGCGGGATTTATTACACACGTGTATACCAAATATGGAGATGCTGTCCAAAAAGGACAGGTACTCTTTGAAATAGAAACCAAAGAAAGGTCTGCCATTGGTAATGATGGTTTGAGTGGTGATAATATGTTAAACAATTTTGGAAAAATAAGCATCAAAGCGCCCACTTCAGGTATGGTTACTATAATAGACCGTCAACAAATCGGGGAATATGTGATGGAAGGAAATCCTTTATGCACAATTGTACAGAATAATGATCTTGCCTTTCAACTCAATATGCCTTATGAGTTTCATAATTCCGCAGAAAGAAACAGGAACTGTTTGCTGGTTTTACCCGATGGTTCTAAGTTAAATGCCACTATTGTAAAGCCGCTTACTACGCTAAATGCAATTGATCAAACACAGGCATACTTGCTAAAACCCTCAAAAAACATATTCCTGCCCGAAGGATTGGTCGCTTCTGTATTGCTTACTACCAACAGCAGACAGCACGCACAGGTGTTACCAAAAACAGCCGTTTTAAGCGATGCTTTACTGCAACACTTTTGGGTGATGAAACTGGCAAACGATACTACAGCCATAAAATTACCGGTTATGATCGGAATGAGAAACAAAGATAATGTAGAAATTATTTCACCTGCTTTTTCTTCAACTGATAGGATACTGACCGAAGGAAACTACGGATTGTCGGATACGGCTTTAGTCAAAATAAAAAAACGATGAACAATATGGAGTATCAGAACTATTTCCGCCAGTTTTCAAAACCCATCATTTTTATCGCGTTGATATTGTTGGTTGCTGGTGTTTATTCTTATACAAAGATGCAAACAGCGCTTTTCCCGGAAGTTACCTTCCCCAAGATCAACCTGATTGTAGATAACGGGCAGCAGCCTATTGACAGGATGATGATAACCGTAACCAAACCTATAGAAAGTGCGGTAAAAAGGGTAAAGGGAGTAACGACTGTGAAAAGCAGTACCAGCAGAGGGAGTTCTGTAATTGAGGTTTATTTCAACTGGGATGTGGATATCTATGCCGCCAAGACACAGATAGAAAGCCGTATCAACGAAATCAAAGCTATGCTTCCGCCGGGTGTTGTTATTTCTGCCGAAGCAATGAACCAATCGCTTTTTCCTGTATATGGCTATACCCTTGAAAGTAAGAGTACTGATCTGGTTACGTTGAAAGACTATGCTAACTTGCATGTACGGCCGCTATTTTCACAAGTACCTGGTATTTCAAACGCCATTGTTAGAGGAGGCAAAGTGAAAGAATATGTGGTAAAGCCAGATGCAGTTAAAATGTCTTCCTTGGGTATTACCCCCAGTACTTTAATTACGGTATTCAACAATACAAATTTTATAGAATCGAACGGCAACCTCTCTGATTTTAGAAGATTGTATCTCAGCCTTACCGAAACACGTGTCAATGATATCGAAGCGTTGGAGAACGTCATCGTCAGGTCCGACAGCAACAGGATTATCAAGCTGAAAGACATTGCTGCAATTGAATTGCAACAACAGCAAGAGTTTGTGATTGTCAATGCGAATGGAAACGATGCTGTATTAATAGACCTTGTAAAACAGCAAGGCATCAACCTGCTGGACTTTTCAAAAAATGTGCAAGCTAAAGCGGATGAAATCAGAAAAATATTACCTCCGGGTGTGGAACTGAAAACCTATTACGATCAGTCTGCTTTTGTGGGAGATAGTATACACAGCGTGGTAAAGACGATATACGAAGGTTTACTCCTTGCTATTTTAGTAATGATTGTATTCCTTCGTTCCTGGCGTGCAAGCTTGGTGGTGTTGCTTACCATCCCAGTTACGATAGCTACATCGCTGCTGTTTTTATACTCATCGGGACTTACCATCAATGTAATGTCGCTTGGAGGAATCGCCGCTGCCATTGGTCTAATTATAGACGATGCGATTGTTATCATTGAACAGATTTACCGCACCCACGAAGAACATCCCGAGAAAGATAATTACAGCATTGTAAAACAAGCCATCAAAGATCTGTTTCCGGCGATGGTGGGTTCTTCCTTATCAACCATTGTTATTTTTATTCCGTTCCGGATGATGAGCGGTTTGGCAGGCAGTTTCTTCAAAGAGTTATCAGATACAATGCAGATTGTATTGGTTTGCTCCTTCCTTGTTACCTGGTTTGTGTTGCCAGTATTGCACCTGGCTATTGGGTTTAAACATTCTTCAAAAACGCAACACCCGCATAGTGTCAATACCCATCAATTAAAATGGCTGACCAATTTATTTCATCGCCCCGTTTATGCTATTGTTTTTGTGCTTGTATTGGCTGGCGGTGCGTGGCTGGTTTCAGGCAAACTGGAAACAGGATTTCTTCCCGACCTGGATGAAGGTACCATTGTGATGGATTATTACTCACCAAGTGGTACCAGCCTTGAAGAAACCGACCGTATGCTGCGTGAAGTAGAGCAACTACTTATTCATCACCCAGAAATAGAAACCTACAGCCGAAGAACAGGGATGCGAATGGCATTCAGAACCGTTCCACAAAATTTCGGCGATTATTCTATTCAGCTAAAACCCAATCATCAGCATACAACGGTGGATGTGATTGATGACCTAAGAAAGAAAATCGAAGCCACGCAACCTTCATTGCACGTATCGTTCGGGCAAAGAATTTCTGATTTACTAGGTGACCTGATGAGTACGCCAAGCCCTGTAGAAATTAAAATCTTTGGTGATGACCAGAAGAAGCTGGAACAATTAGCCGCTCAGGCAGGAAATATCCTTACTCATATCAATGGCATTGCAGATATAGAGAATGGTCTGGTACAGGCAGGCCCCTCAATGGTATTTACTCCCAATGTGGAAAAGCTGGCACAGTTTAATATATCACTTACCGATTTTCAAACGCAGCTTACGGCATATACGGGTGGGGTTCCGTTAGGGATTAATGCCAATGGGCCAACGCTAAACCCTGCTCAGCTGGCGATGGCAGGTGACGTACAGTCCGGCAGTATTCAGGATGGAGAACAAATGCGGAGAATATTGATGCGGTTTACTGATTTTAAGGACAACAGCCTGGAAAAGATAAAAAATGACCTGATATTTCTTCCCGATGGTACGACTAAACCATTATCATTTTTCTGTGAAGTACGAATGATTGATGGTGAAACTGAACTGCGCCGGGAAAACCTGAAATCCAATGTAGTACTCACCGCAAGATTGAACAACAGGGATCTTGGTAGTACCATTCAAGAAATACAGCAAACATTTGCAAAAGAACTATCGTTGCCCCAAGGATATACCATAGAGTATGGAGGAGCTTATTCAGAACAGCAGTCTTCTTTCAAAGAATTACTGTTAATCCTGATTACAGCATCTTTATTGGTCTTTGCCGTATTGCTGTTTTTGTTCCGTCACTGGCTCATTTCATTATCGATTCTACTGGTTTCTGTATTAGGAATTTCAGGCTGCCTGATGGCGTTGTATGTTACGGGTATCCCTTTGAATGTGGGAAGTTATACTGGCATTATTATGATTGTAGGCATCATTGCAGAGAATGCCATTTTCACGGTAAACCAGTTTTTCGCCAACTTAAAATCGGGTGCCAGTGTTGACCAGTCCATTCAATATGCGATTGCTTTACGCATCCGACCAAAACTAATGACGGCTATCGGTGCCATCCTGGCATTAATGCCGCTCGCTTTAGGAATTGGTCTTGGAGCTCAGATGCAACAGCCATTGGCAATCGCCGTAATTGGTGGTTTTGTGGCAGGAATCCCTTTATTGCTTTTTGTTTTCCCAAGTTTTATCAGATTAATATACAGAACAAATAAAAGAGACTGATTTATGAAAAATATTTTGTCAAGATTATGTTTTACATTGATATGCTCCATTTTATTTACAGCAAATGTAGATGCCCAGAAAATGGATAGTATTTACTCGTACAAACCACTTCGCTTTCAACCTAAACAACTTATCATTCCATCAGGACTTATCCTAACAGGGATAGCATTTAATGGCAGCGGTCGCGAATCTGTAAAAAATGAATTTGTTGAAGAACGAAATGAAGCTATACCAAAATTCAGAACAAGATTGGATGACTACCTTCAATTTTCACCCATAGCACTAACTTATGGATTTGAAGCCATCGGAATGAAACCCAAAACAGATATTGCTAATCGCTCGGTCATTTTACTAAAAAGCGAACTGATTATGTTTGCATCGGTTGAACTTCTGAAAAACACAACAAAAACCTTAAGACCCGATGGAAGTGCTTACAATTCTTTTCCTTCCGGTCATACTGCCCAGGCATTTGCAGCTGCAACTTTATTATCTGAAGAATATGGTTATCGGTATAAATGGGTACCCTATGTTTCATACGGTTTAGCATCAGGAGTTGGTGCATTAAGAATGGCAAATAACAAGCATTACATAAGTGATGTATTGGTTGCGGCAGGTATTGGCATTCTTTCTACTAAAATAGCCTATTGGACACATCGGTACAAGTGGGGCAAACCTAAAAGAGTTTCTGATTATAAAGACTAACTAAAATATAAAGAGAATGATTGATTGGATATTAGAAAAAGATAAACAAATATTACTGTGGATCAACGGTCATCACACAGATTTTATGGATCAGATAATGTGGTTTGCCAGCGAAAAGTTGAGCTGGATTCCGTTTTATCTTGCTATTTTAATTATATTGATTTTAAAATATAAAAAGCAAAGCTGGTGGATTATTTTCCTTATTCTCCCATTAATTACGTTAAGCGACCAATTGGCAGCATCTATTATTCGTCCACTATTTGAACGCTTAAGACCCAGTCATACAGAAGGATTGCAAAATCTTTTGCATTACGTTAATGGTTATACAGGAGGGCAATATGGTTTTGTATCTGCTCACACATTAAATGTTTTTTCGCTTGCGACTTACCTTAGCAAAGCGACTTATAAAAATATAAGTTGGATGCCTTATATATTATTTCCGTGGGCATTTTTTGTTTCCTATAGCAGAATATATCTTGGAGTCCATTATCCCACAGATGTTGTTGTGCCCATAATGCTTGGGCTCTTGAATGGAACATTATTCTTTTGGATATATAGAAGCTTTAAACCGACCTTTTTAAAAAATTAAATTATGTGGTGGATATATGCATTGCTTTCTGCCTTGTTTGCATCGCTTACAGCAATATTTGCAAAAATCGGTATTACAGGTGTTAACTCTAACCTTGCGACTGCTATCCGAACTGTTATTATATTAATTGTTGCGTGGGGAATAGTTTTAGCCAGAGGCGAAACAAGAGGAATTACAACATTATCAAAACAGAACTTGATTTTCCTCGTGATATCTGGTATTGCGACAGGACTTTCCTGGATATTCTATTTTAAAGCGTTACAAATAGGCAAAGTGTCGCAAGTTGCACCAGTGGATAAACTTAGTGTATCACTAACCATAGTGTTATCGGTATTATTCCTAGGCGAAACATTGACCTTAAAAACGGCAATCGGGGCTTTATTAATTATTGGTGGAACTGTATTATTGATTTTGGAGTGAGCAATGTTTGATAACGTAATAAAATGAAAATATTTAATGATTAAATTTAGTGCTAAAAGAACTTGAGCGGTTAGCCCGTTATCATCGGTAAAAAGTTTGGTTTCATAGCTGTGTTTTATGCACATTGGAAGAAATGAAGAACTCCTCTTGTAGCACCCTCCAGTTGAGTATACCTGTCAACATTATTGATTCCAATGCGAATCGCAATTTTAGACATGGTTAATAGTATTTATAACTTAAAACATAACTGTTGATCAAATCATTTAGCTGTTACTTTGTCCTGTCATCCATTCTAATGTTTATGTAAATAAAGCTTGTCAGTATAGGTCAGATATGAGTCTTTTTCTCCATCGTTAGTCATACTATTCCGGTAAAACAGAATATAACCGAAGCATAAAATTTTTGTTAAAATATGTACATAAACTAGTCAAATAAATTCTTCTGTTTTTCGTTTAAATTATATAGGAACTTTAACTAAAGGACTTTAATTAATACTACGCCATGCAAGCCGTTTATCTGTACATACGAGTCAGTACTGATGAACAGGCTGTAAAAGGATATTCCCAACGCAGCCAGTTGGATCGACTTGTGCATTATTGTAAAGATCACAATCTCATTATTGCCAAAACTATTTTCGAAGACTATTCTGCAAAAACATTTAACCGACCGGAGTGGAACAAGTTGTTCGCTGAACTTAAGCTCACTAAGAACCAATCTTCACTTATTCTCTTTACTTATTGGGATCGATTCAGCCGCAATATTATGGACGCTTATAAGATGTTAGAAAGATTGCAGAATATGAAAGTCTCAATTCAGGCAATTGAACAGCAGATAGACTTCTCAATCCCGGAAAGTAAAATTATGTTGGCAATGTATTGGGCTACTTCTGAAGTAGAAAACGATAAAAGAAGCCGTAATGTACGTTTGGGAATGCAAAAAGCAAGACTGGAAGGAAGATGGATCAATAAGGCTCCTATAGGATATAGAAATAAAATCACATCTGATGGGAAAAAATATATAGCCCTCTACGAACCGGAAGCATATATTATCCGTGAGGCTTTTACAGCTATAGTGAGACAAAATAAATATTGTTTAACTGAAATATACAAGGATGCGGTATCAAATGGGCTTAGTTGTAGTAGAAGTGCTTTTTATCGGTTGGTAAGAAATCCTATTTATTGTGGTAAAATAAAAATTCCGGCATTCGAAGATAAATCTGAAAGAATTGTTGAGGGTACTCATGAGCGTCTTATACCTGTCGTTTTATTTGATCATGTTCAAAGAATAATAAAAGACGCAGATTTAAACCATCCTAAGAAACTAACTTCAAAAAGGATAGTCAATGAAAATTTAATTTTTAGAGGTGTCCTACAATGTCCTAATTGTGGAAATACGCTTACAGGAAGTGGCTCGCAGGGACATACTAAAAAATATTATTATTACCATTGTATGGGACGTTGTTCATACCGGGTAAGAGCTGACGTTATCAATTTGAGTTTTCTTTCATTCCTTAAGAATAATAGAGTGGTAGAACCATTTTTAGAACTTACCAATAGTATCTCAAAGGAAATTTACGGTGAAGAACATCATGATTATATTCAGAAAAAAGAGGAGATAAAGAAAGAAATGGAAAAATTGATTGATAGGGGATTCAATGCACAAAAGCTATTTTCAAATGGGAATATTGACTATGATGATTATATACTAATAAGAAGTCGTTGTCAGGAATCTTTAAAAGATAATACTGATAAATTGAGACAGCAGGCTTTAAAAATAGTGGCTGAAAAACATACAGAAAAGGGAACTGATTACATAATTAACCACTTAGGGGAGTTTTATGAAAATTCAGATACTATAACCAAACAGAGAATTATCAGGTTGTTTTTTCCGGATAAAGTAAAAGTAATAGAAGGGAATATTGAAAAAATGCTATCAGAAAGTGTTCAGACTATATTTGGATTAACTGCTTCAGCTTCGAAAATAAAAGAAATCCACGGTCAGCAGACAGAGCAAGCAATAGTTGAATTTTTTAAAGAATTATATTTTTTAGGGTATGAACAAAACTTAAAAAATATCTAAAAATTGATTGATTAGTTTTTGATTTTTCAGAGTAAAGCTGATATTTTAAATTATATTTATATAAAGTGCTGGAAAACAGGTTTTTGTGGAACTTTTGAAGTGTTCGGAATCCTGTACAGATAACTTTGTGGGCTTGACTTTTCGAACCTTTTGTACCACAGAAACAAAATTATTTTAATATATAGTTGATTTTCAGTTATTTAATATTTTTGAAAAGGTTCGAATCCTGTCAGGTTCGTAGCAACGATATGGAGCTTTAATCGAAAAATCGTCTAAAAAAGATAAAATATTTGTTTTTTAAGAAAAAAATTTTGCTTTAAAAAATAAGGTAAAAGGGTGGAAAGTAATATAAATAGACTGAATAACAAGGATTTATAAATAAAATGACACCATTTGGCCTAAATTGTCCTAATGGTGTCATTAAGTGAACCTGAAAGGATTATCTTCGAACTCTTTACTTATGGATTTAAACTGGATTTTACGATTATGTATTTGACTTACAGGTATTTATGGTTTATAAAAAAATGTTCGAATCCTGTAGCCTTATGTTAAAAGGATTTATTTTTCGAACTTTTATCAATGCATAAATTGTAATAAATATTGTAAAGTGTTGGTATACAGCATATTATTTTTATATTTTTGAGTTCGAATCCTTTAGAGTTATTTGTTTAACGATCAAATCATGATTTAATTTTTGTATTGGAGTTGATATAGCAACTCCAATACAATTTTAGCGCTATGCCAAATTTGAAATTTATTGGACCAGTACAATAAAATTGTCGAGTTCACTTTCTGGCTTTGAGATAAGATGATTCTTATTTTCTATAGAACTTGGCAGTTTCTTCGTCAAATTTTTTAACGTCTTCGGGTTTAAAATATCTTATATCTACTGCACTGCCATTTTCCCATTGCGTTGATCCCATACCGTACATACTGGACAATACATTTGGATTATATGTTCCTTTTAATAAAGCTATTATATCGAAAGCAAATTCTGAAAAGTATGATTCTGCATAATCGAGCTGTATTTTTCTAAAAGTACCATCTGCTACCTTATAGCTTTTCGAGTGTGCATAAAACAAAAGAGATTGATTATCTCTTACTCTTTCTTGCGACTCTCTAAGCAGTATTAATTTGCCGCTATAATATTTTTCTATGGTTTCGCCACGGAGTATATAACCTCCATAAAATCCCCTCATTGCTGCGGCTTCAACTAATTCATCTAGAGCAGCGAAGTCCATTTCGTCTTTCTTTCGAAGCTCATAAAAGACCGTCGCAAAAAAGAAGTTTGGCGGAAGATATAATTTCATAGGGTGGTTCGCAGGTTCCGTATAAGCTAATAGCGGTTTGAGTTTTGTCAATTGCTCTACCGCTTTTTTGACTGCCTTTTTGTTGAATGCAGATTTAACCTCAATTACTCCACGAACATATTCCACAGGAATTGCCATGAACCGTCCTAGTTCAGAAGAATCGGCATTGTTTTCTATCCACAGTACTGGTGATTCTAACTGGTCGTATATAATTACGTCATAGTGAATAAAATTTTCAGCATTTGGTACTCCAGGCGAAATGATGTAACCGGCTGTAACACCATACCGCTTTGGTAAAAATTTGGTGAGCCATTTGCGGAATGCTGATTCTGCTACGTTACCGTGACCTGTCTTTACCTGCCGTTTATTGGAATGCTCCTTTGCATTATCATATGCGGAAAGCATTTCATCCCTTGCTATAAGAAATTGTTTCCAACCTTGATTAGGAATCTGGCTTTTTAGTGGAGAATTATCATGTGCCATTTCTAAATGTTTAGCTATCTAAATTACAAAATTTGTTTTTTGAATTTGAAAAATCTTGTGTACCTCTTGTTTGGCATGTTTTTAACTCATGGTAGTATCTAAGGAATTTATAGAGTTGGCAAAGGACCAACTCTATATTTTGTTTTATCTTCAAAAACTGTGGATCATATTTCAATTGTTTATCCATAGATTTTTAAATTTTTGCAAATTGCTTATTAGGTTCGGGTGTAGTTGAGATTAACAGATTTGTGGGGCATTAACTGTTTAGAATTTTCTCCTCTACGGGGATTGAGCAACTTAGGTGGTGGTCGTTTACGTCTTTTTTTCATCTTCTTTAATTTTAGTTTAAGATTTTGGTTTGGGTAAGTTAACAGGTATAACGTATTTCTAGCATCTCACAAGTTAGCTGTCCAACTTTTATGTTACTAATTTGATAAATAGTTTTAAGTGAATTCGTTAGAATAAATATTTGGAGGATAAAAAATAATATCCGTTCCGTTTTTAGAAATAATTGCTATACTACAAAAGTCACAAACTAGATCGGCCTGTGATAGTTAACCTAACCTATCTTTTCCTAGAGTGTCCTAAAAAAAAAATTAGCGAACAAAATTAATGTGCTAAATAGGTTAAAGTACCGTTTTTGAACGGATTCTGCTTAATGTAGACTGCGTTATTCCGAGGTACGAAGAAATCATACCTAAAGGGACGCGCGCAACGATATTCGGGTATTTTCTTATTAAATGCTGATAGCGTTCTGTTGCACTAAAAACACGTAATTCATTGGCCTTCTCTTCGGCTTTTATATAATAGGTCTCAGTAAGAATTCTTCCGATATAATTGAATTCGGGAAACTGCTGATAGAGCTGCATGAGCTTCTCATGGCTAAGTACAAGAAAACTTGTTTCTTCTATAGCTTCCAAAACTTCAAAAGATCGTTTCTGACTGAAAAAGCTATATACAGAAATTGCTAGATCCCCTTCAAAGAGTAGCCAAGACGTCCTATCCAAAACTGTCAAGGTAGTAGGAGCGTACTAAACCTTTGACAACAAAGAAAAGTGACTTCTGAATTTCATCGATATTAAGTAGAATATGCTTCTTGTTTACTTTTTGCAAATATGTATTTAAGAATAAAGCGTCTCGGAGTTCTGGCGACATGGAATGAATACTATCAAGAAACTTTAAGAGAGTTTCTTTTGCTGAATTTTCTTCCAATGTACTTACCATATTTTTCATTTACACTTTGCAGAAGTTGGATTGGTGGTTATTAATGATAAAGGTAATTTACGATTAAAATTTCAATTAAACATGATTTTTTTTGCTTTTTGTCAAAAAAAATGGTGGGAAATAGTATTTAATTTGTTATTATGAAAACCACACTGCAATTTTTGACCTATGAAAAAGATCTGTTAGAAAAAGTACACTGTATTTCTAGAATTAATACAAATACGCTATATGTATTTCTTTATAGTATTATTATTTTTTATTGTAATACCTAAAACTTATCTGCCAAATCAAGCAACTTCTGTTATGTACTCAAATCTTAGTTAGATGCGAGCGGATAATAATTAACTCACTACGAATAATTAAAACCCTTCATAATCAATGATTAAGAAATAAATTATAGTGTATATTTATTTTTGTTTTATCTCATCACAGTGGGATATATTTTAAAGTGTGGGGCATAATCACTTTAAAAAACAATCATATGAAACAGGCATATAAAAACATTTTATTAACTATTGAAAAGGAAGAGATAAGTATATCAAGGAGCACAAAAAGTGCAATTGATGAAGCTTTTCACATGGTTTCATTTCTTGATAAAACTCTATCTGAATTAAAAGCACAAATCAATCAGAAAGGTTTTGAAAGTATTTTGGACGAAATTACTTTCTTTAAAAGAGTAAAGCCCGAAATTCTGGGCAGGCTTATGTTTTACAATAAGGTAGTAAAAATTGAAGCATATAGCCCTTTAAATTCGGAATTGACCGAAGCTTACTATACGGAGCAGCTTAAGTTACTCAACAAGGAATATAAAAAAAATATAGCTTCTTCAGATTTCTACAGTTATTATCGTACCGGTAGGTCAGACAAAGATGAGTTCTATTATAGACTAGGAAATATAAACTACTTTGATGGAGTCGATAGCTTCTTCTTTGAGGTTGACAGGGATTTCTCGACTTACTACGATTATAAGGTCGCGCAGATCAAGGCTTACGATCTTTATCATTCTTACCTTTCGGGAAAATTTGGCAGAGTTGAACCTACAAATAACGATGATTTAGATATCAGTGAAGATGCCGAATTTTCTTGGACTGATTCGAAGAATGCTCTTATTGAGCTTATTTATGCGCTTCACATTTCAAGAAGTGTTTCAAATGGCCGTGTTGGAATTCGAAAGATCAGCCAGCTTTTTGAGGATATATTCGAGGTAAGTCTCGGTGACATTCATCATGCGTTTTACCAGATGAAATTTAGAGCAGGTCAAAGAGCTCGCTTTTTAAATTCGCTAAAATACAATCTTGAACAATATATGGACAATGATTTATAGATTGGAAGAGAATTAATATATAAGAAGGGTAATCCAACGGGTTATCCTTCTTTTTTTTACCCATACCTAGTCATATCTTACCCATGTAGATGTTTCTAATCCCCTCTCCCAGGCAACAGTCACACAAAGAAAGCCTGAAAAAAAAACTATATCTGACTAGCATATTGGTATGTGCACTGTTAGATTTTGCCGGAAAAACAAGGCCAATTTTGGCTCTGTAAACCAAACAGCAAAAGGCTATGAATATTGACAGAGTTGAATTTTTGAGTTGGATGGAACGAATCATGAAAAGATTCGACGTCCTTGCCGGTGATATCGAAAATAGAGAGAAAAAAAGGCTTAGTATCGACGGCGAAGAATTATTGGACAACCAGGACGTTCTGCAAATGTTAAAGATAACCTACCGTTGTCTGCAACGCTATCGTACCATTGGTAAGATCAAATACTTTACAATAAGCGGAAAAGTTTTCTACAAGAGTTCTGACGTCCACCAGTTTATCCGTGACAGTTACCATGGAGGAAAGTTTACGCCTATGTAGGAACGCAAAAGATAGCGGAATTCCTTCTTAGAATCCTTCCAATAATTTCAAGCACTTAAATACTTTCTATTATGAACGAACAAACTATTTCTAAAGAAAACCAGCCGCAGCAAGTACTTGAAGCTCTTTCCGATATTCTTTTAGTACTTGATAAAAAAAAGAATCGTATCGAGGCGGTAAAGGGTGTGGATGAGGAAGGGAATCTGCAAACCTCTACACCTAAGAAGTCAAATCTTCTGGATTTTATGCGTGTGGATAAGGGGGACGCTATAAGCAATTTCTTTTCGAACTTCTGGCGCCGGCTCAATGATCCATTATCCTTCCGGTTTTTCAGGTCACCTGAAATTAATCTGAATGAAGTTGCTAAGAAGCTACAGAAAGCCATTGACCATCCCACTCCCGAGGGTAATAAGCTTCTTGATGCACTTGAAATCAAATATGACAATAAGTTAAATAATAAAAATATGGAAACAAATCAAACATCGGAGGGCACAGCACCTACAACAGAGAGTAGACCTCAAAAGTACAATGCTCAGGAGATCGACTGGACATCACTTGAAAAACTGAATTTAAATCGTGAACTGCTTGAAAAAAACGGACAACTTGAGAAACTGCTGAAAGGATACAAATCTGATGGGATTTACCGAATTGAAGGGAATTTTGATGGTGTTGTGATGAAAGGAGATGCACGCCTCTCATTACGTAAAGTACAGGACAAAGTTGTCGTGATGGCTCATGGAGTCCGAGTGGAACCAGATCTTAAAAATCAGTTTTATGGCCATTCTTTTACAGCTGAAGATCGGGATAATTTAAAGAAAACAGGAAACATGGGGCGCGTTGCGGAACTTACAAATTATTCCGACGGCTCGAAGGTGAAGGCTCTCATCAGTATTGACAAATTAACCAATGAGGTTGTGTCCTTTCCAGTAGATCTGATCAAGATCAGTGAAAAATTTGGTGGTGTGAAACTCAGTCCGGAGCAAAAAACTGAACTGCTGGAGGGTAAACAGGTCCTTGTGGAAGGTATGGTAAACTCGAAAACGGGAGAAGTCTTCAATCAGCATCTACAATATAACGCCGACGCGAAAAAACTCGTTTTTGTCGGACAGGGGGAGAGCCAACAGCAGGCACAGGTTGAGGGCATCCCTGATGAATTTAGAGGTAAGGTTTTGGATGAAAAGGAAAAGAAGCTTTTGCAGGATGGTGAAGTGATCCATGTGAAAGATATTGTCAATAAAGAAGGCACAAAACTTTACTCAGGCTATGTCTGGCAAAATAAAGAGAGCGGAAGATTAGAATTCGATTTTGATCATCCCAATCAGGAGAAATCTCAAAAACAGACAGAGATACACAAACAGGGGCAGGGGCAAGAAAAAGAGGGGACTTCTACGAATAAAAATGCGGTTCAGAACGGTACTGTGAAGAAGGAAAATACCAGAAAACAAAAAATGAATTGATCCTGATGAAAGCAATTATTGCGGAAAAGCCCTCAGTAGCTTATGAGCTTGCACGTATTGTAGGTGCAACAGATAAAAAAGACGGATATTGTGAAGGCGGAGGTTTTCTGGTGACCTGGGCGCTGGGACATCTGGTAGGTCTTGCTATGCCGGAAGATTATGGGATTAAGGGATTCAATAGGGAGTCCTTTCCCATTATTCCATCAAGATTCAAGTTAATAGGAAGAAAAATAAAGTCGGGTAAAGGCCTTATTGATGATGAGGGATCAAAACGGCAGCTTGCAGTAGTTGAGTCTGTATTTAAGCGGTGCGAAAGTATAATCGTGGCGACTGATGCAGGGCGTGAGGGCGAAGTTATCTTCCGGTTTATCTATCAATACCTCGGCTGCACAAAGCCCTTTGAGCGACTATGGATTAACAGCCTTACCGAAAAGGCGATCATCGATGGATTCAAAAATCTCTTGCCGGGAAGCGATTTCAATGGTCTTTATCTGGCCGGTAAGCAGCGGTCTGAATGCGATTGGCTTGTTGGAATCAATGCTACGCAGGCGCTGACCGTTGCCTTAGGTGATGGACTTTTTTCTCTTGGAAGGGTACAGACGCCCACTCTTGCACTAATTTGTCAGCGTTTTCTAGCGTGTGAATCATTTGAGGTTAAAAACTATTTTCAGCTTGAACTTTCTTCTATAAAAGAAGGTACTCGTATTAAGAGTCTTTCGACAGATAAGTTTGAAGATAGAGAAAAAGCTGAATCAGTAAGGAGGACCTTGGAACGTGTCGGAGTGGCAGAAGTAAAACAGGTAGAACAGAAAGCTGGCACAAGTCAAGCGCCACTGCTATTTGATCTGACAGGACTGCAGAAAGAGGCGAATAAAAAGCTCGGTTATTCTGCTCAGCGAACCCTGGAAATTGCCCAGCAGCTTTACGAAAAGAAATTTATAACCTATCCTAGAACGGGATCCAAATATATTCCCGAAGATGTCTGGCCCGAAATACCTGCACTTATTCTAGCCTTAGGTTCACGATCTTCCTGCAAAGATTCTGTTGCCAATATCAAGTGGGAACGCTACAACAGACACATTGTAAATGATGTTAAAGTCACAGACCATCATGGTATCCTGATTACGGAAAATATTCCGACCCGATTGAACGCTGATGAGGATGCTCTCTATGATATGATCGCTAGGCGCGTGCTTGAAGCTGTTTCGCCTACATGCCATAAAGAAATCACAGATGTGAAATTTGGTATTCTCCATTATGATTTCAATTTGAAGGTTGTCAAAATTGTTTCTGCAGGATGGAAAGTTATTAACGGTGATTTTGATGAGGAAGGTGATGATCTGGTTACTGATTTTCCATATCTGCAAGTAGGAATACAGGTTAAAATAGACAGTTTAGAGGTACTTTCAAAGAAGACCAAGCCTCCAACACTATACACGGACGCCGATTTGCTTCTTAAGATGGAAAATATTGGCGCTACGGTAGAAAATGAACAGGAGCGCAAGATGCTCAAAGGCTTAGGTATTGGAACGCCGGCAACAAGGGCTGCCGTGATTGAAACCTTAATTGACCGCGGGTACGTCAGAAGAGAAAGCAAGGCTATTGTCCCTACAGATAAGGGAATGCTTGTTTACGAAATTGTAGCCGATAAGAAAATTGCTGACGCGGCAATGACTGCGCAGTGGGAAATTGCATTTGAGAAAATCGAAAATGGAGAACTGGATGCTGGGATTTTTCATACTGAGGTAGAGCTGATGGTACAGCAGGTTACCCATGAGCTGCTGAATATTAAAAGAAAATCAGCGAATACCGTTCATCTCAACTGCCCAAAATGCAGCTCCTCAGTAATTCTCGGAGAAAAAATAATCAAATGTACAGATCAGAAGTGTGGCTGGAAATTATTCCGGAACATTTGCGGTGTCCAGTTGCAATACAAAGAAATTGAAGCGCTTTTAACAAAACGGCGGACACCTTTAATAAAAAAAATGGTGGGTAGAAATAAGAAACCATTTAGTGCTTATATCTTACTGGACGGATCTGGTTCGACCACTTTTGAATTTGAAGAAAAAAAGAAACATAAATACAAATAGTTCATGATGTGATTTGGTTAGTGAAGCCTGGAGCCTTAAATGGTTCCGGGTTTCTTTTTTTTTATAAGGTTTTAGGAATATCGATGCAAGAATAGGAACGGATAGGACACAATGCCAACAGTGCAGTTCAACCAAGCTAGGTTTACCGCTATAAAACTTATAAAAATTATAGCGATATGAAAAACCATAACCAGGACTATTCCTATTACAAATTAAAGTTGCAGGATCACATTGATTCAAGTTTTCCAGAAAGATCTGCTGATATAAATTTTATTGAACAGCGCGCCAGGTGGGCAGCAAACGCATACGATGGCGCATTTAGGGCAGGCAATCCTATTAACGAATGTAATGAGATCGCTAACGGTATTCTTTATGAGGGATTGCACTTTTCTAAATTTGATTCTCTGTTTGAGGTTCTGTCCTACGAATTTTCTGATGTTTTTGATGAACTCGATTATCGCGATTTTGCACTGAAGATCCTTCCAAAATGCCAGGAATGCTTTGAGCATTATGAATTGACTGATGATTTCGCCTATACAACTGATTACGATCTGCTGTATACGGAGCTAACAGGTTTTATTGCTATTTGGATTGAGCAAAATGGTATTCGATAAGAAGCGCCATTTACGGCAGAACATTGATGCCATCAGAACAAGTTTCAGTATTGAAAAGGAGGGGCGGGAAGCAACTGAGCACGAAAAACTGCTGCTACGTAATTTTGCGGGATTTGGAGGCTTGAAATTTATCTTAAATCCCGTCTCATTACCGGATGACATCAATGGCTGGAAGGCTACTGATCGGCCTTATTTTGCGATGACGCAGGAATTGTTTACGCTCATCAGAGAAAATACAGAAGATCAAAGTAAGTATGCCGACTATGTGGCAAAAATTAAGGGTTCTATCCTAGATGCATTTTACACACCGAAAGAGATTACCGGCAGCATAGCAAAGGCAATACTGGAAACGGGATTAGATATTGGTAGCATGCTTGAGCCATCGGCCGGTGTAGGAGCTTTTATTGAACCCTTTAGAGAACTGGATCATGTAAAAATTTGTGCTTATGAACAGGACTTAATAACGGGGGAAATTCTGAAAAATTTGTATGGTTCCCATGTTGATATCAGAATAGACAGCTTTGAGAATATTGGCGAAGGAGATACAGGATATGATCTCGTTATCGGTAATATTCCGTTCGGAACCACTTCAATATTTGATCTAACTTATTCAAGGGGTACAGATAAGGCCCGGAAATTTGCTGCACAGAGCGTCCATAATTATTTCTTTTTAAAAGGTACCGATAAACTGCGCGAAGGAGGGTTGCTAGCATTTATAACTTCGCAGGGTGTTCTGAACAGTCCCTCCAACTATCCGATCCGTGAAGCATTGATGCATGAGCACAATCTCGTGGCTGCGCTACGGTTACCGAATAATCTATTTGAAGAAAGTGGCACATCTGTGGGCACAGATCTCATTGTTCTGCAAAAAAATACACAGCCTCGTTCCTTATCTATGCGTGCAAGGGATTTTATGGGGACCACAGAAAATTGCAACCTCTTATTTTATAATCCAAACCACATTATTGCTACAAGTTCTTTTCAGGATACTGATCAATATGGGAAGCCGACAACAATGCATGTGCATGATGGTGGAGTTGCTGGAATTGCAAAGGATGTTCATCTAAAGCTTTCAGAGGCTTTCCTGCAGTATTTCAACCGCGAGCTTTATGATGAACACAGCATGAAAGAGGTTGTTAATAAATTGACATCAGAACGAATTCTAAATACTCCAATAAGCGTAAATCCTGATTCTAGTAATTCTGAAATAGTGATCCAACTAAGCCTTTTTTCCGATCAGGTTATTGATGACTTATCGGTTAAAAAGGCAAAGAAAAGTAGAAAAAGCACAAGCCAAAGTAAGGTTACAAATTTTCAGCAGCTTTCCTTCTTTGATGCAGATGAAGTCAATACAAGTCATAATAAACCGCGACGGGCAAGTAGATCGGATCAGAAAGAAAGTGTGCAAAAAAAGCCTCTATCAACAAACTTAACGAAACCTACAGAGGTCGCATCGTTATTCCATGAACTACCAGATGATTCGGTGTTAAAAAATGAGGTAAGGGCCTTTGACGGTGAAGTGAAGCCGTTTTACCGCGAAGATACTATAATTGTTTCGGGTAGCAGTATCGGGAAACTAAAAATTAACCGTCGTGATGGGACCTATATTTTTCATCCACTTGAATTATCCAAAAAGGATCAGGAGCGAATCCAGAGCTATATCAACCTAAGGGATAGCTACCATTCGCTATATGAAATTGAAGCTAAAAGTAGAGCGGAGGATAAAGAGGGGCGCCAGCTTTTAAATAGGACCTATGATGAGTTTATTGGACGGTATGGAAATTTAAATACAGCCGAAAATATTAGATTCATTAAAATGGACTCTTCCGGAAATGAAGTTCCTTTTCTTGAGCGGGTGGTTGGTGGTGTCATCCATAAGGCAGATATTTTTACACATCCAGTTAGTTTCTCCACGGCAGAAGTTGCTGTAAGCAGCGCTTCAGAGGCTTTGTCGGCTTCACTTAATCAAACGGGCTCCGTAGATCTTGCTTTTATGATTCAGGTGAGCGGCCTTTCCGAAAACGAATTACGGAAAGATCTCCAGGGCCAAATTTTCTTGAATCCGTTATCTGGTGAATTGGAAGTATCTCAGAAATTTCTTGCTGGAAATGTTGTTTTAAAAGCGACGCAACTGAATAATTACCTTGCTAACCATCCAGAGGACATGGAAGCCCGGCAGAGTCTGGAAGCGCTTGAAAAAGTCATTCCTGAACCGATTAAATTTGAGGAGCTTGATTTTAACCTGGGGGAGCGGTGGATCGGCACAGAAATTTATAACCGTTTCGCAAGCCATCTCTTTGATACCGATGTACGGATTTACTATTCAGAGAGCAGCGATGATTTTTCTGTAAATGCAAAATCCAGCAATATTAGGATTTCAGAAAAATACGCTATTAAATCTGAGAACCGGACATTTGATGGTTTGAACCTGCTGCGGCATGCTCTTGTTAATACCACTCCGGATATCACCAAAACTGAGTACTTAGCGGATGGGACTGCCATCAAGGTTAAGGATATGGATGCTATCCAGATGGCCAATGGCAAAATTGATGAGATCCGCCATGAATTTACGGATTGGCTTTATCAACAGGACGATAATTTTAAAAGGGAACTTACCGGAAGATATAACGAGCTTTTTAATTGTCATGTCAGACCGTATTATGATGGTAGCCATCAAACATTTCCAGCACTTGACCGCAGGGCAGTAGGCATAGAGGATCTGTATCAAAGTCAGAAAGATGCTATTTACATGCTAAAAAGTAATAATGGCGGTATCTGTGATCATGAAGTTGGGGGAGGCAAGACACTTATTATGTGTGCAGGAGCGCAGGAAATGAAAAGGTTGGGGCTAGTTCACAAGCCAATGATCATAGCGCTAAAGGCCAATGTTCACGAAATTGCAGAAACCTATCGAAAAGCTTATCCTTTCGCAAAGATATTATACCCCGGTAAAAAGGACTTCACACCCCAGAAAAGGCTTAAGATTTTTGGCGAGATCAAGAACAATGATTGGGACTGCATTATCCTCACACATGACCAGTTTGGTATGATCCCCCAATCAACAGAATTGCAGAAAGAGATACTTCAAGCGGAACTGATGTCTGTGGAGCAAAATCTTGACGCACTGCGCAGTCAGGGGAAAGATGTATCTGGTGCAATGATGAAAGGCGTAGAAATCCGGAAGAAAAACTTAGCTGTGAAGCTTAAGACACTGGAGCATGATATCGGAAATCGAAAGGATGATGTCGTCGACTTTAAAATGATGGGTATTGATCATATTTTTGTTGATGAGAGCCATAAATTCAAAAATCTCATGTTCAATACGCGTCATGAGCGCGTAGCTGGATTGGGAAATGTACAAGGCAGCCAAAAGGCACTCAACCTACTTTTTGCCATCCGTACAATTCAGGAAAGAAATGGGAAAGATCTTGGCGCAACTTTTCTTTCTGGAACCACTATTTCAAATTCACTTACAGAGTTATACTGCCTTTTTAAATTTTTAAGACCAAAAGCACTGGAAAGACAGAGGATTAATTGTTTTGATGCATGGGCTGCTATCTATGCCCGTAAATCGATCGATTATGAATTCTCTGTTGCCAATAATATCGTTCAGAAGGAGCGGTTCAGACATTTTATAAAAGTGCCCGAACTGTCCCAATTTTACACTGAAATCACCGATTACCGCACTGCGGCTGATATCGGAATTGATAGACCGATAAAAAATGAGATACTCTACAATATTCCGCCGACTCCGGATCAGGAAGTTTTCATTAAAAAGTTGATGGAGTTTGCAAAGAGTGGCAATGCTGAGTTACTTGGTAGAGCTCCACTAACGCCGACAGAGCAGAAAGCCAAGATGTTGATCGCGACAGATTTTGCAAGGAAAATGTCCCTTGATATGCGGCTTATATCTCCTCGGTATACGGACGATCCAGGAAACAAAGCTTCTGTTTGTGCAGCAAATATTGCAAAATATTATAAAAATTTCAATGCGCAAAAAGGCACTCAATTTGTTTTCTCAGACCTCGGCACTTTTAAACCGGGCGAGTGGAACATATACAGCGAGATTAAGCGGAAACTTGTTGAAGATCATGGGATACCGGCAGAGGAGATCCGCTTTATTCAGGAAGCAAAAACGGAGGATCAGCGTAAAGAACTGATCAAAGCTACCAATGAAGGGAAAATTAGGGTCCTCTTTGGATCGACAGAAATGCTCGGAACGGGGGTAAATGCCCAAAAGAGGGCAGTAGCTGTGCATCATCTGGATATTCCATGGCGGCCTTCGGATCTGGAGCAGAGAGACGGTCGGGCTGTACGAAAAGGCAATGAGATTGCTAAATTTTTTGCTGACAATAAGGTCGATGTTTTTATTTATGCTGTAGAAAAATCATTGGATGCTTACAAATTTAATACACTAGCAAATAAGCAGCGTTTTATCGGACAGTTAAAGAGTAATACCATCGCAGTACGGATACTTGATGAAGGGGGAATGGATGAAGTTTCGGGTATGAATTTTTCCGAGTATGTGGCTTTATTGTCAGGTAATACCGATCTATTGGAAAAAGCAAAAGTCGAAAAGAAAATTTCTGTTCTTGAAAGTGAGAAACATGCTTTCTTAAGATCAAAGTGGAGTTCCAGTTCAAAATTGGAAAGTCTGCAAGAAGAACTTGAAGGGAGAAAGTCCCGGTTAGCAAGGTTAAATGCAGACTGGGAAAACTATCAAAATCGTGTCCAAAAATCGCAAGACGGAAAAGTTTTGAACCCGATCGTCTTGGATGGCTTGCGCCGGGATCCAGATGTTAAAGAAATTGGTGCAAAGCTGGCTAAACTTGCAGCGGCTTCAAGGACCGGCGGTTATTACGAAGAGATAGGCTCATTGTATGGCTTTAAACTGCTTGTAAAAACGGAAATGACACAGAAAGATGAATCTAGCCCTATTCAAAGAGATAATAGGTTCTTTGTCTGTGGTGAAGGAAATATCAAGTATACGCACAACAATGGTATTATGGCAAGCGATCCCGAGCGTGCAAGCTTAAATTTTATTAGTGCCCTTCAAAAACTTCCTGGACTCATTGACGAAGAGAAAAAGAAGATAAATCAGCTAAAAGCTGACCAGATTGTATTAAATGATATTGTGAATGGCAGTTGGAACAAAGAAAAAGTGCTTGCAGCTCTGAAAACTGAACTCGCCGCTGTGGAAAGAAAAATACAGTCATCATTGAAGGTAAAAGATGATAGTGATAGCAATAATTCCACTACCAAATTTAAGGGACAAAAAATTTAAAAAAGACAAAATATTTGTTAAAATGTCGCGAATATTTCCCCAAAAATCGAGTGTAATTTTTTTTAATATCTTTAGTTAGGATATAGAATTTTTAAATCAATTGCCAAAATTTCAAAAAATTGGAAACCTCTTTTTCTGTGCTTTTTTCATAACTACTCTTTGAAATGCAAAACCTTGGTCTTGTTTCAAAATTAAAAAAAATCGGTTCAATCTTTTTTGTAAATTAGTGATACTTAACTAAAACCATATTTTATGAAAACTTTATTAACCTTAATGGCAATGAGTCTATCCATTGTTTTTCTATCTGCACAAGAAAAAAACAAAGACCTTACTTCTGAAGCGGCTGTGGATTCCTTAAAAAAAAGGATGTTTAATCTTGAAAAGTCCTTTGAGGATTCTAAAATCACTTTTAATGACGAAAAGCGAAAGAGCGTAAAGGAAAAGTATGAAATGAATTTAATTTCTTTAAGAACAGGTCTGGTTAACGGAACGGAAATCGAAATTCTTGTGCCCGCAGCTACCAGATTGTTAGCAGCCAAAGATCTCAGTGAAACCCTAGCAGAAATTAACAACCCTACTTCCAAAAGTTTAGGAACTTCATTTTCAGATCTTGTTATAGAATCTGCATCAAAGAATCTGCTTCCCAAATACAGTAAAGACACTGATAATCTAAAGGCAAAAACAAAATTTTCCTCAATTCTAGGAGCGATATTAAATAGTCCAATAACTCAATCTGTACTAAATAGCAACCCTATATCAAGTATAATCAATTCAACTATCCAGCAAGCTGCACTTTTTCAAAAGAGAAATACAAGTGTAGCCATAACTAAGCAGCAATTTAAAGACAAAAATGACTTGACATTACCTGTCAATTTGGAAAATGCAGATGGACCAACTTTTGGAGATCAGGAATTAAAGAACTTTTACGCAGAAATACAAGAGAGGATTTCCTTTTATGATGAACTGAAACGCTATAATAATGAACATAGTGTTATAACAGAAAGACTTTACATAGACGCTGGTATTATAAAAAAATCATTAAAAGGAAGTAGAACAGAAATCTGTAATCTTCTTTCAATTTCTAGAGAAAATGCTGTTCAGGATTTTGAAACGACATATAATATACAAGATTCTGAACTTATGAGGAATAAGATGAATGACCCCAAATTTAAGAAAGCTGTATCGCTTTCAGACTATGCTCTTGAGCAACTTCCAGAAGTCAGAGAATTCAATCAGAGTGTTGTGAAAGCTATGGCGAACTATATTGATGGTTATATAAAAATTATAGAAGACTATTCCAAAAACCCAAAAGCAAAATTAGATCCTACAGCAGTTAAAATTCAAACTGCAAAACTCAACTCTATTAAAGACAATTTTATAAAGGTAAATTAATGCTTTCAGGTTGCCTCTTAGAATCAACTCATTTATACGTTAACAATACTAATATTAATCTATATGAAAGATTTAAGACTATTTTCTATGGCTCTCTTTCTTCTCCTTGGTAATCTAACATATTGCCAAATAAAAATACATGGAGACTGTGGACCAGAAAGATATTTAAATACAAGAAGTTTTGTTGAGTCTGAGGTTCTCAATTTTAAACCTTACAACTCGATAGTTCATATAAATGTTCGAGGATTGAAAAAATCTTGGGGAACTGCTACATTCATTGATGAAAATACACTAATTACCGCAAGACATGTCGTTGATAAATGGCTATTGAATAAAATTATTGTTTACAAAAATTTATTCGAGAACGGGAAAATCAAGACAATTGAAGTTACTTTGCTTAAAGAAGATATGATAATAAAAAACGCTCCCAGAAAAAAAGGAAACTATTTTAGTGATGATATTTCTTTGATAATACTTTCCGAAACCGGCAGGCGCAAATTAAAGCCAATCTATTCGGGAAGTATTGAAGTGACAAATTATAAACTTCTAGATTTACACCCTGATCAGATAGTTACCTTAACTGGCTACCCTGTGGATCTGGCAGAAAGTGGAATGGATCATTCCGATATACTTTCTAATAAATCTACATCAATTAAAGAACTTATTTTTCCCAAAGAATATGAGCTTGTAGGATATCCACTCTTCACTTGTAGTGGTGATAGCGGAGCTCCTCTTTGGGTAAAAGTGATGGATAAATACTATATAATAGGTATACATCATGGAGGGCCAGAAGGTATAAAAGACTTTACACCAAATGAACTAAATGCATCAGCATTAATACCAGAGGAAGACTGGATTCACCATAAATAGGTATATCCTAAAAACATTAAATAACAACTTATTATGACAGTTGAACAACGATTATCCCATCTTGATAGGAATTATAAGTAATTAAATTTTCGCCATCAGATTTTTAAATTAGATTATGAAAGATTATTATAGATTAACAGCTGTCAAAAAAGAAGAAATAGCTCAAAACCTAATTGATATTTTTGAGAAAGATTCTGAACCTTCAGCTGATACAACGACTTTTATCTGTAACTGGATCTCTACTGACCGTAGTGAAAAATTTAAGGCATATTATGATGTATGGGATATTGTATTAAGAAATTTCATTCCAAAGACACAACCTATACTCATCAGAAGCATTCCGAGAAAGTCTAAAGCAGAGTACATTGCGAGCTTTACAAATACGGCATATTCCGCCGTAAGATTCGGTGAGCGAAAAGGCTATTGGATTATATGCGATACAAAAGATTGTCTGCCATCATTGACAATTAATAAAGGGAAATACAGAAATACCTTTTACCCACTTAGCGATGTGTTAAAAAAAGCAAAAGCTAATGGCGGTTACGGTTTCTCTGAAAGATTTCTGAGAGACTATGGCGGAGAAGACGAATACATTATGAGAATCGACTATTCAGTAATGCAACTTCTAAAATACGTAGACTATAAGTACTAGACTAAGTTTTCTTCCTGGAATTCCCTGCCGTTTTGGAAAAAACGAATATCGTATTTGTCCGTATTCTTTTTAGTTCCAAAAATTATTGCTATACCTTATTTGTAATTGTAATGATTACCAAGAAAATCAATTGTTAGGTGTTCAAGTTTAATCAGGTCAAATTCTTTATGTTTTTTTGTATGGCTGTCCTTTTTTACTTCGATTACAACTAATTTATGGTCGTTTGTCTGCCTTCTATGAATAATGATGTCAGGGCTAATTTTGTAATTATCATTATCATTTGGTTTAAAACCTATTACTATTATTTTAAATGAGAGCGGGAATATACCGTAAGCGCATGTTGTATGTTTTTAATTATATTATTTGTCTTTTTTAAATTAATAGTCAGTCTATCTTATCAAATGCCTTAATTCTGGGTCGTTCTGAATGCGCGAAAGCTCACTTGCAATAATTTTTGAAACATCTAGTTTGATCTGCCGGTAATTTTGATCAATTTCTTTGTCCATACTATCCTCGCCAGTTTCTGAAATAAAACCACGGATCTCTGGAATAGGCTTAAAGTTTTTTGTTTCTGTGGCAACCTTTTCCGTATCTACTACGATTTGGGCATGAAATATTTTTTGCTCTATTTTCTCACCAAAATTGTCAGCAACTGCTCCTACAAACATTCCTTGGGAAAGAGTAGATATTTTAGACGCCGGAATCAGACTGTCTAATTGTGTTGATATAGATGTACTGGTATCATTTCTATTGATAGATATCGATTGACGTTTTTGGACAATCTTTCCGAACCTTTCTGAAAGTGTTTTGGCTGTTTCGCCCACGACCTGACCTGAGAATATATTTCCGACGGTATTGAGTATGACTTTTGCTTCTTTATCACCATAATCCCGAACCAGTTGAGAGAAATCCTGAAAACCAAGACAGACAGCCACTTTATTGCTTCGGGCTGTTGCAATCAGATTATCCAATCCACGAAAGTAGATTGTGGGAAGCTCATCAATAATAACGGAACTTTTCAATTTTCCCTTTTTATTTATCATTTTTACGATTCTGGAGTTGTATAAGCCGAGGGCAGCCGAGTAGATGTTCTGTCTATCAGGATTATTACCAACACATAGGATTTTCGGTTCCTCCGGATTGTTTATGTCCAATGAAAAATCATCCCCGGACATAACCCAGTAGAGCTGCGGAGAGATCATTCTTGATAGTGGGATTTTAGCAGAGGCAATCTGGCCTTGTAGTTGATCTTGTGCCCCGCCTTCCCAAGCATCAAGAAAGGGACTAAGGTAGTTTTCAAGCTCAGAATAACTTGTTAGTATTGTAAAAATATCAGCATATTTTTTATTAAGTAGTTCGATTGCGTGCGGAAAAGTGCAGAATTTACCATTATCATAAATCTTTAAAAACCAGATGATCGCTGCTAGCAGGATGATTGGTGACTCAACAAAAAAATCCCCTTGTTTCTGAATCCACGTCTTATTGAGGTTTAGCATGATGGTGTACGATGCTTCGTATGCATCAGAGATGTCAGTCATGAATTTAGGATTTAAGGGATTGCAGCGATGGCTTTTGCGTGGATTATCAAAGTTGATCACATAGAATTTGGGTTTTACATCGTACTTGTCACTGTGCTTCAGGAGATGGTTGTAAGCGATTAGTGAAAGATCATCAAATTTGAAATCGTAAATGTACATCGAGAATCCTTTTTCGATATGTTGCTTAATGTAGTTGTTTACTATAGCGTAGCTCTTACCACTTCCGGGAGTACCTAGTACGATAGATGCGCGAAAGACGTTCACCACCGAAATCCATCCGTCATTCCATTTTCCACGATAATAAAATTTTGTGGGCAGGTTAACGGAAAACTCATTTTCTAAAAGCTTTGTCTCCTGCATGAAGCTTTCGTTTTCATTATTGAAAGGATCATCCATCAATTTGTTTTTAAGCAGCCTACTCATCCATAATCCAGCAACCATAAGCAGGATAAAGCCTGCAGATGTAGAAAGCATATATAGAATGCCTGATATTTCAATAAGCGGGAAATTGAGTAAGTATAGTATTGATCCAGCAAATAGACATGTATTGATATTTTTCCACTTAATTTTTTCGTTTTTCACGCCTTTAGTTCCCAGACAGCTCAGTGCCAATAAGATTAGGGCAAACAGTTTGCTATATGTGGAATTAGTAAATAAACCAGAGGTTTTTTGGAAATTTTTGAGAATTCGCTCGACAATTTCGAGCGTCCATCCCTGTTCAAAGAAAAAGGAGTAACAGAACCAGTAGAAATTCATCAAAACTAGGAGAATGCTTACAGCTCGCATGAAAGCCATAATTTTTGCGAGGCCTCTTAAATCGTCTTCTTGCATATATGAAAAGTTTCACCATAGATATTAGTCCTGACGAACAATTTTTCTGCTAATGCATAAGATGGCATACATTTGCCTATAACTTCCAATACCTTTGAAATATTGTAAGATTTAGATTAGCCATTAAGTTTTTTGTCTGCGATAAAATTCCTATAATTAGACTGAATTTCGGAAGTGGATTATGTTTGATACTATAGGACAATTTGAAGAGCAATTTAATAAACAGGTATTCAGAATCACCTTTAAAAATCGTGATTTTCAAGTCGTATTATTGAGCAGAGATTTGACTAAAAATATGACTGAATTTCAGATACTCTTGGATGGTCTGGTACAAAAGCTGATTAAAACAAATGGAAAATGGCATTTTGAACATGGCGAAGATCAGGATTTCGCCGAAGATATCTGGCGTCACATCGCACTGCGCTACAGATTGTAATTCCAATTATTTACACGGCAATGATGATCTTTTCAAATTTGCGAACGAGCAAGATATAATGATGTTTAAACTAGGAAGTACGCCAGATAAAAGATCAGTTAAGCAAAATTAATTATATTAGTCTAAACTATATAGATTTAGGTTTATGTCTAAAAATACTAATTCCATTTGGCAAATACATCCTTTAGAAGGGCTTGGGCAGATTAAATTTTCAATGTTACGTTCGGATGTTGATCAATTCAGTGCAGATATTGGACCAGTTCAAATTGACAGAAGTGATACAGTTCAAAGCCAGCAAGCTGGACTGGATGAACTGTACAAAATGTTTCCTGACTTTTTTAGTGCTGAAGATTATATAGCTGTTTCGGACGCGATCGCAGAGTTTGGGCAAGTAAGGGATGATACAATTCTGGAGTTCAGGCCAAACGGTTTGTCTTTCGAATATACATCTGGTGCGCTTACAGAAATCTTCGCGGATGAGAACTGTAAAAAGCTTAATTTTATGGGTTTTCCAGTTTTTCTTTCCGAACCAATTATGCTATTGAAGGAACTGAGCCACAGCTTGCAGGAGCAGCCTGTCATTTATCAACAGGAAGTAATATTTCCGGCGCATAAGATCTATTTTTATGGATTCGTAGAGGATTTAGATGGACTAGGAAAATGTCAGGAGGGATCATCCCGTCATAGAACTATCAGCTGGCGAAACAGTGTAAGGCCAAATTCCGTAGCACTATCGCAGTACCATCCTATTTACTTTGATTAACTATTTTAACAAAGGGTTTTTAAAATAGGAGCTTGGTATGGGTATGTAATTTATGCAGGATCAATGCTAAATTATCTTTTGTTTTGCCTCCTTTTCTTTTTCTTCATATTAAATTCAAATAGCTGTTCTTCCGGATCTTCTGCGTTTCCGCTAAGTAAAAAGTCATTCAGTATTCCCCAGTCAGGAAAACTAGAAACGCTATTTAGCATAAAATCGAATAACGGGTGAAGTGTATCTTTATGAGGAATTACAGGTCTTGAAGTATCGCTTTTTTGTGGGAATTCTATGCCCGTCGGTACTGGAGAGTTGTTGGTCCTGGAAAAAATCTCATCGATTGCGTTTGCAGAATACTGTTTGCCAAGATGTGAGCCATTGTATACCGTGCGTGCGTTATGATCTACAAAGCTAATTCCATACAATCTTCCGTGCTGGTTCCTTCGTATCACTACATTAATACCATGTTCTATTAAGTACGCTTTAAAGTCCTTTTCACTTTGTGCAATAGCGAGGGCTTGTGAAATAATTATTTTGGTTTCTTCTTTAGTTTCGGCTGGGTCTTCTTTACATTTTAGAAAGTGAGATTGCAAGGCTGAAAGCCCTGCGTGCTTCCCAAACAGAGATGCTTTAAAGGGATTTGTGGCCTTCTCCCCATTCTTATCTAGCGCGAAATAGATCAAGCCTTCTTTAATCTCACCATTATATTCCTTTTTGATGGTTTCAGCCGAGATATTGAATAGCGATAGCAACGCATTATAACTTCCAAGATTTTGAAAATGATAATATTTCGGGAGATATCTCACAACAGCTGTAATCTGGCTCTTTACATTTCCTTTAGTATGATCAACAGGTACGAAAGCGAGACTTTCGTTGGAACTAATTCTTTCGTCTGCTCGTATTAACTTATATTCTTTTTCAATTTCGCGACAGATTTCCATTGATCTTCTCTTTTCAAAAACATCAAATATTTTGATTCCATTTTGGTTCACTGTTGATGAAACAATATGGATATGGCTACGGTCGATATCATCATGTTTAAAAACCACATATGGTTGATCACCATATCCCATTTTCGTCATATATTCCCTAGCAATGCCGACATAATCTTCATCTGACACCATATCATTTGGATCGGGATTTAAAGAAATATGGATTGCTGTCTTCTCTGTATTTTTATTTGCCGCAAGATTCGGCAGGAATGAGTACAACAGCTGAGCTGTCGTATAGTTGCCATCAGGTGTTTCAAAAATATTGTTAAGGTGTAATATTGAGGCATTGCTTTGAATTACTTTGGAGTTGTTATAATTCAAAGCACCATATAAATTTGACCCACGTCCTATTTTCGCAATCATAACTTTCCTTTTTTGACAAGATATTCCGCTTCAAATTTTTTGCTAAGGATTAAAACATCGCGGCAGATCGCAGCAAGTTCTTTGGTCTGCTCTTCAAGTTTACCGATATAAAGCACTGTTTTTTTATCGCTGAAATTAGTGTGGAGGATCTTTACAATTTGATTGTAGTTGACTCCGATAGCCCTGAACTGAGCAAAAAATTGTGATAATTTTGTGCAATAGTCAATAGCACCTTTATCGACAATAACTGAATTTATCTTCCTTTCAAATAGAAGGGATATGATAAACTTTGCTCTTTTATCCAGCCCGGATTGTTCAAATAGCGTTTGAAATTTTGCATTCTCCGAATCCGTAAGACGGAAAACGTACCTGTGTGTTGCTTTCTCAAGTTTAGGTTTGCGACCACCTTTACGATTTGTTACCATATACTTTTTTCCAAAACCTATCAAAAGATCAATTAATATATTGCTTAATAGCTTTTGGAAGCCTTTCTTTTCCTAAAAATTCACAGCCATTAACAATAAAATCATAAAGGTAAAGCCGACTTTGGAGGATTAACCAGCCCTCGGCAGAGCAAGTAGTTTTGGGGCACAAAACGAGTTTTGAGGCACTCAAAACACAACTTGCTCTGTTCTTGGGAACAGATATGAGAAAGAATAGCATAAAGCTCGCATCATAAAAAACTTTCGGAAACCGTAGGTAAAAAGAGGAAAGGTAGTAAAACTTCTGCTTTACAGCTCCTACAGTTGCCTTCTTTTGCATACGGCATGTGGGCAGTGACTATGGTTAACTTAGCCAGTTACAAACCAAGTAATTGTAAAAGCATAAAAGTGTTAGGTTTTAAAAATGTAAAAGCATAAAACTATAAAAACGTAAAACTATAAAAGGGTAAAAGGATAAAAACGGTAAAATATGAAGTCATAAATGTTGGTAGATTTTTTATCAGTTTACGGAATTCTAAGAAGTATGTATGATTTACAGATAAGATGTGAGTATTTATATAAGGTCCTTTTTTAACTCGTATAACTGACTCTACCTATATTTTACTGTGCATCTGTAAACTTAGGCAATTGCTCTTTAATACAACTTTAAAATTAAGAAGCTATAAAATAATATAATATGGAAAAAAAGAAAGAAACTTTAAAGGTAAGCATTTATGCGCAAAAGGGGGGAGTGGGTAAATCTACGATGACGATATTGCTAGCGAGCGTTCTGCATTACCGCCTTGGATATAATATCCTGGTACTGGATTGCGATTTTCCGCAATATAGCTTGATCGGTATTCGTGAAAGAGATAAGCGTACGGTAATGGAAAGTGATTTTCACAAAAGACAGGCCGTTAAACAATTCCATACGATCAATAAAAAGGCTTATCCGATCATTAAGTGTAAGGCGGAGAACGCACTTGAAAAGGCTTTTGACTACTGTGAGAGCAGCTCCGTTCCGCCGGATATTATCTTTTTTGACCTACCGGGTACAGCCAACACCCAGGGGGTTATCGGTGCTTTAAAGGGGATGAATTACATTTTTTCACCTATTACGGCAGACCGCCTTGTTGTGGAGAGCACACTGGCATTCAGTGAGGTTTTCCTAAGACTTCCCGCGCAGAATAAAAATCCGATCGAGCAGTCTTTATTCCTATTCTGGAACCAGGTTGACGGTAGAGAGAAAACAGGCCTGTACGATGCTTATGAAAGAGTAATAGACGGATTATCACTTCCGATTATGGCAACGCGGATCATGGACAGTAAACGTTTCCGGAAAGAAATTGATGATACGGGAAATTATGTTTTTAAATCAACATTATTACCCGCTGATCCACAAATTTTAAAAATAACGCGTGTGGATCAATTTGTTAAGGAGTTTCTAAAAATAATTCATATCTGAGATGAAGAAAGATCGTAAAGAATTTGAGAAACCGATCATCGATGAGGAGTACCTGATGAACATCATGAGTGGCGATGAACCTTTACCTGCGGGAAATACAGAGGAGAGCGCGGATAAAATTGCAGATCCTACGGCCAAAGCCGAGAAGTCCAGGACAAGGTCCGGCAAAAAGGTAGATTACGAAGAGTTTTTTCTTGCCAACCGTTTCCCTACGGGCAGGAGCGGGAAGGTTGTCTATATACGGTCTGAATATCACGAACGGCTCTTGCGCATAGTGCAGCTGACCCGTGAGGACAAAGTAACGCTGTATTCCTATATAGACAATATACTGGAAAATCATTTCCGTGAATATGGCGAGGAGATTACCGATTATTTCAATAAAAAATTTAAACCCATTTTATAAGATGAAAAAGCCAAAAAATCAAGTTGAAGTTACCGTAAAACTACGTCAGCAGGTAGTTTATGATAATGTGAATTACGAATCACTGTTCCTATCAGATACTTTTATGTATAAACGGGGTCATAAAAGTATCTATGTAAGCAGTGAGCATCATACCAGATTGTCAAGAATCGCGAATGTTATAGGAGAGGATAAAATACCACTCTATGCTTTGCTGGATAACATATTGAGGCATCATTTCACGGTATTTGAAGATATGCTGATAAATGAATTCATTAACAAATCTAAGCCACTTTTTTAGGATCATGGACAATTTAATAGAGATTGCAATACTGATCTGTCTGATAGTGGTGATTATACTACTGCTGGTTGAGAAAGTGAAAATTGGGGGAGCCGAACGTAAGGGTCAGCAGGTCGAAGAGAAGACTTTACCAGATGTCATAGGAAAGGTCGTAATTGCTGAGAAAGAAACGATGCCTGCGTGGTTGGCCAATCGGAAAAAGTTGGTAGAAAAATTGATCGCCACTAAAGCAGGACAGGAAGATACCGACGCTATCAAGAATAAAAATAATGATGACATTAAATCCAGTGATGTTATAGAGCAAGATGATGATAATGATGTCCCACCAGATGATGATCGTTTTGTTCAGGCGGTTTCTGTAGAGGAGCTGACGAAAGTTGGAAAGTTGTTGCAACAGGACAGTCTTGATACAGTTCAGGAAAGAGAAACCGCTGGGATTATTCAAAAAATTGAGGGGACTGAGTTTTTTAATATGATGCGGGATTCTATCGATGGCGCATCCCAAAAAATTGCAAAGCTTTTGGATAAATCAATATCGGAAGAGAAAAGTGTCATTCCAAAAGACAACCCTAATGCACTAGACGATTTCGACATCGTAGATTTTATCTGATAATGTATTCGTTCAATACTAGTTGGAAGCATTAAGTATCAATAATTACTAAAGTAAACAGACATGATAGCAAAGAATGATCCCGATTATGTGATCGAAGAATACAAAGGCCGGATAATAGCCAGTCATAAAAATAATGTTTCACAAAAATCAATGGATAATATTATCATCGTTTATGATAAGCTTGATTTTCCCGATCATGGTTTTTATATAGGACTTGATGATTCTAAAAATGTAGGCTACAGGAAAATGGAACCTATTAATATGGCTGATGCCAGAAGTTATATTGATTGGCTATCAGAAGTGACCAATAAAAAAGACATAGTGAAAGATAGGTCAGTTTCTGTTCCCCAGCCGATAAAAGAAATTGTGGACCAGATTTTATCTGAGGTCGCTTACAAAAGAATGGAAAATAAAGAGGCGAAGTCACCAATTAAATCAGGGAAAAAGGGTAGGAGAATCTGAGGAACCCCAAATAAATAGACATTATTTAACATTAATCCACTTCTTTAAAATAAAGAAGTGGATTAACATTGCTATTAAACAAAAGCTAGGTTTCAATCACCATTAAGGTAATGTAGGTTCCGTTGCTGTAAAGGTATAATAGATCATTAGCGGGCTTTGCGGTGTTGCCGGTGAAACTAATGTGAAAGTACCCTGTAAGCCTACAGATACAGAATTTGTAAAACCCCCGGTGGTCGCGTACAGCTGTGCGGTGCCATTAGCTGAGCCACCCCCACCGTTTGCGCTAAGGACTACATTGTAGTTGGTCAATTGCATAAAGCCGGCATATGTTACATACGGGCCGTAAGCATTGGTGTCTGAAAGGTAGCAGTATCCAAGATACGCTGGTGGCGAACTTGGTGTTTCCCTTTTCCAAGGCCAGTTCGCAGTTGTTGAAACTGAGTATGAAAGTGTAAAGGTATTAGTAACAGAAGATTTTGCTGATTTTGAGATATAGCGCGTATAAAAGTTTTGCTCAACTCCCTTATCGCCGGCTTCGAAAGCTTTATTATTTTTTCCAACCAATTTAAGCCCATCGGTTGAACTCGATTTAGAGTTAATTTTGCTTGATGGATAGATAATTACAGTATCATAAATGACAGTATTCTTGACCAATTCTTTTAGATACTTATATTGCTCCTCGTAAGTTGCAAAATTATGAACTGGCTTACTTTCTTTATTAGACATTTTAACAGAAGAAGTCGTAGAAGTTAAGTTAAATTCTTGCTCTAGCTTCCTTTTGTAATCAACTTCCGTTGTGATTGTTTCTTGCTTTTTACACGCAAGGAGGAGGGATAATGACATTGCTGTCAATACCAGATTTTTTGTTTTCATAATAATATATTTTAAGTTAAATAATGATCGATTACCAGGTTATTGAATTTTTAATATTTTCAGGTATTGTTTCGGAAGTACTTTCAATTACGAAGGTCTGTATGCCCTGTGGATTATTGTCAAGAGGAATTTTAATCCAAAGGATTTGATAAGGAAAATTAGGAACAAATAGATTTAAAGGGGATTTAACATTTAGTCGTGATTTGGTATATGCAAATTCAAAATCAGAATTTAGAATATGTGCTTTACCTATTATACACCGCTGACCTGCTACTGTTATAGTTTGATTACCTAATGTATCAAGGTGTGTTATTTTTGGAGGTGCTACTGCACATTTATAAAACAGCTCGGGTTCGTAATTAGCCAAAGCAACTTCTTCTATTTTGTTAGAATCTGCTTCACTATTGTATCGTACTAGCTCTTTCGAGAGATTGATAAGATAAGTGGGTGTAAACTTAGTTATAGTCAAGTATCGATCGTCAGATTTGTTCTTTTCAATTAAGCTGCTATCATTTTTTAGTTCTTGTCTTAAAACTAAATTACCTTTAATGTAGTACGTGAACTTATAATAAAGTTCCATTTTGTCTTGATGGTCGACATGCGAGAGATACCACTTAAGGACCATTTTACCACTACCTTGGTCACCAACCTTAGCTTGACAAAAAACCTGGCCGTTACAAAGGAACAATACTAAGCTAACAATGACTAAAATACCCTTAAAGGTGGCATTTAAAAAAGGTGCTGTCAAATTCATAATCTGAATAAAGGTTAAGTAACGATCTATGTTGTATCAAAATTAATAACTGGTAAGCGCTAAATATGGTCGGATATTGACCAGTAAGGATTGGTTTTTAACATAATTGCATTTTGATTTGTTTTCTTACGAAAAAAGGCCTGCGTAAAGCAGATCGCACATAGTGTAGTATCGCTCATTTTTATAAAAGATAATTCAATCTTAAAATGGCGTTTTAGGCTTTTATTAAATTATATATAGGAATAAAAATTTCTGTTTCAAAGAGAATCCCAAGAAAGGGATGCTGCCAAAATTTTGAAATTTTGGAATTAGATAGGAATATTCAGGAAAAATGGTACCTAGATGTTCTCCAATTCACAAAATAGTTACCTCTACGGCAGACTTTAGCTCAGCAATTACATTAATAAAAAATAATAAAATGCTGAGTTATGGAAAAAGAACTACCGATCTATACAGATCCAGATTACGGAATTGAGTTTATCGTTGATGTGGAGAAATTCGAATTTCGAGAAAGGGCTAATCCAGAAAACCGCTACAAATTGGAGGATATGATCGATCTGGGGGAAGCAGGATACCGCTTTGATCATTTCGACAAGATAAGTAGACAGGATTTAACTATAATTCCTCCGCAATTTGTTACACTGGCCCCAGAGCAGATGGCAGAGAAATACAATAAAGCTGTTGAGGAAATCCTTTTACTGAGCGATTTTGAGCTTATGGTCGATCAGGAAGCATTAACAAGACGCATTAAAAATGGTGAGCTGCCAACAATTGAAATTGGTGGCCATATCTTTTATGCAGATGCCCGGATAGATCTTTTACGGCCTAAAGATGATTTTTCGACGATGGGGATAAGTTTTGATGAGCTGGAGGACTGGTATGTTGACGAAAAAAATACCTATGCATTTCCTTATGACCCTCAAACACATGAAATAGGGAAGATCGAATGGGATAAAGTTGTAGAATATCCAAAAGACCTATTATTTGTTGAAATACCATTTGTGAAGACCCTTGATCCCGTAGGGTGGAATCGAAAATGGGGGTGGGGGGAAATAGAAGGCTTAAAAGAAACGGGTCTTCGGCTTGACTTTAAGGCCGATGTGATCCCGTGGAATAAGTCAGGAATCGATCAAATTATTTCTGAAAATAAACTCAAACAACCCATCAAGGATGAAGTAAAAAAAAAATATGAAAATAAAGAAAATAAGAAGGGACGGAAATTGTAGCAGATAATAGTACAACCGCCAGACTTTTCCAATCTGGCGGTTTTTTTGTGTTTTTGCAAAGCCGATTAGGACATCAACGGCAAACTTAGTACGTCTGATACCACCTGCCTCCAAATTTGATCTAATCTCGAACACCTTTGTTTCCAAGCCCGCAAAGGCGGGTATTACAAACTTAAAATGTAATGAAACATGAAAAAATCAAGACAAAAAATTCTGCTAGCGTTGCTGTTTATTTCGCTTATCAGCAATGGGGCTTTTGCGCAGGGAAATGGCGCTGCAGGTATTCAGGAGGCAACGCAGATGGTTACAAGCTACTTTGATCCGGCAACAAAGCTGATCTATGCTATTGGTGCTGTGGTCGGACTGATCGGAGGTGTTAAAGTGTACAACAAATTTAGTTCGGGTGACCCTGACACTTCAAAGACAGCGGCGAGCTGGTTCGGCGCCTGTATATTCCTGATTGTTGCTGCGACCATTTTGCGATCATTTTTCCTTTAGGCTAACCCTATTAATTTTTTTCAATTATGGCAAAAAATAAGATGGTTACCCCATTGACCTATTATGGTGGAAAGCAACAGCTGGCCAGGATCATTATTCCGCTTATTCCACCACATTATACCTACGTAGAGCCGTTTGTGGGGGGAGGCGCAATTTTCTGGTCGAAACCGAGATCTGAGGTTGAGGTGATCAACGATTACAACCGTGAACTGATCAATTTTTACGAGATGGTTAAAAATCAGTTTGTTGAACTGGAGAAAATGATCCGTATAACGCTTCACAGTAGATCTCTTCATAGCGATGCGCTCGTGATCTATAACAGTCCCCATCTCTTTGACAGATTACAACGCGCCTGGGCGGTCTGGGTATTATGCAATCAGTCTTTTAGCGCGAAGATTGGTGATTCATGGGGTTATGATGTTCGGGATCAGACTTCTACCAGAAGATTGAGCAATAAGCGAGTATCGTTCTGTGAGGATTATGCTATACGACTTCAGAATGTTCAGATCGAAAATACGGATGCCATTAGGATCATCAATTCACGTGATCACGAAAAGGCTTTTCATTATTTTGATCCGCCTTACTTTAACAGTGACTGCGGTCATTACGATGGGTACAGCAAACATGATTTTGAATCTCTACTAATATGTCTATCCAATGCGAAGGGAAAGTTTCTTTTGAGTAGCTATCCAAGTGATATCCTAAACAAATTCAGCAAGGATCTTGACTGGCACACGGTCAAAATGCAGAAAGAGGTACTAGTCGATAAACATTCAGGCAAAATACCAAAGAAAAAGATTGAAGTGCTTACCGCCAACTATGACCTGGGTTTAGTGCAGGGAACCATAAACTTTAAATCATACTGAAATGAAAACCTGGAACATAAATAAAGGCATCGGCTGTACAGTTGAATTTAAAGGTTTGAAAGCCCAATACCTTTTTGGATTTGCCGGAGGGTTATTACTGGTACTTATCCTTGTCATGGTGCTGTACATGGCAGACGTAAATATGTATATATGCCTTTCGATAGGATTTATTTCTGCTTCCCTGATCATCTGGAAAACTTTCACCCTGAACAACAAATACGGTGAACATGGACTGATGAAATTAGGTGCAAAAAGAAAGCATCCACGATATATCATCACCCGTCAACCCGTGCAATCTTACCTTAAATACCCAGTTGCAAAAGGTGAGAAAATTCAAAATTTTAACACTAAATCTTCAAGGCTATCATGAGAAATATCTCTAAAACAACTACGTTAGAAAGCCGTTTTCCCCTCCTTGCAATTGAGAACGATTGTATTATATCGAAAGAAGGAGACCTTACGGTGTGTTTCCGTGTAAGGCTACCGGAAATTTTTACGGTGGGCACGGATGTGTACGAATCCATTCATTCCTCATGGAGTAAAGCGATCAAGACTTTGCCGGATTATAGTATCCTGCACAAACAGGACTGGTATCTAAAGGAAAACTACCAGCCGGATCTTGAAAGAATTGAACATAGTTTTTTGTCGCGTTCTTTCCAGCTGCATTTTAATGAGCGACCGTTTCTTAATCACTACTGTTATATTTTCCTGACAAAGACCACAAAAGCAAGGATGCAGTCCCAGAGCAATTTTAGCAGTTTGTGCAGGGGCAATCTTGTTCCAAAAGAAATAAGGGATAAGGAAGGAATGCGGCGTTTTCTGGAATCGGTAAGCCAGTTCCAGCGTATCATCAATGACAGTGGTCATATAACAATGGATCAGCTGAGTGAAGCTGAAATATTGGGGAGCGAAGGGAAAACCGGAATCCTTGAACAGTATTTTACACTGTCACGTGATGCCAACCCAGTTCTGCAGGATATGGCTCTGGGAGCAGAGGAACTTAGGATAGGAAGTAAGAGGATGGTACTTCATACCTTATCCAGTACAGACGATCTTCCGGGAGCTGTTTCTGACTGCAATCGCTATGATAGGCTTTCCACGGATCGCAGTGACTGTATGTTGTCTTTTGCCAGTCCTGTGGGACTGATGCTAAGTTGCGACCATATCTATAACCAGTACCTGTTCATCGATAATAGTTCTGAGAACCTCAAAAAATTTGAGAAGTCCGCCAGAAATATGCACTCATTGGCACGTTATAGTCGGGCGAACCAGATCAATAAAGAATGGATAGAACGTTATCTGAATGAAGCACACTCCCACGGTTCACCATCGATCAGGGCCCATTATAATGTATTTGCGTGGAGTGAAGACCGAAATGATCTGCGTAACCTGAAAAATGATGTCGGAAGTGCACTTGCTCTTATGGAATGTAAGCCCCGCCATAATACCGTAGATGCAGCCACTCTATATTGGGCGGGAATTCCGGGCAATGCCGGTGATTTTCCAGCCGAAGAATCCTTTTACACTTTCATCGAACCGGCATTGTGTTTTTTTACGCAGGAGACCAACTATCAGAATTCACTTTCTCCTTTTGGGATCAAGCTTGCGGACAGGCTGACTGGGAAACCGGTGCATTTGGATATCAGTGATCTTCCCATGAAAAAGGGGATTATCACGAATAGAAACCGTTTCATCTTAGGGCCATCTGGGGGTTGGCGGGCTATTCTTAATTGAGTAGCCCGCCAGCCCACCCAAAAAATGGAAGTGGAAAATCATTTTTCACCAATCATATGGTGAGACAATATTATGAACAGGGAACCCATGTACTGTTAGTGGATACAGGTAATTCCTATCAGGGGCTCTGTGAGCTGATCAAAGGTAAGACAAAAGGAAAGGACGGGGTTTATTTTACTTACACGGAAGAAAACCCGATCTCGTTCAATCCCTTCTTTACCGAAGATAATGTCTTTGATATTGAGAAAAGGGAAAGTATCAAGACCTTGATCCTGACCTTGTGGAAAAGGGACGACGAAGCTCCTAAACGTAGTGAGGAAGTGGCATTGTCCAATGCAGTCGCAGGATACATCGAAAGAATTAAAAACAATAATGAAATACCCTGTTTTAACGGATTCTACGAATATGTGAAAGGCGACTACAAACAGGTTCTTTTGGACAAGGAAGTACGGGAGAAGGATTTTGATCTGGCGAACTTTTTAAATGTGCTGGAACCATATTACAAAGGCGGTGAATACGCCTACTTACTAAACTCAGAAAAAGAGCTTGATTTGCTTAATAAGCGATTTATTGTTTTTGAAATTGATGCGATCAAAGATCACAAAATCCTGTTTCCGGTGGTTACGATCATCATCATGGAGGTCTTTATCAATAAGATGCGGCGGTTAAAAGGAATCCGTAAAATGATACTTATAGAGGAGGCGTGGAAGGCCATAGCGAAAGAAGGAATGGCTGAATACATAAAGTATTTATTTAAGACCGTCAGGAAATTTTTTGGTGAAGCTATCGTGGTGACTCAGGAAGTGGATGATATCATACAGTCTCCGATAGTCAAGGAAACAATCATCAACAACAGTGACTGCAAGATCTTACTCGACCAGCGTAAATACGCCAACAAATTTGACGATATCCAAAAAATGCTCGGACTTACGGAACGCGAAAAATCGCAGATACTTTCGATCAATCAGGACAATGATCCAAAGCGCAATATAAGGAAGTATGGATCGGACTTGGAGGAACGCATTCGGCGGTCTACGCGACAGAAGTGAGCGAGCAGGAGTATCTGGCATACACCACGGAGGAATCGGAGAAAATGGAAGTGATGGATCTAGCCCACGAAATGGGCGGCGATGTGGAAGCAGCCATCAAAAAGATTTCGCTTCGGAAAATCAAAGGGCTTTCGGCCACAGACAATTCAAAAAACTAAATAATCCTAAAATTTTAAAGAATGAAAAATTTATTAATGACCGTGCTGATGTCATTATCACTTGTCATCACACAAAAGGCAAATGCACAATGGGTAGTTACTGATCCAAGCAACCTGGCTTCAGGAATATTGAACTCCGCCAATGAAATAGTACAAACCTCAAGTACAGTAAGCAATGTGGTCAAGAACTTCAATGAAGTTAAGAAAGTTTATGAACAGGGAAAAGAATACTACGACAAGCTGAAGGCAGTCAATAACCTGGTTAAAGATGCAAGAAAAGTTCAGCAGACCGTTTTACTGGTCGGGGATGTAAGCAACTTGTACGTCAACAATTTTGGAAAAATGCTGAATGATAAGAATTTTTCTACTGCCGAGCTGGTAGCGATAGGAAACGGTTATTCCGCGTTGCTTAACGAGAGTACTGAACTGCTGAAAGAACTTAAGCAGATTGTTAGTTCAAGCAGCTTATCATTGAATGATAAGGAGCGTATGGAGATTATTGACCGAGTGTATAAAGAGGTTAAAGAATACCATAGCCTTGTAAGATATTACACCAATAAAAATATCTCTGTGAGCATCCTACGAGCTAAAAAGCAGAATGACACGAAGCGCGTCATGGACTTATATGGCACAGCTAATCAAAAATATTGGTAACAAATTCTCACAGTTATGGAATTTAACAACTTACATGAGATCCTAAGAGGTCTCTATGATGAAATGATGCCCCTTTCTGAAACGATGGCTGTTGTAGCAAAAGGCGTGGCGGGTCTGGGCGCACTATTCTATGTGGCGCTAAAGGTTTGGCAGGCATTAAGTAGGGCAGAGCCAATTGATGTTTTTCCACTGTTAAGACCATTTGCGATAGGCATGTGCATTATGTTTTTCCCTACAATCGTACTAGGGACAATTAACGGAGTACTTAGTCCAATTGTTAAGGGAACTCATTCAATGTTGGAAGGGCAGGTACTGGATCTCAATACCTTGCAACAGCAAAAAGATGTACTGGAAAAGGAAGCGATGCTACGGAATCCTGCAACAGCTTATTTGGTATCAGACGAGGAGTTTGACAAAAAGCTTGATGATCTGGGATGGTCATTTGATGATATCGCAACGATGGTCAGTATGTACAGGGATCAGGCAGTCTACAATATCAAGCAGGAAATCAAAAAAGAATTAAGGGAAATCCTAGAACTGCTTTTTCAGGCTGCGGCGCTGGTGGTTGATACGATCCGGACTTTCTTTTTAATCGTTCTTTCGATACTGGGGCCGATCGCATTTGCCATATCTGTCTGGGATGGATTTCAGAGCACTCTTACCCAGTGGCTCAGCAGATACATAAGTGTTTATCTGTGGCTTCCTGTGGCCGATCTTTTCAGTGCCATGCTTGCGAAAATAAACGCGATGAGTGTACAGCGGGATATAGAACTATTAAGTGATCCCTCATTTGTTCCAGATCCCGAGAATAGTGTTTACCTGATTTTTATGATCATAGGAATTGTTGGATACTTTACCATTCCAACTGTTACCAGTTGGATTATTCAGGCTGGCGGTGCCGGAAACTTTACCCGTAACGTAAGTCAGGCGGCCATGCGCACAGGAAATGTTGGTGCAGCTGCGGCTGGAGCAGCAGTGGGAAATATTGGAGGTCAGCTGCTGGATAATAAAAGTAATGCAAAAGGACAAAAAAGCAATTGATTATGGAATTCAGAACGCTAAGAAACATTGAAAATAGTTTTAAACAGATTAGGCTTTACGCAATTGTCTTTGCTGTATTGTGCCTGAGTATAACAGCATTTGTGGTTTGGAAGTCTTATTCTTTCGCTGCATTGCAACGTGAAAAGATTTACGTATTGGACAATGGAAAGTCACTCATGTTGGCACTTTCTCAGGATGCGACAATAAATCGACCTGTTGAAGCCCGTGAGCACGTCAGAAGATTTCATGAGCTATTCTTTACGCTGGCCCCTGATAAGGCTGCCATTGAAAGTAATATGAAACGAGCTTTTGATCTTGCTGACAAAAGTGCCTTTGATTACTATCGTGATCTGTCCGAAAAAGGTTATTACAATCGGATCATATCAGGAAATGTGCAGCAACGTGTAGAAGTAGACAGTGTGATCTGTGATTTTAATTCGTACCCATATTCTGTAACTACCTATGCTAAACAGTTCATCATACGATCGAGTAATCTTACCCGAAGAAGTCTTGTCACTTCGTGTAATCTGCTTAACAGTGTGCGATCTGATACCAATCCACAGGGCTTCCAGATTTTAAAATTCTCAGTCCTTTCCAATAAAGATGAGGAAGTGATAGAGCGGTAGAGAAAATTAGTTCTCTCCATAAAAGGGGGAGGCGTTATTGTTCAAAATTTAGAAAATGAAAAATATTAGAACAACAATTGATCATGAGCTTGAGAAGCTCGATCTGAGATGGCGGAATTTACCCGTGCGCAAACAGATCAGATATGTACTTTATCTATTCGCATTCTACCTACTTATGGGCGTAGGCGTATTGGTCAAGGTATTTTATGATCTGGGAAAAGGGGATAAAATCGATGTAAGCCATATCGAGGTGCCCGCAGTAATTCATAATGAATCTTCTTTGAAAGATTCTATTAGAAATCCCAAAACTATAGACAATGGAAGAGAAAGAGAATAAGAGGATCAGTTTAATTGTGGATGAAGATTCCACAGAAAATTCGGAAAGCATTTCCCTAGAAAAAAGTGACAAGCTTAAAAAGCCCATCATCTTTGGCCTGATGGCCATCGTTTTTATCGCTTGTCTTTACTTAATATTTAAGCCTAAAAATAGTGGTGGGGAAAATAAAGACAAAGGTTTAAAAAATGCCGTTCCTGAGGCAACGGATAAAGGACTGCAGGCCGATAAACAAAAAGCATATGAAAAAGAGATGGTTGAAGAAAGGGAAGCCGCAAAGCGTAATTCCCTGATGTCTTTGTCAGATTATTGGAGTGTTGCAGACACATCGGTTAACACTGAAGCTCCAGTTTCGAAGATTATTGCAGGCAGCTCCGGGGAATATGGGATCGCCGGTGCACAGAATAGTTCGTTGAGCAGTTATCAGAATGCTCAGCAAACTCTGGGCTCTTTTTACAGGGATGATGACCGTGAGAAATTGGCGCTGCGCAAACAGGTAGATGAACTCAAAGATAGGCTTTCAGAAAAAGATGTCCCGCAGGCACCTACCTATAAGGATCAGCTCGCTTTAATGGAAAAATCATACGAAATGGCTTCGCGCTATCTTCCGTCAGCAAATACGGACCCCGTAAGCCCTACGGTCAATGTTGGTCAGAATATGGATTCAACTGCAGTTAAAACAACTGCTTTAACAGGCAAAAAAGGGAAAACCGAAAGTTTGAAGGCGGTCAAAAAGAGTGTGGTTTCAGCCCTCTATCGGGAAGAGGACGCATCGGAGATTTTAAATGGGACCAGTGAGCGTAACATGGCGTTTATAACGCCCGGACAGGTTACCCAAAGCGATATTGTCGGCAACAGTATACATGCAATGGTGATGGAAACAAAAACAATATCAGGCGATGGATCACTAAAGTTGAGGTTATCCGAAAATGCAACCATTGGCGGACATCATGTTCCCAAAGGAACAGAACTCGTTGCCGATACCAAATTTCAGGGAAACAGGTTGCAGCTAAAGATCAGCGCAGTTGAAGTATCCGGAAATATAATTCCGGTTGAAATCCTTGTTTACGGCACGGACGGTCAGCTTGGATTACTTGTCCCACGAACAGATGAGATCAATGCCGCAGGAGAAATAGCGGCTAACATGAGCCAGAGTTCCGGAATGAATATTTCGATGTCGCGTTCGGCGGGACAGCAGGTTGCAAGTGACCTGAGCAGGGGACTGATACAGGGCGTTTCAGGTTTTTTTTCAAAAAAATTAAGAGCTGTCAAGGTAACAGTGCGATCAGGGCATCAAGTACTGCTGGTGACCAAAAAATAAAGTAATAACTATAATAATCATACTATGATGACAATTAAAAATATACTTATGATCCTGCTTTTTGTGGGGCTGTTCATCAAGACTTTTGGACAGCAGTCACTTGAAGCGGGAAGGGTCGAACCTTATAGGCTCGAAGTTACCTATAATAAAACCTGCCACCTAATTTTTCCGGTAGCGATCAGGTACACAGACCTGGGATCGAATTATCTGATTGCGGAGAAAGCTGAGGATGCGCAGAATGTCCTACGTATAAAGGCCGCGGTTAAGGACTTTGCTGAGGAAACCAATTTTAGCGTCATCACAGAGGATGGGCAATTTTATAGCTTTAATGTTATTTATAATGCTGATCCTTATACGTTGAGTTATGATCTAAAGAAAATGAAAACTGATGTTGAGCGTGAGGAAGGAAGAAACGTTCAGTTTGAAGAGCTCGGCTTTAATCCACCATCTTTAACAGAAGTTGTACTGAAAACCATCTATCAGCAAAATAAAAGATATGTACGGCATATCGCTGCTAGATCTTACGGGATTCAGTCAATTCTTAAGGGAATCTATGTCCACAATGGAAAGTTTTATTTTCATTTTGAAATGAAGAACAGATCAAATGTTCCGTTTGTCGTTGATTTCTGCACCTACAAAATAGTGGATAAGCAGATTGCAAAAAGAACGGTTTCTCAGGAAAAACAATTAGTCCCTTTAAGGCAATATCCCGGTCTTGATGTAATCTCAGATAATTCGATCGCTGGAAACGTCATACTTCTGGATCAGTTCACAATCACCGATGAACAGGTCCTCCGGATTGAAATTTTTGAAAGGAACGGAGCAAGGAACCAGGTTCTGGAAATTGAAAATTCAGATCTGGTTGCCGCTAAGCCCGTATCTGAAATGAAAATTAAGGTCAATCAATAAAGCAGCGAATTATGAAAAAATATATCATCTTTTTGGTACTGGCCATTTTGAGCATCAAATTACATGCTCAGAGAATGGTGTATAAACAGAAATCTTTGGAAATTAATACGGGATTTGTAAATACAGAAAGGATAGGCAAAAATTTCTATTTAAATCTGACACTCAACAGTTTTGCAAAACATGGCAACTACTGGATCTGGGGACTGGAATATCAACGAAAGACCATAGATTACAAATATTGGGAAATTCCTTTGGAGGACTTTCTGGGAGAGATAGGGTATAGTAAGAAGCTTCTATCGGATGCAAGGAAAGTTATTACGCTAAACGGAGGTGTAACAGCAGTTGCAGGCTATGAATCTGTCAATAGGGGCGACAGCGTCCTTTTTGATGGCGGCCTTCTAAAAAACAATAATGGATTTGTTTTTGGGACGGGCGGCCGATTGTCGCTCGAGACGTATCTTTCAGACCGAATCGTATTTATGCTGCAAGGTCGTATAAGGGTTTTATGGGGAACCGATCTTGAGCGGTTTAGACCATCGACAGGTATAGGCTTACGTTTTAACTTTTAAAAATCAGAGAATAAAATGAAATATATATTTAATACGATGAAAATGTCGATAGGTTCGGCTTTTCTAGGCTTTATTGCCATTCTTGGTATTACATTACTTTCCGGTTGTGAGAAAGAGGTTTTGGATGTGCAGGAGGTCTTTCCTTTTGAGGTGAAAGTCATGCCTGTTCCAAAGGAGATCGGGATTGGTGAAAGTGTGGAAATACGCTTTTCCATAATTTCCTCTGGAAACTATACTGGTAATACGTATAGGCTAAGATATTTTCAAAATGATGGGCAAGGTAGTTTAAATTATGCAGGATATAAACCTTACTTGCCAAACGATTTGTATCCATTGGCGGAAAAAGAATTTCGCCTGTATTATACATCAGAATCTTTAGTTTCACAACAATTTGACGTGTGGATAGTTGATAGTTTTGGTAATGAAAAGCAAATTTCTTTTCAATTCAATAACAAAAAGCTAGGTCCGATCATTATTGGGCCAGTTAGATAAATTGTTTTCATATATTTTTTGATATTTGTAAAGCAGAAACCATACACTACCAGAGTGGAAGCATGCTTGTTAGGACAGCCATTAGGCTGTCCTTTCTTGTTACAATTAGTAGTTTGGCGATTAAGTTCGGGCACATTAAATGTGATTTGTACATTATTATTTCATTATTAGGGCAAAAATATTAAATTGACCATACGATAGACCATAAATTACACTATACGGAAACTTATTTTATTGCTGACGCTGACATCGGTCTTTTAAGATAACAAAATAAGATACAATGAATTTCTACATCGTCTCACTATTGGATGCTTTAGCTGAGCAAAATCTATCTGTTTTTTGTAAACTAAATTTTGTGAAGTCCGCAGTCCTTTTTTCTGATCTGCATGTAATATCTAAGCATTTTAAAGTCGTTACTGATTTTTATTTTTCTTTTTTAAAAAACCTTGAATTCATACCAGAAAATGCGTTTACTAAAGATCATTTCGGTTATTATAGCTTTGCGGAAGATAATGGTTATGATCGGTCGATTAAAGAGGTGGTAAGTAATCTTAACCAGACTAGGCCTGCATTTAATGATGTATTTCCGGTTCAAGTGCGTTATACGGATAAAAGTAATATGCATTTGGTAGTAGGTTTATGCCAGGCAGAGAGTGTAAAGAGGGGCTTTTTGCATATAGTTGATCTCAATTTGCCTAAAGAAGAAATTAAAAACACCCCTCAAAATGTTATTTATGTTAAGGAGATAGTGAAATCCTATAATCCCAATAATAGCCAAACTTTAAAGGAATTTATTGAAAACCAAGGTTATAATTATAATCATTTTCAACGTGACTGTAAAATTTGCTTTGGTGATTCTTTCTACAGTTTTTGGTTAAAGGGAAAGATGCTGGACGCTGTAGGCGATATAATATTTACGCCCATGAGCTTAAAGGAAGTAGCATTTAAAAACAGATTTTTAGATTATCAGAATATGTATAAAGCTTTTACGCGTCATGGTGTCGGTCTGACAACAATTCCTCGATTAGCTAATTTATAATTCCTTCAGTTATTATTGTACATACTTTTGTTGCATATTGGTATAATTTTATTGCATATTGGTATATAATTGTTGATATTGTCAATATTTATTTTTAGCACAAGACCGAAATTTGTCATAATCAATGCCAGTGATTATGATAAGCTTTATAAAAAAGTATTTTGTACAGGCGGTAGGCATTCTTCTTGCATTGCTTTTTATATATGCTGCTGCCAGTAAGCTGTTGGACTTTGCAAACTTCCAGGTACAACTTGCTCAGTCTCCTTTATTAAGTGCTTACGCGGGAATTATATCATACCTGATCCTGATAATTGAATTTCTGGTAGCAATTGCGTTATGTTTACCCATAAGCAGGCTTCTAGCATTATATGCATCACTGGCATTAATGGCCGCTTTCACTATTTACATCTACCTCATATTGAATTATAGTGATTTCATACCCTGTAGTTGTGGAGGTATACTGGAAAAATTGGGTTGGAAAGAACATCTTATATTCAATATTTGCTTTGTTTTATTGTCTTTTGGTGCAATCGTGGCGCTCAGTAGGAACAGCGGTTTTAAAATCCGCACAACTTTAGCTTTTACGACTATTACAACTGTGCTGAGCTGCGGAATTGTGATTTTATTATTTCTAGGGTCAGAGCACATTGTGAAAAAGGAAAATAATTTCACAAGACGCTTCCTGGTTCATCCAGTTATTGAAGAAAAAAAGATTCTTGACCTGGACAGACCGGACTATTATTTTGCTGGTTATGATGATGAACATATCTATCTTGGAAATAGGATCTTTCCGCAGATTTTGAAGACCGCAGATACAGCACTCAATAGCATGCAGTTAATGAAGATCGAGCCAGACAATATGAACCATAAATTTTCTAATTTGAGGTTGCAGGTCAATAATGGATTTTACTATTTTTATGACGGTACTATACCAATAATTTACCGTGGTAGATTAGGAAATCCACACGCTAAAACTTTAAGTTTTCAAGATGCCTATTTTAATCAGCTTATTGTTTTAGATTCAGCACGGTTTGCGCTGAGAACACAGAGCAGCGCGACGAAACAATTTACACTGGCACTCCTTGATCTAAATTCAGACCCAAAGATAAAGTTATTTCCAGAGCTTTTAAAAAAGCAGATAGATGGTGTGTTCGATGTAGATGGAAACATAACTTATGACAAGTCTCAAAACAACTTGATTTACACCTACCTCTATAGAAATGAGTACCTAATTATGGATAATTGGTTTAGGTTAAAGAATACGTTCAATACTATTGATACAACACGTATTGCCCAGATCAAAATAACAAAACTTGCTGACGGTAGACACAAAATGAACGCACCCCCATTGAAGGTAAACCGTCAGAGTGTTGCATTCGGTGGAGTACTCTTTAACCAATCTGATCTCATGGGTAAGCTTGAATCGAGGGAAGCTTGGAAAGCCGCGAAGGTGATAGATATGTATAGAACCGACCGACAGGAATACATTGGAAGCTTTTACATATATAATAAAAAGGAAATGAAAATGCATGATTTTTTGATAACTGAGAAATATATGTATGTTCTACGTGGAGACGAAGTGGTAAGGTACCGCATTCGCGATATTATCAAAAAAAATTACGTAAGAGGGGAAGCCGAAAACCTCCACTAAGAGTAGGCAGAGAAATTATAAACAAATTGAGATGAAAAAATTATTATTGCCTGCACTCATTGTAGCAATGGGTGCCGGAGCAGCAGTTGCCGGAAACATGGCAAAATTTAACGAAACAGCTTATCGCTTTGATGAAAGCCAAGGGCTGTGTATTGAGACCGAACAAATGTGTGGTGAAGAGGAAACCAATCCTGTTTGTACCTGGTCTGCTGATAATTCTGTGGAATTGCAAAGATTTATCAGTCCAACAGAATGTGGAAAGGTTCTGCACGAAATCTTACCTTAGACGTTGGCTTTAAATGTGAAAGGGATGCTATGTAGCATCCCTTTTAATTTCTTTTTCGATCCAAGGAATATTGGTTTTATTTTTTAGAAAATAATCCCACCATTCAAGTGATCTTCTGTTCATATCCATACTTTCTTTGGTATTCCATCCCAGATCATGTTCTCGCTGTTGATAGAATAGTGCGATTGTAGGAAGATTGTTCCGCTTTAGTCCCATAAAGAATTCCATAGCCTGTTCAGCAGGTACAATATCGTCTTTAACACCGTTCCAGATCAGAACAGGCGCTTTAACCATTTCCACGTAATTTATTGGACTGTTTTTTAGATAAAGTTGTTTATCCTCCGAAAAAGGTTTGTTCATTTCATACTGTCCGGTCTCAAATCTGGTGTGATTAGGCTTTTGTTCATGATAATCATAGGAAAAATAGCGGGAAGTTATATCACTATATCCTGCACCTGCAATAAAAGCGGCGAATCGGTCGGAGTGCGTGGCAATAAAATTGGTTTCATATCCGCCCAGGGAATGGCCAGTTAGTCCAATTTTATTTTTATTAATGGCAGTGTATGTGGATAAGGCATCGAGTGCGCTATTTATACAGTCCAATGCCGCAAGACCAGGTCCTCCACCATCAAAGACGATATCCGGTTCATACACAAAATAACCATGTTCCAAAAGGGTACGTCTATTTACGCCTGTAGGTTCATTTGCTGGAAGGGAATAAAAATTGGATAGCGTGCTTTTAATTTGATAAATGTAAACCACCATTGGGTATTTTTTACTTTGATCATATCCTGTGGGATAGTAAAGGACACCCTTCAAAGGTATTCCAAGAGAATTTTTATATTGTATAATTTCCTGTTTTAGAGTTTGTCCAGTCTTATCCTTAGTAGTAAAAATTTCGATTTTCTTTTTGCTTCCAGCTTTCGAAGAAAATATCTTAGGTGCCATATTGTAGTTCTCTTCGATTGTTACTAAATTCTTCAAATCTTGGTCGTACTTAATATCCTTAATCCGATTTTTTGTTGTAGGAATGACAGTTTTTATTTTGGCTTTGTAAAAAGAACTGTAAGTACTGCTATTTGAAATTTTATTTACTGTTCTAATCAAAAGTGGACGCTTACTGCTAAACATATTCATTTTAAACCCAAACACAGGATTCGTGGTTCTTCGCTCAGCATTTAAAATTCTAGCCTCTTGTTCTTTTGAAATTCCAGCTGGGAATAGTGTTTGGCTTTTTATGTCAAAAATATAGACGTCATTGGAACTTTCAAATAGGATGTTTTTAAAATCCTCGGAAAACGTAGGATTCTGTAAACTTTGATTATCAATAATTATGTGTCTGTCAATTTCTACTTCATAGAGGTCCCATTTTTGATCTTTTGGGTTGAGTGCGATAATAAAACGGCCGTCAGAGGAATGTACGATGTCCTTTGTAACCTGATGAAAAATTTCGGTAAAAGTTCCCCTTAATGTATCATATAGTTTCAGATTAAGGAATGGATGCAATGTTAGATTCTTAAATTCCTCCAATGGATTAAAAGCCAAAACATACCTCTCACTGTCAATGTTACTGTAGATTGGATAAGTGTTGGGTAACTGATATGTCCTGTTTGTATCCTTGCTCCATAGATAATAAAGGTAGTCTGTTGATCCTGCCTGTTTAGCGCCTAGATTATTATCTCTCCCGTACCATATATCTAAAAAATTCTCCTTAGATGGTTTTCGTCGACTTGCGAAGGTAATAAAATATGCCTTACCATCTTTAACCGAAGATACTTCAACGAAGTCAGCTTTTTGTGGCTCAATACCTGATAATATTGTTAGTTTTCCATATTGCGTATCAATAAATACCAGCTGCAATTTACGGGTCTTCGGATCTGTTATGCAGAGAATGAGATCCTTGCCAGAAGGAGGGAGCAACATTTGCGTAATTTCCTTTTGGGTTTCAAACAAAATTACTTTTTTATCACTATCTATGCGTGCTACTTTATTTATTGTTCCTTCTTTAAAATTCAGAAATAATAAATTTTTTTTGTCTGTTGTAAACATTTGGCTATTTGCCACTGATTGCAATAATTCATTCGCTGAACCATACAGTTTTAATGTTCCACTTTTATCCATAATGAGGTACTGATTTAGTTCAAAAAGGATATCTGCAAATCTCACATTTTCATATTTAACCGTTGATTTCTTATGTAAATTGCTATGCTGTGCTATTCCATTTCCGTAGGAGAATAAACTGCTGTTTTTTAAGAACATATTATTTGGCATTTTAAGTATGGTTGCCAGCTGGTTATTTGTTCTGTTGGCTTCCAATACTACAGCGGTATCGCTGTTGGTCGAATATATTTTTCGCATTGCCACAAAGTTTGTATCGGGCGAATAGGTAAGGTTATTTATGGTGTGATATCTTGATATCCATTGCTGTAAAGTATCATAAGTAACCTTAGATTGGCCGTTTCCTATAATATTTAGAAGGATTAATAGAAAAATTAATATCTTTTTCATAATCAGTATCCGGTATTTTGTGGGTTCAGATTAGGATTTAGCAATAACTCTTTTTGCGGCAAAGGCCAAAAGCTATGGTAACTTTTCCAATTTGTTTTAATGGGTAGAAGGTCATTTAGTCTATTCATCCTTTTAAGGTCGAGGAATCGATGCCCCATTTCGGTAAAGAATTCTTTTCTATTTTCTAATAGGATTTCATCAAGTAAGCTCTGTTTTGAAATCGGCATCACAAGTGCTGCCAATGTTGCGCGTTGTCGTGTTACATTCAGGTAAGGAAGTGCGTCAGCTATTTTATCTTGTTGGGCAAGCGTTTCAGCTAAAAGGAGATACACCTCCTCTAATCTAAATACAACTGAAAATTCCGAAGTATTATTTGTAAGTGCCTTATATTTTGCGGCCCTGTACCATGTATTTTGTCCTACAGTAACAGTTGCCATCCACTGATTTTTACGCTGGTCGCCAGCAGTGAAGATGTTTACCAAGTTCTGGGATAACGCATAATTGGAAGGGGCTGCCCCTGTAAAATAATAGGCAGTTACTTCCTGGGTTGCATCGCCATTGTTTTTTGGTTTTAATTGCCACAGAATATGTGATCCACTTTTTGTAAAAACCTTGCTGAGATCATTTTCAGGTTGATAAAGGGAGCTTTGAGTTATAGTTCGCAATAAAGTTTCAGCATTATTCCATTTGGATTGTAGCATATAGATTTTTGCAAGCATCAGCTGGGCAACCTTACGGTTAGGAATGATCCTTTCTGTACTTCTGTAAGCATCAGTAAGTAATGATATGCTGGTGTTGAGATCATTTTCCAATTGGGTCAGCACTTCTGATGATTGGATTTTTGACAAGGATTGATTTATCTGATAATCTGTTGAAGTAGGATAGGGAATATCGCCAAAAATTTGTTGTAGGTAGAAGAACAGTATTGATCTTACCAATAGTGCTTCACCTTTGATTCGTTGCTTTTCAGTGGCAGGAATTGTTGTAGATTTTTCTGTTCCTTCCAATATGGCGTTTGATACATACACCAATCTGTATGCTGAGGCCCAGTATGTACTTATTGCAGCATTGCTATCAATCTGCTGATTTTGAAAAATATCGTAAAGTCCCGTCGTAGAATTTGTTCCATAATAGGTAAGGTCGTCCGTATAGCTTCCCAGTAATCTACCTGTTTGGTTCCCAGCGAGCGGTGAACTGTTCCATAATCCAGCGTATAATTCAGCAAGTGCAGCATTAGCTGTCTGCACGGTCTCAAAAACGGATTCAGTAGGAATCTGGTTTTCGGGCACGTCTACTTCCAGCATTTTTTCACATGATAAACTAACCTGTAGTAGTAAAATCGCCAGTATTGTATATATAAATATGTGTGTTTTCATTTTGAGATATTTTAAAGATTTAATTTTAAACCAAATGAGAATGTGCGTAAAGGCGGGAGGTAGCCAATAGTTGTGAATTCCGGATCAATGCCAAAATACTTTGTCCACGTGATGAGATTTTGGCCTTGAAAGTATATCCTTATACTTCTGAATGATGTGTTTTTTAAAGGGATATTGTAAGCCAATTCTACATTTTTTAGCCTGATAAAGGACCCGTCTGCTACAGATGCCGTACTATTCTGGAATATTGAATGGTTAGGCGATGCATTGGCCTTATATGGCTGATAAAAGCCAGCTGGATTCTCTGGCGACCAGACATCCAACGCTTCGACTGGAAGATTGTTCATTATCCCCGGAGAAGGGATGATGTAGTTGTAATTTCTACTTTTCTGTTTTACAAACTGAAATAAGAAAGAGAAATCCCAATTCTCATAATGTAAGCTGCTGCTTAAACCGCCAAAGAAATTTACTCCGATGTTTTCAACTATTTTGGCGTCGTCCGCAGAAGAGATTTTGCCGTCTCCATTGTAGTCTGTGAAAATATAAGTTCCGGTTTTAGGGTCGATTCCTTCAAGATTAAATAACTTAACAATTGAGGTAGGTTGGCCAATAACATAGGTATTACTATATGTTGAGCCCTCTAGTCCCGGAAAAGAAATTAGTTTATTTTTGGGAAAAGTTATGTTAAATGATGTTTCCCATTGGAATTTTCCCTTGGAAAATGGTCTGGCATTCAATTCAAATTCCCATCCAGTATTCTGCACCGTGGCATCCAAGTTCGCAAGTACAGAGGAAAAGCCAGTCATTGTCGGTAGCTGGTAGCCGACTAATTGATTGGATGAACGGTTGCGGTACCAGGCGGTATTAATATTTACTTTATTCCTGAATAATCCCACTTCGATTGCAGCTTCAAGTTTCTTGGTTTTTTCCCAACTGAAATCGGGATTGAACAGGCGGGAAGGGAGCAGACCTGTTACACCATCGTAAATGGATGAAGAGACGGTATAGGTATCCAGATACCCATAATCACCAATATTGTCGCTACCTGTTGTTCCAAAACTTCCACGTAATTTTCCAAAACTGAGCCAACTCGAATTTTTCAGAAAATTCTCCTCGGAAAATAGCCATGCTGCACCTACCGCGCCAAAATTTGCAAATTTCTTATTTGGTCCAAAACGGCTTGATCCGTCACGCCTACCGGTGATATTCAGGATATATTTTTTATCAAGTTGGTAGTTTACTCTTCCAAAAAATGCGACATATCTGTATTGCGTGTTGTATTGATCTTCGATCGTTTTTGTTTTTGCTGCGGATATATTGTGGATTAGTGCATTACTTTCAAAGCCTGTACCGCTCATTGAGCCATAGGAGTTATTTTCATTTTGAAATGTACCTCCTACCAAAATATCAAGGGCATGTTTTTCATGGCTGAATTTCCAGTTAATCTGTGGTTCCAGGATATAAGATAGTCTATTCTGATTGTTTTTGGAAGCCTTTGAATAGGCACTTGACTGTCCGGTTACATACGCAGGATTATAGATAGTATTTGGACTGATATTCCATTCCTCAAAAGCTTGATAATTAACCCCTCCACCTAGTTTTAGTGTGATATTTTTAAACAGATCATATGCGAGGTTAAGATTTGTCAGATACTGGATGTTTTGGTTCGAGTATGTAGCATTGTAAGCTGCAACGGGATTGCTCCAGGTATTATTCTCCCAATTCAGTGTGCCATCATCATTGTAAAGGGCAGGTGCATTTGGAGACAGAGAAAATGCACTTCGGGTGATGTCCGAATTTATAACATTGTTTTTTTGAATGCTGAACATATTTGAAACCGCAAGATTCAGCTTTTTGTCTTTTGACCGGTGTGCAATATTAGTAGTGACACTATTTGTGGTATATTTAAAATCATTGCCAAAAACAGTGGACTGTTCATTATGCCCCAAGCTTAGAAGAAATGATGTTGTTTCACTACCACCTGTTAATTGTAGTTGGGTATTGGATGCGGTTGCTGTATTTCCTATTAAACTTTTAGACCAGTCAGTGTACCTGTCCGTTTTCCATGTACCATTAACGTCATAAGCATTTGCTGGATATGTGCTGATTCCAGTATTGAAAAATGCCTGCCTCCGCATACTGAGATATTGTTCAGTATTCATCATTTTCAATCTCGACATTACGTTAGTGAGTGCGTATGATGAGTTTAATGACACGCTTAGCCTGCCCGATTTACCCTTTTTCGTTGTGACGAGAATGACCCCATTTGCACCGCGGGAACCGTAGATTGCGGTCGCATCCGCATCTTTTAGCACCTCAATACTTTCGATATCATTCGGATTGATACTATTTAAAGGGCTAATACTTGACATAGGCAATATGGCAGATGTAAATCCAAACGTTTTCACTTCATTACCTATTGGAACGCCGTCGACAATATACAGCGGATTGTTGCCATCACTTCTTAACGAGTTTTTACCTCTAATCTGGACTTGAAAGCCACTGCCAGGAACACCACTGCTCTGCACAATGCTGACCCCGGCCATACGTCCCTGTGCTGCTGCCAGCACATTTGATATAGGCTGGTTTTCGATTTCTTTAACGCTAACTTTAGCAATACTTCCGGTTTGTTCTTTTTTGCTGACCTTATAGTATCCGGCGTTCAGGATAACTTCATCAATAACTTTTGTATTATAGACTGTGGTTGTGGTATCTGCTTTAGCAAGTGTAGGGGATGAGTTTTCGATAATTGCCGAGGTTGATTTATTTTTTTCGGCCTGATGATAATGCTATTATTGTCGATAAAAGTTTCGACGGGAACGTCCTTCAAAACTTTATTGAGACAGTCCAGTACCAGTTCATTTTTACATTTAGTTGGCTGAACTGAATAATCTTTAAGATCATCGTTTGAGTAAATCTTATCTTTTACATTTTCTGATAGAAATTTCCCTACAGCTTCTGATGCAGTAGTTTTTCCAGTTTCAAAATTTACCCTCTTTGTGGAGAGTTTTTCTTGGGCATACAGCCCTTGGCAGCCTATTGATAAGACGAGAATCAATAGTACTGCTCTGCAAAGTTTTTTCATTATTTTTGCATTAGTATTTATAATTAGTAATCTATCGAACAGTTATTGGTTGAATACTTCTTGGCCGACGGTTGCACCCGTCGGTCTCTTTATTGTATTCTTCCACACCAGTTTCATTAGGAGTACGGAATCAGGGCAGGAGTATGGATCGACCATAGTCTATTCCTCCAATTGAAATGTTTTATCATTTATTTTGGTAGTTTTTAGGTTCAGTTTGAGTGAGATGAGTCTTATCAAATCTGCTGCTGTGGCTTTTTCTTTTGTAGCACTAATTTTTGAATTTGCAACCGCTGACGGGAACAGAATTTTTATGCCGTAGGTATTTTCTAAAATTTTTATGGCATTAGAAAGTTCTAAATCAGTTAATGAAACAGTCGCCGAATTGTTGGTTTGAGATTGACCTTTACTTTTAGTATCAACAATGGTCGCAACATCTTTAGAGCCTTGATTGGAGAATGTCTCTTTCGGATGTATAATAAATGTTTCTGCTGGTTTTTCAGTTTTTATAACCTGCACTTTGCCCTCATACAGATCAACATTGAAGGCTGTTTTATGCTGGGTGATTTTAAAAACTGTACCCAGAACTTTTGTTTCATAAAGTCCGGCATGTACGATGAAGGGATGATTTTTGGATTTGGTTACATTAAAAACTGCATCCCCTTTGAGAAAGACATCTCTTGTTGCTGCTGGAAATGATTTCTCGACCGTTAATATAGCTCCCTTTGCCAAGATAGCTGTTGATCCATCCTTTAAAGTAACCTTCAAATCATCATGATATGCCCTATATACATCAGGTAGAAAGAACGTTCTGTAGGCTATTATACTAAAAATAATGACCAGGGAAGCGGCGATCAGCATGGAAGAATAACGGAACGTCTTTCTCCTTCTCTTTTGTGCTTCATGTGCTTCTATTCTCGCATAAAGTTTTTGATGAAACTCTTTTGCTTCCTGCACTGTAGGAGGCTCTATATCTGCGTCTGAATCATTTGCGAGGCTATCCCATAACTCTTTTGCTTCATCTATCGCAGTTGGTTGGGAGTGTTTTCTCCTGTTCATAATAAAGGGCTTTATTATGTATACCCGAAAACGGCAATAATAGCCCCCGCTGTAAACAGAACTTTAACTGAAATTAACTGATTTTAACAAAATTTAAGAATGGTTTTGATGTTCTCTAAGAAATATAAGTGCCTTTCCGATCTGTTTTTTTACAGCTTTAGTGGATAAATTGAGTTGTGTTGCGATTTTTTCCTGAGTAATGCCCTCATACTTGTTCATGGTGAAAATTTTCCTTCTTATGGGAGGAAGCTGGTCAATATTCAACTTCAAAAGTTCGAGTTCTCTGTCTTTTTCAAACTGGGCCTGGAGCATTTCGGCAGAGTCATCGGGTAATTGGAGATTACTTAGTTCTGTGGTATAAGGTTGCTTATTCAGATTCGTGAAGTATTTTGAAATCTCCTGAACGCAAGTTTTTACGATGGCACTTTCAGCGTTGTGCTGGGTAAGTGAATTCCTGTAGATCCATAGATGAAAAAAGATATTCTGCATAACGTCGAATATATCATCGCGGTCTTTGACTTTTCGGGCCACCATAACAAAAATACGGTTCCAATATGTATCATAAATTTGCTGAAACATAAGATCGTGATTATTTGTATGACGTGAAAATAACGGCATTCTAGGTTATTTAGGAATTTCGCAGTTCTACAAATTTAAGTATAATTTATTAAAATTGTTTATTTTAGTAATATATTTGCATTGTTGTGGTATAAACACTGAACTCAGTTATACTTTATTGGCGATTTTAGTTATTTATCGGAATTTTTGAAAGCTATATCATATTTTAGTGATAATAATTATCGTTAATAAAAATATTTATATCTTAGTACCCTAAATTTTATCGAAAATAAAGCGTAAGCTGTCAAAAAGGTTTGAGAAAACTGCGAAACTTCCAAATAACCTCCTATTGACAGACTTACGCCTGTGCATCGTCATACGGGCATGGGCTAGGTCGTCATTAGGTTATGGGTTCTTCGCAGTACCTCTCAAAGATGACGTATCTGGTTTCATGCCTTTTGTATTTTCCCAGGGATGCATCAGGTTAATACCTTATAATTTTATCCATTATACGACATGTTTTGTCGTTCTGACAGTATAATTTCGCTTATATATCTTTGATAAAGAACAATCTATCAGAAAATCTGATACTATTTCCGTGAAAATACGGATACCGTAGTGTTATAAATTAAAATATATTGCGAAGCCAAAATTAACCTTAAAAAACACACCTATGAGATGAGACAAATATTATTATTTAGCTTATTTTTATGCTATCCCTATATCTATGGACAGATTCCAAATCTGCCGCAAAGACCTGCTGTCTCCAATCTTTACAGTATACCCGCGGGTCTGAATAATCAACCCACCCCTAGACCTGCCTCCCCAAATATTAATGCTAATTCAAATCTTTATAAAAAAAAGACTACCCACCAAGACGATCAGGAAGAGATTAACAGAGAGGTTGAACGCCAGATGGCTTTAATCAGGGAAGAAGCTGATGCAAAACGCTATAATCTCAGTTCTTTATCCGAAAAGAAAGGAACTGATTCTTACTACAGGGCCTATGATAATTTACTAAAGCTCGATCCGGAGGGGTATACACTTGCAGATGCTGTATTTATCGTTGAAAATGCATACAACAATAATGACAGGAATTTTCAGTCGGCTTATCAGCAGCAGATACAGAAAGCGACTTCGCTAATCAGGCAAGATATTAAGAAAAGTGGTATTGATGAATCTGACAATGTTTCTAAAAATCTTTCAATTTTCAAATACTTTGCACAGGATACCAAGCAGAATGGAAAAGTTGTTCACAAAGCGGTCAAATATGATTTTGAGGATTATATGGGGGCAAAGGACTACAGTAAAATGTTTGTTTCCAAACTGATGAAAACCAACAGTGGCCAATGTCATTCTATGCCGTTGTTGTATTTGATCTTGGCAGAACAGATCGGTGCAGAAGCCTTTTTGGTTTTGTCACCTAACCATTCTTATATACGTTTTAAGGATAATGATGGCGAAGTGTTAAGCGTAGAGTTAACCAACGGCATGTTTTCAGCAAATTCGTTTGTTCTGAATTCAGGATATATTAAAGCTGAAGCCCTCAAGAATAAGCTTTATATGCAAAATTTAACAAAGAAAGATGTTCTTTCTCAGACCTATGTGGATCTCGCCAGTGGGTATATCCACAAGTTTGGCTATGATGAGTTTGTTGCCAAAGTTTTGGGGAAGGCGCTGGAACTGAATCCGAACAATATTAACGCAACTCTATGGAAAAGTAATACTGACCAAATGAGGTTTATGCAGGCCTGTAACCGTCTAGGTATCGATCCTGAAAATAAAGAACAGCTGCAAAAGATCAGAAGCTATCCGCCACTGGAAGATCAGTTTCTGGGTATCAAGGCTGGTTTTGATTACATCGATCAATCAGGTTTTGCCCAGATGCCTCCGGAGCAGTATGAACAATGGTTAGGATCATTGAAGAGTACCGAAAATAAGCAAAAAAGTGATGAGATTGCTGAACGGGTAAGACTACTCAACGCCCAAAAACAGCGTGAAGAAGCTAAAAAGGTAAAAGCAATTACACCGAAGAAGGAAAGTCCTAAAGTGTATGCTATTCCAAAGGAATTTTTATAACCATATAATTCGAAATACAAACTTAAATATGAGAAGGATTTTATTATTTATTCTGCTGTTTTTTATTGGATTTAACCAAGCGCAGGTAAAACAGAATAAGAAATTGACCGGTAAAAAGGAGTGGGTCAATCCGGTAAAACTTACCAGAGAAGAAAAAGCAAGACCTTACATGAGTGAGGTTCTAAAAACCAGAGATTCCTTAACGCCAGTTGAGGCGGAAAGAAGAAGAAAAAATATTGAGGCGGGTAACCCATTTAAAAAATATGGCTATTATCCGAAGGTAGCTACGCTGAGCAAGGGAAAGTATCTTGAATTTCATGATCAGGATAGCATCGTTACCATTGGTTCTGTTACTTTTAATGTTAAAAAAGGGGAAATCGTTGATTTTATTGAAGTAAATTTAGATGATCCCGATGCACAACCGATTGGTGATACGCATGGCAGGTGGATCAGTCCCGATCCTTTAAGCGAGGAGTTTTCGAATTGGACACCTTACAATTATGCCTTTAATAATCCCATTAAAAATATTGATCCTGATGGTAGAGCGGCTTTTGATTGGGTGCATAATAGGGAATCAAATACTGTTTATTGGAATAACAATGCAACAAGTCAATCCACGGCTGGAGCTAATGAAACCTATTTAGGAAAATCGGGAACTTATACAACTGAAAATGGAACTACAACGGCGTTAAATGCTAATGGTTCTTATACCAACAATTCTCTTTTAGCACCCTTAGGGGTTATGACCAATTTAGATCCCCTAATTCACGCGGGTGATATGGCGCCTGGATTAAGTATGGCGATGTTTGGCGATCCTAATGCTCCAACAATAAGCGGAATTCCAGATTCAAGAGGAAAAACAGAGATTCAAACACTTGTTGCGGAAAATCCGTTAGTTCAGGATGCTGTCATTGGTGCGGTAACAGGAGGTGCTCTAAACGCTATTATTAGAAGGGCAACAGTTGCTACCGAAACAACGGAAAAGCTACATGGATTATATGAAGGCTTAAATGCTGCAGGGGAAGTTAAGTATATTGGAAGAACCAGCCAGCCATTTGCTTCTAGATTTGCTCAACATGCTGCTAAGGGCGGTGAGAAGGGCAGTCTATTTTTCAGACAAATAGAAGGTGCTTCTGGAATGACATTGCAGGAAGCTCGCGTAGCAGAACAGAATTTGATCAATCAGTATGGACTACAGAAAAATGGAGGTCAGTTATTAAATAAAATAAATTCAATTGCTCCCAAATATTGGAGTAATTTTGGGGTTAAAGCACCTTAAAAAGAAATAAAATGGCAAAAAGAGTTAAAACGGAGATCGGTGATATGTTTTCAGTAACATTGGATAATGGTAAAAAGAAGTATTTTCAATATATAGCAAACGATTTAACCCAATTAAATAGTGACGTTATCCGTTCCTTCAAAAGAGAATATCCAAGTGATGAAATTCCTGATTTTGCGGAAGTAACAGCTGGAGAGATTGACTTTCATGCACATACAATGATTAATATCGGAGTAAAACAAGCTTTGTTTACGCAGGAGGGAAAAAGTACTGTTTATCCTGCCATAGACAATATTCTATTTAGAGATACAAATGATTATGGCAAAAAAGTCGGTGAAGAACCTATAAAGGTTTCCGAAAACTGGTATGTGTGGAAAATTAATGATAAAGATTTCACAAAGGTAGGTAAACTGGTAGGGGAGAATACCAATGCGGAGGTAGGAATTGTAATTCCCCCATTTGCTATAGTAGAAAGAATAAAGATTGGAAAATATAATTTCGTTTATCCAGACTTTTCTTAAAAAACGCAGAGATGATTAGAGTATTAGTTGTATTATTTGTTCTTGCAATTAGTCTTTCTTGCGATAAGAAGACAGACAAAGTGATTGTTGATTCGTCTTCTGTTGTAGACTACAAGATTATTGAGTCGACGTATTCTGATGCCGAAAAGGCCATAGAGGAGTTAGATAGAAAGGCGGTTATTGATTTGTACAAAAATGGAATTGAAAGGAATTCAAAACATAAAATTGAATTCTTCTTTATAAGTTCAAGTGCGGAAAATGCAAAGAAATTAAATAAATACTTAGAACTTATGGGGTATACAGCTGGATATAGGCAGATGCATGATAAAAAGGATTTTGCCGTAATTGGTTACACAAAGCCTGTCTCAATTAACGAAGAGGCAGTTGTTGGATGGGCAAAAGAAATGTCTAAAATAGCAGAAAAGAATAGTAGTGTTTTTGATGGATGGCAGATTGCTGTGAAGTAATAAAAACTGTATACATCTTGTAAAAAACTTAAAGTGTTAGGAGCTTTCTTAGGCATCTTAATACAAGAATTTAACCCCCGCCTAGTTTGACCCATTAAATGAAAAATATCTTAGAATTCGAGATAAATGACGATTATCTCTACTTATTATATAAGGCAAAAAACACAATTTGGTATTTCAATGAAATAATTGGTGATGGTTATTGCGGTTATTCGGCCATTAAATTTAAGAATAAGAGCGAAATTTTTGTGTGGTTGGAAAATGTCAGAGTTGAGAACGGCCGTTACCACGGCGTGTTGCCAGAAAACAACGAGGTCCATAGTATTTTGATTGCTGAGGCTGTAGATTGGATGTTAATTGTGGATCAGCGGTTGATTGGAGGTTATACAATTCGATATTACAATGAGACATTGTCAGAAGATAAAAAGGTTGATTTCGAGATACACTGTGGATTTCGGATTGATCTTGGAAATGATTTATATAAGGCAGACCGTTCAACTGCGGAAGGGGCAATTATTGCACTTGAGAATTTTTACAGTGAAAAAAATATAGAAGGTGTTCTTTCATGTAAGGATTTTAATATGGAAGCTGAAAATGTTCTGCTTGAAAGCAATTTGGAATTTAGCAAGGACATACATTCAAAAATTAAAACCGTTCTTAAAATATCATTATTAGAAGATCTTGAAAGGAATGGATTTCCAAATTTCGAAAACATAGAAAGGGTATTTACATTGCTTGATAGTCGGGCAGGGCAGCAGTTTATTGAGGAAAGGATAATATTTGAAGATGGCTCAACGGTAAGTAATAAATTTTGGGTAGGTTTTATAAAAGATGATGGCTGGAAAGTACTGAACCTAGTTGACTGAAAACTATTATGAAAAGTGGATAACCATGAAATTAGATAAAATTATTAAGGCGGTAAGGACGAATACAATCAATGAACTGCTTAGTGGTGACCTGAGCAATACCGACTATGAGAACATTATTCTGTATGCAGAATGCACGGTCAGTACTGATGCAGATTATAAATTTTTTCGATCTCGAAACGATATGTCGGGATTACTAAAAGAAGAACAAATATGGTTCGAACGTCTTTGCTCACTTAACCAGCTTTGTTTCTTAATAGATCACTTCCTTTCACAATATGGTCGGAAAACCGATGATATATTGGTGATCGATATCATTGATCATCTGGATAATCAGAACAATTAAATAAACCAATTTTTGGGAACCTAATTATGAAATACTTTTATATCTCTTTATTTATTTTCATTGCCGGTTGGGTGAAATCGCAGGAGAACCGATTTTATGATGAAGCATATTTAACTATTGATAATATGCTCAATGATAAGCAGAAATATAGTTTTAAAGTGGCTGTCCTGAGTACGGAGAATGCATATTATCAAGGTAAGTTAGATACGGTTGAAGTAAACAGGAAAATAAAATTTATGGCAAATTTCTGTAAAACTATTCTTCGAAATCGGGAGCTTACTTATAATGAAATAGATAAAGATAAGGTTAGTAAATATGCGTCGATTTTTTCAGTTATCTGTGAAGAAACACCTATTTTAATCGATCAAGATACGGTACACTATAAACCATTTACATACGATTTTGAAGATGTCTTCGGACACAAAGATTTGACAAGCCATTTTGTTTCAAAACTGGTAACTACGCAGAGAGGAAATTGTAATTCATTACCGTACCTCTATAAAATTCTTGCGGAGGAAATCGGCGTTGAAGCAAATCTTGCGCTGGCACCAAACCATATTTATATCAAACATAATATAAAATCCATTGGCTGGTATAATACAGAATTAACCAGCGGTATCTTTCCGCAGGACGCCTGGCTGATGGCATCGGGATTTATTCACTTAAATGCCATTGAAAATGGGATTTATATGAAAGCATTAGATAACCGCGAAAGCCTCGGTTTATGTTTAGTCGATCTGGCGAATGCTTATAAACGGTCTTTTCCTGAAAGTGACGGGAGCTTTGCGCTAAAATGTGCTGAAAGGGCCTTGAAAGTCAGCCCAAATTTAATAACAGCATTACTATTGCGGGCAGAAACTCACAAGGAACAATATCTGAAAATGGAAAAATCTGATCCAAAAGCAAAGGAACTACTTTCGTCATTGAACAAAGAGTACAATTATATTCACAAGATTGGGTATAGAAATATGCCTGAAGGGATGTATCTGGAATGGCTCGTTTCTCTTAAGACGGAAAGAAAAAAATATGAAGACGTTAGGTTAAAACGATAATCTTCCAGAGGTTTATTATTTATGTTGACTTAGGTTTGATTTTGCAAAGAATGAAGTTGCATATCGTGAGTTCAATTTCTTTATATTTGGGTATAACTAAATTAGGATCGACTTTTTTGCAAAACTGGAAAGCGAGCTGAATTACAAATCGTCATTGTTAAGAAAAGTTCGACAAAAACTTTAAAATTTTAAGTATGGGACATCCGCTTAAATGTAAAAAATGTGGGGATTATAGATTTATTGAATTTGCCGGTGTAAACTTCAATGATGCAGATAATAAGAAAGGTTTCGGGATCAAAATACCTTTTTATTTATGTAAAAGCTGCGGTGACAGGGAAAGTATTCTTCCCGGTGATAATTTCATGAAGTTTAGGGATGAAATGATCGGCGAAATAAAGGAAGGGGAGTTTTTTGACATGCCTTTGAAATACGTTTTTTCAAAGCTGGATACAGAAAAGAGATTTAAACGATATGATCATTTGGGATTTCAATATGATCCTTTAGATTACTATATAATTCCAGGATTATATCGTCCGGAGGATGATGGATATTTGACTCCGGTTTTCTTCGACAAGGATCTTTTGATTTATTATAATGGCCATCCTGATTACTCAGTAAAATTTACCTCGTTTTCCTCTTGTAATATATATTTCAAGGGAGAACCATTATTTAGTTGGGGATTTGGAATTAACAGGAATGGAAAATTGTTTAAATGGCTTGGTGATCTTGATGAAGATTTCAGGGATGAAGATATGAAGCCCCATCTGAAACGATTTCAAGCCTCAAACGTTCCGTCCGATCATGAAGTTTTTTCAAAATTTTATTTAAGTCAGAATCCATATTCTCCAGATGATGCTTTTCAGAATTCTGATAACGAAACACGCTTATTTTATTTAAAAAATCAATTCAATTCTGAAATTAGAGATAAATTTGGAATAGATCTCACCAAAGTTGATGTCAGCAAGTTATCTGAATATTATAAGCCCCCGATAATGGAAGAAAGGGAGCAGGTATTTTCTGCGTTTCTCAGTTTAAATAAATATCTTGTAGAGAATATTCAAGATCAATCGCTAAGAGAAATCTTAAAAAAATCTGGTTTAGCTGATGAAGATTTAGTAAATAAAGAGGGTAGAAAGTTAGGCAGTTTAAAGCTTTTATCATTGTTCATTGAAAGAGTGCTTTTGAAAAGTGACGCAGAAACATTGATTGCACCTCTATTTGTGCTGAATGATTTGAGACAATTACATGGGCACCTAAGTGATTCCAGTTTTGAGAAACGGTATAATTCGTGCAAACAAAGGTTGGGTCTCCAGGAGACTGCAACTGATCTGGAGGTATTTAAAGCCTTGGTGAAAAAGCTAAATGAATTTTATGAAAGTATCATTGATAAAAAGGATGTTGATTAAGTATTTATCGGGCTTTTAATTCCCTTACCTCTTGCATCAATTTTATCAGCATTGATTTTATGTCATCTCCAGCGAAGTCAATTATTTCCTGTTCCCTAGATGAAAAGCTGCCTGCATATTGCCAAACCTCCCAAAGGTCGGCAAATGAAATATCGTAACTATCATAAAATGTGTTGTCAGATTTTACGGTAATGGAACTGTCGTTGATAGTTTCAATGCGTTTGAAAGTAAATCCTGTGCGGGTTACCAGTACATGCGTTTTGCCTACACTGATATCTTGAATACTCTCAACGTATTTTCCGACAATGTAGGTACCATCCTGATAGGGAGGCATTGAATCGCCTACTGCTGGAAAAGCTCTATATTTTCCATTATGAAGGAATGGTAGTGACATTGTTTGCAGACCTTCAATATATTCTGGATCAGCATATCCTGAAAGATAGCCCATTGAGGCTTTATAGGGTATTATTTCTATTTTATTTTCTCCTAATGAATCAGTTTTTATGGGTAGCAGGATTCTATTATCCGGAAGGTTAAGCATTTCCTGCAGCTTATATTTTCTTAGATCTACAGTCAGCAGCAGATCTGTACTGATGTGGTAATATCTTGAAATCGCTAGCAAAACTTCCAGCGGAGGCGAAGCTTTTGCGGTCTCATATTTTGCATAAGAAACTCTTGTCACAAACAGCCTGTCAGCAATCTGCTGTTGCGAGAGTTCCGGTATCTGCTGCATCCTTAAATACCTTATGTTATCAGCTAAAATAGAGCGTGTTGACATTTTGTGAATATTTTTCACAACAAATGTAATATAAATTGTGAAAAATCTTATCAATTTTGCTAAATAAATTAGTAAACAATATGGAGCGATCGATAGTGCATTTGGACCTGGATACGTTTTTCGTATCCTGCGAAAGACTGATAAATTCCAGTTTAGATGGGATTCCACTGATCATTGGTGGAGGTGACAGGGGTGTTGTTTCTTCATGTAGCTATGAAGCAAGAACGTTCGGGGTACGGTCAGCTATGCCCATGAAAATGGCGCTTCGTCTCTGCCCGCAAGCAAAAGTTGTTAAGGGTGATATGGAACTGTATTCCAAGATGTCACATATGGTCACTGAGGTGATCGAGGAAAGTGCCCCGGTAATGGAAAAGGCTTCAATCGATGAGTTTTATCTGGATCTAACTGGGATGGACAGGTTTTTCGGAGCTTATAAATGGACCAACGAACTCGGAGCCAAGATCGAGAAGGAAACAGGTTTACCCATCAGTTATGCACTATCGACGAATAAAACGGTAAGTAAGATCGGGACTGGCGAGTCAAAGCCTCACGGACATCGAGAGATTCCTTCATTTGGTGTTCAGTCATTTTTAAATCCTTTGTCTATAAAAAAAATGCCGATGGTCGGGAGTGCAACTTTCCAGCTTTTTTCGAGAGTCGGTATCCGGACTATCGGCACACTTTCAGAAATGCCTGTTGATGTCCTACAGCAGATGATTGGAAAAAATGGAGTCGATCTGTGGAAAAAGGCGAATGGTATTGACGAAACCCCTGTTATACCTTATTCCGAAAGAAAGTCAATTTCAAAAGAGAGAACTTTTAGCAGTGATACGATGGATGTCTTTGAGGTTAAAAGCCTGATATCGGGTATGGCAGAGCAGCTTGCCCATCAGCTCCGTCAGGAAAAGTGGCTGACTTCTACAGTTGTGATCAAGATCAGATACTCCAACTTTGATACGGAGTCCAAGCAATGCCGGGTGAGCTATACCTCCTCAGACCATACATTGGCGCGGGTTGCGCTGGAACTTTTTGATAAGATTTATACGAGACGTATGCGGCTCCGTTTAGTGGGTTTACGATTGACGGATCTCGTTCACGGTAGCTACCAGATGAATCTTTTTGAAGACAATGCTGAACTGATCAGTTTATATCAGGCGATGGACAACATCAAAAACCGTTTCGGTAAAGGTGCGGTAGGTCGTGCTGTAGGTTTTAATTTTTCACGTTAGCATGTGCAAGTATGTTTTTAAACTGCCATTCCTTTCACAGCCTTCGTTATGGAACGCTTTCCATAGATGAACTTATTTCGCAGGCATTAGCTCTGGGAATAGAGGAACTTGTTCTAACCGATATAAATACGGTAACCGGTATCTACGAATTTAAAAAGAAATGTGAAAAAAATAATATTCGTCCGGTTGTAGGGGTGGAAGTGCGTAAAGGTAGTGAACTGTACTATATAACAATTGCTAAGGACTTTAGAGGACTTTCAGAAGTAAACAGAATGCTTACTTCGTATAATTGTGATGGGTTCGATTTACCGTTACAGCCGGATTTAAGGGACAATTTTATTATTTATCCTTTGGATAATTTCCCTAAAAATCTTCGTGATAATGAATATATCGGTATCCGTGAGGATGAACTCAATCTGTTGATAAGACCTGAATTAAAAAGGCTAATATCAAAAATGGTTGTTCTCTGCCCGGTTACATTTAGTACAAAGAAGGAATATAATCTTCATAGGATCTTACGTGCCATTGATAACAATTTACTTCTTTCCAAACTTCCGGAAAAAGAAGTGTGCAGAAAATCGGAATATTTTCGTTCTGTGGATTCAATACATAGAATTTATCGTCACTATCCCGAAATTATTGAGAATACGCAAAAATTACTTTCAAAATGCAGCTTTGATTTTGCGTTTTCGACGCCCAGAAATAGAAAACATTATACAGGTACAAAGGCCGATGACCTTAAACTTCTGACCCGTTTAGCTTATGCGGGATTGGAAAGACGGTACGGTAGAAATCATGAGCAGGCAAAACAGCGGATTGAGAAAGAGCTAAAGGTCATCGACGAATTGAACTTTAGCGGTTATTTTCTGATTACATGGGATATCATCCGATACAGTAATAGCATGGGCTTTATGCATGTGGGACGTGGGAGCGGAGCGAACTCGATAGTCGCTTATTGTCTCGGTATTACAGATATATGTCCGATTGAGCTTGATCTATATTTTGAAAGGTTCTTGAATCTTAACCGAAAAAGTCCGCCTGACTTTGATATTGATTGGTCATGGCAGGAAAGAGATATTATTCTGGATTATATTTTCAATAGATACGGTAAAGAGTATGTCGCCTTCTGCGGTACTAATGTAGAGTTTAAATACCGTTCTATCATTCGGGAAGTAGGCAAAGCATTTGGACTTCCCAAGGAGGAGCTTGACGAGCTCAGCAAATATCCAGAGCGTGTATTTCGGGACGATATAGTAAAGCAGGTGCAGAAGTATGGGAAGCTGCTTGAAAAATTTCCTAACCAGCGGAGTATGCATTCCTGCGGGATTATTATTTCCGAGGAACCGCTGACAAATTTTACAGCCCTAGAGTTGCCACCAAAGGGATTTCCCATTGTACAATGGGATATGCATGTTGCTGAAGAGGTCGGTTTTGAAAAATTTGATATTTTATCACAAAGAGGGCTTGGTACGATTAACGATACCGTAAGACTACTGGAAGAAAAAAGGGGAATTAAAGTCAATATAAAAGACACTACGATTTCTAAAGATGAACAAAAATGCAATGAATATTTAAGTCAGGGTAGAACCATAGGCTGTTTTTATATTGAATCGCCCGCTATGCGCGGTTTACTCAGAAGGTTAAAGTGTGATAACTATAAAGTATTGGTTGCTGCTTCATCCATTATCAGACCAGGTGTTGCCCAATCGGGAATGATGCGGGAATACATCTTTAGGCATAACAACCCGGACAAGTTTGAATATTTCCATCCTGTTTTTGAGAATCAGTTAGGGGAAACCTATGGCATTATGGTATATCAAGAAGACGTGATCAAGATCGCATTGCATTATGGAGGGGTTTCTGCTGCTGACGGGGATATCCTGCGAAGAGCAATGAGCGGAAAAGGTAGGTCGTTAAGTGCACTTCAAAAAGTTAAGGATGATTTTTTTGCATCTTGCAGAGAACAGGGGCATCCTGAGGAGTTGAGTAAAGAAATTTACCGGCAGATCGAATCTTTTGCAGGGTATTCATTTTGTAAGGCCCATTCCGCTTCCTATGCAGTGGAAAGTTATCAATCGCTTTACCTGAAAGTTTATTATCCATTGGAGTTTATGGTTTCGGCGATAAATAATATGGGCGGTTTCTATAGGACAGAGGTCTATGTACATGAGGCAAGGATGTCAGGGGGTATTATATTGAATCCATGTGTCAATAGAAGCGAGTACGAAACAACGATTTATGGAGAGGAAATATATCTGGGACTGATGCTTCTTGAAAAAGTCGAATCGAAACTCGCTCAGCTGATACCGAAGGAAAGAAAGGCAAATGGGGAGTATAGGTCAATGGAAGATTTTATCAAGAGGGTTCCAATTGGTATTGAGACTTTGCAGACGTTGATTTTTATCGGAGCATTTCGTTTTTCAGGTGTTCCAAAGAATGAACTATTGCTCAAAGCGCGCATTTTACTGGGGGATTTTAAACCGGAGAAAAGATTTCAAACTCTTTTTGAAGAACCGGCGAAGGAGTATAAATTTCCGGAGCTAAAAAGAAATATGTTTGAGGATGCCTTTGATGAGATAGAGATATTAAGCTTTCCGGTTTCCTGTACGCCATTCGATCTGCTACAAACCAAGTACAGAGGAACAGTGATGGCAAAGGAACTTACGCATCATCACAAAAAAGAGGTGAAGATGCTTGCCTATCTGATCTCAAGAAAACACGTCCCGACGAAACGGGGAACAATGTACTTCGGAACATGGATAGATGTGGAAGGAAACTATTTTGATACAGCTCATTTCCCGAACTGCCTTGAAAAATATCCTTTTCAGGGTGGGGGATGTTATTTGCTTTTGGGAATAGTCGAAGTGGACTTTCATTTTCCGACAATTACCATCACCAAGATGGCAAAGATGCCATTTATTGCTGATCCAAGGTATTCGCACGATGAGGAAAAGAAATATGAGGCGCAACAGCGGATCAAGGAAGATGTCAGTTTGACTTTTAGAGCGCCTTATCCGCAGGAGCATGAAATTGGACTTCCAAGGAAAAAACTTTAAATGATTTATCGTTTTTTTACGTATAAAGAGTTTCTTACTGAAAGTAATAATCAGTTGATCTTTTTAAATATATTTGTTTCTAAGGAAAAATTGATGGCTAATTCCATATATTAATAACCTGAAAACGATATTCAATGTCCATACATAAACTCTATTTATTTGCAAAAGATACTGATGCGCCAGCCACAGAACAGGGATTCCAGTACCAAAAATTAAAGACATTAAAAACATGGCTGGAAAACCGGATCAACCAAGCCCATGAAACTATTTATTGTGACTATGAAGAAGATATTTTCCAACGGGATTTTGAAAAGGGTAAATCTAAATTCAGGCAGGTCAAACTTTATTCTTCCAATTTTTCTTTTTCAAAGGAAGAAGTCACCAAAAGTCTGGCTCATTTTTTTATGCTCTTTGTTAAGGAGGATTATAGTGCGGATGAGGTTAGTTTTGTCTTTGAAACAAATTCAAATGTTGCTAGAGCCTATGGGGAAAACGATGCCGAACTTCTGCGTGAATGGGCAGCAAATTATGGGAAACTGAGTGAAGAACTACAGCAGAGATGTCGCGAACGGGTCAAAACAATCATTGATGAATACGTAGAAAAAGCGATTTCCGCCGCCACGTCGCAAAAGCGCATTGAGGAATTCAGGGAGGCTAAAGAAATCTATGATCAGCTAACTGAGGAAACCTGGAATAAGTTCATTTCCTCGATTGAGTGGCAATTTGATGCCATCCCTCAGGAAGAGGCCATTCCTCTTTTACTCTCAGAAATCGAAGATTTAGTCCTTCAGCTCCCGCTTCCGGTAGACTCGAAAAAAGTGTCAACTTATATTTCGGTTCTCCACTATGAAATTACGCAACGCACAGGAAAAACAGCTCCCGAAGAAAGCGCACTTACCAATCAATTACTGGATTTTCTTATCCTAAATGAAGGTTCAGAGGCACAGAGATGGTACGCAGATGTTTATCAAAAATGGTCAGCAGTAGAGAATATTACAGAATTTAATGTGGGATCTTTCTACGAGGTGATCAGTGCCGCAAGGCACTGCAGATGGGAGCTTTCCGACAGTGAGCATGAAAGATTATGGCTTACACTGCTTAAAAAATATATTGATCTGGATCAAACGATTATTGTCTGCAGACGAAAGGCTATCTATGAATATATATTTCTTACCTTATCACCTGATCCTAAAAATTTTCAGCATAAAGGGGAAATTACAGACCAGCAGGAGCTGATCCGGTATTACTTTAACCACATGGGGGATAGGAATACTTTCAGTGATATTGAGGACGATATTGTACTGCTGGAAATTATTCAGGCCCAGCAGTATTTTCGTGAAAAGTTTCTGGAGGATGCGGAAATCGAAGGATGGGTAGCCGGAGTAGAACAGGAAATTAATGTGAAATTGGGTAACCCGACGACAGTGGATGAACTCTGTAAGGCATTTGAGCTACAAGGACATTTCGTGTTCCATGGAAATCAACAGATTCCACTGATCGATCGCACAAACGCCTCAATTGCTATCTATAGGAAAATAATAGAGCTTTTACCGGACACTAAAACCTACAGTATTTCCACATTGCATGATCAATTGACGCAGATTTTGGAAAATTTGATTGTAATCGGGGGCCATCCTGCGGTGGTTAAGCTTATTGAAGATTTTTGTGATGAAATAGAGGAACAGGCAGGTAAAACTGAACGCAATCACCATTCGGCACAAAACCTGGTAAAACGTGGAAAGGCTTATTTGAGTAATCCATCCTTTAAAAACAATCTAAATGCATTAGAATGTTTTCATAAGGCAAAAAGCTTATATTTTCTTGACGATACAAAGGAAGGTTTTATTCTCGGATTGTTAGTCACAGCTCAGGTGTATTCAACTTTAAAATTGAACTTTGCTGCTAAATATTATGGTCTATGTGCCTTGCACGCATGCTTTCACCTGGGAGATTATAAAACGCTGAAAAGAATAAGCGACAGTTACGCTGTCATATTTCAGGCCGATTTTACACAGGGGGCCTGGATCAGCGCACTATATACATTTAAAAAATACCTCCATGCCCGAAAGGAATTTACGACAGAAGAAGTAGACCTGGAAAAAGACGAAATGTTAAGGAAAACCCTACTCGACATCTCAATGCTCCTTGGAAGCAGTACTAAACTTCGTGAAGATCTGACTGCATTTTTAAATTACCAGAAAAGTAGCTTTGGAAGTCCTTTTCCCGAAATGGTTGACGCAATGGCAAGTGGGATCATACCAACGCTAGAGGGTCAAAGTGATTTGTATAAGCTGCTGGAAAGAAAATTGGTCGATATTCCTTTAAATGATTTGGGGCCTGTGCGTGAAATCAGGTTCCAATTCTATGGTATGCAGTGGCAAATTGCTTTTCCTAACGATGCGGTTTCTAATGGAGTTGCGGAGGAATTCTGTGCATTGCTTCAGATCACTTTAGCAGAAATTGCCGCTCTGGGAACCAATCCCCGATTTAATTCGCCAATTGTGAGGATAAATATCCAGGTTGCTGAAAATTACGATCGCTCCCCGGAGTTCCGACAGGAAAATGAGAAGCTCAGCTGGGATGTTTTTATACCATCGACCATTACCCGCACGAAAGAGGAAATTCAAGATCATTACGGCTTTATAGGATCGTGTATAAATACCATACTCAGGAATTTAAGTCAGATTCGAGAAGAAGAATTTGCTGCAATGTCTGAGGATCTTATTAAAACAAAAAAGTTAAGTGAAAAAGGACTTTCACTCAGCAGTTATCAGACCGTATATTTTGATCTGCTCACCAGTGAAGAATTTAATGATGCTCGTAGAGCGGACTTCACTTCAAACCGAACTTAGTATCCACAGGAAAGTGAAATTGGTCTTCCTAGAAAAAAGATGTTTTAATTGCTATCACTAAGGAAAATGAATTAATGAGATTACGGGAACCCGTAGGCAGATCTGAAATTAATGCTTAAATTTGCAACTGAAAATTGAGAATCTTATCTCGACTAAAAGTCAATGTAATTTGCCAATATTTAAAATATAATATATTTCAAACATACGTATTAGGCTGCTTACAGTTTTAATACGTTTCATGGTTATTAGTTTTTAAACGCATCTTTAAAAGATGCGTTTTTTTATGGATGTATTTAAAAAAACTCCCATGTAATGAGAGTTTTTCCAAGCGTAAAGATTCCTAATTATATAAAATTAAAACTTCTGCCATTTATTAGATGGTTTAAAAGAAACCCTGTTTGTCCTTATTTTTTCCCAGTCCCGATACGCGAAATTTTTGCTTACGGTAAAATAATAGCGCCAGCGCCAGAAACACAGTGGGTTAATTCTATACAACCTATAAATTTCCATATTGGCCATTTGCGGTCTCGTAGCCTCGATAAATCCATAAGTTACCCACTTGCTCATCCAAGGGTGAAAAACATCCATGTATTCTATACCGGTAAAAGAAGCGTTTGCATTAGCATATCGGAAATGGTCACCATCAATGGCCTTCAATATCTCCGTACCTATAACCGGTGTATTGGGTATCACCAGAACAGATAGTACAATTCCTATAATAAATTTTCTTTTCATATCCTTTATTGACAATTCGTGCTAGTGGGCGGCACTACACGACCTAATGCTACATTACTTTAGAGGTATCGATCTTTTTCTTCGCTATATTCTGTTCAATTACACTTGGGTCCATATAATCTAAATGGATACTATGGCGGAGGTAATAGCTCCATCGCCAAAAACACAGCGGATTAATCTTGTACAATCTATAGAGTTTCCGGTTTTCTTTTGCAGGTGAAGTGTTCTTTACGAAATATTCAAAACCAAAGGTTGAGAATCCGGGACTTTTAAAATCAAAATCTTGTGTTATCATATATGATCCATCTAAATTGGAATACCTAAAATATCCCTCATCTAACCAGTGATGAATATCCTTCCCAATAAAAGGCATATTGGGAAGTAATAGCATAGTGCCCAGCACTACAATAATTGTTTTCCTCAGCATCGTCATTGTTTTCTTCTTCATATCTTTTTTGTTTAGTTGCAAGGTGTGGTACTGGTAGGAGCCATACTTGGTGTAAGGGAAATACCAGCAGTTCCTCCGGTCTTCATATCACTTAACCGGAGATATAGGCTTGAGGGCGTTTTATAACCAATGGGACTATTGGGTACTTGCAATCCCGTTCCGCCCATTGCGGCATTAAAAACTCCTATGGCATAATTTGTACAGTTAAAATCATTGAGGTCGTACTTTTTTGCGGCGCTTGTTAAGGCAACATTTCGTGCGTTATTAAATGCGGCCTCAGAAACACTTATTGTATAGCTACCGTCGCTTCTGCGGGTTTGGGGGATTTCCTGTCCAATTGCAGAGTTTTCCGCATCTTTAATTGTGGTCATCCAACTACCAGCACTAGGATAAAAACCAAAAGTTAGCGAACGGGTTGCAGATCCGTTGGTTTTTTGCATAGTTATATATGCATGTCCAGGATCGTTGTCTGAAACATTATAAACCTGATAAGCATTACTAGGATTGGCTAGATGGCTATGAATCGTAACCTTGTAGGTGGTTTGTGCATTAGAAGGGATATTACTGAAACAATTTAAAAGCTCTTGAATATTAATTGGTTCAGTCGGAGCTTCGTAATAAGTTGAGGCAGGTGCACCGCTTCCACCTCCATGACTACCGCCACCGCCGCCGCCGCCTCCACCGCCGCCTCCGTTGGATGAGGTTCCGCTGCAGGTTGTATATAGATAAGTCCAATATTCGGTACCGTCGTCAAAGTATTCCACGAGATACCACTCGCTGCATACAACAGGTATATTTTTACTTGTGTCAGGATTGCCGTTTTCTTTATTTACGGTGGTATCGGCGTCTTTAATCTTCAATTGTAGGTTTACCTTTTTAAGTCCACTTGAATCGAGTGATTGGCTGTATAAAAGGGTATCGTTGAGATCATATACCAAATAATATACTTTTCCCAGTTCCTTACTTCGATACATTTGTTTTTTTACAAAATTGGAGCTAGCCTGTTGTGAAAATTCCGCTACAGTACGTGTGTCTGCGAAAATGTTCACTTTATTGGCATTGGCTACTTTATTTCCCTCAATAGTAAAGACAAGGTTTTGTTGCATCGAATTATCCGGTCCTAGGTTTGTGCCGTTTTCCAAGGGGACAACAAGCGTTGTATTCTCATTGTCAATCTTTATAAGCTGTGATTTCGACCAATCTAAGGGAAAAGGTTTCCCGTTGTCTTCATACCATTTTTTGGCTACCGAGGTTTCATCGTTCTGAGGATAATTTTCCAAATCTCTTTCGCATGACTGTAGCAGCATGATTGTGAATACTGCATAAATTAAGTTTTTGAAAATGTTTGTTAACATGTTATATGGTTTATAGGTTAGTGTAGCTTTATTTCTTTTACTATTGAATTATTGAAACTAAATTAAGCCTATAAAAACTTAAATCTTTTGACAAAAGGCAAAAAAATGATGTTTTTGAAAATTTGGAAGAAAAATCTCATATATTCCAATCGTAAGGATAAACTGTGAGTTAGACAGGAAGGGTAGGATATTTTGAATGGGGGTAAATAACGGGGCACTAAAAGTAAAAGAAATATTGAACGCGATGAATGTTATTAATAGGCTTAGCAGCCGGCTATATAAAGTTTCTGAACTGACGTTTGGACTTCATTTTGTCTAATAGGCTTTTGTACTCATCAAGCATTTTTTCAATTTTTGGGTCCATACCGTAGCATTCGTAAATAAGAACCTTCATTTCCAGGGCATGTATAATTAACTCTAATTCGATGTTTGTCAAACTTTTCATTTATATATTTTGAATTAAAAATATAGATAATTTAAAAAAAAATGAAATGGTTTCTTTTCTTTAGCCCTATTTTGAGGTATAATTTAAGTACTTATTTGAAATACTTTCCCATTATTTTCAAAATATATCTTCTACCTTAAAGTCAATGATTGTAACGGTATAACATTTTAAACATTTTAAAAAATTTACTTTTATAACTCATCGACGGTTGCCATATTTTTTTTACAACTATTATTTTCTAACTTTACTTTATCATTTACCAATTGCCCTATTATGACACCCCGAAATGTGATCGACGAAAGGGCACTGCTTTCCCAGTTTCAAAGCGGTGATAAACTGGCTTTTGACCGTATTTTCACGATGTTTCACTCTTCATTGGTATTTTTTGCAGATCGGTTACTTCTGAATATCGGGATGGAAATTTCAAAGGAGATCGTGCTGGACATATTTCTGAAATTATATGACCGAAGGGAAGGATTTGAAACGCTGTCAAATATCAAAGCTTTTCTATACATATCCGTAAGAAATAGTTGTATCAAAGCGATTGAAAAGGAAAAAGTGAACCAAAAGCGGTTTGACCTTTACTCGAAGAACTATGATGAGTTTGAAAAAAATGTACTGGATAGTATTGTTCAGACCGAAGTATATGAGGAGCTTTACAGAGCAATTGATCTGTTGCCTGAACAATACCGGCTTATCATGGGCAGGCTTGTCAGCGGTGATACGCCAAAAGAAATATCCGAGGAGCTCGGTATTCCTGTCAGTACGATTAATACCCAAAAATCAAGAGCGCTTTCGCTACTGAAAAAATCCCTCTCAGGTGCCGGAATCGCACTTTTAATGATTTATTCATAATTTTTTAACTTTTTTGGGACAACGCAATATCTTTTCGGGTTTCTATTTAAAATGAAACCGATGGATGAGCAACGTATTCTTGATGAGTTAAAGATTGTCCCGCTTCTGACAAAGATTTTAAGAGGAGAGGATCTGACTGTTCTCGAAGAGAAGGCGGTTGAGGTCTGGCTCAGTCAGAGCAGTGAGAACCGTGCTTTCTTTGAACACCTGAAAGACGACGAGCATGTTGCCCGTGAACTTTTAAAGCGGGAGCTTGCTGGTGCCAGCACTACTTCGGAACTTGAAAAATTACATGGGGTATTGAAGAAACGCCAATCCCATTATAAGCGCGTTGTCTTTTGGACCTCCGCTGCCGCCGTATTCCTGTTTTTTTCGCTTACCCTGCTTCTGTACAGGTATTATCAGTCCAGAGAGTCTATTCTTGAGACCGTCAATATGGCCACGGCCGACATTGACCCGGGTAAGGATCAGGCGACATTGACTTTCGACGATGGTCAGATCATTGATCTGCAAGGAAAGACCGTGGAGAGCGATGCCAGTGGCGTAACCTATCTGGATGGCAAAGCTGTTTCAGCGCCAAAGACGCAGTTTGCGACACTGACTACACCACGTAAAGGGCAATATAAAGCAGTACTACCGGATGGAACGACCGTTTGGCTGAATGCCGAATCCAAACTTAAGTATCCTACAAAATTTGCAGGTGCGGAACGCCTGGTTGAACTTGAAGGTGAAGGCTATTTTGAAGTTACGCATAATGCTTCAAGTCCATTTATAGTTGAATCTAAAGGCCAGCGGGTCAAGGTTCTTGGAACAAAGTTCAATATCAATTCGTATGCTAACGAGGAATATTCAAGGACAACACTTATTAGCGGAAGTGTTGAACTAAGAAATTTACAAAATGAGTTATTAGTAAGACTGAAACCTGGGGAGCAGGGTAGATTTGTGCTGGGTGGTATTGACGTCAAAAAAGTTGATGCGGAGTCTTTCATCGGATGGACTGAGAATGAATTCCAATTTAAAGGAGCTCAACTGGCGGAGGTTCTGCGGCAACTGGAGCGGTGGTACGATATCGATGTGGATTATAAGTATGTTCCCAATACAAAAGTCTATGCTACAATCAGCCGAAATAAGAAATTGACGAGTGTACTCTATGCGCTTGGAGAAATTACAGATTTAAATTTTAAAATGAGCGGAAGGAGGATTGAGATCAAGAAATAAAGATTTATGTTTCATATGTTGGCCTGAAATAATGCCGGAGTGTTAGCGCACTCCGGCGATCGGGTCTATATACTAGAGTTTCGAGCAACTAATAATTAACCCTACACAAATCTATGAAAAAACATGATTTTTCCAACAGGGAAAACGTAACGCAGGTGGCGGATATGTTTTCGGGCAGGAAAAAATTGCTGCGCGCAGGCTTAAAGAGTACCCTATTCTTTATGCTTCTTGCTAGCGGTACTGCTATTAAGGCACAGCAGATCAGCCTTTCGCTGCAGAAAGCGCCACTTTCAAAGGCGATTTCCGAAATACGGAAGAGCACAAAGTATGACTTTGCCTATAGTGAAGAATTATTAAAAAAAGCAGGTCCAATTTCCATCAACCTTAAAAATGCCAACATTACCGAGGTACTGAATAAGATGTTTGCTGATCAGCCGATTTCCTACAAGATCGCCGATGGCATTATCATTTTAAAGGAAAAACCAGCAAACGGAAATTCATCCCCTTCAAAAAATAAGGAAACAATTAAAGGGAGGGTTGTAGATGAAAATGGCAATCCACTTGCGGGGGCAACCATTCAGGTAAAAGGAACAAATTTTACAGTAACTTCCGACAGTGCGGGATCTTTTGAACTGCCCGGTGAATTTTCTGATTCCGATCTGATGATATCCTATCTGGGCTACGCACGGATGGAAGTCTCTGCAAAGAATGCCGAACGAATCGTACTTGTTACGAATTCCAATAGGATAGAGGAGGTGAGTGTGGTAGCCAGTGGTTACCAATCCATTCCCAAAGAAAGGGCAACAGGATCTTTTTCAAAGGTTGACAATGCGACTTTTAACCGTCAGGTTTCGACCGATGTGATCAGCAGGCTGAAAGGTATTGCACCATCTATTTTATTTGACGAGCGTTCAGGATCTCCGAAGCTAACAATTCGGGGACAGGCAACGATCTTTGGTAACGATCAGCCGCTAATTGTTGTTGACAATTTTCCTTATGAGGGTGATATCAACAATATCAATCCGAACGATATTGAGGATATTGATATTTTAAAGGATGCGGCAGCGGCATCTATCTGGGGAGTTCGTGCTGGTAATGGTGTGATCGTCATAAAAACTAAAAAAGGACGAGCAGACCAGCCAATGAATATAGGTTTTACTTCTAATGTCTCCGTAGGACAGAAGCCTGATCTCTACTATATTCCAAAGATAGCACCAACGGATTTTATTGATATTGAAAAGATGCTTTTTGAAAAGGGCTATTTTAACACAATAATCAGCAATACCGCAACTAACAGACCATATTCCCCCGTCGTCAGTATTCTAAATGACCAAAAAAATGGACTCTTAACTCAAGATGAAGCTAACTTAAGATTAGATGTATTAAGAAAATATGATTTGAGAGATGATATGACCAAATACTTGTATAGAAATAGCGTCAAACAACAGTATGCTTTGAATTTTAACGGCGGAACTAAAAAGTACATTTATTATTTTTCTACGGGTTTTGATAAAAATCAAAATTCGGAAAAAGGTAATTCATTTAGTCGGATAAGCTTAAATAGTAATCAAGTATTTCGCCCTATTGAAAAACTTGAAATTTCAGCAGGTCTTTCCTATAACCAGAATAATCAATCTACTTCGAATGTAGTATCAATGCTGAACAATATGGGGCAAGAACTGATGTATCCCTATGCAAGGCTAGTCGATGATGAAGGGAAACCAGCAATACTTACAAAAGATCACAGCACAGTGTTAAAGCAAAAAGCACTCAATGCTGGCTTGTTAAACTGGGATTTTATACCACTGGAGGAAATAGATATGCAGGATAATAAGCTTAAGCAATCAGAAGTACGATTAAACACTGCAATAAAATACAGTATACTGCCTTCTTTATCAACAGAACTTCGCCTGCAATATGAGAATCAACAGGTGAAGCGAAGGAATTTTTTTGATCAGGATACTTATGTGATGCGAGATCAAATTAATAGATTTACGTCCTTTAATAATGGTATTTTGACTCGTAATATACCATTAGGTGGTAGACTTGACAATACAAATGGTGAACTAACCGCCTTAAATGGGCGTTTCCAAATAAATTTCGACCAAGCTTGGGGTAAGCATCAGGTTAATGCCATCGGTGGATTTGAAATTAGAGAAACAAAAGCTAACAGTATAAGTTCGAGACAATATGGTTTTGATCCCCACATTGGTTCAAGTGTTTTAGTCGATTATTTAACGCGATTTAGTCAATATGGTAAAGGTGGTTCATCACTTATTCCAAATAACGACAGCTATTCAGAAACTACTGATCGAATACGATCTTATTATATGAATGGTGCTTATAATTATGATTTGCGATATGTAATTTCTGCAAGTGCAAGAATAGATCAGTCAAATTTATTTGGCGTTTCAACTAATCAAAAATCAGTTCCGTTGTGGTCCGTTGGCTCGAAATGGAACTTATCAAAAGAGCAATTCTATAATATTGATTGGTTGCCTGTATTAAGCTTTAGAACGACAATTGGCTTTAGCGGAAATGTAGACAGAACTATTACTGCATTTACTACTGCAAAATTTGTTACTAATTCCACCAACAGATTACCAAGTGCTGAGTTACAGAACCCACCAAATAAGAATTTAAGGTGGGAAAAAAATAGAATGTGGAATATAGGATTCGATTTTGCTTCTAGCGAAAATGCCTTATCAGGAAGTATTGAGTATTTTCAGCGTAAAGGTTCTGACCTTATTGGCAATGGAGAGATTGATCCGACTACTGGATATATCTCTTATCGCGGCAATTTGGCTAACATGAAAGGAAAGGGAATAGACATTGAACTTCAATCAAAAAATATTAGCAAACCTAATTTTAAATGGAATTCAATATTTCTTTTTTCTTATGCCTTGGATAGGGTGACAAAATACCAGAAGCAAACTAGTCTTTCTAACTTTGTTGATGATAGTTACAAAATTTTAAGGTTAACATCTGGTTACACTCCTGTTGTTGGGAAGCCACTTTTTAGTATTTATTCCTATCCATTTGCCGGTTTAAATTCTGAAGATGGTCAGGTTCAAGGTTTACTGAACGGACTACCCTCCAAAGAATACTCGCAGATCACTCAATATTTAGCTGAAAATCCCGAGAATAATCTAGTGTATAATGGGAATGCTTTGCCTCCTTACTTTGGAGCCCTAAGAAACACAATTTCAACATATGGAGTTGAGTTATCATTTAATATCACATATCGATTTGGCTACTATTTCCGTCGTAATTCTGTTATGTACAGTTCTCTTTATAGTACATATTACACACATGGAGATTACTATAATAGATGGAAAAAGCCAGGTGATGAATTGATTACCAACGTTCCAGCAATGATTTTTCCTGGGAACGGAGTCGCCGATAATTATTATAAAAATTCGGAAATACTTGTTGGAAAAGCTGATCATATAAGGCTTCAAGATATTTCGTTAGCTTATAATGTTGGTAAAAACTTACTAAAGAAATATAATATAAATAATATGAAGTTTTTTACTTACGTAAGTAATCTCGGTATTATTTGGAAGAAAGATAAGTCGGGATTAGATCCAGATTTTCCAACCAGCAAACCTATCAGGACAATAGCATTTGGTTTAAATTGTAATTTTTAAAAATTGATTATGAACAAGTTCATTACATATATTTTTTCAATTGCCTCGTTGTACCTTACTGTTTCTTGCAGCAAAGATTGGCTTGAAGAAAAAAGAGATATAAAATTAATTGTTCCTACTACTTTGAACGACATGGATCTACTATTGAATGCAGATGTGTTCCAAAGTGATGGACGTGGTGCAACTGAAACCTCATGCGATGATTATGATTTCACGTTGGAACAGTATAATGCACTTTACAATGCATTTGATAGAGATTTAGTTATTTGGAAAACGCAAGAGTTTCCAAAGTTTGGAATTTTGGTATGGGATGAGTGGGACATGGCTTATTCGCAAATTCAAGTTTGCAATGTAGTTCTTAACGGTTTATCCAAAATTAATCGAACAAATAGTAATAAAGAACAATATGATAAAATAAAAGGAACTGCATTGTATCACAGGGCAAAGCAATTTTTGAATCTTGCGTTAACTTTTTGTAAATATTATGACAATAACACCGCGGAAACTGAGTTAGGTATCCCTCTCAAATTGACTGAAGATATTGATGAAATTGTCGATAGGGGTAGCCTTAAAAAAACTTACGACCGGATTGTTTCGGACTTAAAAGAATCTGCAATTCTATTACCTTCTGCCTCGACAATAAATACTCAGATTGCAAAAGCAGGTGCTTATGGGCTGCTTGCTAGAACCTATTTATTTATGGATGATTACAAGCAAGCGTCTTCAAACGCTGATTCGAGCTTTAAATATCACTCATATATTGAGGATTTCAACAAAATCGATTTGACCAGTGACTATCCCTTTTACGATATTTCCAAAGAAATTCATATATATAGTATGCAAAGTAAATATTCTCCGAATAGTATTACAGGCAGAATTAACCAAGCGCTTATCGAAAGTTATAATGCTAATGATCTAAGGAAACAGATTTTCTATAAAGTGCAAACCGACGGTAAGTATACGTTTAAAGGAAGTTTTACTGCTCAGCTCTTTTCTGGAACATCCACTGGGGAAATACTATTAATAAGTGCAGAATGCAGGGCAAGGCTTGGCGATTTAGAGGGAGGTCTTGAAAAGATAAAACTATTATTACAAAATCGTTTTAAAACAGGTGCTGCAATTCCTATGCCTACAAAAAACAAGCATGACGTTTTGAGCTTTATTTTATTAGAACGCCGAAAAGAGCTAGTAACACGAGGTCTCCGTTGGCAGGATCTCAAAAGATTAAATAATGATATCGATTTTGCTCAGACCCTAACAAGGACAATTGGCGAAAATACTTACACACTACCGCCCAAAGATCCGCGGTATATAATGCGAATCCCACAATACATAATAAATTATAATCACATAACACAGAACTCTTATTAAAATAACTTATAATGAAAATATTAAGTGTAATTTGCATATTAATATCTTGTTCAGCGCTTTGTCACTCTCAAACGAAAATTTCTGGTTTCGTTAAAGATGCCGTTAATAGTCCAAAAGAACTGGTCCTTACTGTCTATGATCCGTTTTCAATCTATAATCCACAGATAATAGAAGATACTGTTATTACAAGAAAAGGAAACTTTGATTTTACTTTTAATATTAAAAAAGAGATGATCGTAGGTATCGAGCTTAGCGGAAAATCTATCTTTTTTCCCGGAACCTATAAATTAGTTATTTCGCCCAATGATAGCTTATATATAAATATAGATGATAGTAAAAAATTAGGAATTCTAAATCTTAATATTACTGGTAGAGGCTATGAAAAGGTGAATTTTAAAAAAATGATTCTGCGAGATGTTTTTGCAGTATTCAAAACAGATCCAAAATATCAAGATCAAAGTTTGTACTATAAGTTTTTAACAACAGATAGGAAACTCAATATTATTGATTCAGTATGTAATAGCTATAATGGATTTTTAGATGCTAAGGTTCGCAGCTTAATAAGAGCAGAAGTATATGAAAGTCTTTTAGAAAGTCTTTTTATTGCTGTTAAGAGAAGTGATAACGATTCATCGAAGACATATTTTAAAAAATTTATTGTCCAAAAGAATAGAATGGAACCGTTTATTGAGGAAAAGAATATCTTTTATGCAGGTGGAACATTACTGTCAGAGTTTATCCTACTTAACGAGTTTAAAAATCCACTTTTGTACGCGGGCGATCGTTTTAAAACTGATAGCGCAATTACTTATTGTAATCTAATTATAAAGTATTTCGGAAAGAAATCGCACGTTAAAAACTATTTACTATCTAATTTTATGATCTCATATTTGAATTCTAAAATATTTGACAAAACAAGTAAAGTTCTATATGATTTTTATCTTAAGAATACTGATCAGCTTAATCCCTTTTTAACCGAAGTATCAAACAGTTATTTTCGTTCGCAGCGTTCTTTACAGGTAGGGAAGCCATTCTTTAATTTTAGTCTTACTGACACGGTAGGTAACATACATGCATTGCCTGATTTTAAAGGAAAAGTTTTAATTATTGACTTCTGGTTCACAGGTTGCAGTGGTTGTAAACAAATGGCACCAGCATTGGATGCAGTCGAAAAAAGTCTAAATGACGAAAATGTTATATTTATTTCAATTAATGTCGATAAAAAAGAGAGATGGCTTAAGGGTATTGGGCAATATAGTAGTAAAAGTTCCTTACAGTTATATACAATGGAAGAAAAATTCCATCATCCCATTATTAGGTCATTAAATATTTTGGGCTACCCAGCATTGTTTGTTGTGGATGCACGTGGAAATTTTGCTGGCATTCCTCCAGACCCACGAAGTAGCCAAGCGGATTTTATTCAATTCATAAAAAAGGTAAAAAAAGAGGTCGCTAATTAAGCGACCTCAATTTTTATGGTCTAGCACCATTGATCTTATGATTACCAGTTGGCTGCCCGGTTTCAATATTATATTCTTGTGAGCATAAATTTGGTCTGGTCGGTTGACATAAGTTTGAACTTCCTACAGGAGATCCCATTGATCCATCTGCGTTAACGTAAAAATCTCCTACTGTGTCTTCTTTCTCTTGATTTGCCGGAGCAAAAGAGAAAGCTGCGAAACTTCCGATTGCAATTGCTGCAACTCCTAGTGTAATTCTTAAATTTTTCATGATATTGGTGCTTTTTAAATCAAAAAGCTAAACTTTGGTTAGTTTTTCGCCTACTCTTGGTTCAGGTTTTCGGCTACCCCTGTTTGGTTATTAGTTTTTTAGTTATAAGTGGTCTGAACACTATCGTGTGGGGCTCGCTTTAGCGATGAAAAAGTGATCAGACCAATGCTATTAATTGCCAGTGCAATGAAATTAAAATAAAGCTGGTCGTTCCAGTTCATACCGTGTAATACGGCTATACATGAGCATGGAATGCTCGGTGCAAATTTTAAAATGTAAATAAGGTATGCCGTATAGATGATTATGACGGAAATGGAAGCTAATAGTCCTAAGCCTCTCCAGTTCTTCTTGATCAGTAATATAACAATCGCGAGGTGTACAGCCTGTAAAATATAAGGTAAGGCAAATCCTCCTGCAGATAACAGATAAGCACCCTTAATCTGCCTATTGAATGTGTCGAAATCAAAGATTTTACTGGCGAATGTACATGCCCATAATAAGATGAGGATAAAAATGATCAATTCGGAAATGATGTTCTTAATTCTCATGATGTGATAGTTTGGTGGTTGTTATAAATTTTTCGAAGGCAGGCTTTATTTGACAATTCAAAAATCTGTTTTCAAAATTTTTATTTCATCAAATTTAGAGTGCCTTTTTGGTCAATTCCAAGAACTTGTTGTATCAGAAGGGACACGGACAGCGTATTAAATCGCACGGACAGGTTAGTGTCTCCACTGATCCTTATCTTTTGGAGGCGGATCTGCTATCTCGACGCCGCTATCGTCGAACTGTAAATTAGATGCTGTTTTCACCGTATCATTCTCTGTTTTTTGATACGTCGTTTTCTGTTTTCCTTTTTGCACCAGGCTGGTATTTTCCGGTGCCATATCCATTTCGTCCTGTCTGCACGATTCCGTCGAGCAAAGGGAGAAAAGGATTATCGATATTGAGATAACCGTCTTTTTTTTCATGTTAAAATTTTTAGGATTATCTCGGCCGAGACGTGTTGAATTCTGGTGACCAAATTATCAGTCTTCGCGCTAGTTTGAAACAGTTTGTGGTCTTAGGACATACACGGACAGTCTATTAATAGTGGTTTCCCGAAGTGTAACGAACTGAAAGAAAATGAACTATTACAACCCTAGAAAATTTCTGCTTTGCGATCTTTTTAATAGTGTATTAGCAAGGTCGGACGTGTATTAGAATCCTCGGACGGTGATATAATTTATCATTTATAGGATTGTAAGTATTTGATAATCAGTATTAAAAAAATGAAGTGGATGGTGTACCAACAATCTGTGCGGTGATTTATCTAGTATATTGTATTTTTTCTTAATTTTATGGTAATACTTAGCCATGAACCACCGGCCTTTTCGTTTTTTGTCAATCATATTCCTTTTTCTGTGTGAATCGTTGTTTGCACAAAAGGAAAAACTGAGCGAATTTTATCTGATCCAAAGACAATATGAAAGCAGGGCAGAAAATGATTCAACGGCTTTACCGCTGGTTCAAAAGCTGATCAGAATGGCAAAAGCCAAAGAAAACCAGATGCAATTGTACCTGGGTTACACTGACGCCAGGTACTATTCACCTGATCCCGCACTAAAATTAAAATATGCTGATAGTGCAATATCCGTTGCTGTAAAAAAGAAGAATGACAGCCTTCTTAGCAGTGCCTATCTGAGTAAGGGAGTTGTTTACTACTTCTATCTAAAAAAATATAAGCTTGCACTGAATGAATATTTAAAAGCATTTGAAAAAAACAAGAGCAGAAAAGATCCATATTACCGCAATAAGATCAATTACCATATCGGTGTTGTAAAAAGTTATATTGGATATTATGCCGATGCGCTGAGTGATTTCGAGGAAGCACGGCAATTTTTTGAAAATGAAACCAAGAAAGACCTGCACCCGAACCTCATGTATGGAAACCAGCGCGGATATAACAATACCTTACACCAGATGGCGGTGTGTTATCGGAACCTGCATGATTTTAAAAAGTCCGATTCGCTAGTTGCTATAGGGCTGGGAAATACATGGAAGAACAGTGATTATAAACAGGAACACAGTTATTTTTTAAAGGAAGAGGGGATAAACAGGTATCGGAAAGGTGATTTTGACGGCGCAATCCGATCTCTCCAAAATTCATTGCAGAACCTGATAGCAATTAATGACTTTTCATGGTTGACGGTATCTTATGCTTATCTGGGAAAGGCTCAATGGAAGTTGGGGCACGCCGAAGAGGGTATTAAGAATTTTGATAAAATTGATTCGATCTTTAACCGTCATTCTTTCGTGCTGCCCGAAGTAAGGGATGTTTATGAAGACCTTATCGTTTATTATAAAGAGAAAAATGACGCGAGTAAAGCTTTGTATTATACTACCCAGCTTATTAAAGTTGATAAGGTATTAGAAAAGGATTTTATTTACCTCTCCTCTAAAATCCATAAAGAATATGATACCAAAAGGCTTCTACAGGAGAAAGCGCTACTTGAAAGGCAGATATCAATGAGAGGTTGGCTGATTATAACGGCAATTTTTATTACTGCTTTCATTGCCTTCTATGTCGTCTTGCGCATCAGGTCAAGAAAGAAGGGCGCAGGAAACAACAGCCTGTTTGGTATTAACTTTGGCAGTAGTTCTCCTATACCGATTCAGGACGGTACTTTTAGAATACGGCATTATAGCAGAACCGAAATAGGGCAGGACGTTGTTGATGAAATTCTGAGCAAGCTAACGGAGTTTGAGGTGAATAAGGAATTTCTTGAACAAAAGATAGATCTGAAATCCGTCGCAAAGAAGTTTGAGGTCAATTCCAATTACCTCTCCAATGTCATAAACGAGCATAAGGGAGCAAGCTTCAATCGATATCTTAGTGAATTGCGCATAAATTATATTACTGAAAAACTGATTACCGATCCACTGTACCGAAAATATAACAGTGCGACGCTGGCGAAAGAATGTGGGATTGCTTCCCGAACAAATTTTTCCGCACTATTTACTGAAATAAACGGAATATCATTTTCAGACTTTATCCGTAAAAATAAATATGAGGACGGCATCATCATCGATCCATGATAATTTATTATTTCAATCCTTGCGGAAAACCGTAAAAGTCTTCTAAATATCTGAATTAATTTTAATATTTTCATTTTTAGCAAGAAGCCAATTAAAGACCAAATAGATTTTATGATAAATATTGATAATATTGTTGAAATTTGTGTAGCCATAGATATTGCGATCCTGGGTATTGCATATCCCATAATTGTGGATAAAACCTCCAATATCGGCGACAAATATCAATCCGAGTATCTTTTAACTTTATTCAACTATGAAGATCCTCAAAAACCTTTTAATTTTACGATTAGAGGAAGGGAGTTCAAAATCTCAACATTTAAACTCATTCTTTTCGCAACCCTTTTTTCGTTTTTGTTTATAATTTTTAAAGTGGAACCGCCTTTCGGCTGGGATAACTTGTTTATCAATAATTCAGCAAATTTCCTTGTTTTTGCTTTCACGATAGTGTTAACTGTCAAGTTCTTTAAATGGTTAGAGAAAGTCAGTCTTTTTAATGGAAAATCTACAGCGTTATTAAGTCACATTATCAGAAAAAATGATGAGCTTCCGGAAAATGATGAAAAGCGGCAATATTATCTAAAAGCTATCAATGAACTCACCTATTATGCAGTAGAAAAGCAGGACGAGCACCTGCAGGAGACACTGCTGCAGTTTTATTACAAAACATTTGCAAATATCAGAAGGAAGCATCCAAAAAATGAAGCTTTGGTATATCCCGTTGATCTTTATTTTATGGTCAACAAGATCAATGAAGAAGCTACAGTGGTTCACAACAGAAAACTGCGGGGCATTGAGCATCGAGCTGTCAGCGGAGTATGGCTTCTCGGTGAAGATTTTGAGGAGATCATCATATCCGATGACACATATAGGACACTATGGTGGAATATTTATACGATCTGTGATTTTCCACGGTTGGTCAAAATGTTCTGGGCTCATTCACATCAGTATTATGATCACCGATTAAGATTAATAATTGCAAACATTGAACCTGGGGGAGTGATCAGCAATTCGGAGGACATTAAACGAAGGAATCTTGAACGCCAGCGGTTTCTTGAATTTCATTATGCGCTGGGAGGCCTTATGCTTTATCGTGGCAAATATGAAGTATTGAAGTATTTTTTAGAATACACGCAAGCACAGCCACCAAGATATGTTTTATTGCCAAGAACAATGACTGATATATTCCAGTGGTTCGAGTATTTCGGAAATGAATTCAAAAATATAGGTGCACCCATTGACTTTAAATATTATTATCCCGAGCTTGACAATCTCGGCAATAGAAGACAGGTGAGTTATTGGATATGCTGTTATATCGCAGTCCTGTTCATCAGGCAATTTTTCATAGGTCAATCTCAGCGGTATCGGGAGACTATAGTCGCACCAAATTTACCCGATGAAATAATAGAGCTAGGTAACTGGCTTGATCGGACGACTTTCTTTGAGAAATGCTTAAATGATGTTTTGCAGAATTCTGAGCTACTTAGAACTTTGAATTATGAGGTAGATGAAGCCAAAGAGCAAGAATTGAGAGAATTTCTAGTAAAATTAAGACAAGATATAATCGACGAAATTGGACAGCAAAGACTTCAGGCGGAGCTTTCACCGCAGATGATCCAACATTTTTATGAAGCTTCCAGTGCTGTTCTGCAACAGGCTTTTGAAGAGTACAATCCGATCTTTATTGAAGCGGATGAAGAGCACGAAAAAGCTAAAATAAAACTAACGGTTTCCGGTAGTACGATGTTGATTTCCAAATCCGCATTCACCGAAGGCGATATCCCTCATATGAACTCTGATTCATTTTTAGCCTCGGCCTTGGTGAGAGAAAGTATAAGGAAGTATATACCAAACTCTTTTGCAATTGCAAGAACCAAAAGATATTTGCTTAAACCGGAAGATCTCATTACGGGATTAACAAAATTGATAAATGGACAGTCAGGGGTGGTGATTGTTGGAGTTAATCTACAGTATCAGGTTCAGCAGATTATTGACGGTAGTGGATTTAAAGATCAGATAATAGCTATACCAGCAACAGAGTTTGGCGCCCAAGATCTGTTTTTTATTTTGCGAAAAGAGGATTTGCCCGCTATAGAACATAGGGTATTGCAGCAGAATGAAATCGATGAATTACAGCTTGTACTGATTAATGAAAATTTAAAGATTTACGGTTCGGTCATAGATATCAACAAAGCGGAAAACCGTTCCACAAGAGACAGATGGAGTTTAGATAGTGAAGCTGGTGATCAAGACCTTAAAGTTCAGATGGCATTAGCTTTTTTAAGTGTCATACTTTGGAAAGATACTAGAGAAGTAATTCAGGTCAGTGTCTACTCCGAATACAGGGAACAGGGAATTCCTAACGTTTTAAATGATGTTACGCCGCTCGAAAAACGAGGTAACAATAACGATTCAGATGAGTCTCAAGATTAAAATTATTAGAAGACTTATCTGCGAAGCCACTGGGATACCGTGTATCCCACAAATAACCCGCAACGGCTGTCGAAGCGGGGATAAGTAGATGGAGAAAGCCGTTGCAGCCGATTTTTGCGCCAAAAGCCAACGGCTTTTGGCCGCCGGCAGTTTTTTCAACTGCCGACTGCGATAGGTTGAGATTTAAAATTTTGGAGATTCAGAAAAAAGCCCCGATTTTCTGTCATTCCATTTTTCAGCAGGTTCCACAGAAGGGAGGCCCCCAATTGTGCAATGGTACTGTTAATGAAAAGATCCTGTCTGGCTAGTGATTCAGCAAGTGAACAGCTTGGCGTATCATCATTTTGCTCGGAGTTTTGCATAACTTCGCCATACTCCTCAATGATTGACGGCAGTTTTTCAAAAGTCTTAAATTTTTTTGAGGTCGGTTGTTCTATCTTTCCGATAGTGGACAATAATCCCTGTCCTGAAAATCTGGTATTGCCCATGTCTAACCAATAACGTCCTTTGTCCCTGTGAAAACCATATTCTTTACCGAGACTGTTAAGTATTTCAGCAATTTCGATCCGTGAAGTAACGGTATCTGTACAGGATATGTAAATCGATGCCCCTGCGCCCATTGGCAGATTGCCATTATCTTCACGCTGGAATTTTCTTGTTTCTGCTTTCCAGTTTGTACCTGCCCATCGGTTGAGACGGTTGATGATCGCCTGAGATTTATAAAGGTCTTTTTCAGATTCTGCAAAACGCTGTCTTCCTATATTGGAAGCAGTAATAATATCATCATCCCAAAGATGCACGTCCAGTCCTGGGTGTTCAAGTTCCAACAGGCTGTGATTGATTTCCATCAGCGCTGTCATAAACTTGGAGCCTGTACCGCCCGCACCGATTACATGTACACGAATCGGATTTGTGGGGCTTAAAAGATAGTTGTCCAAAAAATGGATATTTGTTTTGGCTGTTCTCATAACAGAATGTTTTTAAGTTTTTTAGCTGTTTTTACGAGCTTGTCATTCGGAAAAGTTTTTCCAGTACCTACAAGATTTTCCCATAGTATCACGCAGTTCCCGATAACAGGATTATGGTCAGCCATCAGATGGGAAAAGTAGCTGTTGAAAAAGTAATTCTCCCACAATGTCATCAGCTCATTGACTGATCCTGTTTCAGTAGTGGCAATATCTACCGTACCCATGCAAACCGATCCATTTTCATAGACATTAAAAAATGGGGCATAATAGAGGGGGGTGTTGAGCGTGGGTTTTCTGTTTGTTGAAAGGGCATACAGATGTAGTGTCTGTCGGTCTGCAATCCATACCAAGGGTGGAATATGCGCTTTACCTGACTTTATGCCGAGATTCTTATCAAAGAAAAGTTCCCGAAATCCTGCTTTTGTAAACCAGACTATTGTCGATAATTTTGCATCAAAGGAAAGCAGGTTGCTTTGCAGGATTCCGTCCGATTTAAGGAGGTTCAGATTTTCCTCATTGACCTGCAATGCCGTGGATAGCCTTTGACCTTCCATGACTGAAAGGGGATGCGGATTGACAGGCACGCCATTTTCCATATCAAAGTATTCGACATAGGATTCATTATATCCGCTATTACCCTGATAAATTACCAGTGCGCATATCGGGTCAAAATAGGTTCCAAAACTGTTTGTAATATCTTCCATGATTTCAAGTGTTAAAAATTATGTTCCTGCCAAAGTCTGATAAGGTTGTCGATGGAATCAAAAACCTTGGTTTCAAAATCGAAATTGTTGTTTTCAATTTTTCTGTTGTCAATGGGTAAAAAACGTGTTGGTTCATCTACTTCGGAACATTCCTGCAAGTCATTGTTTACGAAGTCGCAGAGTGTTTCAAATAGATTTCCTGTTATAGATGCGCAGAATGAAACATAGTTGTCCAATGTGACAGGACGGTCATATTCATCGGTTATTTCCCTGTATCGCAATGGGAAGTATTTGCGGTCTATACGCACATTTGGATAGGTCTGATAAAGTTCGTAGAATGAACTGGCAATCCGATGGACATCACTTTCAAAATTATTTTTTGGTTCAAAGGTGGAAAGGAGTTTCTGAAAGGACAGCAGATGCTTTTTATCAGCAATTATTTCTTTGATATAGTCACCGATCAGCTCGGCATCACTGAACTCCAATGAACTTTCATCGTTAAAATTGTCGTCCTTTTCCTCTTCGGCATAGGAGTTTTCAAGCATGTCATACATGGAGTGCAGATAGCTGTCTTCATTTTTATAATAGGGTATAGCAAGTACCTGATAGATGTATGCATAAACCGAAATCAACAATTTACTGGATTTTGCTGTCTTTCTTTTATTTAAGATCGTATATAACGGAATTACAGGGATATAGTATAATGTTGAGCCTGTATTATACCTGTCTTCCCGAGCAAAAAATGTACTTGTTCCATCGTTGACCAACCTAATTTCTTTCCAGTCCTTGGTATGGATTTTAAGTTGCTCTTTAAAATGTTTGAGCGATTCAGAAACGTTGTACGGAAACGGAAGGCTTTTACAATCCTGTACCGAAATATTCAGTTTTTTGGAGATCATGGAGAGGGACTGATAAAATTCCCTCTCCAATTTGGTACTGTGGTGTTTTTCTCCAATTTCAGGCTCCTGCAACCTAGAATAGAATTGCACTTTCAAAAAGGCATTGGTAACATCGCAGGTGGTACGGACTGCCGTCTGTCCCTGCGGAGTTCGCCTGCATCTTTTGGACGTTTCATCCATTTCGTGAACTCGCCCAACTGGCGGTGCAGTTGTGACTGGCTTTCGAGAGTAGGAAGTTTTACCGTCTGCGGATATTTTTGTTGCATGGTTCATGGGTTTTGAATTTTGGATTAACCTTTTGTTCCGATTACCGTCTCGAAGCGATATTCTACGATATCGTCAACGATTGTCGGACGTGAAATTTTCGCTGTGGTCAGGGCAGGGTAGTTGCTCGAATAAAAATTGAGTACCGCCTGTAGATTCCATTTCGGTTCAGGATCATCAAGCCTGATCTCCTGTTCTTTTTCTTTGAGGATAAATACCCGCTGAAGTGTTGTTGCTACTAACATAATATTGTATTTTAAGGGTTAAACTCCTGTTGTTCGGGCTGTTCTGCTTTTGGCTCCGAAGCTGACCAGAGATCGGGGACAAACTGTTTTTCGTAGCTGTCCTGTTTTTTTCTGATTTCTTCTTTATGCTCAGGATATTCCGCGACTTTTGGCAGAGCAGACCAAGCTTCCTTGTATTTACCTGCATTAGCGAGGGCATCGGCTTTTTGGACTGCTTCGCCGTATTTTTTGCCCTTAGCCTTTTCTTTGTCTGATTTCTGTTTTTCCATTGCGGAACTCGCCTGAGCCGTCTCCAGACCTTTAAGAAAGTTCTGCATATTTGAAATCAGTCCGTCTGCCATCTGAACTGGCTTTTTGATGTGTTCAAAGAATCCGCTGTCCAGTTCTTCGGGGCTTCCTTTCAGGTTAAAAGGGGGAATGATATTCTTCGCTTTGTCCCCGCAACTGTCGTTTTCAATCAAGATAGATACGAGTATCGTGCTTTCTGTTGCCTTTGTAATGGATAGCGTCAATTTGCTGTTAATGTCCATTTTCGCAATCTGTCTGAAAAAATTAGCTGTTTCCATAATAGTTCATTGCTTTATCGCTTACGCATTCTGTGATATAGGATTCTGAAAAGCCTTGTTCCCGCAGGTAATTTTCATAGGCTTTCATTTCCCTTTTAAATTGTGCTGCTCCTTCCTCGCCTGTGAGAAATAGTTTATGTGCCGTTCCATTTTTTAGTGCCTTTTGAATATCCCGATATAGTTCTTTGATATGCCTGCGCTGATCGGAAAGTTTACGCACTTCCATTGCGAACATCTGATACCGTGAAAGAATATCCAAGAAGGTAAATGCTTCGGCAATGTTCTGATTTTTGTAATTTTCCACAAACCTGTTATAGAGCCAGTCTGCGAACTTATATTTTGCCAGTGTTTCCATTTTTAATTTTTATGAGATTGTTTTTTATATTCCTGTCGTAGTTCATGCGGAAGCCGTTGTCATGGATTATTTTTTCAAGGCATTCCCTAACCATTTGAAGTTGTTTCCGGTCTTCTTGGCGAATGTTCAGAACGTGAAGAAGTCCGAATTGCATCAGCATTTCAGCAACTGTGTGTAATGCTTGCGGTTCAGTATCAGTTTGACTATTCATGATCTTTGGTATTTAGATTTTCTACGTAGCTTGTATAGCGTTGCGTTATCTCTTTCCCTTTTCTGAACTTCTCCGTAGTGTAATTAAAATGTTCCTCGAACATGGTTACCTCTTTATCTACCAAATTGATATAATAGCGGTAATCTGCATTGGCTCGCCTCTCGTCCATTGTACAGTGTTTTTTAAGCAGTTCAATTTCGCTATGACTGTTGTTTAAGCTGAGTAGGGGGATGAGTAATTGCTCTACGATGTAGCCCTGTTCGGGTGCGCTCGAACTATCGGCAACACAGATAACCTGCTTTCCGTTTGATAAGGTGATATGTAAGTTTGATCGTGTCATGATGTTTAATTTTTTGAGGTTAGTATTTCCTGTATCAGTCTGAGGTCGAAATCAACCGTTCTGAATTTCATGTCCTCAAATGCTTCATAATTTGCCATCCCGCTCGGATGCACCCGAAGGCTGTCACTTTTGATGCAGTCAAAATGCCTGCATAGCTGTTCTATTTCGCTTGCCTGAGCTTCCAAGAAAGCAATTTCATTTCCATCGAGCCACTGCTCGTAGAATGGTATTTTAGCTGTCCTGCACAGCAGGAAAGAAATGCCGTGATCTTTTCGGGCGATGTAGCCCGAAAAGGATTCCACGTTCAGCAGTTCGAGCAGGTCTGTTGTCTCCACTGACTTTTGTAGCCAGTCCCCCCAAAGGGGGATAATGGCTACCTCGTGATTATTCCGCCCTTTCTCGCTGAATGCTTTTAAAAGCATGACATCCGTCATTTTAGCTGATTTTTTCATGGCGAAGTATTGAAGTTGATTTCAATGAGTTTCCTTGTTCCAAACAGCATGTATATGGCATACTTCAATTCAGTGCTGCATTCTTTCTTCTCGGTATAATGCAGGATAGCGTGTAAAGTAAACAGGGAATCGTAGCCGTCAAATAATTGATCCCTAAACGTTTTTTTATTTCTGTACAGTCTTGTAGCGCTCCTTTTGTAGCTGTTCTGAAAATTTGCTATAAACCTAAACCAGAGGTCAGCATCTATATTTTTTTCTGTCCACTGCGCATAGACCTGCTCCCGATTTTCCGTGAATAGGTCGGCTTCCTTTTTCATGAACTCGGTCAGCGCTTTCAGTTCATCGGGAAATAGATTTGCGAGTAAATACGCCCTATCCAAATTGTTCATTTTCTGTAAGTTTTTCATTTTTTTAATTTTAAGGTTTCTTTTTAAAGTCGATGGTGACCACCTTGTCGTCCCCGAAATAGAGTTCTATTGCCAGTCTCAGCATGGGTGGTAAGTCCTGCGAACCTGCCAGTCTGATCAGGCAGTGGATACCAAAAACGCTGTTGTCCTGATAGAAAAATTGGTCTGCAAAAATCCTCGGGTTTCTGTAAAGTAGAACACCGAATTTTTCGATTGTCTGCTCGGCATTTTCAACAAGCCTGTACCAATAATCAGCACTTGCAACGCAATTGGGTGGCCACGCTTTTCTGATATCCTGCTCTTTTTCCCGTAAGTGGGCGATTTCAGTTTTTATAAAGTCGGTCAACGTTCCAAGGTGATCGGGGAAAAGCCTTGCCACCGCAAACGCCCTTTCCGTCTTGTTCATTTCTGTTAATGCTTTCATGATCGTGTGTTTTAAGTAGGTGGCAGTTTTTTACAATCCTGCCACCTGTTAAGATTTGCTTAATTCAACTGAAATATGTCCGTTCCTATCTTTTCAAATGAAGTGCAGAGGTCAAACGCCTTTTGTGATTTAAGTTGTGCAGTACCACCAAGTACAATGCTCTGTAACTTCGCTTCTCCATCCTTGTAATTGCGGACATTCTGAAAATAGCCAGTGACGGCATTGTATGCTCCGAACAGGGTTCCTTTGGTCGTTTCCAGTTGCTGTGTGTCGTTCATCATGGCATAGGCGAATGCATCATCCACGGTATTTTTAAACATTGTTGAGAGTTCGTCCTCCGCACCTTTTTTGAGCAGGTTATATGATTCCTTGTTCGGGCATAAGGCAAGCTGTATTAATTTTCTGACCTCGCTGTCCTTGATTTTTATTGTTGCCCAGTGGTTAAAAATTCCGTCCATCTGCGTGGTCATATTATTCGCCAGTCCCATGACTTTATGTGCATCATTGAGCCGTTGTTTAGCCCCTGCGGTATGTTTGATGCGTACAACGTTGCTCATATTTCGGAGTGATGCGTTCAGCGTGTTCTGACAGACGATGCGGATGGGGGTGAAGGCTGCCGTTATGCTTCCGCTTCCGTCATGGCTTGTGGTCAGGAAGATGTATTTTTCAATGACATCGTCTGAATTTCCAATGCGGATATAGTTAGGAAGTTTTGCGGTAATGAATATGCGTTCGCCCTGTCCGAGTGCCCCTGCGGTTTCGTACAGTATTCCACTGCCACCGCCTACGATAGAATCAAAAAATGAAAAGGCATCTTTATTCTGAACGATGTGGTAGTCTCTACCCACTACACCGAGTACGGTATTGTTATCCGTGCGGATATTGGCAAAATAGTTAGGCACCTCAATTTCAGTGTCCTGTATAACGATGCCGTCAGAAATTTCCACTATGCCCGAACCTTTGGTATAAAGAGGGCTTTTTTGCACCTCGTAGTCCAGTCCTGCGTGTCTAATTGCTTCGGCACTGGTCGGGTAGTCCTGCACGATCTGCCCCAAGCCGTGCCAAGCCTTTTCCTTAACACTGAAAAATGAATATCTGCCTGTTCTATTGTTGAAATTTAAATTATGTCCCATGATTTCTATTTATTAAAGGGTTAAAAATGATTTGATTTTGCGCTGTCCTGCTTAGAATGGGAGGTCGTCTTTTTCGTCCTCTTTGGCAGTGTTAACAGGTTCCTGTTTTATACTAGCGTGTACGGAATCTTTTTCCGATGCTGTACCCCATGCGGGTTTTATATTGGAGGTTGTGAAGTTCAGCCCTGCTTTTAGGTTGCCGTCCTTTCCAGTCCACGCCCTTGCACTGATCTGCCCCGTTAGTTCGACATATAGCCCCTGTTTGAGCCAAGAAGCAGGCTTTGCGCTTCGCCAGTAGGCACATTCAATAAATGCGGTATTGTCCACCCATTCCCCTTGTCTGTTTTTGTAGCCATCATTTACCGCTACACTGAAGTTTACCACTTCCTTACCTGTTGTTGTTTTACTGACCGTTGCATCTTGTGTCAGTCTTCCTGAAATGTTCATAACTTTTTGTTTTAGTTGTTCTACAATCCTGTTAAGTTTTTCATTCTTCCTGTCCTGCTGAGCCTCGGCCCCGAATCATTTTTTTCAAAAGAAAAAACAGGAAAAAAAAGAAAGTCAATCAGTAAATCGGGCAATTGCTGTAAGGCAAAAGGAAACGGAATAAAGGATGGGAAAGGGGGGCGGCACGTGTTTATGCCGTAGTCTTTTGCGGGATGCGGGTTGGCTGCACGATGTACCTTTGAATGTCTTTTTCGACTGTTCTTTTGATAAAAAGTGATTTCCAAATTTTTATCCAACCAATAGATTCTCAGGCGTTTTAAAGGCAGTTTTATTTCATAGGTAATTGAAAGGTTTTGGCCGATGGGACAGGATCTGGATAGCTTTCGATTTGCTATGATGGGCGGCATAAAAAGCTCTTTTTTGCTAAGGGCTTTGCGCTGGAGGAAATGTGCTTTTCCGTGAATGGCAAGAAACTTAGAGTTTATCTGAAAACAGTGATTAAAAAGAATATGACTTCGCGTGAGGGATTGACGTGGAAAGGCCTCATGTATGATGATTTGTAGCACAAAGACCGTTGCTTTGAGACACACGCCAGCAAAACAGATAAAGCAGCTACCCCTATTCTTCAGATGATATAATAGCTATTTGATATACTCAGTATAATTTTCTAGTGCGAGGGCCATTTAGAAATTCGTTGGGATAGCACTGGTAAAGTTATGTGGATCTGTCTCCGACTAGTGAATGGAAACCCTTATGTTCTTTCATGTTTTAAAAATTTGGGAAGTACAGATTTTGAAATATTAAATTGTTATCTTGCATTATAAGCTAACTGGTGCAAAGTTAGAAGCAACAGAATAGTGTGAACGATAGCTCGATTTTAGCAAAGTGTTCATTACTCCAAGCACCGTCTTAAGAAATTATTGGAAGAGAAAGTGCGGAGATTATCAGGTGGAATTCATGCTATGCAAAGGAATGCAGGGACATGGGACGGCCAATTTATCGTGATACGTATTTATAGATATAGTAAAGAGGAATTTATGTTACGTTTTATTATTACTGGCATATTTTTTTCCCTTTTTCTCACAAACAAAGGGAACAATACTAATAAAATTTCTGCGCCGGATTCAACTTTAGTGAGAGGTATTGATAAAGATGCCATTCAAAAAATAATAACGGCACAGGATAGTATCATTGAGTTGCGAAAGAGATTGAGGCACGCTCTGGAAAGAGATGTAGAAAGACCTTTTATGTGGGATCTGTTTGTTTCATCTAATGATACCTTACTTCAATTTTATAAATATAAAGATCTGGTTATTGGAGAAACATATTTTAAGGGCTTTTATATAAAAGTTAATTACGAGGATGGAGATTATCAGGCTGTTCTGCTCATTAATGACTTGTCGACTGCAGAATATAGTAGTTTGTTACTTTATGAAGCATTACATTCGGAAGAAACATATCAACGATACAGTGAGATCAAACAAAGCCTAATCACTACCCATTTTAAGACACCTGCAGCTAATAGAATTTTAAAGTATGAGGTTAAAGACGGTCTGTACCTTGATTACCTGAGCACACCGTCAGTTGATAAAAAATGGGGCGATTACCAGCTAAAGGGCTTATGCAAAAATCACTTAAAAAATGGCTATTGGATTGAAAAACGTTATGATATTACCCTCAACAGAAACATGATGGAGGACGGGTACTATATCAACGGCACGAGAAACGGGGAATGGAATTATTCAGAAAATGGCCCTGTTCAAATAATAAAAACGTATCGTGATGGCCAATGCATCTCAATAAAATACCCCTAAAATTTTTAGCTACCGACTATTCGATGTCTATTTCTTAGCTGTCTGTATCTACTGCAATGTCGATTTTCCTGCCTTTTCTTTTGAAATTGCAGCACTGTCCTTACTCGCAGAATCAGCCCTAATTCGTAAGCCCATTTAATAAAATTATTCACTTTTTTAATTGTAAGCGCTAAGAGTGGAGACCCTCTATTTCAGAAGGCAATGTTTTATTGAAAATTGTTTTATTGGAAGCAATAATAGCTTGTATTTTATCTAAGACTGGTGAAGTAAGTATTTTATAAAATGCCGTATTGGCGGTCTTTAGGGGAAAATATTACATAAAATATTAAATATAAGTTAAAAATATCATTTTTGTGTGATAAAAATTTATATATTTGACCACCAATAAATAACTAAAAACTTATGAAAAAACTCTTCCTGGGATTATCCCCACTGTCATGCACGATTTCTAACGTGCTTGCAAACACCATCAAGCTGTAACTAATCCAACCATAATTAAATTAAAATCTATGAAAAAATTCATTTTGACAGTGACCGTTTTAGGGTTTGCTGGTTTATCTTATGCTTCTTCACCTATTGTAAAAAAAGTGGCCGCTGAAAAGAGGCTTGCCGGATGCTTTACGCAGACAGTAACCCAATATGAAGATCTTCAGGGCAACTACGTAAGTTCTTCTGTTGGGCCGAGAGTGTCAGTTGAGTGCGCGCAGGGACAGCTTGAAGGCTCAACCCAGACAACTTATGTCCATCAGATCTCTCCGCTTGCTGTGTATTGGCTAGGTTTTCCTTAACAGCCATATAGATCAGTTATTGATCTGTAAGAAAAGCAGATTAAAAAATAAAAACCATTACTCATTGAGTAAGGAATATGTGTAATTACCAATAAACAACAAAAATCTTATCTTATGAAAAAACTCATTTTAGGTTTATTTCTAATTGCAGGATCATCATCGTTTGCTCTTGCTAACACCATTGAGATCGAAAAGGATCTTGATCAGGATCAGTGTTTCAAAGGAAACTGCTACGCGCAAGTTATTGTAAACGTTGAAAATACGTGCGGACAGTATCTATATTCTTCGGCTAGTCCAAAATATACTGTCAATTGCAGACAGGGACAGGCGGAAGGCTCAACCTCCACTTATTACGAAGTCAGAACAGAGGGTGGATGGAACCCAGGCTCAGATCCTAACCAAGCGACATCATGTCCATAGAATAAAATAAAAAAATATGAAAAGAATCATTTTAACAGCGACTGTTCTGGGTTTAAGTGGCTTAACATATGCCGCTCCAGGAGTGAAAAAAGTTAACGTAAAGAAGCTTGCTGGCTGTTTCACGCAGACAGTTACACAATATGAAGACCATCAGGGGAACTACATCAGTGCTTCTGTGGGACCGAGAGTCTCGGCTCCGTGCGCATCTGGACAACTTGAGGGTTCTACCACAACGACCTATGTTCATCAATTACATCCTTATATTGATCTATGGCCTTAAAAAACGTATTAATTTTTTTATTGCTGACCATTTTTGGATATGCTGACGCTCAGGATAAGATTATCGTGGAGTACGATTATACTTTTGCCCATATGAGTAATTTAAAATCATTTGTCATAAGTGATCAAAAAAACTCCTATTTTTTCTTTGCCAGTGATCCGTCTGTTAGTTATAAAAAATTAATAGAAACTGACTTTACATCAATTAATCCGTATCATGTCTATGACTATGATCTTTCCAGTGAAAATCTCTACCAGCGGGTGTACATGGTTCCGAAAAATGAAAAGCAGCCGCTCCCGAGATTAGCTTCCGAAAAGCTGAAGAACCTTGACTGGAAGATCTCGAAGGAATCAAAGGATATTCTCGGTTACAAAGCCTTTTTGGCCACCGCCAATTTTAGGGGAAGAGAATATACGGTATGGTTCACCAAGGATCTAAATGTCGAAGTGTTTCCTTGGAAACTTAAGGGACTACCTGGTGTTATTCTGGAATTTCAGGATAAAGATGGTTTTATAAGAGGTACTGCAAAAACAATTTCATTAAATTCGCAGGATAAGTTTCCACCTAAAATTCTAGCAATTTTTGAGAAAAAAACGACTGACCCCGTCATGCCGTTCAAAAAAATGATAGAATTGGAAAATGTTATCTTGCGGGACGATATGAATAAATCTATCGCTGCATTGCCAGCAGGAACCGAGTACGAAGTGCCCAACATCAGAGAGATGTCAATGGAAACCCACTTTGAATGGGAACCTGACACCAAGAAGCCTTAATGAAATATTTATGTTTATTATTCTTTATACTAATTCTTAAGATCTCCGCGCAAACGAAGATTGCAGGAACTGTACTTTCAGATAGTAAGCAGCCGCTCCTTAGAGCCAGTATCATTCTTACGGATACACATGATAATATCATAGCTTTCGTCTTTAGCAATAAGGACGGAAGCTTTTCGTTAAATACGGATCAGTATGGCAGCTTTAACGTGCAGGTTACCGCGGCGGGGCATGAAAAGAAAAATATTCCTATCTCGTTCATCAAAAAGAATTCGGTTATTGATCTTAACGCTATCGAACTTAGCAGGGATAAAATCAAGGAAATCAAAGAAGTTGTCATTACCAGAAACACACCGATCAGGCAAAAAAAAGATACGACAGAATATAATGTGCAGAGTTTCTCCAGTGGAACAGAACGCAATGTGGAAGAACTGCTAAAAAAACTTCCCGGCATCACGGTTGAAAGTGACGGAAAAATAAAATTCAGGAACAGGGAGGTAGAGCGGGTCATGATAGAAAATGATGACCTCTTTGAAAAAGGTTATCAGACCCTTACACAGAATATGCCTTCCAAACCCCTTGAAAAAGTTCAGGTGCTGGAGAACTACTCCAAGAATAAACTGCTAAAGAACATCGAAAATACAAACCGTATCGCCCTTAATCTTACACTAAAAGAAGATGCGAAGGGAAAATGGTTCGGGAATTTACTGCTTGCTTCGACAAGCTACAAAGAGGACATGAGACAGGGGAAGGTCAACGTGATGAATTTCAACAAGAGACGAAAGGTCTATTTTCTTCTTAATGCGAACAATCTTGGACTGAACGAAATGAAAGGCGTTGAATACCTGATAGATCCGGCTTCGGAGAATGAGGTTGAGAATGTGGGGACGAACGTGGGTATACTGTCGGTTGTGAATCTTCATCAAAAAAACAGCATCTTTCAGGATAAGCGTACCAATTTCAACAATGATAAGCTGGGTTCACTGAATTATATCTACAACTTCAAGAATGACTGGAAAATTAAATTCATCACTGTATTCAACGACATCGAGAATAGAAATTACATCTCCAGTTTTTACCGGTTCAACTATGCGGGACAAAATTTCGCAAACGTGGAGGATAAGACCTGGAAACAGAACAACACGAATCTGGTCGGAAAACTGGAAATTTCAAAGGAATTCAGGAATAATTCGAATTTTCAGTTTTACAGTAAAACATCATCCATGAAAGAAAACAACGATAATATTTTTGTCTTCAATGAACAGCTGAATAAACAGATAGGAACCAACAGGTTGTTGTCTACTGAGAATAAATTCGTCTATACCAAGAAAATTGACTCTTCCAAGGCTGTAGTTGCTGTTGCAAGATATATTTTTCAGGATAGGCCTTATGATTTTACTGATGATAATGATGTATTCCAAAAAGTCACTGGTAATCCGGACGTCAGAAAATCCCGGCAGACCATTAGCTCAAAAATGAATTTTGGTGGAGTTAAAGTTTCCTATCTTAAAAAATATTCGGAAAAGGAATCGGTTGAGATTCAGGCCGGTAATGAATACCGGAGGAACCGGTTATCTTCAGATCTTTCACTTTTTGATACGGACAACAATAAGGTTAATTACGATGACCGGGGTTTTAGCAATGATGTGTCGCTTGAACAGAATAACCTGTTTGCCCAGGGAAAATACCTGCGGAAAAGCAAAAAATGGCGTTATGGCTTGACGATGCTGGGTCAGTTTATTTACTCCGATCTCAGAGACGAGAATACAGCAGGATTTCATCTGTTTCCGACCGTCAATATTGGGTATGAAAACAGCAGGACCGGAAATATTAGTTTAAGCGCATCCAGAAAATTTTCAACAGTAGGCATCAACGATGTCTATACTGGATACATTTATCAGGGAAACAGAAATTTTAACAAGAGTGAGGTAGGGTTTTCAATGCTACCAAGCTACAGTTTTAACTTGAGCTATAACGTTGGGCAGATCAGCTCGCAATATCTGTCCTTTAACGCAAATTTTTCAAAAAATGACAGCTACCTTTCAAATAATATGATCGTGAATCCAACTTTTACGTTCAGTCAGGCGATCCTGGTAAAAGATAACAGCACGTTTTCCGCTAACCTGGAACTTCGCAAATACCTGAATTTTATCAAGACCAGAATAAGTCTTTTAGGTTCTTATTCGGATTCGGAATATGAAAACAGCATCAATAGCGGGCCTCTGATCAAATCACGGTTTTCTAACCTCAAAACAGGTTTCGAGATGAAATCAGGTTTTATGGGATTTTTCAATTATGAACTCGGTTATGAGATCGCCTTCAATAAGATTGTCTCGGATGTAAACTCAAACAATTATCAGGATCAAAAAGCCTTCGCGAATGTATATTTTAGGGTAAGTCCAATGTTCAGGATCGAGTCGTCGATGGAATATTATAAATTTGGGAATACCGGTCAGGATCCAACTCATTTTTGGGATATCAAGCTTAACTACACGTGGAAAAAATACAATAGCGATATTTATCTGCAGGGGAATAATTTGCTGAATTCCAATAGCATAACTAAGTATTCTATCGATAATATCAGTGAGAGCCTGTACACGCAGAAGCTGATACCTTTCCATATCGTCTTGGGTATCAATAAGAATTTTTAACGCCGCCGGTCAAACGCCCACTATCTGACGTACCGATCGCAAGAAAGTTTTTTGTATAAATATTTGTAATGGAAGTTCTATATGATATTCGCATAAGAGTTAGCATCAATGATATTGAGGCTGGATTGTTATACAAGTATTTGAAAATGCACCCGGTCGAAAGACGCTGCATTACGGAGGGTTATTTTGGTTATTCTTTTAAAGATTTCCCGCAAAAAAGAGAATTCGATTTAATGCTGAATTTAGAAACAATTGATTGCTGTTTGAGGGTATTGGAGGATCAGGATCTGAATGATCCGCTGGAAAACCTGCTCAAACGAGACCTGCTTGAAAAAATTTATCAATGGGCAGATATTATCAATAAGGAGGAATACGCAATCGAAGATTTTCAGACCAATTATTATGTGATTTGTCTTGAAAAATACGGCAATGAAAATACCTACTTTAGTTTTGAAAATTATATAAAGCTCCGTAATATCACTGAATCACATCGAATTGTAGATTTAAAAAAAAAAACCAGCACGGTCCATTATCAACAGTATCAGGCATTTTCTTAATATATAGATATTGCGCTAAGGTTCATCAATGAATCTCTAACCGCAGAATATACTGCAAATATTTTCACGGGCTTTTTTGGTGGAACGACGGGATTGGTTTTTGGTGCATTGTAATCGGCAAAATGGAAAGTATAGCACCAGTTACATAACAGACCATCTGACAGATCTTATTGATGAGGTCCAAGCGAATCGAGGTTTTGAGCATGTTTTGTATTTTTTTCAATACCATATTTATTAAGGATGTGAGTGAAATTGTTAAGACGAGCCTTCTAATAGTTTACTAAGCAAATTTTGGTTATTGCGTAATTCGTAAAACACGATAAAAAAATATGGAAATCACTTATTTACTTGATTGTAATAAATATAGATTTTCAGTTTTTTGACGAAGACACTTATGTCACCTTTTCGAGGTGCAATGCTGATTTCAATATGTACTGACAAAGGTCAGTGACCTCAGTATTTTGCTTATTTTTTTGAGTTTAGGGGCCAATCCCAGCAAGTATCACTTTCTTTATGTTTTAAGCAGATAAAAATGATTTTTTTTTTAAATTAGTGTCAGCTAATAACCTAAAAATATGAAAACAGTTAAAAAAGTGATAGGCATGTTCCTATTGTACCTAGTTGCATCAGCATGCACTAACAGCACAAATTCCAAAATATTTTTTGAGAAAGACTTTGCCACAGGCCATGCGGACTGGAAAGTGGCAGGCGATACCATTACGGAACAGTTTGACCTTAAGTTACCCGACAGTAAGGAACCAATAAAGCTATTTTATCTTGTTGCAAAGGACCCAGGCGGATGTATGCGCATCAGTTATGCAAGGCTAGAGCGGGCAAACCTGGATTCTAAAATGACGGCGGACAGCGTGAGGGCTCAAGGTGTTCCCTGCGGAATGGACTGGGAATCTGCTGATTCCACACGGTATGAACAGATGGTGCTGACGGGCAGTTTTAGCAAGTTCAGCGGTATCAGAAAAAATGTGAAACAGGGTTCTTTTCTGATCCTTAAGGGGAATGGCACATTTACCGTTAATTAGATTCCTGACACTGTATAGCATTTAATTTTCAGTAAGTGCAGTTTGCGGAAACAAAGGAGTAGAAGTAGGGATCTTGAACCAGGTTATATATTGTGCTGCAAAGCATGGTATAATTCATCTCGAAGTGTGGTGTAGTGATTTTTTAATTAAAGTTGCTTCAAAGACTCTTCAAATACATAATTTATAAAATATTAAACTATCATAATGCCAAATTTAGAGGGAATTGGCCTACAGAATTTTAGGACATTTAGCAAGAAGGAAAATCTTGAGTTTGGACCTATTACGATTATTACTGGGTCAAATAATGCTGGAAAAAGCTCTGTTTTTAAAGCAATTCAGTTCATGGTCCACAATTACAAAGACGGGATTGTTTCGCAACACCTGGATTTTAAGAATATGCAACATGAACTGGGAAATATGGAACGTATTTTTAACCGGGAAGCATTGCAGCATTATAAAGACTCGAATCAACAGAGCGAGCAAATGTACTCAAGGATTTCTAATTTCCATAAGAAGTATAGTTCACAAACCACGGAAAGGCCTATTTTTGAGGATGATTCAGATCTAGTATTTGCATTTCCGATTAAAATCGGCGGAAGTAGAGAAATAGATGCAATGCTTGAGATCAGGTATGGACTGAACCGCTTTATCTATAGAAAAGGTGCCATCGAAGAGGATGTGGTAAACCATGATATCAAAAGTATTGCGATTGTAAGGAAAGGTAAATATTTGCACTGGTCCAATGTGATTGCATTCAGATACGGTCATGAAGAAGCCGATTACTGGGAAATGTCCACAAGTATTGATCTGAAAGAAATCATCAGGCTCATCTTAAAGAATCCTTTAAAGGAGATGAAAAAATCAGAGCCGGATGAAGAGACTGTCGATATTTGCAGTATTAACCTTTTTAGTAGAATCGATAAATACAAATCCATTTCGCTTGAGAAAAACTTTTTTTCCTACGAGCGCGAGAGTTATAAAGACTTTCTTAAAAAAAGGGTAGCTGGAAAAAGCATATTTTCCAACTATTCGGGATTATCGGAGCACGAAAAGTCAAAACTGTCTGAAATAGAAGAGATGGTCACGACATCACTTCTTAATGGAAAAGAAAACAATCATGAAAAGATCTTAAATTGTTTCCATGACAACTTTTCCCGAACGTATTATGGCGTCTGTAGAGACATTGTGATAGCCGAATCCAAGGAGGAGAGTGGCAGTAACGAAGCAAGCGTACAAAGTATTTTCGACTCGCCCTGGATTCAAACAACAGATAGTAGTGATATTTATTCAGATCTGTCGCAGGCCATAGAAAAAGATTTTACGGAAATTGTCAAGAAAAAGGTTGAGAGTTTAAATCGAATCCATTTTTTGCCAACTGCACGCGGAAGAAATAGGGCATGGTTTATAGACGAGCAGAATGGGGAAGACGTACAGATCGTAAGGGATTTCACATCTATCTATCTAGAAAGCTATCCACAAATACAGGATTTTGTCAATTTCTGGATCGGCAAGGGAGAATTTAAGGATAAAAATGGTGAAATCAAAAATAAAGGTTTCAATATAGGAAAAGAACTGTCAGTGGATAGGGATGAATCTATCGGTATGACCAAAATTTTCCTAATAAATTTTGACGGTACAAGGACAGCATTGGTCGATCTGGGATACGGTGTGTCACAACTTCTTCCTATCATACTGAAGATAGCTACGCTTGCCTTTATGTACCAAAGGAACCATGAATACGACTTTAATGGTAATGAGGGTTATTATGAAAAGGAAGCTACTTATTTTATGCCATCGACGCTTTTGATAGAAGAACCGGAGGCCAATCTTCATCCATCTTTACAGTCAAAAATGGCAGAGTTATTTATAGATGCCGCCAGCAGGTTCAATATCCAATTTCTCATTGAAACCCATAGTGAATATCTTATCTATAAATTCCAGGAATACATAGGCAACAAAGTAATTTCTCCCAGTGAGGTCAAGATGTATTATTTTAATCAGCCCCATGACGTTAAAGCAGGTTTCAAACAAAATTATATCAGTCACGTAAAGATTGAGAAAGATGGCAGTATAGACTATGAACAATATTTTGGCAAGGGATTCTTTGATGAGCAGAATAATCTAAAGCTAAGCTTGTTCAACATTCAAAGAAACCATTTTATTGAAGATTATGACGAAATAAAAGAAAAGCAAATAGCGTCCAAAACTGCTCTTGATAAAAAAAATAGAGAATTGGAACAGCTGCAGCATAAATTGGAAGGTGCATATTCTGATCATGCCAAGCTTAAAGAAGAAATCAATGAAGTCAAAAGGCAGAAAGATAAGATAGAATCTGAATTACAGCTAGGGTTAGAGCAACAGCAGCAAATGATTGATCGTTTCCTGGAAAAAACCGATTATTCAAAATACGTAGCAGAAGTAAAATTATTAGTTGATGAAAGCAAAATCGATAATAATAAAACGCTACAATATTTAGCAACAGGTAAATTCCTATTGATAACGTTAGACAATGACGCCGATTTTGCTCCTGTTATCATACAGTTTGGTCGTGCAGTGGAATTTGAAATGATCAAATGGATGGATGATTTCACGAACTATATCGACAGTTCGACCGTGACTATATGGTCAGAAGATGTGCACTATAAAGACAAAATTAATCACATTATTGATAATTTACCGCTACCTAGGGGAAATGGCAGTGGCACAATTCTAATTAATGGAAATAATGTAATGATCGATCACTTGAAGAATTATAGCAAAAATTCCACTACTGATTATAAGTTCGGGAATTTGACCCAAATCTTTGAATTACTACATAGCATATCGCCAACAAGCAATGCTATGTACAATTATAAATCTGTACCACTAGTATTGGAATTTTCCAATTTTCTAAGAAGTTTTTGGAGTGACTACAATAATGCAGAAAGCCTATTTGATACCTTTAGATATATAAAAGATCTCAGAAACTGTGCAGGTCATACCTATAATGACGCTGTGTGTACCCATGATGTGATCGATAGGTATACAGCTGAGGATTACATTGCGAAGGTCCTGGCGATATTCAAATATTTATGATCCGTTTTATCTTTTGATGATCTAACACACTTACCTAATTATTAGTCTCGGATGGGTCGGAAAGCACTTCGCCACCCATCCCTGACCTTTGTATAATACAGCTAAAGTTTTCAGAAATATTATTCCTAATGATTGTAGAATTAATTGTTGTGGATAAGCAAGGTATAGTGAAGAGCTATCCAGGATTATTTGAAGCAGTTGCGGAGAAATAAGACATAAAAATACAAGCTGCCTAAGGGATATTACTTAATAAAACTGGACCTTTCTAAAAAAGTCCAAATTTATTGATCGCAGCTTCCTCTGGTGTACGTCCAAGTTCTTCCTGAAACAAAGTATAAGTTCCATTATAGCTTGGATTTTTACAGTCGATCAAAAGCCTCGTACGGTGTCCTTCTTGATAAACCTCGACCAATTTACAAGGAACTGCATAACCCGTTTGAAATGAGACATAATACTTTTCACCAACAATAAACTCAAAAGGTTTCCAAGACTTAAGATCTTTCAAAGGCTTGATATCTTTATCAACTTTAATTCGTGCTGTACTTTCCATAATATTGATTTGCTTATAAAATTACAAAATAAGGAAAAGCAAACCATTAAAAAAGTTGCATCATTTAATTTGTATTGATGATTACTTTTAAACTTCATATGATAACTCCGGGACTTCGGAATAGACAAATACTTTTGATGGGCTTCCTGTTGTTCTGAAGTCTTTTTCAACCGTATAGGCATCCATGTCAGAAGCTTTAATCTGATAAGTTGCAATTTCTGTGATTCGCTGCTCTGTTAGATCTTCCATCATCCATTCCCATGCAAGCTCGTCAGGAAGCATTGTTGGCATTCTGTTCTTTGAGTTATGAATCTGTCTCATCAATGAATTGGCCTCGGTGGTTACAAGGGCAACAGTATCGACGGTTTCCCCTGTGTCTTTATCAGTCCAGTTCTGCCATATGGCCGCGATAAAAAAATATGCCTTGTCCTTTAAGCCGATATGGTATGGATATTTATCAGCTGTTTTAAGTGGCAGGTTGGTTTTTTTGTTCAGTCGATGGATATGGCGCCATTCATAGAACTCACTGGATAAGATCAGACATCTTCTTTCCAGTGCTGCCTTCCGGAACATTTTTTCACGGCCAGTATTTTCATCGATCAATATTAGTTCTTCGCCTTTTGCATTCAATGTCGTGTAGGGCTGACGCCATTTACCGGTACTGTCCTTGTAACCAAAACGCATTTTTTTGACATCTTCTCTGTTTTTTATATAGGATGGTATAAAGCCCCATTCCATCTGTACGATATCGAAATTACATCGGTCTTCGGTGGGTCTTAAAACAGCAATATTTCCGTAATTAAAACCTTCATGTATTTCCTGATCAAGGAAATCATAGTTCATAACGGCTTTTTCGAGATCCATTAATCTGATGAATTCTTCCCTTGATACGCGTTGTCCATTGTAATAACACATAGTTTTATTCTTTTAAGTGTTTACTAATTTCTTTACCAAACTCTTCGGCCTCCTTCTGACGGCCTTGCGGAATGCTTGTCCATGTATCACCGTTCCATGTTTTCGCGCGCGCAACGACCAGGGGTTTTCTATTATCGGCAAATGAAAGCCTAAAGACCTGCTGGCCATTTACTATATGTTCAGATACAGCAATTTTCAAGCCTTGAATTTCAATTTCAAACATATTTTTTTATTACGAGGTCTGTATAGTCATACTTAAATTTAGGAAAATATTTAGAAAGGTTTTAAATGTGTTTGGTATCCTTTGAAATTTTCATAAATTGCTTTAAAAGCTATATAATCTATTATGAAATTAAAAATCAACCAGGTCGTGGACTTCGGAACATTGGAAAGTGAGCGTGTTGAATTATCAGTTTTGGAAGATACAAATCTGTATTACTTTATCATTTCCGACACAACATATCTTGATGAAGGTAAAATTTCTAACAAAATGAGGCACACTTTCTGGTTCAAGCCCCAGGAAGTAAAAAAAGGTGACGAAGTGGTCCTCTATTCAAAAGTTGGCATTAAAAGATCAACTGATATCAATGGTGGAAAAAACAAAAAATATTTTATCTACTGGGATTTAAAGAGTTCCGTTTGGAATAATTCAGGTGATGCGGCCGTTTTATTTGAGGTAAATACTTGGAGAACTACTAAGGTTGCAGAGAATTAATCTTACTAATGAAATTTGTTAATGCTACCAGTAAACATTTTTGGTCTTAAAAATTTCAGAATTTTTGATGATCAGCAAGGAATTCTTGAAAACTTTTCTGCGATAAATTTATTGACAGGTACGAATAATTCAGGGAAAAGTTCAATAATCAAAGGGCTACAGCTGTTAAAAAATAGCGTTAGTGCAAAAGTTTTTCCTTATGAACTCGATCTCACGGAACAGGAACACCTGCTGGGAAATTTAGAAAATGTACTTTACAAAAAAACAAAGAAGAAAATAACAGTTTCACTTCCCTTTAATTTCCTTGGGATAAGGCATGGACTTATCTCACTTACGTACGTGGTACTGCCAGCTGATCCTTACAAGGCGAAATTAAGGGAGGTGCAGCTTTCTGACGCTCAGGATGGCGATGTTCTCCTTTCTTTTGCTTATAAGAATGCTTCCAAAGCTGACAAAGCCAGAGATCTGAGAAAGTATAAAAAAGATATTGAAGAGTACGAAAAGCTGAAAGCCGATCCAACCTACAAAAAGAGGGATTTTTATATTAAATACGGAATTTTTGGGAAACCCGATGGAGAACCTCCAGTAGGTCTTGTTAATTGGAGTATCAATACTGCGAAATTAAAATCCATTTTAAGCGACGGCTTGGAAATTTATGATTATCATCAAGATAATCAGACCGAAAAAGCTTGGTTAGAAAAAGTTTTAGATAAGGAGGGGTTTCGAGTTATTCCGTCTATATTAATGAGCTCATTCAAGCCAGTAGCCGATAGAAAAGCATGGGTGAGTTTTCTTAGTAAAGGTTTAAAGAAAAAAGTACTTCGGGGTTCCTTAAAAGTGACAGATCGAGACTTTGAACCCCCTGAATATTTTTATCCACAACTGGAGATTGAGGGTGTTTTTTACTCCAGCTGTCTTGAAATCTTAAGGGATAATCTAAAATGGATTGATGTTGATCCTAGTAATCAAAGAAAATACAATGTTATTGAGCATGCATTTATACAGACTATGTCTCACTTAGAGCAGCGTCTGTTTTCGGTTAATTACCTTTCTACAGTAAGGGAGCAGCATGTAAGAATCTATAATGCATCATTAAATACTCCTTTCATTAACCTATTAAAGGGCTTCCTTCCATTACAGGGTGATAGCACTTCATTTTTAAATAGATACCTACAAGCTTTTGAGATTGGGAAAAGGCTTTATATAGATTTTAAGCAAGATTACCAGTTAATTTTTGTTTCTGTAATTGATATGAATGGCGAGAAGCGTGAGCTTGTGGATTTTGGTTACGGAATAAAACAGCTCATTTTATTGCTTATTCAGATTTGTGTTCTGGCCGAAAAAAATAAGAGGGAAGTCCATGAATATGATGATAAAGGTGAATATTGGAGGGACATTTTTGACCCTAGCATGTTATTGATCGAAGAGCCGGAGACGAATTTACATCCAAAATGGCAGTCACTGCTTGCAGAAATGTTCTTTGAAGCCAACAAGCGATTCAAAATCCAGTTGATTATCGAAACTCACAGTGAGTATTTAATTCGTAAGTTTCAAAATTTGGTAGCAGCGCAAAATGCTGTTGACCTTGTTAAAATTTTTTATCTTCGACATTTTAAGAATATTAATGGTGGGAATAAACAGGTTGAAGTCCTTAAAATTAAAGATGATGGAAGTATACCATTCGAAGTGTTTGATGGTGGATTCTTCGACGAATCAAATAATTTACAGTTGAGCTTACTCAATATCAGGAGAGATAACTTTGTGTTGGAATTTGAATCGATGAAGACCAATCTGGAGGATAGTGAAGAGAAAATTTCCGCATTGGAGGAAAAGATTGACGAGTTTGACGCGAGAATGGATATATCCCGTTATCAAGCAAACTTAGAAGTTCTATTCGATACGTCGAAGCTCGAAACTACAACCGTCAAATATTTAGCATCAGGTCAGTTCTTATTAAATATGATTACATTGTCAAGTGACTTTTCTCCAGTTATACTGCAATATGGCAGAGCTCTTGAAAATGAGTTGAAAAAAGTTTTTTACAGAGTCGATCCTGTTAAAAAATGGATGTTAGGAGGTATGCAATCGTCATTGGAAAAATTTAAATTCGGTAGCAGTCCTCTAAGCTCAAGCTGTTCTTCAGCTGAATTGGCGCTTTTGGTAACCGAATTGACAGTTATTTTCAATAGACCGAGAGATTTGCTGATTGAAAACATTGATGATCTCAGGATACGCAGAAATGCCGTAGCGCATGCTGGGCAGTTAAAATCAAAAATTGATGCTGAGCAATATGTCCTGGATGTAAATGAATTTTTAAGTGAATGGATAAATCAGACTAAATAATGGGTGTATTTTCGATTGCGCTTATGAAAAAAAACGCAGAAAGTTTTCTTCTTGATCTTTGCAACATATTAAAGAATGAAAAAACCATGAAATTCGGGGAAATACAAGTGAAACGGGATCATTTTAATTTACATCAGGTGGTTATGCTTTCTAGCGGATGAAACTCAATTAAATTTTGCCCTTTTAAAGACGCAAAAATGCGGTTTATGAAGTTTTTTCCGTCCATTCCGATAATAATCATCAATGGTTCTGGACAATGATATTTATGATCTGTGGATATTTTCTTAATCTGGTTGATATCCTGAAAGCTTGGGTCGGGTAATGCGTAGGGATGATAATGCCATTCTCCGAGGTAATACTGACCTTTTTTCCAGTTGGTGTCTAAGGTTTTTTTTAATCCCTTCGTTCCTCTGAAAAATGTTGTTCTACCATGTTTAGAGTCACTGGGTGGACCGGTGACAGCCGTAATTTTTGCGGACATGTTATTGTCCGTGTATAGTCCTATTAGTATTCCTCCGGTTTCTAAATGTCCGGACAGGGTGCAATACGTTTGTAGTTCAAAAAGTAGATCTTCGGAAAGATGAATTTTTAAATTATTTTCTATATTAGCGTAGACCATCGTTATTCTTCGAATATTTTGATACCTATAAATGTATCGTTGTTATATTGTTTTTGGATGATGGTTAATTTAGCTGTGTCACCATCAAAAATTTGCTTTTCAAAACTTTTCACTGCGGCACCGGCAAGCATTTGTATGTCATCTATTCTAGCAGGGAATAAGGGGTGCCAACAACCGATACCTTCAATTAATTGTTCTTCTCCACTTACCTTTTTTGCATCCATTTCCAGCCACTTCTTAGATTTTGCATTAAAATCAATTAAAAAATTTTGTTTACCCCTTCTGAGGCGACTCGTATAGAGGTAGAAAGTGTCTGCCATGTAGCCTGTTGATATGGATGTAAACAAACATGTGCAATCCACCAAACTGTCATTGAGAAAAGCAATGACGGAATCTTGACCAGTCGCTTCAATAATAATATCAAAATCTGATAATGTTAGCTTATTTTGACTGATGGCATCCTCAAGTGAAGAATTTTCATATGTGCTATGTACAGAAGGGAATATGCTGTTCATATGATTTGATAATGCTTCGGCTTTCGGAACACCCACAGAGTCTAGAGTCAAAACGTGGCGCGATAAATTTCCTGCTACCATCGTATCAGGATCTATTACTTTAATTTCGTTCATACCAAGTCTCACCAATGACTGAATGAAAATTGAGCCGACTGATCCTGCTCCAATTAGCAATACTTTCATTTCCGACATATCTTTTGTCATTCTACCTCTATTTGTTAATTGTTCCTGACTCCAGTTATCTGTTTTAATCCAGTTTATTCTTTTATTAGGCTGTAGGGCCAGTTTAATAAGATGTTTTGATAAGCCGATAGCATTGGGACGGAATCCTTTTATTTTTGGTAATTGTGGATATGTGAACGCAAACCAATGCATTAAATGATGGTCCTGTCCGATCCGTTCTGCTACAGGAAAACCTAAAAAAACAACATTAGGATGTAAGCCTTGTCTCTTTAGATTCTGTGTTTGTTTTACAAAGGTAGATAGCAGATCAATTTTTTGAAGATTTAATATCTCAATTAATTCTCCAAAATTAGTGGGAATCTGCCAAGGGCTAATTACAGGAATATTGTCAAGAAGTAGCCAAATACCGTGCTGATGGCCGTTTTGGTTATCTGTAATGTATTTACCCCAATTCGGCTCCAGGCTAAAATTGTCACTTTTGAATTGAAGGACTGCATAAATATCCTTCCTCAATTGCTTGTAAGTGAAAGTTCCATCCTTATAATCACTTTTACACCAGCTGTCAAAAGTAGCCCTGCTTTCGTTAAAAAAAAGCTGGTATTTTTGTCTTGGTGGGAATGCTGGCAATTCAAAGGGATCACCATCTTCAACCAAAGTATTATTGCTGGCGGCGATCAGCCAGCTTTTACATCTATCGATATGCCAATAAAGTCTGGATGTTGTGGATTTCGGTTCAGTAAGATATTGTTTTCTTCCCCAGCTTCCTTGACTCTCGTCGAGACATAATTTACCGCTGGACCATGGTCGATCTTTAACGATATGATTAAAATCCTGATGTTGAAAAGTGGTTGTAATGCCATCTTTGCAGTCAGGCACCACCAAAATATTGCCTGCGGGATATTTATGGTCAACTAAAACATGCCAAACGGTTTCGTTTGGCACTAGGTCTTGGTCTGAGCTTTCAATGGATATCTTAAAGGTCATTTTCCACTTTTTTACAAAGTGGTTCCAGACCAAGTCCTCCAGCATTTGATAACCTTTAATATCCTCCAGTCGTCTGCGAGCAGCTTTTAATATTTCGGTAGGCTCCAAATTATGCAAATCTACCTGGTCCAGCATCTGTATTCTCTTTTCTTGTTGTAAACCCAGCTGAGCCAGAGGATAGCGTATTTTTAGTGTCATCTCCGTCATAAGATGGAAATTTATCACCAAAGAATTCTTTCCACTTTTCTACTTGCTCCTTTAAAGTTTCAGCCTCCAATGCCTCCTTCGCCAGGGCCGCATATTCTTCCACAGAATCATAAAATGAAATAAAATCATCATTGGAAACTCTTTTCCACACATTGTGTTCTGGTACACCTCGGTCAGGTAGGACAGGAGTAGTCCCCCATAATCTCTCTGAACTGTAGGTGTCAACTATTCCCTGCAGTGTCTTGTAAACACCTTCGGCAACAGAAGTGACACCGTCCGGACAGCAATCACCGATCATGTGTTCAATTGGATAACCTTTTGGATATTTTAGGTCAGTTAGCTTCAGCGTCCTCCACCATTTTAATGCTTTAACAATATTTACAAAATGCTTGTTTGTATTTTTATTCTTGTCTCTAGTCCAACGGATCTGCTCTAGTGGATGAGTTTGGTCCCAGGAATCAGCTTCACTGTCCGGAATCCATAAAGGCTCCATTTTCCACTCAGCTTGGTTTTTTACAGATTCTGCCAAAAAATTAAAAGATTTCATAGGATCAGGATCGCTCCATCCTTTTGTCAGGCGCCATTCATAATCGTTGGTAAAATCTTCAAGCATTAGACTTGAGGTCACACTGCTTGATTTTAGAAGTTCTCTATCTGATTCAGACGGAGCAGAAGTTATTACAATATCCAGATCGACGTAAGATAGTTCAATTCCAATAGATCGACCTTGAATTTCATACTTTCCCTTATAATGTTTCTCTACGAATGGGATAAATTTTTCAATGGACTGCTGAGGTGTAATTTCATTTCGGTCCAGGTTGGTGACTACTATCACATCAACATCTGCGCGTTTACCATTTAAAGGTCGGACAGCTGTAGACCTTCTGTAACTGCCCTGTAGGAATGTTGAAATAATGATGTCTTTAAGTTCATCATCTGCAGAAAGACGGTCGCGTAATGTCTTATGTCCTCTTTTTAAATCATCTTTTTGCGAAGATGTGAGTCTGATATTTGACAAAAAGTCATTGAAATACGAATTGATTTTCATATAGGTTTAATATTAAGTTATTATATTTCCAGAATGGCATGATACCCACCATTTCGTTGTTGTTCAAAGTCAAACTCATATAGCGCCGTTTTTCCAAGTAAGCTGATCTTCTGACCAAGATAGAAAGCTAGGGCATTTGGTGCGGCAATAAATAAATGAACTTTCCCCATCGCTGAGGATTTACGTTTCACTGTTCGTACTGTATTTATTAGTTCTTCGAGTGCTGAAACCGCGTGATTGGCATCGATTAATGAAGTAGCTCCAATTTTAGGCAGTATGGTTGCGTGGACAATTGCTTTTACGTTCCTGAGATTTTCTTTAACAAAATTATTTACATCTTCGATGATATCATGTGTCACGTTAATTGATAAGACCGTTTCATCACCGTGTTTATTGAGTTGTTCCTCTGTAATTGTCCAATGAGGACCAGTCGCTGCAGGTGTGATTTCTGTATCGGCTTTCCATAACTTCTTACCATTAAATGTTTTTTGTACAAGAGTTATTTCAGGAACACCATATTTAGGATTGAGCTGAGATCCTAATAAGGTTGCTAGGGATAGGTGCGTATCTAGATGTAATAGGACAGGTTTTTTATTTTCAATTATTTTCTCTGCAGTGGCCTTTATTTGTTCGTTAATGAATTCCATTCCAGCATATTCTTCCAAAATAAATCTACTCGAAAAGCAGTGAAGAAAACAGCTGATTTGATCAACTTCATTATGCAAATTTTCTGCACCTTTTCTAAAGCTACGCACCCCTACCTTAAAATAGTTTTCCTCATCAGTAGCCTTCCCAATATAAAGTTCCTCAGCTTTTAAAATGTCGAATAGCTCATCTTTAGTAAAGATATTTTTGCCTGATGCGTGCAATTTTTGAATAAGGTCATTATATTTGCTGGAGTGTTGATCTGCAGGTATAGGTTTCAAACCCGAAAGTAAAAGATTAGAATTTAGTTGATCCTTTACATGGCGTTCATCCCCAAAACTGTGCATTATTCTTAACGGTGCCAGTATTTCCCGCAATTCATCATCGCTATGAATTTCAAGATGAGCCTTCCAAGCTTCCCTTATTTTACCATTTGTGGATTTCGGTCCTTTTTTAAAAAGATTATCAAGTCGAATACCTCCATTATTACCAAGTAATAGTCGTAGATTATCACTGTGGTCCAAGCCCCAGGTATTTACGATATTGTACCGTTTAGAAGCAAAATTAGTTGGATCACTTTTATAATTGTTATGTAATCTCTGTAAAATTGATTCTGTCTTATTTCCAATAAATTCCGGGTCCATTAGCGCGTCGCAAGTAAATCCTCTTTTGTGGTCAACATGGAATTTTACTTGGTAGTAGTCTTCTGTCACGTCATACCCTGATTCTTTGGCTGCTGGCTCATAATATACCACAACGTCGTCGAATCCAAAGGTAGAATCCATTTCCCATGCAACTTTTTTGATGCATGTATGTGGAAGATTTAATCCACAGGCTTTTAGCCAAAAAAATTTTGATTGGAAGTCGTCACCGCTCTGTCTTGCAATTACACTGGTTGCCATATGTTTATAATTTGTAATTTGTAGATCACAGTAATTATGCCCTAAGTTTTTTAACGACAAATTGTCCCATTTATACAAAAATCCTTGTCCTTACATTTGGAATTTTACCTAATTTGAGCCTTCATCCATCCAATCCTTAAGGCCAATATGTCAGTTAAAAAACAATGCCTTAGAGAGTCGAGAAAAATATCCATCTACTTAATAATTATCCGCTGTTATTTTGAATATGCTTTTATACACTAAAATAGGTAAATGTATTTAAAAGCATTTACGGTTTTCCGTAATGAAATGAAAGCAAATATTCATAGGAAATTGTAGGAAAAGTTAGTCACTTTATTTCCATTCTTGATCTGTTGGGAATATTTTAAGATAGCTTTACCAGTAAGGTGTCAGCTAATATGAAAAAATATGGAACTTCCAAACCAGACAAAAAGTTCAACATTGAGATGTTGAAGCAATCTGCTTTTATTGAGCTGGAAGAAATTTCCCTAGACGAGTTTATGGAGGCTGTCCGCAAAACCGGTAAGAAAGTTACTGAAGAAGAAGCTATCGAAATGCTCGATTTTTTACATATGCTAACAAGGGTCACTATTAAACAGTTCTTCTCTCCGGAATAATCTATTTTTTGTAATTTTGTTATATTCTTCGTGGTGATAAAATATTAGCATTCAGCTTATTGGTTTAACCGCGATAGCCAAGATTATAAATAATTTCCAATGAGAAAGACTAAGTTATTTTGGACAGCTGAGTTACATTTCAGATTTCCATCCTATGAAGACGAGGACAGCAGTCCATTCATGTTAATTCCTAAAAGTATTCAAAGTAAAATGTATTCGTATGAAAAAGAACTATAGCAGCAAAATAGCCGACCTGTATATTCGTGTATCTACAGATGAACAGGCTGACAAAGGTTATTCACAACGAGATCAAGCAGAGCGGCTAAAGGGATATTGCGCAAAGTACGGTATTGCAGTTCAGAATGTAATATTTGAGGATCATTCCGCTAAAAATTTTGAACGACCTCAATGGAGCGCTTATCTGAAAAATTTAAAGAAAAGGACTAAGAAAGATCGGGAGCCACGGTTAATCCTATTTACTAAGTGGGATCGGTTTAGTAGAAATGCTGGGGATGCATATCATATGATCAGTGTTTTGGAGAGCTTACAAGTAGAGCCTCAAGCAATAGAACAGCCTTTAGACCTTAAGATCCCGGAGAACAAGATCGTACTGGCGATATATCTCTCAACTCCGGAAGTTGAAAATGATAGGAGGGCTCTGAATGTATTTTATGGAATGAGGAGGGCACGAAAAGAAGGCCGGATAATGGGCACACCCCCATACGGATATATAAACAGATGTACTGAGGATGGAAGGAAATATATAGGTGTTTTACATCCTGAGGCTGATAATATTATATGGGCATTTGAAGAAATTGCGAAAGGCGAATTGCCTTCTGAGCACATTCGAGTGCTTATGAATAAAAGAGAGGGTAAAAATTTGACCAGAAATGCCTTCATGGTCGCTATCCGAAATCCGGTATATGCCGGAAAAGTTTTCATTGCGGAATTTGAGAATGAACCTGCACATTACGTTAAAGGGAAGCATGTACCTTTAATCAGCGAAGAGCTATTTGAGAAGGTTCAGCGGGTTCTGGAGGGGAAAAGCCGAAAGAGTAGGACTGAGGTTGGAGAGAGCAAGGTTTTGAGCAATGAAAGTTTTCCTTTACGCGGGATTTTAATCTGCCCTCGCTGCGGTAACACATTGACTGCGAGTACTTCAAAAGGTAACACCAAATTTTACAGTTATTATCACTGTAATTCTAAATGTGGATTCAGACATAATTCTGATGATTTAAACAAAAAGTTCGTAGATGATCTAAGAAAATATGAGATCTTACCTGAACATAAGGACCTGCTAAAAGTGGCACTTTTAAGGAATTACAAAAAATATTGTGGTAATGTAGATGACGAGAGAAGATCAGTGATGGCAGAAATTGAGAAAGTCAACCAAAAGTTAACAAAGGCAAGAGATCTGTTTTTAACTGATAGATTGGACGAGGATGATTACAATGAGGTCAAAAAAGAATGTAAACAGAAACTAGAAGAACTTGAAGAAAATTTGAAAGGACTTGTTAAAGCAGGTAAGGATCAAGATATACCAGGCAAACTGTCTTTGGCATTAGATGGTATATCCAATTTAGCACAGAGATATGTAGAAGGTACTTTAGATGATAGAAGGATGATTGCGAGTTCACTATACTACCAAAAACTGGAGTTTGACGGCAAGACTTTTCGAACTCCTAAATCGAATGCTTTTCTTAATCTTATTAAACTGAGTAAGAGTGGATTAGAAGGTCAAAAAAAAAGTCATCAGAATTTAGAAAATCCTGATGACCATAGAGTGAGCGCGAAAGGATTCGAACCTTTGACCGTCTGCTTAGAAGGCAGATGCTCTATCCAGCTGAGCTACGCACCCTAAAAAGTTGTTGAAAAGTCGGGGCGGCAGGATTCGAACCTGCGACCTCCTGGTCCCAAACCAGGCGCGATGACCGGACTACGCTACGCCCCGAATATAGCTTTGAAAAGCGGAGGGTAAGGGATTCGAACCCTTGCGACACTTTCGCGTCGACAGTTTAGCAAACTGCTCCGTTAACCACTCCGGCAACCCTCCTTTAACTTTATTTTCTAATGATCGTTATTCCGTTATTGCGAGTGCAAATATAGAATAGTTTTCCTTACATACCAAATAAATTTCAGGAAAAATTTATGTATTTTTGAGGTATATAAACGACTAAAAAATGAGACTGATGCGTAAAACATTATATATCATGGGATTAAGTGCTATGGTTTTTTCCTGTACTTCCCAGCAGAATGTTAAAAAAACTTCCTACAAGCGTAAAACGCCGGTAACACAGCAAAAAACAGCCGTTGTAACCCCACCTCAGGCTAAGCCTAAGCCCCAGATCACCACCGATCATGGCGTAGAATTTTTTACCACCAATATTGCCGATATTACCAAGAATGACAATACCATCAGTTACGGATCTATTGTCTCTGCAAAACCTGCCGGCTATAAGGTTACCAAAACCTATTTTCCTGCGGTTGCGCAGAATTTCAGACAGAAATACCTCATCCTTCATTATACAGCCCTGCCGGAAGATAAATCCATCACCGTGCTGACTCAGCAGGCTGTAAGTGCCCATTATCTGGTAAATGATAAAGAGGACAACCAGATCTATCAGCTGGTGGATGAAAATAAGCGTGCCTATCATGCCGGAATAAGCTCATGGAGGAACGATAAAAACCTTAATGATACGTCAATAGGCATTGAGATCGTAAATAACGGATATACCGCAGACAGTACAGCCAGGAGGATCTTTGTACCCTTCAGTGATGACCAGGTTAAAAAAGTAGCTGCCTTAGCCAAAGATATTGTAACCCGGTACCAGATTCCGCCAACCAATGTCCTGGCACATTCGGATATCGCCCCGACCAGAAAACAGGATCCGGGACCTCTGTTTCCATGGAAAAAGCTTTACGATGAATACCAGATCGGGATGTGGTACGATGAAGCGACTAAAAAGAACTATTATGAACTTGCACTGGTTGAATTTACCACACGGTACAATGAGCCAGCCTTCATCTTTATGATCCAGACCGCTTTGCAGAAATTCGGGTATGGCTTAGAGTCAAGCGGAAAATGGGATGATGCCACCAGGAAAACCATTGAAGCATTCCAGTATCATTTCAGGCCTCAGAATTATGACGGGGTAATGGATGCGGAAACCTGGGCTATCCTTCAGGCACTGAACGTTAAATATCCCGTAAAATAAGAGATTAAGGACGCATCCTTCGGTGGGTTTTGTTATCTTTACAGGATTAATTTTAAATACATACAATGGGAGATTTCAGAAAGGAAAGCGACCTGCTGGGCGTGCTTGAAGTGCCGGCAGACGCTTATTACGGAGTTCAGACCCAAAGGGCCATCGATAATTTTAAAATCTCGGGACAATTGCTCTCGTCCTATCCGGAGTTTATCCGGGGGCTTGCTTTTGTAAAAATGGCAGCAGCAAAAACCAATTATGAACTGGGATTGCTGGATGAGAGCCTGTATTTTAAAATAGCCGAAACCTGCCACGAAATTATTGCAGGGCGTTTTCATGAACAGTTTCCCGTGGATATGATCCAGGGAGGAGCAGGGACATCCATTAACATGAATGCCAACGAGGTTATTGCCAACCGGGTGCTGGAAAAGATGGGAAAAGACAAGGGGCAATACGAATTCTGTTCTCCCAATGACCATATCAACCTTTCCCAGTCTACCAATGATGCGTATCCCACAGCAATAAAAATGGGACTCCTTCAGATGAATGCCGTCCTGGTAGAAAAGCTTCAGAAAATTGTAGAGGCATTCCGCGAAAAAGGAAATGAATTCAGGGGGATCATCAAAATGGGGAGGACCCAGCTTCAGGATGCTGTTCCCATGACCCTCGGACAGGAATTTGAAGCTTTTGCCGCTACGCTTGAAGAAGATATCTCCAAGCTGAACAATAATGCGGAACTCTTTGTTGAAGTCAATATGGGCGCTACAGCCATCGGTACCGGGATTAATGCTCCGGTTGGGTACGCTGCATTATGCGCGAAAAACCTGGCGGAAATTACCGGTTATCCTATCGTGTCAGCTCCGGATCTTGTAGAAGCCACTCCTGATACAGGTTCGTACGTGATTTATTCTTCAGCCATGAAGCGTCTCGCTGTAAAGCTGTCTAAAATCTGTAATGATTTAAGGCTTCTTTCATCGGGCCCCAGAGCCGGGCTTTTTGAAATCAACCTTCCTCCGATGCAGCCCGGATCTTCTATCATGCCCGGAAAAGTAAACCCGGTGATTCCTGAAGTGGTTAATCAGGTGTGCTTTAAAGTGATCGGAAACGATTTAACGGTAACTTTTGCCGCAGAAGCGGGCCAGCTGCAGCTGAACGTAATGGAGCCGGTATTGTCCCATGCCATCATGGAAAATATTCACTTCCTGTGCAATGCGCTGGACACCCTCCGCGAAAAATGTGTGGTGGGCATTACGGCTAATAAAGATGTATGCCTCAATATGGTGAAGCACAGCATAGGAATTGTAACCGCACTGAACCCTTATATCGGATACAAGCAATCCACAGCCATTGCCAAAGAATCATTGGAAACCGGGAAAAGTGTCTATGACCTGGTCCTGGAAAGGGGAATGCTTTCCCAGGAAAAGCTGGATGAAATCCTCGATCCGGCCCATATGCTGAAGCCGCACAACAAATAACAAATTACAGGATGGATGGCTGCTTGTTGATGTAACATGGGGCCATTCATCTTCAATACGATACTTATTCTTTTACCGTGAGGTTCTTAATCATTATTCCGGCACATAACGAAGAGCATCATCTTGGCTTTACCTTGAAGGCATTGCAGCAGCAAAGCCGGAGGGATTTTAAAGTGGTGGTGGTGAATGACGGATCCACAGACCGTACTTCTGATATTGTCAGCCAATATACCGATACCGACAGCCGTTTTGTAACGCTTAACCTTGAAAAATCCGGTCACCAGCCCGGCTCCAAAGTCGTCAGGGCATTTAAAAAAGGGCTGGAAACCCAAAATACGGATGACTATGACATCATCTGTAAATTTGATGCAGACATTATTCTTCCGGATCATTACCTTGAAACGGTTGCCGGAGCCTTTGAAAGGCATCCTGATTACGGACTTGTTGGTGGATTGCTGTATGTTGAAAAAGAGGACAATTGGGTTTACGAGGGCAATTCCAGCAGGCATCATGTAAGAGGTCCTGTAAAAGCTTACCGTAAAGAATGTTATACGGCAATAGGAGGATTGAGAGAGACACTCGGATGGGACAACATCGATTCCATTATCCTTGAGCATCAGGGCTGGAAAGAAGTGGTGCTGCCCGAACTGCATGTAAAGCTGATCAAAACCAAAGGAGCCGATTACACCATACGGCCTGCTGAGTATTACGGGAAATATTTTTACTTTTTAGGACTGAACAGAACTTTTGCCTACATTGCTTCGCTCAAAGAAGCATTCAAAAGCAGGTCGCCTGTATTTTTTATACAGATTGTCAGGGCTTATGAAAGCTGCCGCTCACGGAAGGAAGCGCTGAAAATATCGCCTGACGAGCAGAAAGTCATCAATAGCCATCGCTGGAAGACCCTGAAGAAAAAATGGCTGAAAAGCTAAAGTTTTTCTTTAAAAAGCAACTACACTGATCGTGAAAAAACTCGCCTACATAGAACTGGATACCCATGCGGAAATTGCACAAAACTTTGTGGAAGTCATGCGTGGTTCCAAATCTTTTACGGTGGATTACTATTTTTCTGAAAAAATATACCGCCAGCTGAGCAATGTTGAAACTGAGAATATAATCATGTCAGACAGTTCCCTGATCCTGGATCAGCTTAAAACAAAAAAGTATGACCTGATGGTCATAGGAACGGTTCACCGGTATTTCAACACCTTTAAAGTCATTACCGAGCGATACCCTACTGCAGTGATTGTTCATAACCTGAATTTTTCCAAAGCTTCCCCTTTTGCCTTACTCAAAAGCATATTCAGGGCGGACCGTCTCTACCGTCTGAAACTGTTCCTGAAAGAAGGCCTGCTGCTTGCAGGCAAAGTGTATCAGAAAGCAGGCAACCTTCTCGTCCTCGATCCGGCTTTATCATCCGGACGGTATCTGTACCTGCCTCTGTTCTACACAAAGGAAACGGAGCGTGCGGAAAGTAAAATCCTTACGGTAGTTATTCCCGGAGGGGTTTCGCAGCAGCGCAGGGATTACCTGAGGGTCTTGAAGGTGATCAGAGAATGGGAAAATAATTTTAGGAACGGTAGTATCCGGGCTCAATCTGTTGAATTTGTTTTTCTGGGAAAAGCAGCAGGACCTTTACTTGATGATCTTGCAGGTCTTGAGCACTCTTTAGAATACATTTCCATCCGGTATTTCAGTGAAAGAGTCTCACAGGCTGATTTTGGAAGCTGGATGCGGAAAGCGGACGTTTTATGGTGCCCGGTACAGCCGGAAACTGAATTTTTCAGTCAGCCCGAACAATATGGAACGACCAAAATGACAGGGAACATCGGCGATGCGATTACTTTTGGCAAGCCTGCGGTATTCCCGCCGGCATATCCTTCTTCACTGGACTTTATTGTGCCGGAAGAGCAGGACCTTCTGCAACAGCTGAACCACCTGAAAAAATACGGCTTTGATTTTAAAGGACATTATAATCCTGAGAAGGTCCGTACTGATCTGGAAGATCTGCTGAAGAGCCTGGCTACTTGAACTTAAGGAGGCTTCTGATGAATTTTGCATTGACATAATCCTCTATCGGGAATACTTTCGTAAAATGATTTCCGATAAAGATCAGGATTAAAACGACCAGAGGTTTATAAACAAGGTTAATGAAATTATTGTTGACTTCCGGTAAAATAATGGCAACTGTGATCGCCAGAGTACAAATGATCGAAACGAAGATCATCTCAATAGATAAAGGTGAAACCTTGAACATAAAGTAATTGAAAACAATTTTTATGACATTATACGTCGTCAGGGAAATCGCCGTAGATAATGCAATACCGATCAGTTTCAGGTCCGTGTGCTTCAGGAAATAGAGATTCAGGGCAATGGTTAATCCGGCCAGGAGGAGCATCACGACAATATTGAACTTGTAGTATTTGGAAAGCGAAATAATATTCCCGTTGAACCCCGTGGCGAGGTCAACCAGCACCGCAGATCCCCAGATCCAGATTACCGGCTCGTATTCCCTTAATAGCACGCCGTTTTTAGGCATAAAATGAGTAAGGTAAGGGAAACCTACCATAATACAGGAAAATAAAACGGCGCCTAAAAAATAAAGTGTCAGAGAAGTTTTCTTATGGAACCGGTCCAGGCCTTCCATATCACCGTCAATCAGGTTTTTGCTGATGATGGGCGCAGAAATATTGAACAGCCCGAGCTGTGGGATCGATATCAGTGAAATCAGTGCATACAGCGTCGAATAAATACCGTTTTCCTCCATGCCTAAAAATTCACCGATCATGAAGTTGTTGATGGCAAGATAATTTCCAAAAGTTCCTAAAAATCCAAAGAAACTATAGGCCGCAAACTCTTTGTAGAAATCATCCTTTTTAAAATAATCTGTGCTGAAGTCGAACCTGATTTTTTCAAGTTTGTTGGTGTAAAAAGCATACCCGGCAAACATCAGTACAAACATTCCAAAAAAGAACATCAATGCAGTGTTTTCCGGTACAGTTGAACTTTCGGCATACTTTGAAGCCAGGTACATGAAAATCAGAAAAGATCCCAGATTGGCTATTTTCGGAAAAAGATTATCGAAAATATTGGAGACAACAATTCTTTTATAGTTTGAAATATACTTATTGAAGATAGCACAGAATGATAGCAGCAATGTGAGCGGAAGGATGATTCCCCTGCTGTTCCAGGCTTTGGTATGTTTGAATCCGGGAAAAAAATAGGGTATAAGAAAAAAGACAATCAGAAAAATGATGAAATTGATGAAAACTGCAGCCAGGGAAAGCGATAGCATGTTTTGTCGTTTGCCGTCCTTATCTGCTTGTGGGAAAAATTTAACATTGGCGTAAGAAATTCCAAAAACAACAAATGGGACAAGCATTTCAGCAGCAGGCATGATATACCTGAGCGTACCATAGAACGTCAGGTTGTTCATGAAAATAAAAATGGAAGCGGTACCTAAAAGGAAACCGATATAACCAATAATAGAATATTTAAACCCTTGTCTTGCTACTACACTCATTTTTAATGGCTTTTAGGGATAAAAATAATATTATTGATGTATTCCTTTTTGTTTTTTTCGTCATCAGAATTCTCCTGCAAAATGGCTTGGGTAAGCTTTTTTAAGGTAAATGTCTCACGGTCCAGGTAGCGGGCTTCATATCCCCAGTTTTCAATCAGGGCAATTTCATTCCATACCGGGGTGTCATGATGCCTCTGTTCCATTTCTACCATGAGAGTGGGAAAGAAGCGGGTAATCGTGTTTTTGGCCCCCGTTAAGGTTTTCATTTCATTTCCTTCCACATCGATTTTGATAAAATCCAGGCGCTGTAGATCCTGTTGAGCTGCCCAGTTATCCAGTTGTACTACCGTGACCTGCTCGGTAAAGCTTTTTTCTTCTCCTTTTTCTTTGTAGGAGGTATTCAGGGTTCCGCGGGAGGCAACTTTCTGTCCGTTGATGACCGGAACCTTAAAAGTAGCAGTGGTATTCTCATCAGAAAGCGCCAGCGGAAAAATCCTCATCTGAGGAAACAGCCTCCTGAGTCTTTCGTACAGGATTTTATTAGGCTCAAATCCGAAAATATTCTGATGCTGGAGCTTGTTTTCCAGCTGATACAGAAAAGTGCCTACATTGGCCCCGATGTCAAAAATAACGGCATCTGCGGGAAGGTATTCCTTGATCCACACCAGTTCAGGTTCCACATTACGCGCTGAAAAATTATTCCGGCTGAGATGTGAGATGTTTTTAAAGAACCTTTTTTTATAAAAAGCAGGGCTTATATACTGGAGTTTTTCCGCAATTCTTTGGTATAGGGACATGTTTAGCCTTTTAACTGTCAGCAAATATAAACAAAAATGCCAAGACCTGTTAAAACCGCGCCGATATTGCATCAAAGTTGCACAATGCTGATTTGTAGTTGAAAAATATGTTCCCTTGCATGACCGATCAGGATAAAGCAGTATTCAGGAAATCATTCAAAGGCTTCATGGTTTCATAGATGGCAGCCAGGTTCTTCACCGCTTCTTTGTCCATAAGCTCCTGGTCTTTCAGATTATACACCACGATAAAGTTTTTTAGTTTCAGGAAATCCGCCATAGGGTCATCTTTCTCAAAACCCTGCGGAACCTTCACCAGTTTACTTTCCTGGTCGAGCTGCGGGAAATATTTTTTGAAATCCGGATTATTCAGGATAGCGAGGAACTCATTACTGTATACAGATATTTCTTTGCGGATCTGTTTGAGGACAGCAGTATCAGGCATGTAGATGCCGCCGGCAAGAAAAGATTTTCCGGGTTCTATATGAAGGTAATAGCCGGCTTTCTGGTTTCCTTTACCCATTCCCATGGAAGCCCCGAAATTGGTTTTGTACGGAGACTTGTCTTTGGAAAACCTGGTATCGCGGTAAATCCTGAACAGTGCTTTTTTGGCATCTGTTTTAGCCTGTTCTTCATCGAAACGGGACATTTCCATCATCAGGTCCTCAAGGAATTCAATGAGGTTGTCTCTGGACTGTGTGTACAGATCTTTATGGTCATTAAACCATTCACGGGTATTGTTAAGGGTGAGTTTTTTCAGGAAGCTGAAAACATCCGGGGAAAGTGTTGCGGGCATAGTAGATAGAGTTTCTATCAAATATAAGCAAAAAGATGATGAATCCAGATGAGTAAAGCACGTTTTAATTGATGCGTATAGTGCCGGTATTATTAAATTAAACATAAAAAAACATACCTTTTTTTGCGGATAATTTATAAGTATTTCGGGAATGAGATGTTAAATTACCATTAATGTAACATCAAATTAAATGATATTCAAATATTAATTGTATCTTTGCAAAAATTTTATAATATTTAATGAATTTATTTACGGAGACCAATTTAAGTCCTGACATTCTAAAGGCAATTGGCGAAATGGGTTACGAAAGCCCGACAGAAATCCAAAAACAGACTATCCCTTTCATTCTTTCAGATATCCGCGACTTGATCGCACTTGCGCAGACTGGGACAGGCAAAACAGCAGCATTTTCGCTTCCGATTTTGGATATGATTGACGATACGAGTCGCAAAATCCAGCTATTGGTGCTTTGTCCGACACGCGAACTATGTCTTCAGATTACCAAAGACATTAAAAATTACTCCAAGTACATGAAAGACATCAAAACTACAGCAGTTTATGGTGGAAGCAGTATTATGGACCAAATGAGATCCCTAAAGGACAAACCGCAGATTATTGTGGGAACTCCGGGAAGGGTGATCGACCTGATCAACAGAAAAGCACTTGACTTTTCTGCGATTCACTGGCTGGTTTTAGATGAAGCCGACGAAATGCTTTCCATGGGGTTCAAAGACGAACTGGAAACCATCTTAAGCGAAACGCCTGAAACCAAGCAGACTTTCCTGTTCTCTGCCACCATGAGCAAAGAAGTGGAAAGAATTTCAAAAAATTACCTGACAAAGCCGCACAGAATTTCGGTAGGTTCTATTAACGAGGTTAAGAAAAACATCAAACACGAATATTATGTTGCCGGGTACCGTCAGAAAAAAGAAGCTTTAAAGCGTCTTATTGATTCTAACCCGAACCAGTATTCCATTATTTTCTGCAGGACCAGAATGGAAACCCAGGAGGTGGCCGATTTCTTAATGCAGAACGGTTATGCAGCAGACGCGCTTCACGGAGACCTTTCTCAGGCACAGAGAGATACGGTGATGAAGAAATTCAGGCTGAAAAACATCGACATCCTTGTGGCAACGGATGTAGCTGCAAGAGGGCTGGATGTAAACTCTTTAACGCACGTGATCCACTATTCTTTACCGGATGATCCTGAAGTTTTCGTTCACAGAAGCGGAAGAACAGGTAGAGCGGGAAAAGATGGGGTTTCGATCTCCCTGATCAAGCCTGAAGAAAGCAGAAAGCTGAAGCAGATCAAAGCGGTTACCAAAATTGAAATCAACGAAGGGAAAATCCCTACCGGAGATGATATCATTAAAGCTCAGGTAGGAGGTGTTTTCGAAAGCCTTTTTGAGATCCACGAAGATTTCTTTGAGTTCGATGATTCCCTGATTCCTGATTTATCAGCATTCACAAAAGAGGAACTTGCCCATAAATTACTTCAGTTCCAGCTGAAAGATCTTGCCCTGTACTACAAAGACAGACATGATCTGATGGAACAGAAACTGAGCAGCAGAGATGATGACAGAGGTTCAAGAAGAGACCGTGACAGAGGAGGCAGAGACCGTGACAGAAGTGACAGAGGAGAAAGAAGAGACCGCGGAGGAAAGCCGAGAAAACAAAATGAAGACATGGTACGGTTCTTCTTCAATCTGGGTAAAAAAGACCAGTTGAAAAAACTCGACGTTCTGGATATCATCAACAAAGCAACATCTAACGGAAAGAGCAAGAAAAGAGCTGAAATAGGCGATATTGAAATTTTAGATAAATTTTCTTTCTTTGAGATTGAAAAATCGTTCAAAGGAGACCTTTTAAGCAATATTTCTTCTATGAAATTCAGAGGAAAAGATATGAGGGCTGAAGAGGCTAACTAAACTCATTATCAATAATATAAACCGGCTTTTCAGCCGGTTTTTTTTTGTGCATGTCCATAGGATATTCAATGTTAACAAAACTTAATGTTATATGCTTTTGGGTAAGCCTCTTTTTTAAGAAATTTGCACGAAATTATAAAAACGATACAATGGGAATTGGTAATATTTTCCACGCTTTTCAGCCTAAAGATAAAATCTTCTTCGTTCTTTTCGAAAAAGTGACAGAAAACCTGGTGGCTATGTCTGAGGAATTCAACAACGGGATCAAGGATTTCGATCTTAATGACGATACCATGCTGAAGAAAATGAGCGACTATGAGCATAAGAATGATGAACTTACACATGAAATCTTCGTAGAGCTGGGTAAAAATTTCATCACTCCTTTCGACAGGGAAGATATCCACACGCTGGCTACCGGATTGGATGATATTGCCGATTATATCTATGCTTCCACAAAATATATTTTCCTGTACAAGTCTCCTGAGATGAAGGCTTACTCAGATTTCTCGCTGCTGATCCACAAAGCCTGTCTTGAGATCCAGAATGCCATGAAGAACCTTAAAGGTTTCAAGAATATGGAGCAGGTAAAGGAAGCATGTATCAAAGTAAATTCCATTGAAAATATTGCGGACGACCTTCTTTCCAATTCTATGGTAGAACTGTTCGAAACCAATGATGCCATCAACATCATCAAAGTTTCATCCGTACTTAATTATCTTGAGGTAGTAACCGACAAAGCGGAAGATGTTGCCAATACTATTGAGAACATCATGATTAAATACGCTTAAAAGAATACAACAGAAATGGAATTTCCTATTTTACTGACGGTTATTATTGCTTTAGCCCTGATCTTTGATTATATCAACGGTTTCCATGATGCGGCCAATTCAATTGCGACCATAGTTTCTACAAAAGTTTTAACCCCTTTTCAGGCTGTTCTCTGGGCAGCACTCTGGAATTTTGCCGCTTTCTTTATCGCTGCTTACATCATCGGTGAGTTTAAGATCGGTAACACGATTGCTAAAACCGTTAATGAAAACTTCATTACACTTGAAGTGATCTTTTCCGGACTGGTGGCTGCTATTGCCTGGAACCTCCTCACATGGTGGTTCGGGATCCCGTCATCCTCTTCCCACACGCTGATCGGAGGTTTTCTCGGAGCTGCTCTGATGCATGCATTCATGATGGATTATCATGATGTTGCCGCTGCACAGCCTGCCCTTGGACTTTGGGATACGCTGAAACAGGCGGCCCACCAGGTAACGACCCAGAGTGTGGTGAAATTTGATAAAGTAATCCCTATTTTCCTTTTTATATTCATGGCACCGATCATCGGGATGATTATTTCAATCATCATTACGCTGATCATTGTACACCTGTATAAAAGGTCAAACCCGCATAAGGCAGACCAGTCTTTCAAGAGGCTGCAGCTGGCTTCTTCGGCGCTATTCAGTTTGGGACACGGTCTTAATGATGCCCAGAAAGTAATGGGAATCATCGGGGCTGCACTGATCTATTACCATGTGAACATGCTTCAGGACCCAATTTACCTGAACATTCCTTCTGCAGAACGTTTTGATTATTTTGCCGAACATTACCTTTGGGTACCTCTTGTATCTTTCCTTGCCATTGGTCTGGGTACCATGAGCGGAGGTTGGAAGATCATCAAAACCATGGGAACAAAAATTACCAAAGTAACTTCGCTGGAAGGAGTAAGTGCTGAAACAGCCGGGGCGATCACCCTGTTTATTACAGACCATTTCGGTATCCCGGTATCTACTACACATACCATTACAGGATCCATCATTGGGGTAGGACTGACCAAAAGGATTTCTGCCGTAAGATGGGGGATTACCGTAAGCCTGCTATGGGCATGGGTATTAACGATTCCGATTTCCGCTATTGTGGCAGGGGTTACCTATCTGCTGGTTACCTTTTTATCTTAACACAAATTTTAAATACCATAAAAAAACTTTGTCCGGCCGGGCAAAGTTTTTTTGCATCTGGATTATGAATTATTGTCCTCATCTTTTCCGGACGGATAAGCGGATCAGCCTACGGCCGTAAATCATATATTGGTGCTTTACTGTTCTCCTGCTAGAATAAAATCAACAAAGTGCCATTTTCAGATGTTTTTTTTGATTACAAATGTTGTCAAATGCTTCTGTAGGCTCCTTTAAAAATTGTATTTTTGTTTAAACGATTAGATTGTATGGAATTTTTAGACCGATATCAGCAGATTGTTGCTGAAGCTATTGCCAGATATACCTTTAAAGACAAGCCGGCAGAATTGTATGAGCCCATGAACTACATCATCTCGCACGGGGGCAAACGCCTTCGTCCTATTATGGTTCTCATGGCATGCGATTTATTTGGCGGCGATCTGAAACAGGCAATCAAGCCGGCACTGGCCATTGAGTTTTTCCATAACTTCACCCTGATCCATGATGATATCATGGATGAAGCACCGCTGAGAAGAAACAAGCCTACGATTCATACACTGCACGGGATCAATGTGGGAATCCTTTCCGGAGACGGACTGATGCTGAAAGCCTACAAGTTTTTTGAAGACCTTGAACCGGAGATTTTCAAAGCCTGCATCAGGATATTTACCCATACAGGACTGCTTTTATGCGAAGGCCAGCAGTATGACATCAATTTCGAGACCCAGGAAGATGTCACTTTCGATGACTACATCAGAATGATTACCTATAAGACAGGAGTTTTGAGTGCCTCTTCGTTTGAAATCGGTGCCCTAATTGCCAAAGCAGACTTTAAAGATGCTAAAGCGATCTTCAACTTTGGGAAGCATATCGGTATTGCCTTCCAGATCATGGATGATTACCTGGATGTTTTCGGGGACCAGGCACAGTTCGGTAAAAAACATGCAGGAGATATTTACGAAAATAAGAAAACCGTACTTTACCTCCTGGCAAAAGAACATGCAACAGAGGAAGAACGTAAGGAACTGGATTACTGGTATTCCAAGAAAACCGATAACATCGATAAAGTTTACGGAGTAGAAAAGATTTTCAGGAGGGCAAAAGTGGATGAAAAAGCCCTGCGACTGATTGAAAAGCATAATGAGATAGGGCAGAGCTATCTGGAAAAAATCGATATTCCGGAAGAAAAGAAAAAACCGTTTTCAGAGCTGGCTAACTACCTTCTGAGAAGGGAAAGCTGATACACCTGAAAATGAGATCATATTTCATTTTGAAATTTTAAATCCGGATTAACCTAATGAAATTCCGTACCGAAGTAGAGCTCAGGGAATCGCAGAAGAAGATTCAGGTTGAAGATAAAATATTTTCGATCGGTTCCTGCTTTGCTTCGGAAATGTCGGACCTGTTCCGCCAGGGTCAGCTGCAGACGCTCAGCAATCCTTTCGGGACGGTCTTTAATCCGTTTTCGATTGCCAATGCGGTCAAGCGGCTTCACGATTCTGAGTTTTATACGGAAGAGGAACTCATTCTTTTTAACGAAGAATACATCTCGCTGGATCACCATACAGGTTTCGACAGCCGGTATATCCATCAGACGCTGGATAAGATCAATCATCATATTGCCGATGGAAACCAGTTCCTGCAGGAAACACGCTGGGTAATCATCACCTATGGGACTTCGTTTATTTATGAATTCCTGCCTAAGCAGAAGCTGGTCGCCAATTGCCACAAGATTCCTCAGAAATTCTTTGAAAAGAGGTTGCTGACCCATCAGGAAATTACTGATGCCATTTATAATACGGTCTTAAACCTGGACGACATCTGTAAAGATGATGTGCAGATCCTGTTTACCGTATCCCCGGTGCGCCATACCAAAGACGGCATGACGGAAAACCAGCTGAGTAAATCCAAGCTTATAGCATCAGTACATGAAACGATTGAACAGTTTGATAACTGCCACTACCTGCCGGTCTATGAGATCATGATGGATGACCTGAGAGATTACCGTTTCTATAAAGATGATATGATCCATCCAAGCGTTCAGGCAGTCCTGTATATTTTTGAAAAATTCGGCAGTGCATGGTTTGCAGAGAATACGAAAACGTTCATCAGGGAAAATTTCAGCATTAATAAAGCCCTGGCTCATACAACAGCCGATGAAAAAGACCCGAAGTACATAGAATTCAGAGAAAAACTGAATCTGAGGATAGAACAGCAGCAGAAAAAAGTAAAATACAAAATATTCCCGTAGACAGATATGCCGTCAATAAAAAATATAGAAGGGTTAACAACAGATCAGGTCAATCAGGAGTTGGCTAAAGGAGCAAAGTTCATCATGTTTTCCTATACGATATCCATCATCATCCTGACGACCAGAAAGCGGAGTGATATTTATTTCATCAGAGCCGGTGAATCCACAGCATCGTACAGCTGGAAGTACAGCATGATCAATTTCCTTTTCGGATGGTGGGGGTTTCCTTTCGGCCCGATCTTTACGATAGGAGCTTTCTATACGAATTTTACCGGAGGAAAGGATGTCACTCAGGATGTGCTTAACCATGTCAACTTCCAGTAAGCTCTGTTATGATTGATTTTACAGCCATTGATTATCTGAAGGAAGGAAACGAAATACAGAGAAAGGCTTATGAGGTGCTCACCAGATACCGGATTTTTGAAAAACTGAAAGCGTATTCACCGGTGCTGGCCGGAACTATACCTATCGGGATCGATGTGGAAGGAAGCGATCTGGATATTATCTGTCAGGTAGATCTTACCTATGAAGAAGATTTTTTAGATAAGCTGATGTTTAAAAAGATCTTTCCGCCGGATGTGGAAATTGCTGTTGAGAAGATGATGGTCAACGGGGAGGCATCCATTATTCTGAACTTTATGCTGGACGGTTTCCCGGTTGAAATTTTCGGACAGGATATACCGTCGGTTCAGCAGAATGCGTACCGTCATATGCTCGCTGAATACCGCATTTTAAAAGAAAAAGGAGACGGTTTTAAACAGGAAATAATACAACTGAAAAGGAAGGGCGTCAAAACGGAGCCTGCCTTCGGTCTTTTGCTGGGATTGGAAGATCCTTACGAAGACCTGCTAAAATGATTAAGAAATGATTGATACACATACGCATTTATATGCAGAAGAATTTGATGACGATCGGAAAGAAGCCATTCAGAGGGCTTTAGACAAAGGAATTACAAAATTTTACCTGCCCGCGATAGATTCCGCATCCCACGAAAAGATGCTGGAACTGGAAGCGGAATATCCAGGAGATGTTTACGCGATGATGGGGCTGCATCCCTGCTACGTTAAGCCTGAAAGCTGGGAGGCAGAACTGGAAACGGTTAAAAATTATCTGGACAGCAGGACTTTTCCGGCTATCGGTGAGATCGGTATCGACCTGTATTGGGATAAAACTACGCTGGACATCCAGATTCAAGCCTTTGAAAAGCAGATCGACTGGGCCATAGAAATGGATCTTCCGATTGTGATCCATACCCGGGAAAGCTTTGATGAGACGTTCGAAGTCCTGGAAAGAAAAAAGCATCCCAGACTGAGGGGAATCTTCCATTGTTTTTCCGGAACGCTGGAACAGGCAAAGCATGCCATCGACCTTAATTTTATCCTGGGAATCGGTGGGGTAGTTACGTTTAAAAACGGTAAGATCGATCAGTTCCTGCATGAAGTCCCGCTGGAGAAAATCGTCCTGGAAACAGATTCTCCGTATCTTGCTCCGGTACCGCACAGGGGGAAAAGAAACGAAAGCAGTTACCTGGATCTCGTTGCCGGGAAGCTGGTGAACATTTACGGGAAGGACTTTTCGGAAATTGACAGGATCACTACAGAAAACGCAATGAAAATATTTAATACGCAAAGATGAAAGCTGAAATTTCTAATCTTCTAAGGCGATTAAATTTGCTGTTTTTAGCGGATAAGCTGAGGTTTTATATTTATAAGAACAAAAATAAAAGCAAAAATAAAACTTTTCAGTCTCAGTATCCGAATTTTGTATTTCCACCGGATTATCTGATGTACGAATCTTTCAATATCAATTATGAAAGTTATTATAAAAGTGGGAGGTCTACTGCAGAGAGATTTGTCGGGATCTTAAAAAAATATACTTCTGTTGAGACACTTCATATTCTGGATTGGGGTTGTGGTCCTGCAAGAGTAGTGCGCCACATGTCGGATTTTTTACCTGGATGTCAGGTCTATGCGACAGATTATAATGAAAATTCAATCGCATGGAATAAAAGTAACATAAACAATGTCACATTTAATTTAAATGGTTTGAAAGCCGAACTGCCCTATGAAAACGAGTTCTTTGATTTCGTTTATGGAATTTCCATTTTTACGCATTTATCAGAACAACTGCATGATGATTGGAAAAATGAACTGACACGAGTATTAAAGAAAGGCGGTATCCTCCTTCTTTCCCTGCAAGGTAACTTGTTTAAAATGATTCTTACCGAAAAAGAGGTAAGAAAATTTGAAAATGGTAAACTGGTCGTAAGAGGCAATGTAAAAGAAGGACATAGAACCTATTCTGCGTTTCATCCTGATGAGTATGTAGAGCAATTATTTTCCGACTTTGAAGTGATGGAACATATACCTTCATTTATGAACAATGGCCGCCCGGAACAAGATATCTGGATTTTCCGGAAAAAATAAAACCTTTCAGAATGAAAGGTTTTATTTTTTATTTTTTTCTGGTGAAGTTCTTATTCTTAGGCTTTTTAAATCCTACCGAAGCTTTATCTTTCACCGGTGGTTTCGGCCTTTGCATTCCCGCTCCCATAGGTTTATTATTGGAATCCCTCTTCTGCGCAACAAGATCGTCCGTATGGAAAGGATGGTCTCTAATGACCGGGATCTTTTTTCCGATCAGCTTTTCCGTATTTTTTAGATTGACGAGGTCCAGTCCGTCCACAAAGGAAATAGAACTTCCTTCTGCGCCCGCTCTTCCGGTTCTTCCAATACGGTGCACATACGTTTCGGAAACATCGGAAAGCTCAAAATTAACTACATATTTAAGTTCATCGATATCAATCCCCCTCGCTGCAATATCCGTAGCCACCAATACCCTTGTTTTACCCGATTTAAAGTTATTCAGGGCATTCTGGCGTGCATTCTGAGATTTGTTCCCATGAATGGCTTCTGTGGTGATATTGTCTTTCTGCAGCTTCCGTGCAATTTTATCGGCACCATGCTTAGTCCTTGAGAATACCAATACAGAATCTGAAATATCATTCTTTAAAATATGGGTAAGAAGGTCAAGCTTATTTTCCTTTTCAACAAAATATACCGACTGCTTAATGGTTTCCGCTGTTGAAGAGACCGGGGTAACTTCCACTTTTACAGGATTGTCTAAGATCGATCCTGCCAGCTTCTGGATTTCTGCAGGCATGGTGGCAGAGAAGAATAACGTTTGTCTTCTCTGGGGAAGAAGCTTGATGATCCTCTTCACGTCATGCACAAAACCCATATCAAGCATACGGTCTGCTTCATCCAGGACAAAAATTTCAAGATTTTTAAGACTGATGATTCCCTGGGCGATAAAGTCCAGCAGTCTTCCCGGCGTCGCAACCAGAATATCTACTCCTTTTCTAAGCGCAATTTCCTGGTTTCCCTGTTTCACACCGCCAAAAATAACGAGGTGCTTCAATGGCAGGTATTTTCCATAAGCCTGGATGTTTTCTTCAATCTGTATGGCAAGCTCTCTGGTAGGCGTTAGAATAAGGGCTTTAATATGTTTTCCGGGAGTTTTTCTCTGAGTTAAATTCTGAAGGATAGGAATGGCAAATGCTGCGGTTTTTCCTGTTCCTGTCTGGGCACAACCTAAAAAATCCCTTCCTTTCAGGATTTCAGGAATCGATCTTTCCTGAATAGGCGTAGGGCTGGTGTATCCTTGTTCCTCAATTGCCTTGGCAATAGGTTCTATGAGTTGTAAGTCTGTAAAATTCAAATGAATTGTTTTATCATTAAAAAATTCCTTCATTTTGAAGGAATTGGTTTTGCAAAGGTAGCGTAATATTTTTAAATGGAATTACTTCACTTTCGTCCACTGCTGATTCTTTCTCAGATTTTCAAAAAAAGTGTAAAGTTCGGAAAGTTTTTCACTGCCTCTTTTCCCGTAATCTTCAATGTTTTTAGACGTTCCGTCTGCAAAACGCACTCTCAGGTACGAGGTGGGAAGATCCGTAACGTTGTGGCTGCCATACTTGTCATTCAGAGATTGTACATTCAATCCATCCAGTAAACTGATAAGTTGATTATAGTCGGTTTCCTTAATGGTTCCCTTGAATGTGCCTTCACGCGGCTTGGAAAAATCATCTTTTGAAGGGCGGTCGCTGAAGTTGAAATGTTCAGCTTCAAATATTGCCGTACGGTCTGCATTAATGGTCATTTTAAAAACCGGGCAGAATCCGAAGCATGGTGTTGCTTCATATTCGATCGTGGAATATTTTGCAGTCATCTTCTGCGGCCCGCAGGAAGACAGAAGTACAAAAGCAAAAAGGCTTAACAGATATTTCATAACATAAATTTGGATGATCTGCTTCAATAAATGTTCCAAATACATCTGATGCGATGTGTGGTAAATCAGATTGATCAATAAAAAAACCGGAGATATTCCCCGGTTTGTATGATTGTATTTCAGCATTGATTGCCGTAAGATTTTTTTTATCCGTGTAGCTGCTTCCAGATGGCATCTTTAAGCTCCACAAGGCCTTCGCCCGTTACACCGGAGAAAAACAGAGGCTGTTTGTTTTCCGGGAACTCTGCGGAGATTTCTTTTTTAAGTTCGTCATCCAGAAGGTCGGATTTGGATACGGAAATAATAAAATCTTTGTCCAGAAGTTCAGGATTGTATTCTTTCAATTCATTCTCAAGGATCTTGTATTCCTGGAAATGGTCTTCAGAATCTGCCGGGATTAAGAACAGAAGGATTGAATTTCTTTCGATATGGCGCAGGAACCGGTGTCCCAGTCCTTTACCTTCAGCAGCTCCTTCAATAATTCCGGGGATATCGGCCATGACGAAAGACTTGTAATTCCTGTAATCCACGATTCCCAGGTTAGGGGTAAGGGTCGTAAAGGCATAATTCGCGATCTTCGGTTTAGCTGCAGAAACTGCGGAAAGCAGCGTTGATTTTCCGGCATTCGGAAAACCTACAAGGCCTACATCTGCTAAAATCTTAAGTTCGAAAATTACATATCCTTCCTGCCCGTCCATTCCCGGCTGTGCAAATCGGGGCGTCTGGTTGGTGGAAGACTTGAAATGCTCGTTTCCTTTTCCTCCCATTCCGCCTTCCATGAGGATGATTTCCTGTCCGTCCTCCATGATTTCGCCGATGATCTCACCGTCTTCATTTTTGGCAATGGTCCCGATAGGAACCTCAATATATACATCTGCGCCATACGCGCCGGTTAACTGGTTTTTCCCTCCGTTTTCCCCGCGTTCCGCTTTTACGTGGCGTGTGTACCGAAGAGGAAGTAAAGTCCATTCATTGGCATTCCCTTTCATGATGATGTGGCCTCCGCGGCCTCCGTCACCTCCGTCCGGTCCTCCTTTGGGAATGTATTTTTCACGGCGGAGGTGGGCAGAACCTGCGCCTCCGTGGCCGCTCTTACAATGAATCTTTACGTAATCTACAAAATTTGACATTTCTTATCCTTAATGAGTTATGAGTACTGAAGCATGAGGTATGAATTGTAAAAACTTATAACTCATCACCCATAACTTTTAACTATTTTACTTTTTCCACTTCAGAAAAAAGCTTTTCTGAAATTTCGTTGATATCACCAACGCCGTTTACTTCCACATATTTCCCCTGCTGTTTGTACAGCTCGGCTACTTCTGCGGTTTTGGTATAATATTCTTTAATCCTGTTTTCGATGATCTCTACATTGCTGTCGTCTGATCTTCCGCTGGTTTCTCCTCTTTTCAGTAATCTTTCTACCAGAATCCTGTCTTCTACCACCAGGGACAGGCAAACATCGATCTCATCATTCAACTCTTCCTGAACGATTTTTTCCAAAGCTTCTGTCTGGGCTACCGTCCGCGGATATCCGTCAAAAATAAATCCGTTGGTATCCGTAGGCTTTCTGAGCTCATCGATCAGCATATCCGTAGTCACCTGATCCGGAACCAGCTCACCTTTATCAATATATGATTTGGCCAGTTTTCCAAGCTCAGTATCATTTTTCATATTGAATCTGAACAGGTCACCTGTTGAAATCTGTTTCAGATTAAATTTCTCGATCAGGTTTTGTGCCTGGGTTCCTTTACCGCTTCCCGGAGGGCCGAACAGAACAATGTTTATCATAATGTTGTTTCGCTTCTGGCAATTGGCAGCAGGCCTGTGGCTTCCTGCTTTTTGCTGTTCAGCATTTAAAATTAATATTTACTTTTCTTCGATTTATTTTTTAGCTGTCTAGTGGTTGATTTGTCCCTCTTCCAGCTGGTACAGATTCGGCAGGTTCCTTCCCAGTTCATCATAATCCAGTCCGTAACCGAGAACAAATTTGTTCGGAATTTCTTTGCCGATATAATCCAGTTTGAAATCTTTCTTGTAAACTTCAGGTTTCAACAGGAATGAAGCCAGTTTTACGGATTTAGGACGCTGGGTTTCCTTGAAATACTTGAACAGGCTTTCCACTGTATTTCCTGTATCCACAATATCTTCTACCAAGATAATGTGGCGGTCTTTTACATCCTTGGTCAGCTCCATTTTCTGGTAAACGATGCCCGTAGATTCAGTACCTACATAAGAGCTCATCTGAATAAATGCAATCTCGCACGGTCCGGGATAATGTTTCAGAAGGTCTGAGAAAAACATGATCACTCCATTCAGAACCCCTATGAAAACAGGAACTTCATCCTTGTAATCTTCGTAAATCTTTAAAGCCGTTGCTTTTACAATTTCCTGAATTTCGGCGTCCTCCAGATAAGGAACAAAAGTTTTGTCGTGAACTTTAATACTTTCCATAAAAATTTTAGTAGGCGGCAAAGTTACGGATTTTTGATCAAAGTTTTTATGCGTTGGAAGGAAGGATTTTATATGGATAACAGTAAAAGTACTGACTGAAGCAGACTCAGCTACCGGTTTTAAAAAGTTCAGGACGAATTAATAATAATCATATTACCGTCAGCCTAATTGTTACAGGAAATTTTTAAATGCTCTTGAGGCATACACAAAGGCTGCTGGCGTTTTGAAGCTATTGGTGAAAAAATTACTATATTTGTCATACAACATTACCCAAAAAACAGTCATGTAGGATATAGTTTCTTTCAGATTTAATGATAAAGCAGCATTGTGGCTGTTGAAGTTCAACTTTAATTAAGAAAGGAATTATGTTTTTTTTACACCATATATCTTTTGGGTTTCCCGCAGGAAATCTGCTATTCAATTCTATCGACTTAACGGTACCTTCATCATCAAAATCAGCTTTGGTAGGCAGCAACGGTACAGGTAAATCTACGCTGCTGAAAATCATGGCCGGTGAGCTTATTCCTCTGGAAGGAAGTGTACGTATTGAGGGAAATCTTTTTTATGTTCCGCAGATGTTCGGCAACCTGGATCATCTGACCGTAGCAGAATGCCTTACAGTAGATCAGAAACTGGATGCGCTTCAAAAAATCACCGGTGGAGAAGTGGAGCAACGGTATTTTGACCTCCTGAATGACGATTGGGACATTGAAGAACGGTGCAGGCAGGCGTTGGAGTACTGGAAACTGGATTCCGTAAGCCTTTATCAGAAGCTGGAGACGCTGAGCGGCGGCCAGAAGACCAGAGTTTTCCTGGCCGGGCTACAGATTCATCAGCCCAATACCATACTGCTCGACGAACCGACCAATCACCTTGACCTGGAAGCCCGGCATCTGCTGTACGACTGGCTGCATAAGACCAGTGCAACCGTAGTCATGGTCAGCCATGACCGTACTTTGCTCAATCTGGCAGATACCGTTTTTGAGCTGAGTAACCAGGGAATTTCTACCTATGGCGGGAATTATGATTTCTATGCCGCGCAAAAAGACATTGAAAACGAAGCTTTGCAAAACGACATCCACTCCAGGGAACGTGCTCTGAAAAAAGCTAGGGAAAAAGAGCGCGAAACATTGGAAAGGAAACAGAAGCTTGATGCAAGGGCAAAAGGCAAACAGGAAAAAGCAGGTGTCGCTAGGATCATGATGAATACGATGCGGAACAATGCGGAGAAAAATTCTTCCAGGCTGAAAAGCATTCATGCTGACAGGATCGGTGAAATTTCCGGAGACCTGCGCGATCTCCGCTCCGGAAGGAAAAATGTGGAACAGATGAAAGTCAGCTTTGACGATCCGGACCTGCACGAAGGGAAACTGCTGGTTTCAGCAGACGGAATTAATTTCCGGTATGGACAGGAAAACCTTTGGAAAGAAAACCTGAACTTAGAGGTCCGCAGTGGCGACAGGATTCAGGTAAAGGGTTCAAACGGTTCCGGAAAAACGACCCTCATTCGATTGCTGCTGGGAACACTGCAGCCGTCCACCGGAAAAATTTCAAAGTCAGGTTTTCATGCAGTCTATGTCGACCAGGAATATTCCCTGATTGACCAGAACGCAACCGTATATGATTTTGCCCGGCAGTTCAATGATACGGCTTTACAGGAATCCGAAATAAAGACGTTGCTTTCAAGGTTCCTGTTCGGCAAGGAAACCTGGGATAAAAGATGTGGAGTGCTGAGCGGGGGAGAATGCCTGCGGCTTTTGCTGTGTGCATTATCCATCAGCCGGAAAGCACCCGATATGATCATCCTCGATGAGCCTACCAATAATTTAGACCTTCAGAATGTGGACATCCTGACGAATTCGATTAAAGATTATCGTGGAACCCTGCTGGTTATTTCGCATGATGCGGTGTTTTTGGAGGAGATAGGGGTGAAGCGTGAGGTGGTGATGGAATGATTTTAAACCTAATGGGTTTTTAAAAACCCGTTAGGTTTTGTTTATAGATCACCATAGGTCACCGGAATATTTTTGATAAAGCATCTTCAGAAGTTCTTTAATAGTCGAAATTTTTAATAAATCCTGATTTTTTTGCCTGTCCAGTTCTCGAATCAATTCCGATTTTTTAGATCCTTCATCTTTGATATCTTTATGAAGTCGCCCTTGCTACTTCAATTGCAGACGAATATTTATCTGCTTTTATCTATGACATTATGGAATTATTTGATGACCACCTGGTAAAGTGAATACCTTTTAGGTCATGGTTTTTACTTTTAATTTAAACATATCAATTCTTAACAGTAATCACAATTGATTTAACAGCATGAAGTTATCAAATAATGATTTTTATTTCATCCAAAATAAATTCCCCCTCAAATTTGCCCACACAATTTTTTAAAAGTAATTTTGCATGAATCTAAAATAAAAGTAAAATATGTCAACTTACGTAGTTGTAGGTCTTCAGTACGGAGATGAAGGGAAAGGAAAAATCACGGATGTTTTATCGGCCAAATCAGATTATGTGGTGCGCTTCCAGGGTGGAGACAACGCAGGTCACACGGTATATGTGGGCGATGAAAAATTTGTGTTGCACCTTCTTCCGTCCGGAGTCCTTCAGTGCAAAGGGAAATGCATCATTGCCAATGGAGTGGTGGTAAATCCTAAATCTTTCATTAAGGAGGTAAATCAGATCGAAAGCAAAGGCCTGAAAACAGACCACATTTTCATCAGCAGAAGAGCACATGTCATCATGCCATACCACATTCTTCTGGATACCTACCGTGAGGAAGAGCACGGAGGAACGCAGATCGGGACCACCAAAAAAGGGATTGGACCTTGCTACGAAGACAAAATTGCAAGAGTGGGCATCAGGATGATCGATCTTCTGAACCCTGAAATTTTAAGAGATAAAATAGAGAAAAACCTGAAGGTTAAAAATTCCCTGTTTGAAAAATACTACGGAAAGCCGGTTTTGGATGTTGAAGAGATCTATAATGAATTCCTTGAAATCGGGAAACTGCTTCAGGACAGGATCGTAGATACCGAACTGGAACTGAACCAGGCGATCCAGGAAGGTAAGAATGTTCTGTTTGAAGGTGCTCAGGCCCTGATGCTGGACATTGACTTCGGAACCTATCCTTACGTAACGTCATCTTCTCCGTCTACCGGAGGAGTGTGCACGGGAGCAGGAGTTCCTCCTACTTCCCTTCAAAACCTGATCGGGGTGGCCAAAGCTTACTGTACAAGAGTAGGAAACGGTCCGTTCCCTTCTGAATTGGATAATGAGCTTGGGGAAAGCATCAGGCAGATCGGAGGCGAATTCGGCGCAACGACCGGAAGACCGAGAAGAACAGGATGGTTAGACCTGGTTTCCCTGAAACATGCCTGCATGATCAACGGGATCAACAACTTGGTGATTACCAAACTGGATGTCCTTACCGGGATCGAAAACCTGAAGATCGTTACGCATTACAAAACTGAAGATGGCAAAATCATCGACTATTTTACTTCTTCTACTGAAAAATTATACAACTACGAACCGATCTACCAGGATCTTCCGGGCTGGACTGAAGATCTTACCAAAGTAAGAAGCTACGATGAGCTTCCGGACACGGCTCAGAAATACATCGAGTTTATTGAAAAATATCTGGGTATCAATGTGTACTTAGTTTCTGTGGGTCCTGAAAGAAGCCAGAACATCATCAGAAAGGAACTATTCTAACAGGATATCCATCTTAATCATACTACAGAGACTGTCATCGGACAGTCTCTTTTTATTTACCACGACAGGTGATATTTTTTCATCATACCATAAAACAATATTATTTAAAGCATAGTTAAATTTAATACTTCGGCTTCAATGTGTGATTTTGTTGAGTTTTTATTAATATATTGGCTTATGTTTTGATGCTTTAATTATGTTATTGAATAACCTGTGATAAGTTGATAATTTTGTGTAACCCATCTAAATGTTTATTGTGATGAAAAACCCGTTTAAAAATGAAGAGTCCCGTTTTAATGAACTGCTCTTTGAACACCGTAATAAAGAATATGGTGCGTATGTATTAAGAAATGAATCCGACAGAATATTAACCAAAGCGCTTTTTGTGGGCGTGAGTTTACTGGCTGCGATTTCAATTACACCATTGATTGTTTCAGCTTTTAAGACAACAGAAGTGAGTATAGAAACTCCTGATCCGGGACCGTTTGTTTTTAAAGATATACCTGAACATGAAGTTGTTGTCCCTGTAAAACCGACTCCTCCAGCCGCTCAGCAAAAGAAAGTTAAAACCTTTGATGAAACAATACCGGAGCCTAAAGCTAATCTAACCAAAGAAAAAGTGGTTGAAAAGATTGAAGGCGCGGTTGCGGGAACCAGAAATAACAGCGATGGTGAAACCGCTCCGGCAAATACCTATGTGCCGCAGGCTCCGGCCATCAATACTGGACCTGTTTCCATTCCGACAGCAACCACTCCCGTGCCTGAAAAAGCAGACCCAAATGCGGTTTCTACTGTTGTTGATGTGGAGGCGAGCTTCCCTGGCGGCATCGATTCTTTCAGGAATAAAGTATTAAATAACTTCGATGGTTCTGGCATCGATTCAGATGGTGTCGTAAAAACCATGATTACATTTATTGTGGAACGTGACGGATCTATCTCCGCCATCAAAGCAGACGGTAAAAATGCTGATTTCAACAGTGAAGCATTAAGAACCATCAAAAACATCAAAGGAAAATGGATTCCGGCCAAAGTAAAAGGCCAGGCGGTAAGAAGCTATTTTAAATTCCCAATTTCTATGAAGTTTGAAAATTAACACTCCAGACCAATCTTGATACTTATCCACAAAGAATTTTTTTTGTGGATAATTTTTTTTAGGGCTAAAAGGCTTATTAACAATATTTTAACTCATTTTTCGTTTTCATCGTTCACGAGGAGCAAAGAAAAAAGTGTATTTTTGAGCCTTAAAGTTCTAATAATGGCAAAAATCATAGGGATCGCTAATCAGAAAGGAGGAGTCGGGAAGACAACCACAGCTGTTAACCTGGCTGCGGCATTAGGGGTGTTGGAAAAGAAAATTTTAATTATTGATGCTGATCCTCAGGCAAATGCAACTTCCGGACTGGGAGTGGATGACGTTCAGTATTCAACCTATAATCTTCTGGAGCATAGTGTGGATACTAGGACCTGCATCAAAAGAACCGCAACTCCGAATCTGGACATCGTGCCGTCGCATATTGACCTGGTTGCAGCAGAGATTGAGCTGGTAGACAAAGAAGACCGGGAATATATGCTTAAGAAAGCATTGCAGACCGTTCGTGATGATTATGACTATATCATCATCGACTGTGCACCGAGCTTAGGTCTGATTACTGTTAACGCCCTTACTGCGGCTGATTCCGTAATCATCCCGATCCAGTGTGAATATTTCGCCTTGGAAGGACTGGGTAAACTGTTGAATACCATTAAGAATGTTCAGAAAATCCACAACAAGGATCTTGATATCGAAGGCTTGCTGCTCACCATGTACGACGGAAGGTTAAGGCTGTCCAACCAGGTGGTGGAAGAAGTTAATGCCCACTTCCCTGAAATGGTTTTTGAAACCATCATCAGCAGGAATGTAAGGCTGAGCGAAGCACCGAGTTTCGGAGAGAGCATTCTGAATTATGATGCGGAAAGCAAAGGTGCCATTCAGTACATTCAGCTGGCGGAAGAAGTGCTGCTGAAAAACGAAAATTTAGTAAAGAATTAATAAACAGCTGATAGCGAACGCTATAGCTTTACATATACTATGAAGGACAAAAAAAGAGCGATGGGGCGTGGTTTGGGTGCTATTCTTAGTGCTGAATCCAAAGCGACGATCAACTCAGCAACCGACGAAGGTGCCGACAAGTTTGTAGGGAATATTGTAGAAGTAGCTGTTGAGGATATCTATCCGAATCCCACTCAGCCAAGGACCTATTTTGACGAAAAAGCACTGAACGAACTGGCGCAGTCGATCAAAAATTTAGGCGTTATCCAGCCGGTTACCCTGAGAAAGGACGGTGAAAAGTTTGAAATCATATCCGGGGAAAGGAGGTACAGGGCCAGTAAAATGGCAGGCCTGGCCACGATTCCTGCCTACATCCGACTGGTAAACGATCAGGAGCTGCTTGAAATGGCCCTGGTGGAAAATATCCAGAGGGAAGACCTTGATGCCGTGGAAATTGCTCTGACCTATCAGAGATTAATGGATGAAATCGGTCTTACGCAGGAAAACCTGAGCCAGAGAGTAGGAAAGGACAGAAGTACCATTACCAATTCCATCAGGCTTTTAAGGCTAAGCCCGGATATCCAGAACGCCATCAGAAGCGGGGAGATCTCTGCCGGGCATGGCCGGGCGATCATCAGCCTGGACAATGAAGAACTTCAGCAGATCCTGTTCGAGAAAATCATCAAGGAACACCTGAATGTACGACAGTCTGAACAGGCTGCGGCCATACTGAAAAATCCTAAGTCACCGGCGGCCAGGAAAGCGGCAAAAGCTGAACTGCCCAATCATTTTAAAAGGGCTGAAAAAGCCATTGCCGACCTTCTCGATGTAAAAGTGGAGATCAAAACAGCCGGAAACGGTAAAAAAGGGAAAATAGTTCTGGACTTTAAAAATCAGGAAGAACTGGATTATATTCTGTCCCATATCAAATAAATGAATAAAACACTCTTAATATTCTTCCTGTATCTGTCTGCGCTGGGCTATGCCCAGGTGAGGCCCAATGATACCATCCGGGTGGAATACCATCCGAAGGACAGCGTATCGGTTGAAAGAAATAATACAAAAACAGAATCAGCTGTAGTGGCTGACCTTGAAAATGCCAATGGTCCTACCCGCAAGACCATGAAGCTTAATCCTACCAAAGCGGGCCTGTATTCCGCCGTACTTCCCGGACTGGGCCAGTTTTACAATAAAAAATACTGGAAAATCCCTATCGTATGGGGGGCTGTAGGAACCGGAGTAGGAATCGCGGTATGGAATGATAAGCAATACCGTAAATACCGTGAGTATTATATTGCCAAGCTGAACGGTACGCCTAATCAGTTTGTGGATGAACATCCGTGGCTGGATAAAGTAGCCTTGGGAAATGCGCAGGACAGAGCAAAAAGACAACGCGATTATGCCATTGCCATTTCAGGGCTTATTTACATCCTCAATATTGTGGATGCAGTGGTAGATTCCCATTTATATGAAAGCCGCCATGATCCGGACCTTACTTTCAATCCGGCAGTAATCCAGGACCAGTACGGAATAAATCCTCCTAAAACAGGAATAAGTTTAAGTTACAGATTTTAAGGCCGTGGTGATAATAACGGCCTGTTAAAAATAATAGGACAATGAGAATAGCATTAGTTGGATATGGTAAGATGGGCAGAATCATAGATGAGATTGCCACTCAGAGAGGACATGAAGTGGTCGCCAGGCTAAAAGAAACCCCAACTGCTGAAAACCTGAACAATCCCGATGTGGTGATTGAGTTTTCACTTCCGGAAGCCGCTTTCGGAAATATCAAGTCATGTCTGGAACACCAGATTCCTGTGGTGTGCGGAACTACCGGCTGGCTGGAAAAAAGAAAGGAAATAGAAGATCTTGCTGTTCAGAATGATACTGCATTCCTCTATGGTTCCAACTTCAGCCTTGGCGTCAATCTGTTCTTCGCACTGAATGAAAAGCTGGCCGGGCTGATGAAAAACAGGGATGAATATGCCTGTCAGCTTGAAGAGATCCATCACGTCCATAAAAAAGATGCTCCCAGCGGTACTGCAATTTCTATTGCAGAAGGAATCATCCAGCACCATCCGAAATTTGATGCCTGGAAACTGGAGGAAACGCAGGACAATCAGTTAGGTATCTTTGCTATCCGTGAAGATGAGGTTCCGGGGACACACAGCGTGTTTTACAGAAGCGAAGTGGATGAGATCGAAATCAAGCACACGGCATTCAGCAGAAATGGATTCGCTTTGGGGGCGGTGATCGCTGCAGAATGGATCCGTGACAAAAAAGGAAATTTCGGGATGAAAGATGTTTTAGGGCTGTAGTCCTGTAACGAAACATCAGATTCCTGCACTAATATAAATGTTGCTAACACAAATTATAACAGACAGGCACAAAAATTTATGAATTACTTTCTAACTTATGCAGTATACGTTGTTATTTTATCCCTTCTGATGGGAATTTCAACATGGAAGCTGTTCAAAAAAATGGGCTACAATCCGGTTTTCGCATTTGTCCCGTTCTATAATTACTTCATCATCCTCAAAGAGACCAAGCATCCTAAGTGGTGGGCTCTTCTTTCCTACCTTCCTATTGTAGGACCTATCATGATGTCTGTTTTCCATATTTATCTTATGAAGAAATTCGGGAAAAGCCTTACGCAACAACAGCTGCTGACGGTTTTTCTTCCGTTCATTTATATGGCTGTAGTCAATTATTCCAAAGATACGGAACTGGAAGATGAAAGCATGAATGACATGTTTCTTACCGAAGAGGAGAAAAATGCCAAAAAGAAAGATTCATTTATCGGATCTATCACTTTTGCGGTGGTCTTTGCCACCATCATCCACGTATTTGTTACCCAGCCTTTCGGGATTCCTACGGGATCTATGGAACGGACACTGCTCGTTGGAGATTTCCTTTTCGTTAATAAATGGAGCTATGGCTACAGGCTGCCCATGCGTCCGGTAGCAATACCTTTCCTACAGGGAACTATTTTTGATACCGGCCAGCCAGGAAACCCTAAAGATGATCCTAAATCTTATGTAGATGCGGTTCAACTGCCTTATGAGAGAATATTCCAGTTCAGTAAGCCGCAGAAAAACGATATCGTTGTATTTAACTACCCGCGTGATTCTGTGCATACAGCGACAGACAGGAAAGATCCTTATGTAAAAAGATGTGTTGCCGTAGCAGGCGATACTTTTGAAATGAGAGCAGGAAGACTGTTTGTAAACGGTAAGCCGGAAACTGTTCTGGGAGACCAGGAAGTACAGCACAGGTATATCGTAACGACAGGAAGCCAGCTGGATATTCCGTCACTATACAATATTTACGGTTTTTTACCCGTTCAGGAGCAGCAGACAGATAAAGGATTTATCTACGGTTTCCAGGGACTTACTGATAAAGTGGCAGCAGATATCAAGGCTCTTCCTCAGGTAATTGAGATGAAGGAAGACATTCAGGAAAAAGGACTTGCCGCCGTGTTTTACAGAGATGAAGCAAGAAAGAAAATAGATACCACACAGTCGATCTTCCCGATCAACAAGCCCTGGAACCAGGATTGGTACGGACCGCTTAGAATTCCTAAAAAAGGAGACGTTGTGGCTGTTAATAAAGAAACCCTTCCTGAATACCGCTGGATTATCTCTGAATATGAACATAATCATCTTGAAGAAAAAGGGAACCAGATTTTTATCAATGGCCAGCCTGCAAGCACTTATACGATCAAACAGGACTACTATATGATGATCGGGGATAACAGGGATGCTTCCCTGGATGCCAGGTTCTTTGGTTTTGTTCCGGAAGAAAACATCGTAGGAAAACCAATGTTTACCTGGATGAGCTTACAGGGAGCGTTCAAAGATAACAGTTCCTCGTATCAGGCTCCGTTTAAAGTCCGTTGGGACAGGATGTTCAAAGCTACGAACACCGGCGAATCCAATAAAGCCTCTTACTGGTGGATTGCAGCCATGATCCTGATCCTGTTCTTCGGATGGGAATATTTTGTGAAGCTGTTCAGAAAGAAAAATGCAGAGCAGGATTAATCAGTTAAATAAATTATAAACAGAATGAAGTATTTGAAAAAATACTTCATTTTTGCATCATGAATATGAAGAACGTATTATTGCCGGTATTTTATCTGCCGCCTATTTCATGGTTCTCAGTGTTTTTAAATCCTGAGAATACCATCGGGCTGGAACAGCACGAAAATTTTCCAAAACAGACGTACAGGAACCGGGCCAACATCTATGGAGCCAATGGCAAGCTTGCTCTGATCATCCCGATCAGGCATAACGGAAAAAGGCTCTTGAAGGACATTGAAATGTCTGACTCCGAAGACTGGAAGACCCTGCACTGGAAATCCATCAAGACAGCCTACCAGAGCTCGCCTTATTTTGAATACTACGAAAGCAGGCTGAAAGAAATTTATAATTATGAAGGAAATTCACTTCTTGATTTTAACCTGAATGCCCTTCAGATCATCCAACAGATACTGAAAACAGATCAGGCATATATTTTGAATGAAAAATACATCAAAAATCCGGAAGCGGTAAATTTCAGGGAACGTTTTTCAGCTAAGGCACCTTCAGAATTTGCTATGGAAGACTATTACCAGACATTTTCGGATAAGCTTGGGTTTCTTAAAGATCTGTCTGTTTTAGACCTGATCTGTAACAAAGGACCTGAATCTGTTACTTATATTAGAAATATTAAATAATCTTATTAACATGAAAAAGATTTTGTTGGCTGCTGTTTTCCTGACAGGTTTCAGCTTTGGTTTTGCTCAGCAAGCACAGGATAAAAAACTCGATCCTAATGAGGATAAGGACCTGATGACATGGTATCATAAAGATTTTGCCACCACAAAAGTATATGGGATCAATACCGAAAACGCATATAAATTTTTAGAGTCCAAAGGTCTTAAGCCTAAAACAGTTATCGTTGGTGTTTTAGACAGCGGTGTTCAGGTAGACCATCCGGGACTGGTGAAAAACATATGGACCAATCCTAACGAAGTTCCTGGAAATGGTAAGGATGATGACGGTAACGGATACATCGATGACGTTCACGGATGGAACTTTATCGGCGGAAAAAACGGCGATATCGATGTAGACAATATGGAAGTTACGAGAGTGGTTGCCAAATACAAGCCTGTTTTTGAAGGGGATGATTCTACTAAAAACAAAGCTAACCAGGCTAAAATGCCGGAAGAGTTTGCGATGTATATGAAAGCCAAAGAACTTTTTACCGATAAAAGTACAGAAGCCAGACAGAGCCTTCAGACATTCACCATGATCAATACCCTGATCCCTAATATGATGAAAATGCTGAACGGCAAAGCAGTGACTCCGGAAACGGTAGCCGCTATACCGGCTCCTACCGATCAGAAAGATGCCATTGCATTGAATATATTGAAGCAGGTTGCGCAAAGTCCGGATTTTAAAGGCAAATCGTCTGCGGAATTTGAAAAAGCCATCTCTGCACAGATGAAGGAAGCTATTGATCATTTTGAGCCTCAGAGCAAACAATATGATCTCAGTTATGACCCGAGAAAAGAAATCGTAGGGGATAATTATGATGATTATTCTGAAAAGAAATATGGTAATAACCATTATGAGGGTCCGGATGCAGAACACGGAACCCACGTTGCGGGTATCATTGCCGGTCTTCCTCAGGGGAAAGAAGTACAGTACGGAGTTGCGTCGAGGGTAGCGAAAATCATGTCTGTAAGAACAGTACCGAACGGGGATGAAAGAGATAAGGACGTGGCTAATGCCATCAGATATGCGGTAGACAATGGAGCCAAAGTGCTGAACATGAGCTTCGGTAAGCCGCTTTCTCCAGGTAAAAATGTCGTTTGGGATGCATTCAAATATGCGCAGGATAAAGGCGTACTTTTGGTGAAGGCTGCCGGTAATGAGAATGAAGATGTTGCTGAGCATGTTGCATATCCTACCAATTTCAAAAATGCTACAGATGAAAAGCCGTTTGTGAACAATGTTTTGGTTGTAGGGGCAAGTACCAATAACAATGATGCTTTACGAGCGAGCTTCTCCAATTACAACAAGAAAATGGTGAATGTATTCGCCCCGGGAGAGCAGATTTATTCTACGGTCCCGAAGAATGAATACAGATACCTTCAGGGAACGTCCATGGCTTCGCCTGTTGTAGCCGGTGCAGCAGCAGTGCTTCTGGCGTATATGCCTGGGCTAAAGCCTGACCAGATCATCGAGTCACTGGTGAAATCCAGCAATCCGAGTACCGTCAATCAGTTTAATACCTATTCACAGGCCGGAGGCGTAATCGATCTTGAGAAAGCGGCAGAATATGCGTACACGAACTTCTACAACGGCAAATCCGGATCTGCTAAAAAAGCAGCAAAACCATCCAGAAAAGCAGTGAGGAAATAATTCTGATTTTACTTCAGGAATAGCAATATAAGAGTCCGGGTCGTCCCGGACTTTTTTGTTTTCACAATTTATTTGGCACGGTTTTTTATGACTTTATACTAACTATAATAAACTAGAGTATGAAAAATTTATTTCTTGCAGGCATACTGGGAACTTCACTTTTTGCAGTGTCTTGTTCCTCTGTAAACAGAGCTGCGAATTCCCAGAATCAGAGGGCTGAATTTTTAAAAATGAAAGGGGACTGGGAAATTGTACGTATCGATTACGATAAGCAGTATAAGATCAAACCTTTTGATGAAGGTGCAGATATTCAGTGTTTCATTGGAAGCCACTGGAGATTGATTCCCAATAACTACACAGGAGCATATACTTTAAATGGCGGCGGATCCTGCCCTGCTCTTACACAGCCTATAAAATTTGAGTCAAAAGGAGGCAATACTTTTATGTTCAAGAAAATTGCTGCCGGAACCAAGGCCAAACAAAATACAGTAGGGTACTCCCTGACCATTGTTGATCAGAATACAGACCAGTTTTCATTGGAACAGAATGTTCCATTTGATGGAAATAATGTAAGAGTCGTATACCATTTCGAGAGAAGCGGAATGAAATAAGTAATAATAACAAAAAAATTAAAAAGATGAAATTAACTAAAACATATATCGGAGCGTTTTTCATGTCGTCAGCACTATTGCTGACAAGCTGCGAAACCATTCAGAATTCCAACCACCAGCAGAGAGGTACAGCCGTAGGTGTTGCTTCAGGAGCAGTGATCGGAGGCGTATTGGGTAACAATGTAGGTAGAGGAAAAAATGCAGCCTTAGGAGCTGTTTTAGGCGGAATTATCGGTGGTGTAGCTGGTAATGTGATCGGTTCCAAAATGGATAAGCAGGCTAAGGAGATTAAAGAAACCTTACCTGGCGCTGAAGTAGAAAGAGTAGGGGACGGTATTAAGATTACTTTAAGTGAAAGCATTGTGAATTTTGCTTTTGACTCATCAGACCTTACTGCTGCAGCTAAAACCAACCTGGATAAATTGGCTCAGGTACTCGTTAACAACCCTGATACCAACATCAATATCTATGGCCATACGGACAGCAAAGGTTCTGATAGTTATAATATGAGCCTTTCTGAAAGAAGAGCCAATTCGGTAAAAGCCTATCTTATGGGTAAAGGAATAGCATCATCCAGATTATATGCTAAAGGTGAAGGAGAAAGCATGCCTGTAGCCAGCAACGATACCGATGCGGGAAGAGCTAAAAACAGGAGGGTAGAATTTGCTATTACAGCAAACGAAAAAATGATTAACGATGCCCAGCAGGGACAGTAATTAATTAACATATAAATATTTTCCAGATAACCGCTTCGGCGGTTTTTTTTGTATTTTTATCCGGAATTTTTTTTTAAATTGTTATTTTTGCATCTGAAACCACATAAATGAAGAAATATGTAAAGCTGCTCCGGATGGAGCAATGGGTGAAGAACCTGTTTGTTTTTGTTCCCCTCTTTTTTTCAGGCAATATTACCAATGTTGATCTTCTTACCAAAAGTATTGTTGCATTCGTTATTTTTTCACTTACTGCCAGTGTGGTTTATATCCTTAATGATTATAATGATATTGAAGCAGACCGCAAGCACCCTGAAAAAAGAAGGCGTCCGTTAGCCAGCGGTGCCATATCGAAAAGACAGGCTGTTGCCATTCTGATTGTTTTACTCGTGATCAACAGTATTGCTGTCTTTCTTGCTCAGATATATTTCCATCAGAATTTATGGAAATTTGCCGTGATCATAGGCTTTTATTTTGTGATGAACCTGGCTTATACATTCAGGCTGAAGCATGTTGCCATTGTAGATATTTCCATTATTGCGGTAGGCTTTGTACTCCGCGTATTGTCAGGAGGATACATTACCGGGATTAAAACTTCGCAATGGGCGATATTGCTTACATTTGTCCTTGCGCTGGTTCTGGCCATCGGAAAAAGGAGAGGAGAACTGATCAATGCGCAGGTTTCCGGTAAAACACGGAGGGCTTTGGATGGATATAATGTTCAGTTTGCAGATATAACCCTTTCTATTTCTGTAACACTGGCCATCGTATGTTACCTTATGTTTACATTATCACCTGAAGTCCAGATGCGGTTTCATGAAAGGGTATTTTATACGGTTATCTTTGTGGTCTTTGCTTTTCTGCGGTATCTTCAGCAGACGCTGGTATACAACAGGACGGAATCTCCAACCAAGATCGTGTACAGGGACCGGTACATTCAGGTCACCTTAGTGTTGTGGGTTGCTGCATTTTTAATTCAAATCTACTTTAAAAAATGAAGCCTAATTTTATACAGAAAGTCACCAACTGGGGCAATTTTCCGATAGTGGAAAAAGAAATAAAGTCTGAAGACAGCTTCCGTAAAATAAAGGAATTTGTACTCGGGCGTAATGAAGTGATCGCAAGGGGAAACGGGAGGTGTTACGGGGATGCTTCATTAGGCGACCATATTTTTTCAACCAAAAAACTCAATAAGTTTATCAGTTTCGACCGGTTGAACGGAATCATAGAATGTGAGTCCGGCGTGCTTCTTTCCGAAGTCCTGGAAGTCGCTGTTCCGCAGGGCTACTTTCTGTATGTGACACCCGGGACAAAATTTGTGTCTGTGGGTGGTGCCATTGCCTCAGATGTGCATGGTAAAAATCATCACGCCGAAGGATGTTTTTCTGAGTACGTCCTGGAGTTTCAGCTTATGACGGAATCCGGTGATATTATGACCTGTTCAAGGGAAGAGAACCAGGAAAAGTTCTGGGCAACCATCGGGGGAATGGGACTTACAGGGATCATTCTGACGGCAAAATTCAAGCTTAAAAATATAGAAACGGCTTACATCCGCCAGGAAAGCATCAAAGCTGAAAACCTGGATGAAATATTCCGCCTTTTTGAGGAAAGTGAAAGCTGGACCTATACGGTAGCGTGGATCGACTGTTTTCAGAAAGGCCCCAATACTGGCAGAAGTATCCTGATGCGGGGAGAACACGCCTTCCAGCATGAACTGCCGCAGAACCTTTCCGGAAGTCCCTTAAGGCTTAAGAAAAAGATTGAACCCAATGTCCCGTTTTACTTTCCGGGATTTGTATTGAATGCGTTTACAATTAAGATATTCAATCTGCTGTATTATAAAAAGCAGTCTAAAAAGGAACTTAAAAACTTTATTGATTACGAGACTTTTTTTTATCCTTTAGATGCCATCCATAACTGGAACCGCATCTATGGGAAATCAGGATTTATCCAGTATCAGATGGTCATCCCGAAAGAGAATGGAAGAGAAGGAATGAAAAAAATCCTTGAAACCATTGCCAGCAGCGGAAACGGATCCTTCCTGGCGGTGCTGAAACTCTTCGGGAAAAACAATCCGCAGGCGTACAACTCATTTCCGATGGAAGGCTATACGCTCGCACTTGATTTTAAAGTCAATGCAAAACTTAAAAAGCTGGTAGATAAGCTGGATGATATCGTACAGGAATTCGGGGGAAGGATTTACCTTACCAAAGACAGTATGAGTAGGTCCTCCCTTACCGGTTATCTAAAAAATATCCATAATCCTAAATTTGTGTCTCTTCAGCACAAAAGAATCATAAACAACCATTCATCATGATAGTTCTGGGAAGTACATCCGAGGTAGCACAGGCTTTTGTGGAAAAAGCACTTCAGGAAGGGGAGAAATTTGAGAAAATTTATCTCGTGACCTCTAACAGGGAAACAACCGAACGGTTTGCCAGGCATATTGATGTGAAGTTCTTTCAGCAGTCCGAAGTCATTGAGCTGGACCTGATGAAAGAGATTGATTACAACAGGCTGGATTCTGTACATTCGCAACTGCTGTTCTGTGCGGCAGGATACCTGGGTGAAGGTTCTGAAGAGGGACTGTACGACAACAGGAATACCGAAAGGATCATCAGCATCAACTATTCCCGCCTGGTTCCCGTTATCAATCACTTTGCCTATAAATTCGAAAGCCGGAGGTCCGGAACCATCATCGGACTATCCTCAGTAGCCGGTGACCGTGGCAGGCAGAGCAATTTCATTTATGGAAGTGCAAAAGCGGCATTCACAGCTTACCTAAGTGGTTTAAGGAACTATCTTTTTGAAAAGAAAGTCCATGTCATGACGGTTAAGCCGGGCTTTATGGCAACCAAAATGACCGAAGGCATGCCGTTGAACCCGGCATTGACGGCAACTCCCAAACAGGCAGCGGCCCATATTTTTAAAGCGTACAAAAGCAGGAGGAATATTACCTATGTACTGCCGGTATGGGCAGTGATCATGATGATCATCAGGAACATTCCGGAATTCCTATTCAAAAAATTAAAACTATAAATGATGAAAAAATTATATTGCTTTGATTTTGACGGGACCATTACCTATAAAGACACCATGTTCATGTACCTCAGGTTTTATGATCCAGCCAGGTTCAGGATGCAGTTTTTAAGGCATGTTCCCCTCTTTATTCTGCTTAAACTGAAGCTGGCCGAAACCGAAAAAGTGAAAAAAAGCTTTATCGGTTCGATCCTTAAAGGCCAGACCCAGGAAAAGATTGAAAAAAAAGCACAGCAGTTCTTTGAACAGCATTATCCTAAAATCGTAAGGGAAAATGCGCTGGACTTTATCCAAAATATGGATCGTGAAAGTACGAAAAGCCTTTTGGTTACCGCTTCACTGGATATATGGGCAAAACCCTTTGCAGAAGCCCTGCAGATGCAGCTGGTAGCTACTAAGGCTGAATTCCGGAACGGCATTTTTACAGGCAATTTTATCGGTAAAAACTGCAACGGAAAAGAAAAACTGGTCAGGATACAGGAAGAGATCCATGATTCAAAATTTGATAAAATTATTGCTTTCGGAGATACTTCCGGAGATAAATATATGCTCAGGTGGGCAAATGAAGGTCATTACCAATTTTTTCATTAATTTTGGATGATAAAATAGGGTCATGAAAAAACTGTTTGCCATAGGGTTAGGAACTATCATCAGCTGTTCCGGGATGCCTTCAGATAAAACTTCGCCAATGCAGGACAATGCACAGATCATCGTTTCAGAATCACAGGGAGGTACAGGAAAGCCGGGATTTACCATTCTGAAGAATGAACAGGAATTCCAGTCTGTCATCCGTAAGAGCCAGTTTGGTATCGTAGAAGCAGGAACTGATGTGCAAAGTAAGATGCCTGCTTTCCCCAAAGGCAAAACCGTGGTGCTGTATAACCTTGGAACATTCAATTCCGGAGACCATACGGTAACACAGATCAACAATATTTCTGTACAGAATAAAGTATTGTATGTAGAGGTACCGCAAAAAGTTTCAGGTGGAATGGAGATCCAGGTGATTTCCCATCCGTGGATCATTTTTGCTGTTCCTGCAGGATATCAGTTTAACTCCGTAGAATTAAAATATTCAAAGTAAAATGAATAAAATATATTTAGATAACGCTGCAACAACGCCTCTTTCAGAAGAAGTTATCGATGCCATGGTAGACACCATGAAAATGAATTTCGGGAATCCGTCTTCCACCCACAGCTTTGGACAGGAAGCCAAGATCCTCATCGAAAACGTGAGAAGGCAGATTGCAGATTATCTTCACGTCACTCCTGCGGAAATCATCTTCACTTCATGCGGGACAGAATCCAATAATATGATCATCAAGTCCAGTGTGGAACATCTGGGCATTGAAAGGATCATCAGCTCTCCTCTGGAGCATAAATGTGTTTCTGAAAGCATCCTGGATATGAAGAACAGGAAAGGAGTAGAGGTAAATTACATCCGTCCCGATGAAAAAGGGGACCTGGACCTGGGCAGGCTGGAAGAACTGCTGAAAGTTTCTGATAAAAAGACCCTGGTAAGCCTGATGCACGCCAATAATGAGATCGGGAACCTCATTGATATCAAAAGAGTGGCGGAATTATGCAAGCAGTATAATGCTTTGTTCCATTCTGATACGGTACAGACCATGGCCCATATGAACCTTGATTTTTCTGAGATCATGGTGGATTTTGCCTCATGCAGTGCCCACAAGTTCCACGGGCCGAAAGGCATCGGTTTTGCATTTATCAGAAAAGCAACAGGCCTGAAAGGTATTATTACCGGTGGGCCTCAGGAAAGAAACCTGAGAGCCGGAACAGAGAACGTAGCCGGGATTGTAGGTCTGGGCAAAGCACTGGAGCTTTCCCTTACCCATATGAATGCTTACAGGGACCATATGCAGGCTATAAAGGATTATGCAATTGAAAAATTAAGCGCTGAAATCCCTGGAATGAAATTCAACGGCAGAAGTGCTGAGAAAGATAACAGTTTGTATACGGTTTTAAGTGCGTTACTGCCATATAAAAACCCTTTGATCGGGCTTCAGCTGGATATGAAAGGTATTGCGATTTCCCAGGGAAGCGCGTGCTCTTCCGGAGCTTCAAAACCTTCCATGGTCATGATGATGGTCTTAACTGAAGATGAAATGGATACCTGTACGCCATTAAGAATATCATTCAGCCACCTGACCACCAAAGCAGATATTGATGCTTTGACCTCTGCGCTGAAAGAAATCTCGGAAGATTTCGTTATAGAAAAAACAAATGTTGAACATAGATAGTCTTATTTCGTAAAAATCGTAATTTTGATTTCGTAATAAAACAATTTTAATCTGATAGAATATTAATTTAAATAAAAATAAAAAAATGGCTTTAGAAATTACAGATAGCTCATTTCAGGAAACGGTTTTAAAATCTGATAAACCGGTATTGGTAGATTTTTGGGCAGTATGGTGCGGACCATGCAGAACGTTGGGACCAATCATCGAAGAAGTAGCAACAGATTTTGAAGGGAAAGCAGTAGTAGGGAAAGTGGATGTAGACAACAACCAGGAAATTTCCATGCAGTACGGGATCAGAAATATTCCTACTGTACTAATCTTTAAGAACGGAGAAGTAGTGGATAAGCTTGTAGGCGTAGCTCCTAAAGAAGTAATCGCTGAAAAACTAAGCGCACACTTATAAAAAAATAAGTTTGATAATGAATGCCTTCCGCTTTTGGAAGGCTTTTTTTTGCAAAATAATTTGCAGGGTATTAAAAAAGATGTAATTTTGCAATCACAAAAAAGAAACGACGTTCTTTATTTTAGCAAACAATGATCCGGTAGTTCAGCTGGTTAGAATGCCGCCCTGTCACGGCGGAGGTCGCGGGTTCGAGTCCCGTCCGGATCGCAAAAGTTTTTCAATTTACTTTTCAAACAAAATTAGATCCGGTAGTTCAGCTGGTTAGAATGCCGCCCTGTCACGGCGGAGGTCGCGGGTTCGAGTCCCGTCCGGATCGCAGAAGTTTTGTCAATTTCTTTTTAAAAAAATTGATCCGGTAGTTCAGCTGGTTAGAATGCCGCCCTGTCACGGCGGAGGTCGCGGGTTCGAGTCCCGTCCGGATCGCAACTATTCGATTATAATAGTATAAGTGCTGTAAAACATCTGTTTTACAGCATTTTTATTTTAAGACAGGTCCTGGTAGATTATTTGTACTTTTTAACAGCTACTTTACCAATGGAATATTCAGTGTGGTTACATTTTTTATTTCATCCAGCACAAAAGAGCTCTGCATCTTTACAATCCCCTGAACTTTCGTCAGTTTTTCAAAGGCAAAGATATTGTAGTGATCAAGGTCTTTGAGGACAACCTTGATCAGAAAGTCGTACATACCTCCGATGGAGTAGCATTCCACGATTTCTTCAATATTCCTGATTTCCTCCTGAAAGCGCCTGATGTGTTCATCATCATGCACAGCCAGTGATACATTGCAAAATGCAATCAAGGGTAACCCTACTTTTTTATTATCCAGCAATGCCACATATCTTTTGATGTATCCTTCGGTTTCCAGGCGTTTTATACGCTCATAAATGGGTGTTTTAGAGATATGCAGAAGATCTGAGAGCTCTTTGATGTTCAGTTTCGCATTATTCTGTAAGGCATTCAGTATACCGATATCGGTTTTATCAAGTTTCGCCATAGGATAATTTCCTGTTTATGGTTGTTATACAGTTTAATTTGGGAATATTAAATATTTTCAAATCTAAATTTAGGAATATTTCCTAATTTAATCAATATCAGTAGTTCAAATGTCTATTTAATATAAATTTACAGAACATAAATGACTACAATGAATCAGACTAAAGAAGAAACGGATTTAAAAAAATGTGTATTGATCATCGACAGTGCACAACCTACAGGGATTATTGCCAATACAGCCAGCGTCCTGTCTATTACGCTGGGCAAATATGCCGGAAATATCATAGGACATGACATCTGTGACCGGCAAGGAGGCATACATCTGGGCATCACAAAAATTCCAATACCGATATTGGGTGCTGTGGCTGACAAGATAAAAGAAATACGGAAGCATCTCTTATCGCTTGATAGGGAGGATCTGATCATCGTGGACTTTTCAGATCTTGCCCAGCATTCCAAAACATATGAACAATATGAAACGGCAATGCTTACGACTGCAGAAAATGAGATTCACTACAGGGGTATTGCTTTATATGGTGACAAGAAACTGATCAACAAAGCTACAGGAAATTTAAGCCTGATCAGATAGCCTGTTCAGGATCAATATCATCAGCTGGAAAAGAGCTGAATTATATGGGTTTTATTGTTGATGAATTTTAGTTCCACATGATAAGCAAGGTTTTTTTGTCCTTTTACAATCGCTATAGTTCCGGATTATCAATTGACTATCCCGGTTTTTACAGTATTTTGTACAGACACTTTTAATATTGATATTTAGGTCTGATATTTGTAATATGTAGCGAAAATATTTCGTCTTATAATAGCTATGAAAAACATATCTGTAAAAAAAATATCAGTATCTGCATTATGCATGGCATTAATGCTTATTTCATGTAAAAAAGAAGTTGAGAAGATCAAAGATGCCGTACAGGATACATCGTCTTCTGTGGTCACGGATTCGCAAGATAAAAAAGACTCAGCTGTTGTGAAAAAAGATTCGGTGATAGAAAAGGAGTCTATGCCGCCGGCCATGCAGGAAGACGGATTTTATAATGCTTTTGTGCTTCCTAAAAGTAAGAAACTGAAGGATTCCATGTTTGCGGTATTCAGTAAAAAGTATAACGAAAAAGAAAGGTATGCTATTTTAGCTCTGAACCGCCTGGATTCCAAAAACAAATGGAATGCAGATACCCTTGTCGTTCCGAAAGATATCGATACGACCCTGATGGCCTACTCACCTTTTCCTATGCAGCTTGATATCCTAAGCAATGTCAAGAAATTCGTAGTGTTTTCTTATCCGCTTCAGGCGTATGGTGTGTATTCCAACGGCAGCCTTGTAAAATGGGGGCCTACCAGCATGGGTAAAAAATCTGCCCAGACCACCCGCGGGCTTACCTTTGCCAACTGGAAAAAGAAACTGGCAATCTCTACAGTAAAAAGCGAATGGAAGCTCCCTTATAATTTCAACATCTTCAATATGGGCGGCATCGGATGGCATCAGTATGACCTTCCCGGTTATCCGGCTTCACATTCCTGTCTGAGATTGCTCATGAAAGATGCTCAATGGCTGTATTCTTATGCGGATACATGGATCCTGAATCCGGGCGGTGCCACAACAAAAGCGAGGGGAACGGCTGTTTTGGTATACGGAGACTATCCTTGGGGAAAAAGAAAGCCATGGAGAAAACTTCTGGATGACCCTAATGCCAATAATGTCTCTGTAGAACAGATGACCAAAATGATAGAACCTAATATTGATAAAATACTGAAAGAACAGGATAACAGGGAAAAAGTAGCCGATTCAATGAAAGCGGCCAAAGCAGAAGTCCTGGCAACCCAGGAAACTTCTGATGCAACGCAATAATCTGTGGATTAATTCTGGGTTTCAAAAGGAAGTGTAGATTCTTCTGCAAATCTTCTCAGCTTTTTCATTTCTTCCCTTCCTTTGTATTGTCCGAATTGGGCAGCTGCATAGGTAAGTGCAATACAGAACAACATCACAAAAGAAGCAGACAATGCCCATGGATATTCATGGCTGTTAATCTGCTTTTCCACATAATACATGGAAAAGAATGTCATCCAGAGAATGGAAAAGAAAAAGTAAAGGAACATAAAAAATGTCCAGACTGAATGGCTGGGTCCGAATATACCCCTGATCACCGTTTTTTCATCTTCCTGTTCGATCCTTAGTGCAAGATTTGGTTTCCAGTAATTGTCGTATTCAGTTTCAACACAGATTGTTGCAACCTCATGGTTGATGTTCCCTGAAAACTCATCATTATGCTCATGAAGGTATTTTTTCAGGTTTTCGGCATATTGTTCCTTAGTCAGATGGGTGAACATTTTGAACCTGGGACGCGTTCTTATTCTGTCAATGGTGCTTTCTTCAGTATTCATAATCATTTCTGTTATTTATAGAGACTTGCTGTATTAATAGCAGTTCATCCTTACATGATTGATAACAAAAAACATTCCCGTCTCTGAGAATGTTTTTACTTTTTATATTATATGGGTTCTTATTTTGAAAAGAATTCCATCAGGTCCATATAATTTTTCTGGTTGACTCCATGACCGCTCATATACTCTCTGAAGGTAAAATAACAGCTGAGATCATACAGCAGGTCTGCCGCCTTGCGTCCCCATTCCAGAGGGATGACAGCATCATCTGTCCCGTGTGAGACAAAGAAACGAAGCTGCTCCAGTTTTTTCTTGTCTTTTACAATATGTTCCAGTAGCTTTTCTTCAGGATAGCTGCTGAGGCAGGCAACATGGCTGAACATTTCAGGATAGCTCAAGGCCAGTGCATAGCATAGGACTCCTCCCTGGCTGAAGCCGCATAAATGTGTTTTGGAGTTGGTGAGCCCGTAATCATTAATGACTTTGAGAATACTTTCCAGTACGGCATTTAAAGACTCTTTAGCCTGCGGAACATTCACAAATTCTCCAGGATTATTGAAATTGATATCATACCATGAATACCCTTCAAACTGGGTAGGATGAGGAGCCCTGAAGCTCACAATAAGCCAGTCGGCAGGAAGCGTTTCCCTGAAGCTGAAAAGGTCCTGTTCATTGCTTCCGTATCCGTGCAGCATGAATAGGACAGGAGTGTCCTGGGTCAGCTGCTCGGGCTCTCTTATCAGATAGTCTAAATTCATAAGAGCAAAGATAATTAATAATCAGGTTATCCTGATACAACCTGTAAAAATCCCATTCATTACAATATGAATTTATTTTTAAGTCTTTGTAAATGAAATGTTTTATCCAAAAACGACTATGGTATAAACCAGAATAATATTTTTATTGATTTACTATTAATAGGAAATCTTTATTGGAATATTTTCATAAAACGTATTTTTATATTGATAAAAAAGCTATATTTGGAACATTAAAAAATCTATTTGGAGAAATGAAGCAATTTTACAAATCAAAACGTGTACTCAGACTTTCTTTCCTGTTCGCCGTCTTATTTTCTGTAGTTTCTGTAATGAATTCATGTAAGGATGATAAAGAGGATGAATTTACGGACCATATTGTAAAGTTTGAAGCAAAAATAGTGAATGGTACAGGCAGTGGTACAGGAACTTTCAAAACTGTGGTAACACAGGTAGGAACAAGCCAGAATACTATTTTTGATCCTACCGGTACTACCTGGAGCAGTGGTGATATATTTGTAAATTCGAGCCAGTCTCAGCTGAACCTTGCTTCTAATGCTGTTCTTCCGAATGCCGATTCTAAACTTATTGTAAGTATTTGGGTAGACAGTGAAGTAGCGAAAAGCGATACAGTAACCGGATCCGGGACTAAAAACGCCGCTGTTGCTTACAGCTTCCTGGAATTGTAATAAAATCTTATAAGATAAAATAGCAAAGACCGCATATATTGCGGTCTTTGCTATTTTATAGAACAGTTTCGGCGCGGCTTCGGAGAAGCCGCGCCGAAACCCATTACATTACTTTAATAATAAAATAGTTTTTCTTTCCTTTCTGTAATAAAAGAAACTTATTGTCAATAAGATCATGCTCGCCGGCCAGGAAAGTATCATCAACTTTTTGTTTGTTAACAGAGATTGCATTACCCTTGATTTCACGCTGGGCTTCGCTTTTGGATTTAAGAAATCCTGATTTTTCTGAAAGAAGATCAATAACAGGCACATTCAGTACATCAGCCTTGGCTATTTCTTTCTGAGGTACGCCGTCAAAAACATCAAGAAAGGTTTCTTCATCCAGGCTGATAAGATCTTCAGCGGTAGAACGCCCAAAAAGAATTTCAGAAGCTTTCAGCGCTTTTTCATATTCCTCTTTACCGTGTACCCATACCGTAACTTCTTCAGCGAGTTTCTTCTGAAGTTTTCTTTCGTGAGGGGCGGCTTTATGATCTTCAATAAGTGACTCGATTTCTTCTTTACCTAAAAAGGTATAAAATTTAATGAATCGTTCAGCATCATTATCAGTGGCATTAAGCCAGAACTGATAAAACCTGTACGGTGACGTTTTCTTTTTATCCAGCCAGTAATTTTCACCACTTTCAGATTTTCCGAACTTGGATCCGTCTGCTTTGGTAATTAAAGGTACGGTAAGCGCAAAAGCTTCTCCCTGTGCTTTTCTTCTGATCAGCTCTGTTCCGGTCGTGATATTTCCCCACTGGTCAGAACCGCCCATCTGAAGCTTTACCTGGTTATTCTGATACAGGTGAAGGAAATCGTATCCCTGGATCAGCTGATAAGTAAATTCCGTAAAGCTCATTCCGTCTGCACCGCTCTCTCCGGAAAAACGCTTCTTCACGGAATCTTTTGCCATCATGTAATTAACGGTAATGTTTTTACCTATATTTTTAGCAAAATCAAGGAAGGAGATGTTCTTCATCCAGTCATAGTTATTCACCAGCTCTGCCCTGTTCGGTCCGCTGCCTTCAAAATCTAAAAATCTTGAAAGCTGGTTTTTCAGGCAGTCTACGTAATGCAGGAGTGTTTCCTCATCCAGAAGGTTCCTTTCGGAAGATTTCCCGGAAGGGTCCCCGATCATTCCGGTTGCACCACCTACCAATGCGATCGGCTTGTGGCCATGCTGCTGGAAATGGGCTAAAATTTTAATCTGAATAAGACTTCCGATATGTAAAGAATCGGCAGTAGGATCAAAGCCGATATATGCGGTAGTGACCTCTTTATTCAGTTGCTCATCGGTTCCGGGCATCATGTCGGCAAAAAGGCCACGCCATTTCAGTTCTTCAATAAAGGAGTTCATTGTATTTTCTTTAAAATTTTACTGGCAAAGATAATAAATTCAGCGGTATCGGACTGAGGCGGACGGCAGAAAGGCATAAAGAACCCTTTAAATATAAGAATCCTGAAGCCCGTGGTAAGTTCTTTGCTTTTTCTGGTAATTAAAGTATATTTGTTTATAATGAATGACGAACAATTATTCCTGCTGATCCGCAGAGCAAAAGAGAAAGACCAGAAAGCCCAGACGAAGCTGATTAATATTTTCTGGGTGGATGTTTTTTCATTTGTCATGAAAAAGGTCAGGGATGAAAACGATGCCGATGAAATTACGGTCAATGTTTTTTCCAAAGTGCTTTCCAAGCTGGATATGTTTGATCCTCATTTCCAGTTCAAAACCTGGATACTTACCATTGCCCAGAACACCGTTATTGACTTCTGGCGTAAAAAGAGCCGCGAAAACCAGGATCCTACCGAAAACCTCGAAGAAGTAAAGAACCAGTATGCTAAATCCCCGGAGGAGCTGATGATCTCGAATGAAGAGCAGAAAAAAATAATCAAGACCATTGAATCGCTGGATGCCAATTACCAGGATATTATCAAACTCCGTTTTTTTGAGGAAAAAAGCATCAAGGAGATTGCTGATGAATTAGGGATTTCTGTCGCCAATACCAAGGTAAGAGTGATGCGTGCTAAGAAGGTCCTGGCAGAACTGCTGAAAAATAATGAGTTTGAGGACTTGTAATTTGCAACCCTTTTAATTTGATCAGATCAGATGCACTTTGAAATCATCTGTTTCATCAATAGACCTGTTTGATGGTTTCGATAAAAAAATGCTTAACTTTGACCTTCAATTCTAGAGATGGAAAATTTAGTTCAAGATACTACCGTACAAAAACCAAAGTGGATCCGTGTAAAGCTCCCTACCGGGAAAAACTACAGAGAACTCAGGACTTTGGTTGATAAATATAAACTCAATACCATTTGCCAAAGCGGAAGCTGCCCGAATATGGGGGAGTGCTGGGGAGAAGGGACCGCAACATTTATGATCCTGGGGAATATATGTACCCGTAGCTGTGGATTCTGTGGGGTGAAGACCGGGAAGCCGATGGATGTCAACTGGGATGAGCCTGAAAAAGTGGCCCGTTCAATCAAGTTGATGAAGATCAAACATGCCGTGCTTACATCCGTAGACCGTGATGACCTTAAAGATATGGGGTCTATCCTTTGGGCAGAAACCGTGAATGCGGTAAGAAGGATTTCACCCGGAACAACTATGGAAACGCTGATCCCGGATTTTCAGGGGATCACCAAACATCTAGACCGGTTGGTAAGTGTAGCACCTGAAGTTATTTCGCATAATATGGAAACGGTAAAAAGGCTGACCCGGGAAGTAAGGATCCAGGCTAAATATGAAAGGAGCCTGGACGTACTGAGATACCTCAAGGAAGCCGGACAGAGGAGGACCAAAACCGGCGTGATGCTTGGTTTAGGGGAAACCAGGGATGAAGTTTTCCAGACGATTGAAGATATCAGGAATGCTGATGTGGATGTCATTACACTGGGCCAATACCTTCAGCCTACCAAAAAACACCTGCCGGTAAAGAAATTCATTACTCCGGAAGAATTTGATGAATTCGGGGATTTTGCAAGAAGTTTAGGATTCAGGCATGTGGAGAGTTCGCCTTTGGTTAGGAGTTCTTACCATGCAGAAAAACATATCCATTAATAATTAACGCTCCTTTTAGGGGCGTTTTTTACAGATCATCTCTTCATATGTTCTTTCCTGAATTCTGAAGGGGTCTGTTCCATATGCTGCTTAAAGAGTTTATTGAAGTAAGAAAGGCTTTCAAAACCTGCCTGGAAACAGGCTTCTGTAACCGAACTGCCTTTCAGGAGTGATATTTTAGCCTGGTTGATGCGGTAATTATTAACAAAGCCTGTAAAAGTCATATCCGTCTGTTTTTTAAAATACCGGCAGAAAGCAGGCGTACTCAGCCCGACGATCCTGGCAATCTCATTAACATCCGGTTTTTTATCATAATGCTCATCAATATAATGGTAAATGGCGCCCATCCGGATCTTATCGTTCATAAACCACTGTACACGCGTATCCTCCTGATTAAGCACTTTAACCTCCCTGGAATGCGCAAGAATCTGCAGGATCTCAATCAGGCTCATAACAGCTTCAAAGGAATCCTGGGTTTCCATGATACGCAGCTTTTCCACTACGGTTTTTTTTGTCGCGCCAAAAAATGATAGTCCAAGACATGAGCGGTCCAAGAGTTCTTTTACGGCATTAAATTCTGCCATGGCAGTCAGGTTACGGGTAAATTCTTCCTGCATCTGAAGGACCAGCTGCCGGCATTCGGTCTGGATGCCGTAGTCAAAGTTAAGATGCGGGACGTTGGACCCGATCAGCAGGAGATCGTGATCGGTAAACTTTGAAATATCTTTACCCACATGCCGGATTCCATGGGAAGCTTCCACATAGACCAGCTCGGTTTCAGGATGGTAGTGCCAGTAGAAACAATTTTTAAGCGATGGTGAAAACAGTTTGAAGGACTTTCCTTCTTCAAAATCTATGATCTCTTTCTGGATCTTCATTGGTTCTGTTTTGATGATTTATTGGGTTAAATTTAAAAGAAAAGATTAATACAGAGCAAATTTTTATCATTAGCGGTGGAGCAGAAACCATAATTTCTGGCGATTTTTGCACTTTCAAAAACAATAGTAGACAAGTCATGGCAACCATAGATAAAAGGATTATACCGCTTGCAATAGGCGGATTAGGCATCGGGACAACAGAATTTACCATTATGGGACTGTTGCCGGACATGGCCAGAACATTGCAGATCAGCATTCCGGAGGCGGGACACCTTATTTCAGCTTATGCGCTTGGAGTGGTTATCGGTGCTCCGTTTCTGATCGGATATTCAGTAAAGTTTCCTCCTAAAAAAGTGCTGATGTCACTGATGGTCATTTTTACCATTTTCAATGCTTTGTCTGCGATAGCTCCGGATTATACCACCATGCTGATCATCAGGTTCCTGTCCGGACTTCCTCACGGTGCCTTCTTTGGAGTAGGAACGGTAATGGCTTCCAGGATGGGTGGAAAAGGAAAAGAAGCATTTTATATTTCCCTGATGTTTACCGGGCTTACCGTTGCCAACCTGGCTATGGTGCCTCTGGTAACTTATATAGGGCATACTTTTCACTGGCGGTGGTATTTCGCCATTGTTGCGGTTATTGGTCTTATAGCCCTGCTGTTCCTTAAGTTATGGCTTCCTGATCTCCGGAACAATCAGAATGCGCATTTTATGGAAGAGCTTAAATTCCTGAAAGGCAGGCAGGCCTGGCTGGTATTGATGATTACAGCCATCGGTTTCGGGGGGCTTTTTACCTGGTTCAGCTATATTACGCCTCTGATGACGGTAGTGGCAGGAATCAAAAGCAGCCAGATGGCTTATGTGATGGTGATCGCCGGAGTAGGGATGGTAGCCGGAAATTTGGGTGGCGGAGTTCTGTCGGACAGGATGAGCCCTGAAAAAACCTGCTCCCTGTTGCTGTTGCTGATGATGTTTTCACTGGCCGGAGTCTTCTTTCTTTCGCAATACCAGAATATAGCCCTGGTGCTAACCTTTGTTTGCGGTGCATTATCCATGTCAGTAGCTGCGCCCATCAATATCATGATGATGAAGGCAGCCCCAAAAAGCGAAATGATGGCTGCCGCATTCATGCAGGCTGCCTTCAATATTGCCAATGCTATGGGCGCTTTTCTTGGGGGAATCCCTTTGGAACATGGCTACACTTTCAATTATCCGTCCCTGGTAGGAGTGGTCATGACCGGAATCGGACTGGCTATCAGCCTCCGGTATAAATACCTGTATGCGGGAAAATCAGCACTAAGTATGAAGTCATCATCAGATTCTCTGTAATGGGGCAGCATTAAGATAATTTATTAAATCACGATCAAAATAATTGAGAAAAGTAACGATAATTTCATTTATGGTGAATTAATTTTAAATATATTTGTATTGAAAACTAATAACCATGAAGGTAAGGGGTATTGTAGAGCAATGCCCACTAAAAAATCCGTCCCAGTTTTATCTGAAACGGATTTTTTGTTTTTTAATTTTACCTCTATGCTTCTACTTCGTTACCATTGGTACACCAGTACAATGCATTGTATAAATTTTCTTTCGGAAAGGATTTGCATTCTCCCGGCATCAGTACGCTGAAAGCATCGGTAAAGTTCTGAACGCCCTCTTTATCAGTCACAATAGCCGTACGGTTCCATTTTGTGAAATTCTTTACTCCCAAAAGCGCATCTTCTATCCATGCACCCATTGTGAATTTGTCTAAATCCGTATCCAGATACAATAAGTAATTCAGCTCTCCATATTGGTCTACCTTCTGTTGAACACGCGGAATCACCAGTTGTTCAAAATCTTCTTTCGTCACTTCTCCCGTTGCATTGAAAGCTGCAACATTTTCCGGAGCTTCGGGAATAATCTTTATCATATCGTTATTATTTAATGTGGTTTGATTTTAGATCACATAACAATAAGTACGCCAAGTATCATAGAACTACTTTCATAATGAATAATTTTATATGATAAGCCTATTATTTGTGTAAAATATTATAAATTTTCAAATCATTTTAACAGGATTTTATGTATTTAAAAATACTCTTGAAATCAAAGCATTAAAAAAGTATCTGTATAATATCCAATCCTGAAATATCTTCCGCAGGCATATTAAATCATCTCAAAAAATAATGAAAAGACAGCCGAATACAATTGTAATCATTATTTTTGTTAAAAATTGACTCATGAAGAAGTTCATGCTAATGGCTGTTATCAGCCTGGGGATTGTATCCTGCGCTACTCAAAATAAAAAAGATACTATGGATTTACCGAAGGAATGGAAACACACCACAAACATCTATGAAGTAAACACAAGGCAATATACCAAGGAAGGAACCTTTAAAGCCTTTGAAAAGGAAATGCCCCGTTTGAAATCCATGGGGGTGAAAACACTCTGGTTCATGCCGGTAACACCGATCGCCCAGGAAAATAAAAAAGGAAGCCTGGGAAGTCCCTATGCAGCATCGGATTATACATCTATCAATCCTGAATTCGGGACCATGAATGATTTTAAGCATATGGTAAACGAAGCCCACCGGCTTGGTTTTAAAGTCATTATTGACTGGGTGGCCAACCATACGGGCTGGGACCATATCTGGACCAAAACCCATCCTGAATTTTACCTGAAAGATCCGGACGGATCTTTTCACCGGGCTTCAGGAATGGATGATATCATTGAGCTGGATTACAGTAAAAAAGAAGTACGCAGAGCTATGATTGATGCCATGAAGTTCTGGGTGCAGGAAACAGGAATCGACGGTTTCCGTTGTGATCTCGCTTCATGGGTGGAAGCTGACTTCTGGGAGGAAGCACGCCCGGAACTGGATCAGGTAAAGCCTCTGTTCTGGCTGGGAGAATTTGATGAACTTGAAAATCCTGAACACGGAAAAGTTTTCGATGCCAGTTATTCATGGAAATGGATGCACGTATCTGAAGATTACTATAAAAAGAACCTGCCTTTACAGGACCTGAAAGATCTGCTGATCAAATATTCCAATATCGGTGACGGCTCAATGAGGGCGTGGTTTACGGCCAATCATGACGAAAATTCCTGGAATGGTACCGAGTATGAAAAGTATGGCGTGATCACCAAGCCTATGGCTGTTTTTTCAGCGACATGGAACGGTGTGCCGTTGCTGTATTCCGGGCAGGAACTCCCGAATATGAAAAGGCTGGAGTTCTTCGAGAAAGACCCTATTGCATGGACGAATAATTACCAGATGGCTGATTTTTATAAAACGCTGCTGGAACTTAAATCATCCAATCCGGCACTACGCGGTGGTGATACGGCAGTGACCACTTACCTGTTGAATACGACGGCCAATGATAAAATCCTGGCTTATCTGAGAAAGAACGGCAAAGATGAGGTGCTGGTAGTACTTAACATGTCTAAGGAACCCGTGAGCTTCAGTATTCAGGATGATCATGTGTCAGGAAGTTTCAAAAATGTATTTGATAAAACCAAAAGGGATTTCAGTGCCGGAAAAGATTTCAGCTTCAAAGTTTCGGATTATGCTGTCTTTGAAAAATAAATGAGCAATAATATATATTTGAATAACAGGCAGCCTTAAGAGCTGTCTGTTTTATTATATGACCGGATAAACTTGAAATTAATTCAGTACATTTGAGAGTGATCATAAGGATATGGACAAGTTAATCATACGTGAAACCCTAGAAAATAAAATCTCGGACAAGATCAGCCATCTGGAACGGCTGATTGAAGAAGCCAGAGCTTCAAATAACGACACCAAAAGCTCCATGGGCGATAAATATGAGACGAGCCGTGAGATGCTGCAACAGGAAATCAACAATTTACAGAAGCAGCTGAACGAAGTGCTGAGCCAGCAGGCAGTATTCAGAAGGATCAGTGCAGATTCCTGTTCTAAGGTACAGAACGGAGCACTGGTAAAAACAGATAAAGGGATGTTCTATATCTCTGTCTCTGCCGGTGATCTGATGATCGGTGGAAAAAAAGTAACGGCTGTTTCGCCGGAAGCGCCACTGGCAAAAATGATGTTTGGCAGGAAAATGGGAGAGACATTTGCGGTTAATACCATTGAACAGACCATTCAGGAAATCTGGTAATCAATATACGGATCATTATGAAGATAAAAACCATTCTTTCAGTCATTTGTATGGCGTTGTATATGTATCTGCCTGCACAGGTTAAGGCTTATGTTTCCGGCAGGTCTTATGACATTCAGTATGTGGATATCAGTGTTGATGACCTCATCATCAGCATCAATGCGGAAGGGCAGATCATCAGGTTTTATCAGGATCCTCTGAACGGGACTTTCGATTATTACGATGATCAGCTTTTTGACCGTTACCGTGACGGGAAACTTAAAAGCATCGGCAATACCAAAATAGAATACTGGGATGCACCGGATCAGGATGACCCCAAATACGGGAAGATTAAAAAGATCGGAAATGTAACCGTACAGTACTGGGAAGATACGATCGTTGAAAAAGAAAAACTGGGCAAGGTGAAAATGATCGGTTCTGTTCCCATTGATTATTGGGGGAATGACCTTACCGACAACAGCCGGCTCAGGAAAATAAGGTCCATCGGCAATATTACGGTGGATTATGGATTAAAGGATTTTACAGACCAGAGCCGGTACAGGAAACTAATCAGGTTTGGCAATGTAAAACTCGATTACTGGAATGACAATATTGTTGCTAAAAATAAATTCGGCAGGCTGAAATCCATCCAGGGGAATACCAGGGAAGTAACTGTGGTACTGTTATAAGACAGTGAAATGAATGCAAACACAAATCACATAAATTTTTAATAATGGGAATACTTGAAAACAAAGTAGCGCTGGTTACAGGTGCAGGGTCAGGGATTGGTCTTGCCATTGCCGTAACCTATGCCAGAGAAGGAGCGAAAGTTATTGTTTCCGACATTAATGAAGAACACGGGAACAAAGTGGTTGAACAGATCAAGTCAGGTGGGGGTGAAGCATCTTTTGTAAAAGCAGATACATCAGATCCGGCACAGGTAGAAGAATTGGTAAGAAAAACGGCAGAAATATACGGAAGGCTTGATATAGCCTGCAATAATGCCGGAATCGGCGGTGAGCAGAACCTTACCGGGGATTACAGCATCGACAGCTGGAAAAAGGTACTGGATATCAATCTTGACGGGGTATTTTACGGCTGTAAATATGAAATCCAGCAGATGGAAAAGAACGGCGGCGGCGTTATCGTTAATATGGCGTCCATTCACGGCACCGTTGCTGCACCGCTTTCTTCAGCATATACTACGGCGAAACATGCTGTGGTAGGCCTGACAAAAAATATCGGAGCAGAATATGGGCAGAGAAATATCCGTTGCAATGCTGTAGGTCCGGCCTATATCGAAACGCCTTTATTAGAAAGCCTTGACAGTGATATGAAAGATGCATTGGTGGCAAAACACCCGATGGGAAGATTGGGCAAGCCGCAGGAAGTTGCCGAGCTGGTCCTGTTTTTAAGCTCGGATAAGGCTTCTTTTATGACGGGAGCCTACTATCTGGTAGACGGCGGATATACTGCTGTTTAGATCACGGATAATGTCTAGAAATACAAAGCATTCCAAACAGGATGCTTTTTTTATGTCTTCCTATACCGGAAAATGCCGTATATTTTTTCTAAATTTGAGGCATAAAAACCCTTCGGAATGCAAAACTACCTAGACCTCCTACAGCATATTTTAGACCACGGAACTGATAAGACCGACCGTACCGGTACCGGTACGAGAAGCGTTTTCGGGTATCAGCTGAGATATGACCTTTCTGAAGGGTTTCCGCTGGTAACCACTAAAAAAGTCCACCTCAAATCCATCATTTATGAGTTGCTGTGGTTTCTGAAAGGAGATACGAATATCAGGTACCTGAATGACCACGGCGTGTCCATCTGGGATGAATGGGCCGATGAAAACGGTGATTTAGGTCCGGTTTACGGCGCGCAATGGAGAAGCTGGAACGGTGCAGACGGAAAAGTAGTGGACCAGATTACCGAAGTGATTGACCAGATTAAAAAAAATCCGGATTCCAGGAGGCTGATTGTTTCCGCATGGAATGTTGCCGAAATTCCTAATATGGCTCTGGCTCCATGCCATGCTTTATTCCAGTTTTATGTGGCAGACGGAAAATTATCCTTACAGCTGTACCAGAGGAGTGCCGATGTGTTTCTCGGCGTTCCGTTCAATATTGCCAGCTATGCTTTACTGCTGATGATGGTAGCACAGGTGTGCGGGCTTGAGGTGGGCGATTATGTACACAGCTTCGGGGATGTCCATATTTATAACAACCACTTTGAGCAGGTTCATAAGCAGCTCTCCAGAGAAACGAGGCCGCTTCCGACCATGAAGCTTAATCCTGAAATCAAGGATATCTTTGATTTCGATTTCGAAGACTTCACCCTGGAAAACTATGACCCGCATCCGGGGATCAAAGCACCGGTAGCCATATAGAAGATTATTACCGCAGGATAATTATGAAAAAGATCAAACTTTCTTTACTGGCACTTTTATTCAGTATCATTGGCTATGCACAAAATTTTGATGTTGTACCACTGGGAATCTATGGCGGCGAACAGGAAGATAACCTGTCAGCATATCTGCTGGGTGCTCCTGAAGGACATTCCTTCTTATGCCTTGATGCAGGAACGGTCAATGCCGGTATCCGGAAAGCCCTTCAGCTGAAAAGCCTTGACGGATCAGCAGAATCGGTGTTAAAAGACCAGATTAAGGGATATTTTATCTCACATGGACACCTGGATCATCTGTCAGGACTGATTATCAATTCGCCGGCCGATTCCAAAAAGAATATATTTGCCATAGATCCGGTTATCCGGATCCTACAGGACCATTATTTTATATCGGATACCTGGGTCAACTTCGCCGACCAGGGGCAGAAACCAGTGCTTGGAAAATACCACTATAATGAGCTGAAGGAAGAAACGGAAATTTTAGTATCTGAGACGCCATTTTCGATAACAGGATACGAGCTGAGCCACGTTAATCCTTATAAGAGCAGCGCTGCACTGGTGAGAAAAGAAGACCATTATATACTGTATCTCGGCGACACGGGAGCAGACCGTATTGAAAAGTCTGATCATCTCGCTCATCTTTGGTCGTCCATAGCGCCCCTTATTAAAAAGAAACAGTTGAATACGATCATGATCGAGGTTTCTTTCCCGAATAGCCAGCCGGAACATCTGCTGTTCGGGCATCTTACTCCAAAGCTTCTGACTGAAGAGCTGACTCAGCTGAAAGAAAAACTCGGATATACTTCCCTTGAAGGACTTACCATTGTCGTCACCCACAGAAAACCGACGAAAGATAATCCCGAAATCATCAGAAAGGAATTGTTGGAGAATAATATGCTGAAAGTACAGTATGTTTTTCCCGAACAGGGCAAAAAGATCAGCCTTCCATAAACGGATGATTTAAAATGAATAAGAAATCAACGCTGTTGATGGAACTTCAGGAAATTAAAAACTGTTTTTGGGAAAAATGATAAGAGTTCAAAGCCGGAGATTGTATTCCTTCTGTAACATCTCTTGGAATTTTTTAACTTATCGGTAAAATAATCAGCATGCTTAAAAAGATACTTCTTCTTTCTGCCATAGGTCTTTCCGGTACTGCCTTTTCCCAGCATACAGTAAAGGAAAAACTCGGAAACTATCTGGATTCCTTATATCTGCACCATAAAGTGATGGGAAGCTTTGCTTTTGCAGATAAAAGCCAGGCAAAGTTTGTAAAGGTGGTAGGCTTTTCTGATGTAGAACGCCAGCAGAATGCCAACATGAATACACAGTACAGGATCGGGTCCATCAGTAAAACCTTTACCGCTGTACTGGTTATGAAAGCGGTGGAGGAAAAGAAGATATCACTGGATCGGAAACTATCTGACTTTTATCCTGAAATTGCCAATGCAGGCAGGATTACCATTGAGCATCTGCTGCAGCACAGATCCGGTATCCATAACCTGACGGATGAGCCTGAATATATGCAGTATTATACTAAATCCCAAAAGCCAGCTGATCTTGTTGGCATCATAAAAAAATACGCCAGCGATTTTGAACCGGGTTCCAAGTTTGAATACAGCAATTCCAACTACATCTTGTTAGGCCTGATCTTAGAGCAAATATACAAAACATCGTATGCAGAGCTGATCAGTACTAAAGTTACCCGGCCGCTGAAACTGACTTTAACAAAGGTGGGAGGTGCTATTGACCCTTCAAAAAATCAGGCTGAATCTTATGAATATATAGAAGGAAGATACAGGAAAATGCCGGAAACCGATATGAGTATTCCGGGAGGTGCCGGGAACATGGTGTCAACACCTTCTGAGCTGCTGGAGTTTATCATGGGACTGGAGCAGGGAAAGCTGATTAAAAAGGCAAGTCTGGATAAAATGAAAAGCTTTGAAGACAACTATGGATATGGTCTGATCAAGCTGACGTATGATCAAAGTTCCGGCTTTGGCCACAACGGCGGTATTGATGGCTTCCGTTCAGCCGTATATTATTTCCCTGACCTTAAAATTGCCGCAAGTTATGTGGTCAATCAGTCCAGTATAGATACAGATGAAATTTTTGATAAAATGATGTCGGCGGCTACAGGAAAGGATTTTACCATACCAAGCTTCGCCGTGATACAGATTCCTGAAGCTGAACTGCAGAAACTGACCGGAAATTATGCAAGCCCCGCTGTTCCGCTGAAAATCAATATCTTTATTCAGGATAAAGTGCTGATGGCGCAGGCAACCGGACAGAGCGCTTTTCCTCTGGATGCTACTTCCGAAACCAGTTTTAAATATGATATGGCAGGCATCGTCATTAACTTCAATCCTGAAAAAAAGCAGTTTGATATTATTCAGAGAGGCGTTAAAACCACTTTTACGAAAGAATAAATATGAAATACTTAAAAATCAATACCGAGAATACGGCTGACCTTGAAGCTCTGAAAAATACCATTTTACAATTGAAAGGCGTAAGTTCGGCGGAGATCATCGATGATGAAAATCCCGAAAGCGAGCTTAAAAAAGCGTTTGCCAAGACCAAGGAACAGCTGAAGAAAGGCGATTATGAAACCCTGGTGAATGATATTTTCGATATTCTAACAAAAAATAATGCTAAACAATAAATGAAAAAAGCGATTTTATCCATTGTAGTACTGAGCGGGATGTTCTTTTCTTCCCAGCTGTACGCGCAAACCGAAACTTCCGGGAGGGAAAAGGTGTACCGGGCTACCCATACCAAGGTTACGGAACTTAAACATACCAAGCTTAAAGTAAATTTTGATTATCAGAAGGAGCAGATGAGCGGTGAAGAGTGGTTAACCGCTTCGCCTTTCTTTTATCCGACCAATGAGCTCACCCTCGATGCCAAAGGAATGCTTATCCATGAAGTGGCTTTGGACAACAACGGTAAAAAATCCCCTCTCAAGTATGAGTACAAGGATGATATGTTGAAGGTCATGCTGGATAAAACCTATCAGAGGAATCAGGATTACACCGTATACATCAAATATACAGCCCGTCCGAATGAAGTTAAGCAGCAGGGAAGCGCTGCCATCAACGATGCAAAAGGCCTGTACTTCATCAACGCACAGGGTAAAGAGGCGGATAAGCCTACCCAGATCTGGACCCAGGGTGAAACTGAATCTTCATCTGCCTGGTTCCCGACCATTGACAAGCCCAACCAGAAAACCACGCAGGAAATCTATATGACGGTACCGGATAAATACGTAACCCTTTCCAACGGGATTTTAAAGGATTCAAAAAAAGAATCAGACGGGTTACGGACCGACCACTGGGTGATGGATAAGAGGCATTCAACCTACCTGTTCTTCATGGGCGTAGGCGAATATGCGATTGTAAAGGATAAATGGAGGAATATTCCCGTAGATTATTATATCGAGAAAGAATATGAGCCGTATGCAAAACAGATTTACGGCAACACTCCGGAAATGATCGAATTCTTTTCCAAAAGGATGGGCTATGATTATCCGTGGGCAAAATATGCCCAGATTTCAGGAAGGGATTATGTAAGCGGTGCCATGGAAAATACAACGGCAACGCTTCATGGTAGCGGAGTTCTGCAAAAACCGGGACAGCTTATCGATGAAAATGCCTGGGAAGATACCATTGCCCACGAACTGTTCCATCATTGGTTCGGTGACCTGGTAACGGCGGAAAGCTGGAGCAATCTTACCGTAAACGAATCTTTTGCCAACTATTCCGAGTACTTGTGGAATGAATACAAATACGGAAAAGACCAGGCCGACTACCATCAGATGACGGATGTCAATATGTACATCCACAATCCGGCAGATTTCAAAAAAAACCTGGTGAGGTTCAATTATGATTCCCGTGAAGATGTTTTTGACCTTGTAACCTACCAGAAAGGCGGCGGAATCCTTCATATGCTGAGAAATTACCTCGGGGATGATGCTTTCTTTGCCGGTATGCAGGATTACCTGAAGACTAATGAATATCAGAATGCGGAAGCGCATCAGCTCAGGCTGTCTTTTGAGAAAGTTTCAGGAAAAGACCTGAACTGGTTCTTCAACCAGTGGTATTTCGGAAGCGGAAATCCGAAGATCAAATATTCCTACACTTTTGAGCCGGTGAAAAAACAGGTGGCGGTAAGTATCGAACAGACGCAGGATGAGCCGTTCCAGTTCCCGCTTGCGATTGATGTATACGATAACGGAAAACCGAAAAGATACAATGTCTGGGTCAATGCGCAGGCAAAAAACACCTTCAGTTTTGACGTTTCTAAAAATGCCGATCTGGTCAACATCAATGCAGACGGTGTATTGCTGGCTGATATTACAGACACCAAAACACCGGAACAGTATCTGATGCAATTCCAGGGATCAAAAGAATTCAAGAGCAGGTACAACGCGCTGAATGGAATCAAAGATCAGGTGGGCAAAAATCCGGCAGCGACAAAATTGCTTTCGGCAGCCCTAAAAGATCCGTTCTTCAGGACCAGGATCAAAGCGCTTCAGCTGATGGACCTTTCCAATGCAGAACAAATGAAGGCGATGGGTGCAGAGGTTGAAAAATTAGCCACAAACGATCCTAAAACACTCGTACAGGCTGCGGCTATTGCGGCCTTGGCAAAGACCAAGGATAAAAAGTACCTTCCTGTTTTTGAAAAAGGAGTGAATGCCGTTTCCAATGCCGTAAAAGGGAGTTCAGTAGCCGCCATTATCGGTATTGATCCTTCAAGAGCCGGTGCACTTGCCGATAAAATTGACCTGGAAGGGGCTCCGGAAAGTATGATGGAAGCCTTACTTCCGGTTATCGTTAAAAATAAAGTTACTTCTCAGATGCCGAATATTGCACAATATGCTGCATTCTATCCGTTCATTAAATTCCAGAATCCTGAACTGGGTAAAGTGGCGGAAGAAGGCTACAACTGGATCATGGCTTCCGATAACCTGAAAGCGACGGAAAGCATTACCAAAATCCTGGGCCAGGCCAAAGGCCAGATGGGTGATAACCCGCAGGTAAAGATGATGATTTCCCAGATGCTCAAAGATGGTCTGAATAAAAAGATGGAACTGCTGAAGCAGAATCCGCAGAATGCATCCGGCATCAATAAGCAGATTGACCTTATCAACAAGGCAATTGCAGATTTTAAATAGCTGAAAACAATACCTGAAGCACTTCTGAAAAGGAGTGCTTCTTTATTGATGAGAGTCGGCAATCAATACCGGAGTGATAATAAAGTCTTGCTTATGCATTTTATAAATATGGTTTGATGAAGCTCCTGTAAGATGCTTTTTCCAGATGAAAGATGTTTTAAATTAACCCTTAAAATTTTCCAATCTGTTAAATATCATAGCCGGTTAAACGTTTACATTTTTTAAATTCGTATAAAATTTAAGGAATGATGACTTTTGGAATTGAAGCGGCGGCTTATTATGTGCCGTCACTTTATCTTGATATTAAAGAACTGGCAGAAAAAAGAGGAATTGAACCTGCAAAGCTTGAAAAGGGGCTAGGATTGCATAAAATGGCGTTACCCGATGTTCATGAGGACGCCGCTACTTTTGCTGCAGAAGCTTTGTTGAGGCTGATCAGGGATCATAAGATCAACCCGAAAGAGATCACAAGGATTTACCTGGGAACAGAAAGTGCCCTTGATGCTGCAAAACCTACTGCTTCTTATGCCATGCAGATGGTAGAGGAGGTGCTTCAGGATGAATTCGGTGAACGGTGTTTCAGGAACTGCGATGTGGTGGATATGACATTTGCCTGTATCGGCGCTGTGGACGCTTTACACAATTCCCTTGATTTTGTACGTGCTAACCCGGAACAGAAAGCGGTAGTGATTGCCAGCGATTATGCCAAATATGAACTGGCTTCTTCCGGAGAATATACACAGGGCGGCGGAGCGGTTGCTCTTCTCATTTCTTCAAAGTCTGATCTTATTGAAATTGATAATCAGTGGGGAGTCGCAACCGAAAGTGTATTTGATTTTTTCAAGCCGAGACGCTATTTCCGGAAAGAACACCTAAGCAATGCACCGGAGACTTTTCCGGATGCCATAGAAGTTTTTACGGATGAACCCGTTTTTGACGGACAGTATTCCAACCAGTGCTACCAGGACCGGATCAGGGAAGCTTACCAGCATTACCAGGAGATTTCCGGTAAACAAAAACCCTATGAGAACTGGAAATACCTGATTTTCCACCTTCCCTATGCGTTCCACGGGAAAAGGGTCTTCACGGAAATTTACAGCATGGAGAACGGCTTATCCTACAGCACGCCTGAAGAACAGAAAACGGTGGCAAAATCTGAAGGTTACCTTCAATTGATCAGTGATAAGATAGAAAAATCACAGCGGGCTTCGTCTGAAATAGGGAATATGTATACGGCCTCCATTTTCATGGCTCTTCTCTCGGCCTTACAGACCTCGTTTGATGAACATGAAGAGCTTGCCGGAAAGGAAATCGGTTTCCTAGGCTACGGAAGCGGATCAAAATCAAAAGTCTTTGCCGGGACGGTCTCAAAAAACTGGAAGAATACTGTTTCAAAATGGAATCTGTTTAACCATTTAAAACAACGTACTGCCATTGATTTCAACATTTACGAAAAGCTTCACAGGAAGCAGCTTGACCAGTCTGTGAACCCGGATTATAAGGGTTTTGGATTGCAGTTGGTGGAATATGATGATCCTGTGCTGAAGGGGGCGCGGTATTATGGGTACAGGCAATAAAATTTATTGGTAATGCTAGTTAAACACTTCTAATTCAGGAGTGTTTTTTGTCGATTATTATTAATTTAGTTTCTGTATATAGAATGAGAACAGCATTAGGCTACATTCAATCCATTCTGCTACAGGCATATTTAAAACATGGACTATAAGATATGGTGCTACAGAAGCTTCAAGTATTACTGAGTTCTATGCACATAGTATGGTTGGAATAATATTAAAGTTCTGTCCCTAGGAAGTTTTTAATAGTTTTAACTATCAAATGGGAAATGAAAAGATTTGGAGGTTACTACAAGGTACTGATAAAAAAATAAATATTAATTTTAAATAATTATGCGTATATTTTCAATTTTTGCACTGCTATTCTTATTATCATGTAAAAATGATGAAGTTTTTATTAATAATTTCATTAATAAAGATAAGATTTCACTTATTAATGTATATCAAGAACCAATTTCAGAAACAGAAGTTTTATCTGAATTTGATGATATATTTTTAAAAAAGTATAATTTTTCTAAAAATGTAAAAATAAAAAAAAGAGTATTAAAAGTTTCTAAAATAAATCATAGAATATCGAACAATAGAAAAGAATATACAAAGCTTTCATTACCAGTTTATTCTAATGATAACAAATACTGTTTATTACAAATTATCAGCTTCAAACAAACTATGGGTTATTCAAATGTTATATATTTTTTTAAAAATAATAATAACAGGTGGAGTATTGAAGATAAATTTGAAAGTAAGCTTTTAAATTAAAAAGTTTCTTTACTTCTAATGACCCAAGGGAGAATGTTTAGTGCCTTTTTATGAATAAAATACAATCAATATTTAAAAAGTACTTTAAAAAGAAAAAACTTGTAATTACATCATTAATAGCGACTTTATTTTTAAGTTGTAAAGAAAAAGCGAAAAACGCTTTTGGCTTAAAGTACATTAGAGCTAATAACCAAATATATCTTAGTTTTGAAAATGGTACAAACCATGATATAGTATTTTTAGTTCCTAATACACTTGAATTTGGTGATGAGAACTACAAAAGTTTTTCTACTCAAGGGGGTAAGGAAGGTTCTTTTCCAATAACAACCTATGCAATCATAAAACCTGATCAATCTTCAAAATTTTATCAAAAAAAATTAGATAGTATTCGAGATAATGATTTTTTTAAGAGAGGTATGCCTGATGTTATAAAAGAGATAAAGCAAGGTGATGGAAATTCAGTATTTTTTTTAAAAGGTAAAGCAAAAATAAAAATTAAATACAATCTAGTTATTAAATCGATGATGGTAATGTTTAAAAAAAGCTATTCATCAAAATTTAAACAAAACTATTATCCTTATGATAAAGTCCTAAAAGGAAACTATCCGGAAGGAGAATACTTAAGAAGATTTTCAAAACTTAATTTTGGTAGAGCAAAGTTTGTAGCGCAGCCTTTAATAGAAGACAGTCTGATATTAAAGATTTCAGAGAAAGATCTAACCAATTAGAGTTAGTCTCACAACTCAACGATGTGGGTCGAAATTCCCCTATATGAAAATCATTTTCCAATAAGGAGGCCGAGCAAAATCATAAAAAAGGCCGTTTCCACGAGTTGTGAGACGGCCTCTTTGATTAATGAATTTATCCATTATTGCATTTACTTAATAAGAGTGATATTTAATAGGCATTTAGCAAACTAAAGATTTACAAAATAGCAGATGTTTTCCTAAAGGGTGGAAAAAGAAGTGTACTGAAGAATGGAAGGAAGCATGTAAATAAACAGGTGCAAAATTTAAGTACTACTAGTTTATCAGCAAAAATTTTGAAAAAATTAAAAAATAGATTTAAACTGCTCATGCAATGCAAACGAAATATTCGCACCAACGAAGAAAGCGCTAGATCATCAATGGCTAAAGAAAAACGAATAGTAGAATTATTAATTTTATACCTGTTGTTTTGTCCGGTATTCATTTGGTCACAATCTAAATGTATATCGATGACAGTGAAAGAAAAAGATAATGACAGGATAAAAATCAATTTTAAGAATGAGTGTAAAGAAACTTTTATTATGTATAAGTATGATCTGACAGAGCAAAACAGCCTTAACAGAGCTTATGATATAGACAGCATAACATTATCAGTAAAAGGAAAATATACGGTCAAAAACATGACTTATGGAATCAGTGACTATTCCGCACCTCATTTTAATGACGTAAAAGATCATTTTTTTGCTATTCAACCTGATGAAATGCTGGAAGTCACTATGCCGGTAACCGTTTTTTTCGAAAAAGACAGGGAGAAATATAAAAACCTGAAACACTATTATTTAGTAAAAGATGCTTACCGTAAAAGTATGGTCAGTTTTAGATTGGTTTATAATGGTAGGGTAGTAAAGGAAAATATATTAAATTCAGATGAGTTTAATATTTACGATGGTATAGTTACATCAAATTCTATTGAATTATATTTGAAATAGATGGTTAAAAAATTTATTACATGCTATTCCAATATAAAAATAGCAGAAGACAAAAGAGATTGGATAGATGTATCAGCTGGCTTCAATTTTAAGATCTGGGTAGAAAAGAAATGATTATGGAAGCTCAGAAATCATTTAATCTTATAAACAACCTCTGCAACGGCAGGAATATTTTTTTCAAATCCTATAACATCCTCCTTTCCCGATAACTTCCCGGCGTCACGCCTACCCATTGCTTAAACACCCGCGTAAAATAATTCGCATCGGAGAAGCCGGTCTGGAAAGCCGTTTCTTTGATGCTGTTTTGGGTGGCCAGGAGTTCTTTGGCGCGGTTGATGCGTTCCTGTAAAATGAAATCGTTGGGGGAGATGCCCAGTTCTTCTTTGAACAGCTTGAAGAAATTGGATTTGCTGACGTAAACAAATTCAGCAATCTTTTCTATGGTGAGTTTTTGATGGAGGTTTTTGCGGATATAGTCGACGGCGAAGCTGATGCGGGATTTGTTCCGTGAAATGTTCTTTTCCACCATGCTTCTGGCCTGGGTCTGCATCAGCCGGATCAGCAGTTCCTTGAGGGCAAAATCGGCCATGATATCCTTTTGAGAATTATCGTCCATGGCGATGCGCATGATGTTATTGGTGGCTGAGGCAAGGGAAGGATTGTTGAACAGGAAATATTCATCCAGCTGCATGTTCCATTGCGAGGTTTCGTCGATTTTTGGAAGATGGTAATTCAGATGCTGAAGGGAATTTTCGATAAAATCGGGATTCAGGCTCAGGGAAATGCATTGGGACGGGGTTTCGTCTGCTTCGGGGAAATCAATGACCATGGTTTCGCCGGGAGCAACGAGGATGCTTTCGCCGGGAAAATAATCAAAATACCCTGTCTTATCTTCCAGTTTCATATGTTTCTTGCCGCGGAGCATGGCGGTAAAGGCAATATGGTCAAAATGCAGTTTTACGCCGTAAGCCGCCCGGTGGGTTTCATAAATGCTGAATTCACAGTTGTTCAGGTTGAATGTTGTCCGGTGTTCAACCAGGGTGGATAGCTGCTTTTCTGCTTTCAATGCTGGGCTGTTGAGTAAAACCTTATTGGAATTCATAAGTGAAACATTTTGATGGGCATATTAACCCAAATATAAACAATTTTAACAGAGCAGTTTTGTTAATGAAATGATAAAATTAAGGTAGGTAATACGATTATGAAGTTTTTCTGGACGATTGTGCTATCTGTTTTTTCATGAGATGTGTAATTTGGTGACAGTATAAAATTAAAATTCAAATAACACAGTTATGAGCACTACGACAGAACAACAATCCGGCACTATTTTACAGTGGCCTGAATTCAAAGGAAAATATGACAATTATATCAACGGACAATTTACGGCACCGGTCAACGGACAGTATTTTGATGTCGTTTCCCCGGTAGACGGGAAAGTATTTACGCAGGCGGCCCATTCTTCCAAAGAAGACCTTGAACTGGCAGTAAATGCTGCTGAAAAAGCTTTTCAGACCTGGAAGGACACTTCCTCTACGGAACGGAGCGTGATCCTGAACAAGATTGCCGACCGGATAGAGCAGAACCTGGAGTATCTGGCCACGGTAGAAACCATTGATAATGGTAAGGCTGTACGTGAAACGCTTGCTGCCGATATCCCGTTGGCCATTGACCATTTCAGGTATTTTGCTTCCGTGATCCGGGCAGAGGAAGGTTCGCATAACGAGCTGGATAAAGATACCGTATCCCTGATTGTTCATGAGCCGCTGGGCGTTATCGCGCAAATCATCCCGTGGAATTTCCCGATCCTGATGGCGGTATGGAAGCTGGCTCCGGCTCTTGCCGCAGGAAACTGCGTGGTATTGAAACCCGCAGAAAGCACACCCATTTCCATTTTGGTACTGATGGAGCTTATCGGAGACTTATTGCCGGCGGGTGTCGTTAATATCGTTAACGGGTTCGGAGCGGAACTCGGAAGAGCGCTGGTCACCAATCCGAAAGTGTCCAAAGCCGCATTTACAGGATCTACGGCGACAGGAAGGCTGGTGATGCAGTATGCTACGGAAAATATCATTCCGGTAACCCTGGAATTAGGAGGAAAATCTCCAAACGTCTTCTTCAGTTCAGTAATGGCGGCTGACGATGAGTTTTTAGACAAGGCCATTGAAGGTGCGGTACTATTCGCGCTGAACCAGGGGGAAATCTGTACCTGCCCGTCCAGGCTGCTTGTGCAGGAAGATATTGCAGATGCCTTCATAGAAAAAGTAATTGAAAGGGTAAAAGCCATCAAAGTGGGGAATCCTTTAGATAAAACCGTTATGATGGGTGCACAGGCTTCCCAGATCCAGAAAGATAAGATCCTTTCGTACATTAAACTTGGAAAAGAAGAAGGTGCGGAAGTGCTTACCGGAGGAGATGTGAACCATGTAGGAGACGGACTGGAAAACGGATATTACATCCAGCCGACCATTTTTAAAGGCAATAACAGGATGAGGATTTTCCAGGAAGAAATCTTCGGGCCGGTATTGGCATTTACAACCTTTAAAGATGAAGAAGAAGCCATTAAGATTGCCAATGATACCATTTATGGTTTGGGAGCCGGAGTCTGGACCAGGGATGCACACCAGCTGTACAATATTCCGAGAAAGATCCAGGCAGGAAGAGTTTGGGTGAACCAGTACCATTCTTATCCGGCAGGAGCACCGTTCGGAGGATATAAGCAATCGGGAATCGGTAGAGAGAACCATAAAATGATGCTGGACCATTACCGTCAGACCAAGAATATGCTGATCTCTTACAACAAGAATAAATTAGGATTCTTCTAACTAAGGTTTGGGCGTGCCCCTTTGTATCCGGGCTTCATCTTACAGATTTGAAATCTGTAAGATTTTGCATTGCCGTTACAAGCGGGTCGGGCTATCCAGGGCTGCACTTCGTTTCGGTGCTCCGCTTCGCTGCGCACCGGCTCGTTCCTCGCCGCCCTTCCTATCCCTCACGCTAAAGGATAACGATAATTTTAAGGGATACATATCGGATGGATGCATCTGGTATCCTGAAAATCCGGCAAATAACCTTGCCGGATTTTTAAATCCTTCCGGAAAGGAACATCTTAAAGCATACAATCCTGATTGAAGATGCCCGGAAGCTTTTGCCCGGCATTTGCAGGGATTAACCGTTGAGACTCTTAAGAACGAACATTAAAAAATAAAAATATGCAGACCAAAATATCAAGGTTGTCCGCCACAGAAAAAGCGTTGGAAGTGATCTGGGAGCTTGAAAAAAAGTATGGAGACCTGATGTTCTATCAGGCCGGCGGCTGTTGCGAAGGAACCCAGCCCCAGTGCTTTGAGAAAGGAGGGTTTTTTCCCAGGATGAATGATGCCATGATCGGAACGATCAACGGCCACGAATTCTGGATCGACCGCGATTTATTCGAATACTGGAAATATTCCCACTTTACCCTGGATGTCACCGATGGTTTCGGGCCGGGCGGCTTTTCCCTGGAAACCCCTTTGGGCAAAACATTCCGGGTAGAATACCGCCTATTCACCTCAGAAGAATACGAAAACCTGGAACCGGTAAAAAGAAGTGAATAACCAAGACGACACACTAAAAATACAGAATCCAGAATCTAAATTTAAGATCTATAATCTAAAATCCCTCAAACCTCGACCTTCACAAACCTGTTCACAAACATCGCCGCTACCACCTGTCCCACGGCATTCAAAACCGTAGCCAACGGGTCTACCAATGTTCCGATGATAATTACTGCCGGAACTGCTTCCTGTGGAAGCTTGTAAACTGAGATCATCAGCATTTCCCCAATGTATCCGCCATTGGGAATACCACCGGCTACAATGCTCACAAAAACAGTAATCCCAAGGGCCAGCAATAAATTCGTAGGTTCAAAAAAATCCCGGCCGATAATCATAAACGCCACATAAATTTTAATGATGGAAGACATGGACGATCCGTTTTTATGCAACGTAGTGCCGATAGGAATCACAAGGTTTGAAATCGCATTGGGAATACCGATTTTTGCGGCAGCCTGGAGATTGGCAGGCATAGTAGCAAAGCTGCTGCACGTACTCAAAGCTGTTAGAGTAGGATAGGCTGCACTGCCCCAGAAGTTCCTGATTCCGCTTTTAGGGTCTGAAACAAAAGCATAGAGGGAAAAAAATACAAAGAAATAAATGATTCCTGCAACGTAATAAAGTCCGAGAGGTTTGGCGTAGAAACCGAATAGTTGCGGGCCTAACGTCGCTACCTGATACGCAAAATAAGCACCCAGCCCGATGGGAGCCAGTTTCATAATGATCAGCAGCAGCTCTTTCATGACCTCATATCCCGAAGCCATAAACGTCCTGAAGGCATGTCCTTGTTCACCGGACTTCCTGGCCGCAAAACCGGTAAGGAAAGCAAAGATCAGCAGGGCCAGCATATTTTTACGGGAAAAGAGTTCTGTAAACTCACCTACCGTAAAAAAACTGACGATCCGATTCCCCCAGCTGTCTTCAGAAGCCGTTTCAGCAAGGGCTTCCGCACTTCCGGTGATTCCGGAAACCGGAAACAGGTAAACCGCACCAATGGTAAAAAGGGCCGCAATGATAATGAACAGCAGAAAAGTGAGGATCATGGTGAAAACTATTTTCCCGAATTCAGATTGCTGTTCAAGAGAAGCTATGGAATTGGCCACTGCAAAAAAGACCAGCGGAACAACACTTACAAAAAGAAGGTTCAGGAAAATATCGCCCAGAGGTTTCAGGTAAGGTACGGTTCCGGGAGCAGTGATTCCGATGATGCTTCCCAATACGATACCGGACAACAACCAGAGAATGCCGGAATAATTTTTCAATACCTCTTTCATATACTGCTTTTAACCAAAGATAGCTTTATTTAACATTCTTATAAATGATTTCAGCATCAAATTTGCTGATTTTTCAGAAAACACTGTTCTATGGCTTATATAGATTACTATACCATTCTGGGCGTAGGTAAGAACGCCACACAGGATGATATTAAAAAAGCGTACCGGAAACTGGCCCGGAAGCTTCATCCTGATCTCAATCCAGGTGATAAAGAAGCAGAAAGAAAATTCAAGGAACTCAATGAAGCCAATGAAGTGCTGAGCAACCCGGAGAACCGGGCCAAATATGATAAGTACGGCGAGCACTGGAAACACGGCGAGGAATATGAAAAAGCCCAGCAGCAACAGCAAAGACAATATCAGGGACAGGATTTTGGCGGAAGCGGATTCTCCGGTGCCGATTTTGGGGAAGGTGAAGATTTTTCCGACTTCTTTCAGAGCATGTTCGGCGGTGGGGGTGGTTTCGGAAGAAGTTCACGCGGAAGTGCTTCAGGAAAATTCAAAGGGCAGGATGTCCACGCTGAGCTGAATCTAAATCTGAGGGATGCTGCTGTTACCCATCCCCAGACTTTTGAGATCAACGGAAAAAAAGTAAGGATTACCATTCCTGCCGGGGTCTATGACGGGCAGCAGATCAAGCTTAAAGGACATGGCGGTCCCGGAGTTAACGGTGGCCCTTCCGGAGATCTGTATATAACATTCAATATTCCTGCGGATCCTGATTTTGAAAGGGTAGGAGACAATCTGAAAACCAAAGTAAGCATTGATCTGTATACGGCAGTGCTTGGAGGGGAGGTCAACATAAAAACGCTTGAAGGCAGCGTTAACCTTAAAGTAAAACCCGGAACCCAGAACGGGACAACCGTACGTTTGAAAGGAAAAGGATTTCCGGTGTACAGGAAAGAAGGGCATTATGGGGATCTCCTGGTTACCTATGATGTAAAAATCCCAACCCAGCTTACTGATAAGCAGAAAGAACTTTTTGAACAAATGAAAAATTCCTGAGCCATGACTGAAAGAATATCGAGGGAAGAACTCGTAAAAATATACAATATTGAAATCACATTTTTCAATGACCTTGTGGATAATGGCCTCCTCACCGTGAAGACGGAAAATGAAACAAGCTATCTAATGTATGAGGACCTGCCTGCATTTGAAAAATTTGCCAACTGGCATTATGACCTGGAAATCAATCTCCCCGGACTGGAGGTAATCCACGAAATGCTGAAAAAGCTTGAAGATATGAAACAGAAAAACCGTGAGTTGATGACGAAACTGGCCGCAATAAGCAATCGGTATGAAGAAGGACAATAGATGATCAATTCCAGTGAGGTATTACATTCACCGGAAATTCTAGAATAATACATCTTTAATGGGTATTTAATCGGTTCATATCGGCCCAATTGGTTAGCTTTGCAGGATAAACAATAGTATGAGTGAAGAAAAAGTAATTGTACTGAAACCAGAACGGTCGTATTTCGAAGAGATTTATTTCAGCGGAAATCAGGGAAGCCTTTTTTTCTCTTCAACAACCAGAGGGAAAACGGTAACGACCATCATCACAGCGCTGATTCTTTTGATCTTATTTCTGTTCAGGGATGAGTTCAGTAAGGAGAAGTCCGGCATCTTATATTTCGTCAGCTTTCTTTTTCTGTTGTGTGCTGTTTTTCTGTCCGTGAGCATCAATAAAGTATCAAGATGGAAAAAGCAGGTCAATGCTTACCTCAATACTCTGGACAGATGCAAAGTATATGAAATCAGGCTGGATGGGAACTTCTTTACTGTAAATATAGATGGCGAGAAGGAAACGAGTGAATGGAAAGACTTTGCGCATTTTGACATTCAGGAAAAATACATAGCGCTGGAAGGCAAATACAGCTACATGTTTCCCGCGGCAGCAATGAGCAAAAGTGATTATCAGTACTTAAAAAAAGCCATTAAGCAAAATATGGATGACAAATAAAAAAAACCAGAGCACATCGATTTGTGCCCTGGTTTTTTTTATTGATTATAGCGGAGCCTGCTTAGTCAAGCCAGCCCATTTCTCTCATCCATTCATCGTTATATACTTTACCCACGTATCTTGAACCGTGATCATGAAGCAAAACGACGATGATATCATCTTTTGTAAACTGGTCTTTCATCTGTACCAGTGAAGCGATGGCGCTCCCGGCAGAGTAACCGCAGAAAATGCCTTCTTCTTTAGCCAGTTTTCTTGCGTAAAGTGCACCATCTTTATCTGTTACCTTTTCAAAGTGATCAATGATGGACATATCGTAATTGTCAGGGATGATATCTTCCCCGATTCCTTCCGTAATGTAGGTATAGGCATGATCATAATGAAGTTCGCCGGTTTCATGATACTCTTTCAGGATGGAACCGTAAGTGTCCACACCGATAACTTTGATACCAGGTTTTTTTTCCTTGAAAAACATTCCGCATCCCGTAATGGTACCTCCTGTTCCTGCACCTGCTACAAAATGGGTCAGTTTGCCATCCGTCTGCTCCCAGATTTCAGGAGCGGTAGACTCATAATGGGCAGCCCTGTTGGATAAATTATCATATTGATTTACATACCATCCGTTTTCCGTTTCGGTAGCCAGTCTTTTGGAAACCGAATAATAAGAACGCGGATCGGTAGGTTTTACGTCAGTAGGGCAAACGATAACTTCAGCACCTACGGCACGCAGGATATCGCATTTTTCTTTGGATTGTTTTGAATTGGTCACAAAGATACATTTGTAGCCTTTGATGATGGCTGCAAGGGCAAGTCCCATTCCGGTATTTCCGGAAGTACCTTCAATGATGGTTCCGCCTGGCTTCAGCCTGCCGTCTTTTTCGGCATCTTCGATCATTTTGACAGCCATTCTGTCTTTTACGGAATTTCCCGGATTGAAGGTTTCCACTTTGGCGAGAACCAGCGCGGGGAAATCTTCTCCAAGCACTTTATTCAGCTTTACCAAGGGGGTATTTCCTATTGTTTCAAGAATATTGTTAGCGTATTTCATAAATGGTTATATAAACGCTGCAAAGATACGGCTTTAAATTATAATGAAAAACCAAACCGGTACTGGTGATCGGTCAGAACTATGATAACATCTTTGCTATCCTTCCCTCAAAACCTCCTGCCTAAAGTCTGATATCTGAAGTCTGAAATCTGAAGTCTAGTATCTGATATCTAATGTCTAACCCCCTAATTATACTTAATCGCCTTCACCGGAGAAATCTTACTGATCAGATAACTCGGAATAATGAGGGCCAGACCGGAAATAAGAAGGATTCCCAGGGAGATCGAAATGATCGCCACAGGATTAAGGTCTACAGGAACGGTGCTGACGTAATAGTTTTCAGGATTCAGCCGGATAATGCCCAGGAACTTCTGAAGCAGCAGCAGTCCGATGCCGATCAGGTTACCGTATAAAAGTCCGGGAACCATAATGATCAGGGTGTAATTAATGAATGTAGCACGGATCTGTCCATTGCTTGCGCCCAGCGTTTTAAGAAGTCCGATAGAATTGGTGCGTTCAATAATCAGGATTAAAAGGACCATGATGATATTGATAACAACAACGATTAGCATAATGATGATGATCAGGGCAATATTCGTATCAAAAATGCTGATCCAGTCAGTAATCTGAGGATACTTTTCAGTTGCTTTTTCAGCATAGTTTTTATAGCCGATCAGTTTTTCAACATCCGGAAAAACAGCATCGATGTCGTTTACATTATCGAGGAAAATATCAATTCCGCCTGCTTCATCCGGTTTCATATCCTGGATTTTCCTGACCTGGTTGATGTCGCCAATCACAAACTGGTCATCAATCATTTTAATATCTGTCTTGTAAATGCCTACCACTTCAAATTTCCTGTAGACAGGTTTCTGGTCTGTTTTTGAAAAGATGGTGACAATGCTGTCTTTTACTTTCAGGTGAAGGTCATTGGCTACTTTCTGCGAAATGGTAATGCCGTTGTTGTAGCCCTGTTCCGTTATTTTAGGAGTTGTTCCTGCGATAAGGAATTTCTTGAAGCGCAGGCTGTCGAAATCTTTGCCGACTCCTTTAAAGATCACGCCGGCAAAATTATGTTCGTTACGCATAATCCCTGTCACCATAGCATACTTCTGAACGCTCTGCACATCCGGCAGTGCTTTGATTTTATTAAGCTCAAGGCCATTGTTGTCCAGGACAGAAGTATTGTAGGAAGAATTGGACCGCGTGGATTTTATGGTAATGTGGCCGCTGAAATCAGCAAGTCTTTCCTTTATGGCTTTTTTTGAGCCGAAACCCGTAGAAACCGTAATCAGGGAAACAATGATTCCGAGTGCCACGGAGAGCCTGCCGATAAAGATAATCACCCTCGAAAGGTTATTTTTGTTATCTTTGGAAAGCGCTATTTTTCTGGAGAAATATAAAGGAAAGCTCAAGTTTATGAATTTAGATTTCAAAATTAAAAATTTACTTTTTATTTGCCTAATTTTTTTAGGAGTATTCAACCAATATTATTCTCAGGCTCAGAAGGAATCCGGCTTTGCAACAGGAGCGGATCAGCCGGAAAAATACATTCCCCTGCTCAGAAATAAGACAGTTGGGGTTGTAACCAATCAGACCGGACTGATGCATGACAGAACCTATCTGGTAGATTTCCTGATTAAAAATAACATCCGTATCAAAGCCATCTTCGCTCCTGAGCATGGCTTCCGGGGAGATGCAGATGCGGGAGAAACAGTAAAGAACGGCACTGATGCCAAGACCGGGATTCCTATCATTTCTCTGTACGGAAATAACAAAAAACCTACACCCGAACAGTTAAAAGGAATTGATATTGTTGTGTTTGATATCCAGGACGTTGGTGTCCGGTTTTATACTTATATTTCAACGCTTACCTATCTTATGGAAGCTGCGGCTGAAAACAATGTTGAAGTGATGGTGCTGGACAGGCCCAATCCCCATGACGGATATACAGACGGACCTGTGCTGAAAAAGAAATGGTCCAGTTTTGTAGGTCTCCATGAAGTTCCGGTAGTTTACGGACTTACCATTGGTGAATACGGGAAAATGGTGAATGGCGAAAAATGGCTGAAGAATGGTATTCAGGTTAAATATATCTTAATCCCAATGCAGAATTACCGTAAGAAACAACGTTATGCTATTTCAGACAAGCCTTCTCCGAATCTCCCGAATGACCAGTCGATCAATCTGTATCCGAGCCTGTGCTTTTTTGAGGGGACCCAGGTTTCTGTAGGGAGAGGAACAGCCCTTCCGTTTCAGGTTTACGGTTCTCCCTGGACCAAAGGCCTGCCATATACATTTATTCCAAAGCCAAATGCCGGAGCGAAAGACCCGTTCCTGAACGGTAAATTATGTTATGGAGAAAACCTTTCCGAGTATCCTGAGGACCTGCGTGCGCTGAACCTTGAATGGGTAGTCAAAGCATACCAGTATTATAAAAATCCTGAACAGGATTTTTTCCTAAAAAACCTGTGGTTTGATAAGCTTGCGGGTACAGATGAACTGAGAAAACAGATCATTAAAGGAACTTCAGTGTCAGAGATTAAAAAATCCTGGCAGCCGGATCTTGAGAAGTTCGAAAAGATCAGAAGTAAGTATGTCGTATATCAGGATTAATCAAAATTCTGAGGAGGCTGATTGTCATTCTTGCCCCTGTTATAGATGATAAGCCCAATAGATAAACCGATTACCCCTGCAAATGCCGTTAAAAGCGCTCTCTGCAGCTTGTCAGGCAGATCATTCCCGATATAATTCATCAGGAAAAGGATGACAAAGGTAATGGCACAGATGATCAGGTGTTTTTGTCCGAATAGTTTCATATTATTTGAGTTTATAGGAAATCATCACCCCTCCTCTGTAAGGAAGGATCTCACCGCTCTTATTGAACTTCTGGGCAGAATCGTAGCGCCTTCCGGTGCTTCTTTCATACCCTTTGTAAAAATCCTGGGATGTCCCGGCAGTGGCATAGATGTCGATATTCCACCGTTCTGAAAGGTTAAACTGGTACCCGACTGTAATCCCGAAAATTACTGAATGCCCTTTCTGGTACAGTTCAGAATTCTCAAACTTTTCGCCGGTCTCTTTATTTTCGTACACCCCGGCTTTCCAGTAATTCCACTTCTGCAGTACAAAAGCCGAAGTTGCTATATTGGCTCCGACGTACCAGTGCTTGAAAGCTTCATCAAAATAATACCTCCCTTCTGCGGAAACTGAATAATACTGAAACTCATGTCCTGCAAATGATTTCCATGGAGAAATAAAAATATCTCCCTGCACAGTATATTTCTTGCTGAGCTGGTATTCCACCCCTGCGTTAAGAACCCCTATAGGAATAAATAATGCATTTCCTTTGATGTAAAGGCTTTTGGATGGCTCCTGTTCCTGAGCCTGAATGTTTCCGTATACCAACAGGGTGAAAGCTGCGGTCAATAAAGTATATTTCATCTGTGTTATTTGATCTGATTAAGTAAATCTTCTGAAAGCGAGTCATCTTTGCCGGACTGGATGGCCATCTTCTTGGCCATTTCCGCATAGGTTTTAGCCATTTCCATATTTCCGGTTAAAAAATACAGTTTTGCAAGGATGTAGGTGTTCTCCGATGTCTCTCCTCTCATGACGGATTTTTCCGCCCATTCAGCCGCCTTTTTCAGGGATGCCGGATTCTTTATATGTTCCGAAAATACCCACGCCGCTTTCAGCAGTTCATTCGGTTCAAAAGAATCTGAATTTTTATAATATTCCAGGGCTGCCTTTTCATATTCAGGGAAATTGGCATTCTGCTTATAATAGGCCAGTTTGGTCTGATTAAGCTTTAGAGTGGCATCATAGGTGCCTACCAACGGTTCCGCTGCTTTCATAAAATAAGCGCTGTTAATGGTTTTAGTCTTCTCATCGATGGACTGTTCCACAATTTTGGCAAGCTTCAGCTGGTTGTCAAACTGCCTGTATGTTTCTTCAGGAAGCTGTTGGATGATCTGTGCTTTTCTTGCTGTAAAAATCTTATAATTGGGATCTTCACTCGACTTAAGGAAAAAAAGAAGGTATCCGATATCTTCTTTGGAAAGCTCATCGGCAGCTTTTTTATTTTCAAAATATCTTTCTGATGCTTTTTTGGCGAAATCAAAATCGGAACCGGAGTTCAGCTTCATAATGTTGATCAGGAATTCCGGGTCTTTTTCCCCTTTGGCAAACCTGTCTTTTAAAGACCCTTTTTTGTTGTTGGGTGAATTAACGTCCTGAGCCATCGATAGGAACAGGCTTTCCTCCATATATCCGAAGTTTTGCGAAACAAGTTCTCCGTCACCATTCAGGAAAAGGTAGGTAGGATAGGAGCGAACTCCGAATTTGGCCGCAATTTCCCTTCCTTCGCCTTTTTCCATATCGAATCTTGCATTCACAAAATTGGTATTGAAGTAATCTCCGACGGATTTTTTGGTAAATACATTCCTCTCCATCATCTTACAGGGGCCACACCAAGATGCATAGGCATCAATAAAAATAAGTTTATTTTCTTTCTTCGCTTTTGCAATAAGATCTTTGAAAGGCACATCCTGAAACTGGATGGATTCCTGGGAAAATATCAATACCCCTATAAACAGAAATAATCCGGAGATGATCTTCTTCATTGTTCCAAATAAATTAAAGGGCGAAGATAATTAATTTCCATGTAAACCGCTACCAGGTATTATGTTAATTATTGTTAGGGTTTTTCCGATGCAGATCAATTTAATATCCTGAGCATATTTCTAATTAAAGTTCGTTTTTCAGCTTTTTATGTTCTTTGCCCCATATTTCCAGCTCATCAAGAATTGGGATTAATTTTTTTCCTGTTGCCGTTAATTCATATTCGGTTCTCGGAGGGATTTCTGCATACAATTTTCTGGAGATCAACTGCTCTTCTTCCATTTTTTTTAGCTGCATGGTAAGCATTCTTTCACTGATATTCGGCATCCTACTTTTGAGTTCGGAAAACCTGAGTGTACCTTGTCTAAGACAATAGCAGATGGAAAGAATCCATCTTCCGCTGATCAGATTTACGGCGTAGATCTCTGAGCAGCTTTGTTCTAAATTCTTCTTATTTTCATGATTGGTAGAAGACTCTTTAATTTTCATACTTACATTTTTGTTCGTTTCTTACAATTGACCGTCCTATTGACCGTTGTATATTGATTATATAAATTTACACAATAAAAGAAACCGCCATTGGTAAAAATAAAAAATACATAATTTTATATTTCAAAAACACAAGCATTATGGATTTAAACAGAATCGATAAAGACCTTAAAGAAAGCATAGATCGCTTTCCGTTTTCACTGGAATTAGACGAAAATGAATTTCTGAATCATCCGGAACTTGTACAGGAAGAAAAAGAGACATTTGCAAAAACATATCCTTTTACAGCACCTGGTGATATCACAGTACAAGATATTTTTGTCAAAAGTTCCGGTGACGATCATCAGATAAGGCTTCATATTTATCAGCCGGAAAAGTTCGACAGCAACAGGACGATCATCTATTTTCATGGAGGAGGGTATATTTTCGGGCTTCCGGAACAGGTAGATAAGCAGATGTTTGAAATCGCAGTAAAACTTCATGCTACAATTATCTCAGTAGATTACAGGCTTTCTCCGCAATACAGGTTTCCGGTTCCGGTGCAGGATGGCTTTGATGCATTGCAATGGACGATTACAAACGGTAAACAGCAGCTGGGAATTAATCCGGAAAACCTCACTGTTTTCGGTGGCAGTGCAGGCGGACATCTTGCAGCTGCAGTCAGCCAAATGGCCAATGATCAGGATATTAAAAATATAAAACATCAGTTTTTACTGTATCCTGTGATCCATAACAGGCTTGACACGCCTTCCATGAAAGAGTTTACGGATGCGCCGATATGGAACAGGAACTATGCTGAAATTGCCTGGGCCCATTTTTTAGGGCCTGATGATAAAGATAAAGGCATCCGGTATGCAGACCTCACCAACTATGATGATTTTAAAAATCTTCCGAGAACCACCATCGTTGCCTGCGAACTTGATCCCTTAAGGGATGAAGCAATTGAATTTTCCCAACTGCTTTACCAGGCAGGAGTGCCTACTGAACTGTGGGTGATTCCCGGAGCGATCCATGTATTTGACCTGTTTGAAGCTTCTTTGACTGACCGGTACAACGAATTCCTCTACAACCGTATGTTCTGATTGTTATATTCAAAATAAATTACTATGGGTAAACTAAGGGATAAGAAACCGGCATTAATTCTGGTTGATATACAGAAAGGCTTTTTGGATGATGCGTATTGGGGAGGCAACAGGAATAATAAAGATGCAGAAAAAATCTGTGCAAGGCTGCTGGAAAAGTGGAGGGAACTTGAGCTTCCTGTTTTTCACGTCAGGCACAGCTCCGCAAATCCGGACTCAAGACTTCATGAGTCCCATCCCGGATTTCAGTTCAGTGATGAAGTACTGCCTCATTCCGGAGAATCTGTTATCACTAAAAAGGTAAACAGTGCGTTTATCGGGACTGATTTAAAGGAAAAGCTGGACGCGCAGCATATTCAAACCCTCGTCATCGCAGGAATCACCACGAATCATTGTGTTTCAACCACTGCAAGGATGGCAGGAAACTTTGGGTATGAAACCTACGTAATTTCTGATGCAACCGCTGCATTCGACAGGATCGGTATTAATGGTGAGAAATATGATTCAGAACTGATCCACCTTACCGCTCTCGCCAATTTAAACGGTGAGTTTGCAACCGTCTGGGATTCAGGAAAATTGTTACTGGAATTACAATAAATCTGATGATTCTCTTATATAAATTGACGGGTCTGTGAGGTCTTTGAAAATATCAGATTAAAACAAAAAAACCTCTGACTCATCAGAGGTTTTCAAGTGGTTTCTCCAGGAATCGAACCAGGGACACATGGATTTTCAATCCATTGCTCTACCAACTGAGCTAAGAAACCATTATATGGTTGTTGTGTTACTTCATTGTTTTAAAGTGTTGCAAAAGTATATTTTTTTACAATACCACGCAAGTGATTTGGTTTAAATTTTTAGATAATTGCTGTGCTGTTGCCGGTTTATCATTTCAATGACATCATATTCAGAGATTTGAAAAATCGTAGAACTACTACACTTTTTAAAATTTAACTGGAATTTGTACCTGCATATTGTTATTCCATCTAAATTTGATGCATACAAAAGAACAATCACAGAATATTAACCATTAAAATTTACAGATCATGGCAGAAATGAATTCAAGAGGAATTTTAAAATTCAACAACGGTGAAGCACAAAAGCTGTTAAAACTTAACTACAGCGTATCGAGATCCACAGACGTTTCCGGACGTGTAGCATCAGATCCTTCCAATGCACTCATCAAGATTACTGTAGAGGCGACTGACAAATCAGATATCCTTGAAAGTTTGCTGAACGGTAAGTACAAGCCTACCGAAGGAGAAGTAACCTTTAACAAATCTCATGAAGAAGGAACATTAACAACACTGAAATGGACCAACGGATACGTAATCCAGCACGAGGTAGATTTTGATGCTGTAGACGATAACAGCATGTACATCAGTTTCGTGGTTAGCGCAGAAAAGATTGATCTTGGGAACTCTTCTTACCACGGAGGATGGCCAATGTAATAAATCAATCAGGATACAATTGATACATCAGGCAGAATGGATACAGTGTTCATTCTGCTTTTTTTGTTGAATAGGTTCAGGTTTATAGGATCTGAGCAAATAAAAAAACGTAAGCATAACTGTATTCCATTTGAAACTGATGCTGATTGCAGAAACAAAAAAACCTCTGACTCATCAGAGGTTTTCAAGTGGTTTCTCCAGGAATCGAACCAGGGACACATGGATTTTCAATCCATTGCTCTACCAACTGAGCTAAGAAACCATTATATGGTTGTTGTGTTACTTCGTTGTTTTAAAGTGTTGCAAAAGTACTGCGTTTTTGTTTATGAAGCAAATATTAACCGTGTTTTTTTAGAAGAAATCAAAAACCTATTGATTTTCAGCCGGATTATTTTCCTGTTCCTTCCGGATCTGCTCGCTCATCTCTTCCAGTACCGGTTTTATGGTGCTTTCGGGGAGGTCACTGATCCTGATGTACATCAGACCGTCTATCGCATCGTTGAAATTCGGGTCCACGTTAAAGGCAATTACCTTGGCATTCTGCTTAATATATTTTTTAATCAGGACAGGAAGCCTCAGTTCCGGTTCCAGATCATCGATGATCTTATCCAGTTTATTCAGGTCAGATTCCATTTCGTCAAAGAACAGGTGCTTATCCCGGTCACGGAGCTTTACTTTATACTCATTTCTCGGAGTAATGTATTGGGCTACCGCAGAATCGAAATAGTTGGAACGCATGAATTCAATCATCAGGGACTTTGAGAACTCAGAGAATTTATTGGATATGCTCACTCCGCCCATCAGGAATTTATGATCCGGGTTTCTCAGGCATACATGCACGATTCCCCTCCACAAAAGAAATAATGGCAAAGGCTTTTGCTGGTAGTCCTGGCAGATGTAGGCTCTTCCCATTTCAATTACTTTCTTGAAGAAAGGGTGGATATCCTGCTCAAATTCAAACAGGGAACTTGTATAAAATCCTTTAATGCCTGATTTCTTCATCACTTCCTTACCCAGCGCCATCCTGTAAGCTCCTACAAGGCGTTCTGCCGTGCTGTCCCAGAGAAAAAGGTGATGATAATTCTTATCATATTCATCCAGGTCAAACGGAAGGTTACTGCCTTCTCCAACGGCACGGAAAGTCAGCTCACGCTGGCGTCCGATTTCCCTCATGATGGAAGGTATCTCCTCATAATTGGTAAAATAAACTTCATAGTTTCCGTTCCTGAAAAGCATTTTATCCGTATCCTTGAGTTTGCGGATGTCCTGAAGGATGTCCTCTTTCGGGGTTTCATCAATAATATTCTGGACGATATTTTCTTCTTTCAGCAAAGGGAACTTAACCGAAAGGTTTTTCAGGTTGATGGCCTGGGCAAGCGATTTCCTCTTTTCATAATAGGATTTCATCATGTATACCTTACGCTTCAGGAATTCGCCGAGTTCTTCAATAGTTTCCATTTCATCCATGGCTTTTACTGAAATCGGCCTTCCGAAACGGATCCTGATAGGATCTTCCCGCTCATTCATCATTTCCGCAGGCAGCATCAGTGTCTGAAGGTTAGGATGCAATTTGGACAGCTGATAGAAGAGACGGCTGTTTTTGGCATGGAAATACATAGGGACCACTGGTACCTTTGCAGCACGGATCAGCTTTAACGCCGGTTTCTCCCAGTCTTTATCCAGTATTTCACCATATGGATTGTTCTTGTTGGATACTTCCCCGGCAGGGAAGATACCTACACAGCCTCCGTTCTGTAAATGCTTAAGGGTTCCCCGCATTCCGGAAGAACTGCTGTACGCTTCTTTTCTTCCTTCAAAAGGATTGACGGAGATCACATACGGTTCCATAGGCTTTATTTTTTCCAGCAGGAAATTGCCCATGACCTTGAAATCCGGACGGACTTCCGTAAGGATCTTGCACATCAGAATTCCGTCAATAGCACCCAGCGGATGGTTGGAGACCAAAATAAAGGGTCCTGTTTTGGGAATTTTGGCAAGGTCTTCTTCAAAAGCGATATAGCTGAGGTTTCTTTCTCTTACAAATGAGTCGAAAAAGTCTTTTCCTTCCTTGTCCTTCAGGGTATTATACAGTTTGTTGACCTCGTTGATTTTGGCAATACGCATGATGGCAGAGGCTACCGGATTCTTGAGGAATCCAAGTTTGCTTAAACCGGAAGCTTTGATCAGATCGTTTTTCGAAATTAAACTCATGTGTGTTTAGTCGCTATTAGTTTTATTGTGTTACCATTTGAAGCGTATTTTTGGAAATCTGTTCCAGCAATACGTTTTTTTCCTGATAAAATTGATCGATATGGTCCATCTTAGCATTTCTTACCGTAAACAAAGATACATTTTTAATCAGGTCTGTTTTGAATACTTTCTGAAGCTCAAGATTCAGCTCTTCAGCATTGTTGAATTTATCCTCCAGGCATAAGGCCAATGAGATGGCAGAATTCTGCATCAGGGAAACTTTGATTTTATATTTGGAAAGATATCCGAAAATCAGGCTCATATGGTCTTCTGCAATAAATGAAAAATCCCGGGTAGAAATTTTCAGTAGGGTCTGGTTTTCTTTTAAAATATAGGATTCTTCACTCAGGTTCTTTTCAGAAGCACCTACTTTTGTTCCTTCTTTGGTAGGATCAATAAAGGATTTTACATAGAACGGGATATTTTTCTGCTGTAGAGGCTGCAGTGTTTTAGGGTGGATGACGCTCGCTCCGTAATATGCCATTTCAATAGCTTCTTCGTAGGAGATATGGGAAAGTAGGGATACGTTCTGGAATTTCCTTGGATCTCCGGTCATGACACCCGGAACATCTTTCCAGATCGTCATGGCTTCTGCATTCAGGCAGTAGGCAAAGATAGCACCTGAATAATCGGAACCTTCACGGCCCAGGGTTACGGTAAAGTTATTGTCATCGGAACCTATGAATCCCTGGGTGACATAGCAGATATCCCTGCTTAAGGTAGAAATGAATTCTTCCGTTTTATCCCAGTCAACAACCCCTTCACGGTAAGAGTTATCTGTTTTTACATAATCCCTCGCATCCAGCCACTGGTTGGTAAACTGGATTTCGTTGAGGTATTCGCTTACAATTTTAGTGGAGATCATTTCCCCGCAGCTTACTATCTGATCATAGACAAAATTATAGTTCGGGGATTTGTTTCTTCTCAGGAAAGAATCTATATCATCGAAAAAAAGATTGATTTCAGCAAAAACAGCATGGCCTTCATTAAAAAGACCTTCTGCAATACCGATGTGTTTATGTTTTATCTTTTCAATTTCGGCCTGATAGTTATCTTTCTTGAAGTAAAGTTCTACCACTTTTTCAAGATCATTCGTCGTTTTACCCATAGCGGAAATAACCAGCAGGCATTTGGAAAACCCCTGGCTTTTCAGCACCATAGATACATTCTTTACACTTTCGGCATCTTTAACTGATGCGCCGCCAAACTTGAAAACTTTCATTAAAATATTAAAAATAAAATTGTTAGATTAAATACAGGTGTTTTTTTCGGTTGTCAAAATTATAAATTTAAGGTGAGATATGAAAATGCAGGCCGAAAACTCAGAATTAAGATTTTATTAAAATATAAACTGGACAGGATATCATTACTTTTTACTTTCTTAGCCTGTTAAAAGGTGAAGCACAGCAGTGCAAAAATGATGAATGAAATGCTTTTTAACACTGTATATATTTGAAAAACAGGGGTTAGTGTCTTTTGTTCTAAAAAATTTCCATATGTTATAAATTTTACGAAATTTGAGGCAAATCATAAAAAGCAAAATATGCCAGATCAGATACTACAGACGTTAGGGGAATTCATCATTGATAAGCAGGACGATTTTCAGTATTCAACAGGAGAGCTTTCACGGCTCCTCAGCGCAATAAGGCTGGCTTCAAAGGTAGTTAACAGAGAAGTTAACAAGGCCGGGATTGCAGATATCATCGGAAAAGTGGGCAGCCAGAATGTACAGGGAGAAGAGCAGCAGAAACTCGATGTAATGGCCAACGATATTTTCATTACTGCTTTATCACAAAGGGAGGTAGTCTGTGGGATTGCATCGGAAGAAAATGACGATTTCATTGATATCAAGTGCATGGGCAACGGGCATCTGAGCAAATATGTTGTACTGATTGATCCGCTGGACGGATCATCCAATATTGATGTCAATGTTTCCGTAGGGACCATCTTTTCCATCTACAGGAGGGTGACAGAACCCGGGACACCGGTTCAGCTCGAAGATTTCCTGCAGAAAGGGGTCAACCAGATTGCAGCAGGATATGTAGTGTATGGTTCTTCTACCATGATTGTGTATACTACCGGTAACGGTGTGAACGGATTTACACTGGATCCTTCTTTAGGAACCTATTACCTTTCCCATCCGAATATGAGGTTTCCTGAGAATGGTAAGATATATTCTATCAACGAAGGAAATTATATCAAATTTCCTCAGGGTGTAAAAAATTATCTTAAATACTGCCAGATGGAAGAAGGTGACCGTCCGTATACGTCAAGGTACATTGGCTCACTTGTTGCAGACTTCCACAGGAATATGCTTAAAGGAGGGATTTATATCTATCCGTCTTACTCTCAGGCGCCGAATGGTAAGCTGAGATTGCTGTATGAGTGCAATCCTATGGCCCTCCTGGCAGAACAGGCCGGCGGTAAGGCTACAGATGGTTTCAGAAGGATCCTGGAAATTGAGCCCACGGAACTGCACCAGAGAATACCGTTTTTCTGCGGGAATATCAAGATGGTGGAAAAAGCAGAAGAATTTATGAGAATTGACAGTGTGAAAGAATGAAAGCAGAATATTTCAGATATCTATTAGAATTTAAACGCCCGGGAGGAACTTCCCGAGGCGTTTTGCATGAAAAAGAAACCTTTATTCTTGAAGTGTCAGATCAGGGAAACAAAGGAGTAGGGGAATGTGCCCTATTCAGGGGACTGAGCTTTGACGACAGGCCGGATTACGAAGAAAAGCTTCAATGGCTTTGTCTTAATATTCATCAGCACCCTGATAATTTATATGGAGAGCTTAAAGACTATCCATCCATATGGTTTGGTTATGAACAGGCCATGCTCAATCTGAAATACGGCGGGAATCTGTATTTTCCAAGCGAATTTACGGAGCGCAAGGTTCCGGTTATAATTAACGGCCTCATCTGGATGGGGAATGTTCAGTTTATGGAAGAGCAGATACAGGACAAACTGGACCAGGGGTTTCACTGCATCAAGCTTAAAATAGGGACGGACTGGCAGTCTGAACACAGGATCCTGCATAAGCTGCGGGAGAAATTCTCACGGGACGTCCTGGAATTGCGTGTAGATGCCAACGGGGCATTTTCAAAAGAACAGGCAGGCGTTGTTTTACAGCAGCTGGCAGACCTTGATATCCATTCTATTGAGCAGCCTATTAAAGCCGGCCATTGGATGCACATGGCAGAACTCTGCCTGAATACGCCAACCCCTATAGCATTGGATGAGGAGCTGATCGGAATTGCGGGTACAGAGGAAAAAGTGGAATTGCTGGAAACCATAAGGTCACAATACATTATTTTGAAGCCTGCCCTTGTGGGAGGTTTCAGAGGCTGTGACGAATGGATAGAACTGGCAGAAAACCGGAATATTGACTGGTGGATTACCTCTGCTCTTGAAAGCAACATTGGCCTCAATGCCATAGCGCAATATACCTATACCAAAAAAAGTAATAAGCCTCAGGGCTTAGGCACGGGAGGCTTGTTTACCAATAATTTCGATAATTATTTGGACCTTAAGGGCGAACAGCTTTATTTTAAGTAATAAATTTTTTCGGAAATGTGTTGATTTTCCGTAATCCTGGCCATTAAATTTCGTTGGTCACGAAAATGGCCCGTTTAATGTTTTCTAAAAAATGTGAAAACTTTAGCTTAAGACTTTTCATTATTTGAAATTTTGGTTACCATGTGTTTCTCTACAAAGGGAAGTGTTGCAATATCTATGCCAATCGATGTATTTGAATGGTTTTTCTTATAAATGTTCATATAATAGATATTTTATCTGATTTGTTTTTTAACTCGATATTTTATATTAATTAAATGAATATCAGGTATTTGTAATAATTAGAGTTAATTTGTAGATTTATTGACTTATTAGTATTAAAGTATTGTAATATAGGTATTTGCGCTTTAGTTTTCTCTTAAAGGTGATTTTTATCAGTTCATATTGGTTATTATTTCCGGAGAGCCATCCTGTCTGAATATGTCACATAAATTAGAAAAATATGACAGTGACAGGACAGCGTTCTAAAGGCCTGTCATATATCCTTCCTGGATAGCTGTAAAAGAAGTTTTTCATAAACCCTAAATTTTACATAACTTTGTGGACCTTTTTTATGTAAAAAGCTAGTCATGGAAGAAGAAAAAAAATCACTCAATTTTATTGAGCAAATCATTGAAGATGATCTGGCAAACGGTCTGAACAAAGAACAGATCCGTTTCCGTTTTCCGCCTGAACCAAACGGTTACCTGCATGTGGGCCATACCAAGGCTATCTGCATTAACTTCGGCCTGGGCGAAAAGTACAACGCTCCCGTTAACCTTCGTTTTGACGATACGAATCCTGAGAAAGAAGAACAGGAATTCGTGGATTCCATCATTAAAGATGTTGAGTGGTTAGGGTTCAAATGGGATAAAATACTGTACACATCAGATTACTTCCAGCAGCTTTATGATTGGGCCGTACAGCTTATTAAAGAAGGAAAAGCCTATGTGGATGAACAGCCTTCCGAACTGATTACCGAACAGCGCAAAAACCCTGCTGAGCCGGGAGTGGAATCACCGTACAGAAACCGTCCGGCAGAAGAATCGCTGGACCTGTTTGAAAGAATGAAAAACGGTGAGTTTGACGAAGGTTCCATGTCTTTGCGAGCAAAGATAGATATGGTTTCGCCGAATATGAATATGAGGGACCCTGTGATGTACAGGATCCTGAAAAGGCCTCACCACAGAACCGGTACAGAATGGAAAATTTATCCGATGTACGACTGGGCCCATGGGGAATCCGATTATATAGAACAGGTTTCACATTCACTGTGCTCTCTGGAATTCGAAAACCACAGGCCATTATACAATTGGTACCTGGAACAGGTATATGACGATTCCAAGATTGCTCCTAAGCAAAGGGAATTTGCAAGGATGAATGTTTCGTACATGATTACGTCCAAGCGTAAACTACAGAGGCTGATTGCCGAAAAAGTGGTCAACGGTTGGGATGATCCGAGGATGCCTACCATTTCAGGAATGAGAAGGAAAGGATACACCCCTGCCTCGATCAGGAACTTTATAGAAAAAGTAGGGGTTGCCAAAAGGGAAAACCTCATTGAGATCCAGTTACTGGAATTCTGTGTCCGTGAAGACCTGAATAAAGTCGCCAAAAGGGTCATGACGGTTGTAGACCCTGTTAAACTGGTGATTGAAAATTATCCTGAAGGAAAAGAAGAATGGCTGGAAACGGAAAATAATCCTGAGCAGGAAGATGCAGGAACCAGGGAAATACCGTTTTCACGGGAATTGTATATTGAACGTGAAGACTTCAAGGAAGAAGCCAATAATAAATTTTTCAGGCTCAAGTTAGGCGGGGAAGTCCGTTTAAAATCTGCCTACATCATCAAAGGTGAAAGGGTAGAGAAGGATGAGAACGGGGAAATTACAACCATTTACGCTACTTATGACGAAAAGTCCAAATCAGGAAGCGGAACGGAGGAAAGCCTCAGGAAAGTTAAGGGAACCATTCACTGGGTTTCGGCAAAGCATGCGATTCCGGTAGAAGTGAGGAATTACGACAGATTGTTTACCGTAGAGCAGCCTGACGCTGAGAAAGAGGTGGATTTCCTCAACTTCATCAATCCTGAGTCCGTAACTTCAGTGCAGGGATTTGCAGAGCCTGGACTGAAAGATGCAGCTGTGGGTGAGCCCCTTCAGTTCCAGAGAATTGGTTATTTCACAAAAGACCAGGATTCTGCGGAGGACAGATTGGTCTTCAACAGAACTGTAACATTAAAAGACTCTTATAAGCCGGAGTAAACAATATTTATATAATATTATAAATGGACAGGGCTTATTATAAGTCCTGTTTTTTTTATATGAAGAAGTTTTTTGGGCAGCTTTTTCCGTCTTCCACTCCCGCTTTTTTTATTTGGCCAACCAAACCGCCTTAAAAATAAAAAAGAGCTCCGTTCAAGCCGGGCTGCGGCTGTAGGGCTTTTTAAAACATACAAACAAATGATTAAAAATAAAAATTATGAAACTGATACGTCTTTATACCAACTCTTTTAAAGGACTTTCCACCGAAAGCTGGATGCTTGCCCTGGTCATGTTGATCAACCGCTCCGGTTCCATGGTATTGCCATTCCTGGGAGTGTATATGATCAATCACCTGCATTTCAGCATAGAAAATACCGGAATCGTACTGAGTTTCTTCGGCATCGGCTCCGTAATCGGTTCCTGGCTGGGAGGGTTTATTACCGATAAAATAGGGGAATATAAAGTGCAGTACCTGAGCTTATTGCTGAGTGTGCCTCTGTTCTGCCTAATTCCTGTTTTCAATACAGAAGCGGGAGTGGCGGCCATTATCCTGCTCCAGAGTATCGTAAGCGAATCCTTCCGGCCCGCGAATTCCGTGGCCATTACAAAATATGCGAAACCAGAAAATATTACCCGTGCGTTCTCGCTTAACCGTATGGCTGTAAACCTGGGGTTTTCCATCGGACCGGCTTTGGGAGGGATTCTTTCAGCGATTTCTTATGAGTTCCTGTTTTTGAGTAACGCACTTACGGCATTGCTTGCAGGGATCCTGTATATTGTTTTCTTCAGGAAGCGTAATAAGCTGGCCAGGCTGAAAGTTAAAAAAGTAAAGGAGGCCATTGAGTTAAAAAAAGAAGGTTCGCCTTACCGCGACAGCAAATTCATGGTGTACTGTTTCCTGTGCATGGTATTTTCCATCTGCTTCTTTCAGTTGTTCAGTACCCTTACGATTTTCTATAAGGATTCTGCTCACCTGAGCCAGCAGAATATAGGCTATATCCTGGGCTACAGCGGATTTTTAGTGGTATTGCTGGAAATGGGGCTGGTACAGGTAGCGGAAAAATATTTCAGCCTGGCTGTAACCATGTTTTTGGGAACACTGATCTGTGGTTTGTCCTATGCGCTTTTAGGCTTTAGTCATCACATGGTTGCTTTGGTCGTTTCCATGAGCCTGCTCTGTGTGGGAGAAATCTGGGCACTCCCGTTTATGTCGACCATCACGGCGTTACGTGCGGGAAAAAACAACAAAGGTGCGTATATGGGACTGACTGGCATCTCCTTTTCCATTGCGTTCATCATCACGCCTTCCCTCGGAACATTTATAGCTGAAAAATTCGGCTTTACCGTATTGTGGATCGGGACCGGAGTGGTGTTAACCATCGTTGCCATTGCATTTTATTATGTTGTCCCATGGATGCTCCGTCATAAGAAAGAGATACACAATTAATCCGCCAGATTACTATTAACCCTTTAAGTACTTAAAGGGTTAATAGTATTTATAATGAAAAAGGTATATAGAATTCAATGGCTTTAAGTTTTAATGATCAATGGTGATGATGATCATGTTTTTTCTCTGCTGGATATTGACCCGTTGTCCTTCCGCAAATCCTGACCGGATAAGCCATTTTCCCGTAAGTCTTATTTCAGGAACAGTCACCATTCCGTAAGTCCGGGTTTGATATTTTTCTGAACTTTTAATTTTCTTGATGTGGTCATTGTCATATAATTATATTACAATATAAAGACAAATAATGCTATGTCATATAAAAATATGACATCTTTGTCAGCAAATTGGCTGACATTTGAATCATGACCAGAGATCAACTAAAAAAAGCATTAGGTACACGTATCATCAGACTTCGTGAACAAAAGGGCTGGAGCCAGTCTGACCTTGCCCGTGCCTGCAACAAAGACCGGCAGGCCATTGAAAAGCTGGAAAACGGTAAAGTTAATCCTACCCTTTATACTTTGCTGGAAGTAGCCAACGCATTGGAAATCTCCCTTCCTGAACTGGTCAAATTATCCTGAAAATCAGATTATTTTTGAGTAACCTGAATTAATATATCGCTTTTGATGTTAAAGTCTTTCGGTAATTTGCTCTGATCAGCATAAAAAGAACAGTTTTTGCTCATCTATAGCGATGATGAAACTATACTTGCTGCTTACTGTATTTTCCGGCTCTGTCCTGTATGCTCAGGAAAAAGATTCTGCGACACTGATATCGGAAGTGCGGATTGATGCCTATAAGAAACCGGTCCCTTTCATGGCTTCTACCAAATCTGCTGCTGTTGTTTCCGGGACACTATTGAATCAGAATACCCCGGAAAGATTGCTGGAATCCTTTAATCAGGTTCCGGGAGCCAGAATGGAAGAACGTTCTCCGGGAAGCTACAGGATCTCTGTCCGGGGCAGTACGCTCAGGTCTCCGTTCGGGGTACGGAACATAAAAGTATACCTGGATGATTTTATCCTTTCCGATGCTTCGGGTAATACGTATTTCAATATCATTTCGCCGGAGCTTATCAACAGGATGGAAGTATATAAAGGCCCTGAAAGCGGTGATTACGGAGCGGTAACAGGCGGAACAGTGCTTCTCCAGACCCGGAATACGGAACACAGTTCTGCCGGCGCGGCGATCGGAAGTTACGGAATGTTCAGTCAGAGCATTGATGTTTCAAAACAGCTGGGAAAGCATTTTATTGAGCTATTCCAGAATTATTACCGCACAGATTCTTACCGTGAGCAGTCATCCGTCCAGCGGATGCAGGTATTCCTGAAAGATCATTTCCGGTACTCAGAAAAAGGGAACCTGAAAGCAATGCTGCTTTTGGGTGATCTTGACTATGAAACGCCGGGCGGACTGACGCTGGAACAGATGCAGTCTGACAGAAGACAGGCAAGACCGGCTACCAAAACAACGCCGGGAGCCCGGGAGCAGCATGCAGGCATCCGCAACCGGATGATTCTGACAGGAATTTCCCATCAGTATCAGTTCACCCCGGAATTTTCCCATTTTATAATGGTCCAGGGATCTTATGTAGATTTTGAAAACCCTTTTATTACCAATTTTGAAAACCGTTTTGAGAAGAATTTTGCGGTAAGAACCCACGTTAATTATGAAAAGAACTGGAAATACATTTCGCTGGCTTACCGGCTCGGTTTTGAAGGCGGACTGAATGATATCCTGGTGAAGAATTACGATAACAACAGGGGAATTGAAGGGAACCCACAGAATTTTGACCGGATTAAAAACAGGTCAGGTTTTTATTTTATTTCCCAGAAGCTCAATATTTACGACAGGCTGTTTACGGATGTTTCTCTGAGCCTGAATTCCAATGCCTATGAATGGGAACGGTTTTTTCCAGGCAGTCAACAGGGAAATGTCCATTTTAAGAATCAATGGCTCCCGAATTTCGGACTGACGTACCTTATTACCAAAAGGCTTTCGGTGAGGGCTAAAATCGGGAAAGGGAATTCGGCACCCACCAATGAGGAAATCCGGTCTTCCAATCAGGAATTTAACCTCGGGCTTCATCCCGAATATGGCTGGAATAAGGAAATCGGCATCCGGAAAGAGTTCGGGAATGCTGTTTTTGTTGAAGGTAGCTATTTTGATTTCAGGCTGAAGGATGCTATTGTACGGAGGCAAAATGAAGCAGGGCAGGAATATTTTGTGAATGCAGGCGGAACCGTTCAGAAAGGCCTGGAACTGCTCCTGGAATCCAGGAATTTCAATTTCAGGAATCGTTTCCTGAGCCATTTCCGGTTCCGGTTTTCAGGAAGCTTCTATGATTTCAGTTTTAAAGACTATCGCCAGAACCAAAACGACTTTTCCGGAAATGACCTGACAGGCGTTCCCAAAACCACACTCAGCTCTTTACTGAATTTCACCTTTTTCAAAAAACTGTCCATTGACTATTCCCATTTTTATACTTCAGCAATTCCTTTGAATGATGCCAATTCGGTGTGGTCGGAATCCGGTTTCATAGGCAATATCCAGTTCAGGTATCCCATATACTTTGAGCATACACGGGTGAGCCTGCAATTACAGGTGCAGAACCTGTACAATGAGGAGTATGTTTCAGGATTCGATATCAATGCGTTCGGGAACCGGTTTTACAATCCGGCAGCAAAGAGGAATTTTGTTTTCGGGGTTAAAGTTGAGTTTTAGGTAAAGGGAAAATGTCAGACTTACATTTTAGGTTCATTAATATAAGGATCATTTTGATGTTGAAAGAATATGATTTACAATCATCTCAGCGTGTATTCTGGAGTTTTCAATGAACCAAAGATGGGTATCTTTTCCTCCGCACACAACACCGGCCAGGTAAAGGTTTTTCACATTGGTTTCCATCGTTTCCGGATGGTAGAACGGGTTTAAGCAGTCACCCTGCAATTCTATCCCGGAGTTTTTAAGGAAATCAAAATCGGGAAGGTAACCGGTCATAGCCAGCACAAAATCATTATCGATTTCCCGGAGTGTCCCGCTTTCATCTCGGAACACAACGGAATGTTCCTTAATTTCTGTAAGTACCGAATGATAATGTGCCTTGATGCTTCCTTCTGCGATCCTGTTTTCAATGTCCGGTTTCACCCAGTATTTTACGGTAGGGGAAATTTCTGCATGCCGGATGATCATGGTGACTTCAGCACCTTTCCGGTATGTTTCCAGAGCAGCATCCACTGCTGAATTGCTTGAACCCACAACCACTATTTTCTGCTGGGCATAAGGATAGGGCTCGGTGTAATAATGCTTTACTTTCGGCAGTTCTTCTCCGGGAATACCCATCAGGTTCGGAATGTCATAAAATCCGGTAGCAATGACTACATTTTTAGCCTGATAGGAAGCCTTTGTTGTCCTGATTTCAAAGTATCCTTCATGACGGATCACATTCAATACCTTTTCGTACAGACGGATATTGAGGTTTTTCTGCCGGGTGATGCCCTGGTAATATTCCAGCGCTTCCTGCCTTCCCGGCTTGGTAGCCGCAGAGATGAACGGGATCTCACCGATTTCAAGCTTTTCGGCGGTGGAGAAAAACTTCATGTATAAAGGATAATGATACAGGGAATTGACAATGGTGCCTTTCTCTATGATGAGATAGTTCAGATGATGTTTCCGTGCTTCCAGTGCACAGTTCAGGCCGATCGGGCCGCCTCCGATGATGAGAATATCCAGCATTTCCATATAACAAAGGTACAATGTATTTATAAATTACATACCATTTCTGCAGAAGAACAAAAACCGTATAAACCGTAAAGCGAGACGATACCTTAGCCGTTCATGTGCTTCATAAATGGCACCGGATTTGGTGCTTTATAGCAAACAAAAAGACAAATGAAAAAGATACTCATGTCACTGATCATCGCAGGAAGTATCCTGGGCTGTAAAAAAGCACCGAAAAAGCCTGTGGCAAACCAACAGGACAGTACTCAGACAGAGCAGAAAGTTTCAGGAGAGAACAAACCCGAAATGAACAGGGAAGAAGCCATTACCCGGCTGAACAATGAAATCCTGCAGATCCTTAAAAATAAGCAATACAATAAGCTTTCAGCCTACATCCATCCTGAAAAAGGCATCACATTCTCCATGTATGCATTTGTTAGTCCCGGGGAAGACAAGCATTTTACCAGGGCGGAATTTGAAAAGTACCTGCCTTCCAAGGCCCTGTTTACCTGGGGTGCCATGGATGGATCCGGAGATTTATACAAAGCAAGTCTCAGGGATTATCTTTCTAAATGGGTATATTCCAGAGATTTTACCACCGGAAAATTAACCTTTAATGAATTCAGTGGGGCAGGGAATTCCTTAAATAATCTCAGAGAAGTATATAAAGAAGCGGATTTTACAGAAAATTACATCAAAGCCCCGGATGCGGACCATGAAATGGACTGGAAGACGCTCCGTATGGTTTTTGAACCGTACCAGGGAACCTATTACCTGACCGCCATCATCAATGATCAGTGGACCATCTGATCCAGGACTTCTGCTAATGTGCCGGTTAAGTTTTTTCTTGAAAACTGACTGATATTGCGGTTGTTTTCAGGGATAACCCCGCTTTTCCAGTTACTGAACTGTTCAAGAATGAAAATTTTCACGGCTTCAGCATCGTTGTAACTGAAGTGTTTTCCCGATTGGCTCTCATCCAGGATTTTAGCTACATCAGCTTCTTCCGGGCCGAAAGAGATGATCTGCTTACCGGTAGCGAGGTACTCGAAAATCTTTCCGGGAATAATGCCTCTGGATGCAGGATCCGGAAAATTGGTGATCAAAAGCAGGTCTGAGTGACTCATTTCTTCAACGGCTCTGTCGTGGGAAACGTAACCAAGATCGGTTATGTGGCTTTTAAGATTTGAGGCCATCAGGAAATCGAGGATCCTGTTATCTACCCTGCCTGCGAATTTCAGCTGGAATTCTCGGGCAAAATCCGGTTGTTCCTCCACGAGTTCAATCAGTACATTCCATAGGATCTCAGGATTCCGGAGTTGCTCCAGGACACCGATGTAGCTTAATGTGAACTTATCTCCGGCAGCTTTTTTATCTGCACTTTTTCCGCTTCTTCCGGCATCGGTTTCATCAAATCCGTTGGTAATGCATAAAGCATGGGCTCCGTTGTTACGGAAATTGTCCGCATCGCTGTAGCTGGTCGCCAGGGTCAGGTCAGCCTTTGCGAAAACTTCCTGTTCAAGCCGGCGGTGTTTCATATCCGAACGGGAAGTGAGTTTAAGGTGTTTATAATATGAAATTTCCGTCCACGGATCCCGGAAATCCGCAATCCACTTCAGGGTACTGAACTTTTTCTTAAGGTTTAAACCGATCAGGTGAAGCGAGTGGGGCGGCCCTGAAGTAACGAGGACATCAATCATATGTTCCTGGAGATAACGTTCCAGGAATTTCACAGATGGGTTAACCCAGAATACCCTTGCATCGGGAATAAAGAAATTACCCCGTACCCAGATGGAAAGCCTGGATTTCCAGTTTTGGTTTTTACCGACATCAAACTGGCCGGCCTTGAATTTTTTATTGTTCTTATTCAGCTTTTCTGCCAGCTGGTACGGTTCCCAGATTTTCGTTCTGATGATTTCAATATCATGAGGCACGTCGCTCATCAGGCTTTCGTCTACCAATGGATAACTTGGGTTTTCAGGCGTGTAGATGACCGGTTTCCATCCGAATTCCGGAAGGTATTTTGCGAATTTCAGCCATCTCTGTACACCCGGTCCACCTGCAGGAGGCCAGTAATAGGTGATGATAAGAACTTTTTTCTGCTGCATAATGATAAAACACAGTTATGATTTTCATGATGCGGGGCTGTCATTTTCATGAAGCCCCGCAGTTGTATTTATATTTTTTCCTCAACGGTAATTTTCCGGGGTTTATTTTTATTCATCCAGAAAATTCCTGCACCGCTCAGCAGGATGAACAACCCGAAGCACAGCAGGGATATCCATTTCCCCTTTTCAATGACCTCAGGTTCAAACACCATACGGATATTATGGGCTCCGGCCGGTACATGCACGGCACGAAGCAGGTAATCTGCCTTGATGTAAGGAACTTCTTTCTCATCCACAAACATTTTCCATCCGTGAGGATAGTAAATTTCAGAAAATACAGCTAATTGCGGCGTTTTAGACTGGGATTTGAACTCCAGTTCATTCGGCTGGTATTTCGTCAGATTGATGAACGCCGCCGGATCTGCCTGAACAGGTTTGCCGTCAAAGTATTTCCGGTCTGAGGCAGCAACAACCGCCGTTTTCTTACTGTCGATGATTCCGATGGATTTAATTTCCTCATTGGGTGTATTGGCGAATTTGATATCACTTAACAGCCACGCATTTCCGTTCGCTTTAGGATTCGGAAGTGCCTGAGGCTGCTCCGGTCCGCCAACGACCCAGTATTTGGCATTGAGCAGGTTCAGGACATTCGGTACTTTTACCGAATCCATAACCTGGAAATATTCATTGATGACATCATCATACCTCCTCAGTTTTACCGCATGGTATCCTCCGATGGAGGATTTGAAGTAAGAGGTATTGGTCTCACTGAATGTACCCAGGATATTATTGAAGATCCGGTAATGGGTCTGGTCTTTTTCTGCGATGGTTTCCAGGGTTTTGTTGACATTGACATGCGCCAGGAGAGGTTCCAGGTTAGGATTGCCCTGTACCTTTTCCTGTAAAAGTTCTGAAGTTTCTGTCTGGAAAGGATTTTCTGCAAAAACCTTGTCGACGTAATTTCCATCATTCAGGTAACGCTTGTTTACGGTCCATAAATCAAAAAGGCTTACCGCCCCGATGATGATCAGCGCCACGTTCTGGCTGAGCTTGTTTTTAAGCACCATGAACAGTGCAGCAGCAGCTATCGTCACATAGAAAAATGCTTTGATTGCATCGATCCTGAAGAGTTTATACCGTTCTTCCACCAGGTAATCCATAAGGAAAGGCGGGAAGTACATCTTTTCGTTTGCCGTATGGAAGCCCAGGAGTGATTTCCCGAAGAACAACAGGATCAGCAGCAGGCCTAAAGTTGTGCCACTGACATACAGGAGGATCTTCTGCTTGTATTCTTCCGTCAGTTTTTCATCAGTGAAAAACTTGTAGAGCCCGATGATGGCAATCAGCGGGAAGAGGAGTTCTACGACTACCAGAATAGATGACGGAGCCCTGAATTTATTATAAAACGGGACATAATCAATAAAGAAATCTGACAGAGGCATGAAATTGCTTCCCCAGGCGAGCAGGACAGTCAGTACTGAAGCTCCGAGGATCCAGTACCTGTATTTCCTGCCGGCAAAGAAAAATCCTAACACCGCAAGGAAACAGACAATGGCTCCCTGATACGCAGGTCCGGAAGTTCCGGGCTGGTCTCCCCAGTAGGTCATGCCGCTGAAGCCTTTGGAAATACGATCCATTTCAGACTGGCTCGATACGTTTTCCTGCACCAGTTCCTGTACGCGGTTCATCATTTCTTTTCCTTCAGGCTCCTGTGTTCCGCCGCCCATCAGTCTCGGGATGAACAGGTTCAGGGTCTCCAGCTGGCCGTAGCTCCACATCAGCATGCTTTCTTTATCCATCCCGGATTTACCGGACGTACTGCTTTCGTTCGTCAGGATCTGCTTTCCGCGTACCGTTTCTTTTATATATTCCGAATTGGCCATGATCCTCTGGGAATTCATTCCAACCCCGATCAGGCATGAAGCTGCAATAATTCCCGAAGAAATAAGGAAATGCTTCACTGGTGTTTTCTTCTGGATGGTCCTGATGAGCTCTGAAAGGAATAAGAATCCTAAGGCCAGAAACAGGTAATAGGTCATCTGCGGATGGTTTGCAGCAACCTGAAGTCCCATGAACAAAGTTGTTACAATGAATCCCCAGATATACTGTTTCCGGATGTACACGAGAAGTATTCCGGCGAGGAGAGGGGCGAAATACTCAATGGTATTCACTTTCCCGTTATGTCCTGCCGCGATAATGATGTAAAAATAGGTGGAGAGCCCAAAAAAGGTAGCGCCCAGAAGTGCATATTTCCAGTTTCGTACGGCGACCATTCCCAAAAAGAAAAATCCGGCAAAAAGCAGGAAAAGGTAATTCACGGGCCTCGGAAGGAAATTCAGCCAGCTGTCGATCTTTTTGATCACATCGCCTTTAAACTGGCTTCCCATCTGATAGGTAGGCATTCCCCCGAACATAGAGTCGCTCCAGTAGGTTTCCTTTCCGGTATCGGCACGGTAGTCCAGAAGCTCTTTGGCGCCACCCCTGTATTGAACGATGTCATGCTGGAACAGCTGTTTTCCGCTGAGTACGGGACTGGCATATACAAAAGCAAGAATGATGAATACCACCAGACTTGCCAGAATGAAAACCAGGTTTTTATTTTTTTTAAGCATACATTAATTAATTTGAGAACCCTTTCAGAATCCGAAACTCTGAAAGGGCTGGGTTATTTATTTTTTCTCTTCCTTTACCTCTTCATACTCCACCGTTTCCGCATCCCAGTTCAGGCCTTTGTTTGTATCCTTATCTGAGTTGTGAATATCCTGCTGCTGTCTGTTTCTGGTGTTCTGGTTCTGATTAAACATATAGCTGTGGAACTTTTTAAAGAAAATCCTCTTCAGGATGTTCCACACAAAATAAATAATGATGGTAATGAGTACCAACTCAAAAATATACTTCATGATTTTGACTGTCTATATTATTTTGCAGACGGATTTACCATGACGGAAGAATTGGTTACGCTCTGCATAGACTGTGACTGTTTTCCGTCTGAAATGGATTCCACCTGCGTGGTTTTTACATTGATGTTCTGGTTGGTGATCCAGCCCGTGTTTTCATCAAACTTTATCGTTCCGTTCTGGGTCAGTTCGCTGCTCAGGCTGTGGGTAACCGGACCCTGTGCCTGCTTTTCGGTTTTCTTGGGGATCCCTCCGGTCACAGAAATTTCTGCAATGCCATTTCCTACGCTTTTCAGGACGTAATTGGAAGTTACCTTAATTTTACCTCCGGCATCCGCATTTTCAGAAGTCGACCATTTTTCCCCGATCTTCACGCCCTTCTTAGGGATGATGGTCAGGTTTTTATTGAACTGGTCCCGCAGTACTTTTTCGTTGAAGGTCTCCTTCAGGCTGGCAACGATACCTGCCTTCTGGTCGGCATCTTTGATCAGGGTTCCCACGGCATTGGAAACTTTAGTGTAAACAGGCTCAAAACCGGTAATTGAAATTACCTTTCCTTTATCGTCCATTTTCATGCTCAGTTTGTTTCCGGTAAGTGCACGGTTGATATTCCAGATCATTTTAAGGTCATCTTCTTTAGGAATCGGCTGTTTGGTATCCACCACTACGGTTTTGCCCTGAGAAGTCTGGGAATTCCTTTTGGCAATAAGGTTAAGAGTGATATCATACACATTGCCTTTGATATCGTTCACTGTAAACGTCATTTCATCGGTAGACTCACTGATCCCGTTTAGGGTTTTACCTTTAGGGTCAGTCATCGTTTTTACATCTCTTTGGTAAGTGGTCAGCGGATAGGTCTTTCCTTTTTCAAGTTTAAAGGTCTGCTTGTAAATGCCTGCTGAATCTTTAATGGCGGGATTGGCTTCCACTTTCGCCACAGAATCTGCGGGAACTTGCACCGTAACCGTTTTGCCGGTTTTGGGATCTACTTTGGTGACTGTAGCGGTTTCTTTTTTACACGATACCAGGGCTATGGAGATAAGCGCGATTGCTGCTATGTTTTTCATTAAATTGCTTTTGCTTGTTGTTGATTAATTGATTTTTACCGTCTTCTGTCTTACGGCTTCATACAGAATGGCACCGCAGGCTACGGATACATTCAGTGACTGGGTCTTGCCTTCTATCGGCAGTTTTATTTTCTCATCTGCATGGTGGAGCACTTCTTTTGAGATCCCTGTTTCCTCATTGCCCATGACAATAGCACAAGGCTCTGTAAAACTGACATCGTAAATGAGTTTCTGGGCTTTTTCGCTGGCGGCAAAAACAGATATCCCGCTCTGCTGAAGAAAATCCACTACGTGAGCAAGATTGGGCTCCTTACAGATTTTAATGTTATAAATACCTCCTGCTGATGTTTTGATCGCATCGGAATTGATAGGGGCTGCTCCTTTTTCAGGAATAATGACTGCATCAATACCCACACATTCTGCTGTACGGCAGATGGCACCGAAATTCCTCACATCGGTAAGCCGGTCCAGGATCAGTAAGAAAGGAGTCTTTCCCTGTTCGAAAAGCTGAGGGACCAGGTCTTCAATTTTATGGAACGGCACATCTGAAATGAATGCCACCACGCCCTGGTGGTTTTTCCTCGTAAAACGGTTCAGCTTTTCTACCGGAACGTAGTTCGGACGGATTTTATTCTGGGCCAGCACAGCCTTCAGTTCTGCATAAATCGGTCCCTGAAGCGCATTCTGCACAAAAATTTTATCAATGGTCTTTCCTGCTTCAATAGCCTCAATCACGGGGCGGAGCCCGAAAATAAAATCGTCTTTTTTATCGTTGTTCGTATTCATTAATTTGTCTATAAAGGTTGTCCTGAATTGTATTGATACCTGGGCTTGTTTCCGGAAGTCTTTTGGATATCTCTCGATGGAATATCAGATCAGATAATAGTATTTCAGGAATTTTACATCTAAAAGGTGTACTGATTGTTATGCGTACTAATATTTTTCTCCTAAAATAGCCCTCTTCTGAGCCATGGCATAGCCGTAATGCAGGCTTTCGTGCATATTATTGAAAATAATGGCATCCTGAATGCTCTTCAGATCCATTCCGAAACTTGTGGTGTAAGGCGTATAGTCTGAAAAAAAGTCACTGTCATAATCTTTCATCAGGATTTTGGAAGTTTCCGTAAGCAGAAATTCAAGGTCCTCTATCTCAGATTTCTGGACGTTGAGATTGGGAAGCGTCCCTTTCTTGTACGTTTCGATCCAGTATTTGTCTATTCTGAAGGGATTTCCGCTCAGGTAATAATGCAAAAGCTGCTGAGTCGCCACGGTATGGGCGATGTTCCAGTAAATATTATTGTTGAAACCGTCCGGAATCAGCAAAAGGTCTTCATAGGAAGTATTCTGTAAAATATCCAGAAGGTTTTTTCTGACCTGTCTGTGGGCCTGAAAATGATAGTTCATTTTGCACAAATTTAATCACCAAAAATAGTTTAATAAACTGGAAATGACAATTTTTGAACCTGGGTTTGATGTAAAATTTATAGATTTTTATGAAAAAAAGAAATTATGGACTTGTACCGCAGTCTGTCTGCTACTCAAAAGCTGTTATCAATGCCGGAATATTTAACAAACTTTAACTAGAAAATGGCATCGATTATGTTGATTAATGCAAGTATTTATCAGAAATTTACCCATTATTTTAAAACGAACTATGTCAGATACATATCAGGCTGAAGATATCCGTCAGCTGACGGAAAAAGTAAAGGAAAAAAATTATCTCTTTACCCTGCTGCGCCAGGAAATCAATAAAGTGATTATCGGTCAGCAATACATGATAGACCGCCTGCTGGTTGGCCTGTTGGGTAACGGCCATGTCCTGTTGGAAGGTGTGCCGGGTCTCGCCAAAACGCTGGCTATAAAAACGCTTGCAGATGCCGTTCACGGAGAGTTTTCACGGATCCAGTTCACTCCGGACCTGCTCCCTGCGGATGTGGTCGGGACTATGATCTACAATATCAAGGATAACGATTTCTCCATAAAAAAAGGGCCGGTCTTTGCCAATTTCGTGCTGGCAGATGAGATCAACCGTGCCCCGGCTAAAGTACAGTCGGCACTTCTGGAAGTAATGCAGGAGAAACAGGTGACGATCGGTGATGAAACCATGAAGCTGCCAAAGCCTTTCCTCGTACTGGCAACCCAGAACCCGATTGACCAGGAGGGAACATACCTTCTCCCTGAAGCACAGAGCGACCGCTTTATGCTGAAATGTACAATTGACTATCCGGAATTTGAAGATGAAAGAACGGTCATGAGGATGGTTTCCACATCGCATCAGCCGAATGTAAATCCGGTAATCGGTTTGCAGGATATCGTTGACGCTAAAGAGATCATTAATCAGATTTACCTGGATGAAAAGATAGAAAAGTACATCCTGGATATGGTATTTGCTACCCGTTATCCTGAAAATTACGGGCTTTCCGAACTGAAAAATTATATCGGATTCGGAGCATCACCAAGGGCTTCCATCAATCTTGCCATTGCTTCGAGGGCCTATGCTTTCCTTAGAGGAAGGGCTTTCGTTATTCCGGAAGACGTTAAAGAGCTGGCCAAGGATGTCCTGAGACACAGGATCGGGCTTACTTTTGAAGCGGAAGCAGAAGAAATTTCAACGGAAGAGATCATCAACAGGATTTTAGCGAAAATACAGGCGCCATAATGGAGGGAGTAATCATCAGAAAGGCGGTTCGGGAAGATTGTGCTTCAATGCTGGAGCTGATCAGAGAGCTTGCTGCTTTTGAAAAAGCCCTGCATGAAGTTACCCTTGATCTCGTGCAGTTCACGGAAGACGGCTTCGGCCCATCTCCTGTATGGGGCGCTTTTGTAGCCGAGCTTAACAAAGAGATTGTAGGGATCTCATTGTATTATAGCCGGTATTCGACATGGAAAGGTAAAAGACTGTATCTTGAAGATCTCGTGGTAACGGAAAGGATGCGCGGAAAGAATATCGGAAAGCTGCTGTTTGAGGCTACACTGGAATATGGTAAGGCCAATAAGTACACCGGAATGGTTTTTCAGGTGCTGAACTGGAACGAACCGGCTATTAACTTCTATAAAAAGTATGATCCGAAATTTGATGATGAATGGCTGAATGTCTCGATAGAATTGAAATAACTCAATATAAAAACAACCTGAGTTTAACTTTGTTTTGAATGCGGTATTAGACCATGCAGATTAAAGATATTGTAAAAAAAGTAAAGCAGATAGAAATCCGTACCCGTAAAAAGACGGAGGCTACTTTGATGGGACAATATCACAGTGCTTTTAAAGGGCAGGGGATGACGTTCTCAGAAGTGCGGCCTTATCAGTTCGGGGATGAGATCCGGAGGATCGACTGGAATAAAACGGCGCGTTTCCGGGAGCCCTTCGTCAAGGTGATGGAAGAGGAAAGGGAACTCACGATGATGTTGGTGGTAGATATTTCCGCCTCCATGGATTACGGGACCAAAACCCAGCTGAAAAGGGAATACGTAGCCGAAATTGCCGCCAGTTTAGGGTTTTCTGCCGCAGGAAATAACGATAAAGTGGGTCTGATCCTGTTTGCTGATAAGGTATATAAAGTAATCCCGCCCCAGAAAGGAAGGAAACACATCCTTTCCATCATCAGCATGATCCTTACGGCAGATTATGTTCCGGCTGAATCCAAAGTGGATAAAGCCCTGGAGTATATGATGGGGATTTTTAAAAAGAAGTCTCTGGTATTCCTTTTTTCAGATTTTGAAGATGCGTATGATTCCAAAATGCTGAGGGTGGCTTCCAAAAAACATCAGTTATTGGGATTGCGCATTTATGATGAAAAAGACAATGCCATTCCGGATGTTGGGTATGCCCTGCTGTATGATTCCGAAACGGGAAAAGAGATCTGGGCCAATACTTCCAGCGCACGCTGGCGTTATACTTTTGCCGAAGCACAAAAACAGAAATTGAAAGCTCTGGAAGAAGATTTTGCCAACAGTTCGGCAGGCTTTATGAATATCAGTACCGGTACGGACTATTCCAGGATGCTGTATAATTATTTTCAGAAAAAATAAAACCTGACGTGCCGGAATGTCCATTGATATGGATGCTTCGGAACAACAGGGATATTGTTTAAATGTAAAAGAACCATTGAAGAAACTATTATTTATATTTTGTATTCTTATCTGCGCCCATGTTTTTCCGCAGATCCTTTCTTCCAATCTTGAGAAGAAAACCATAGCCTTAGGAGAAGTTGACCATTTCACCGTGAAGATTGACAACCTGAGCGGAAGGCAGGTTACGGCCGCTGCGAAAAATGAGCTTCTGCCTTTCCACTTTGAAGAAACCAAAGACAGTATCGGACAGAATGCAGACACTTACGAAAGAAAAATTGAGTTTGCCGTATTTGAAGAAGGGAAATTTACCATTCCTGAACTTGAATTTAAAGTCGGCGACCGGGTTCTGAAAACCATTCCTTATGAAATAGATGTCATTAATACGGCCCAGAAAGGAGACCAGATCAATGACATTATGAAAAATAAGGAGGTGAAGCTGGAAATCAAGGATTATTGGGAACTTTACAAATTTTATGTGCTCGCTGCCATTGCCCTTATCGCGCTGATTATTGTTATCATTGCTTTTGTCAAATGGGGCAGGAAGGTTAAAAGCGCTCCGGTGGTTACAACCAACCAGACACTGAAGGAACTGGAGTCCCTAAAAAAGAAAAAGTATATTGAAGACGGAAACTACCGTTCTTTCTATGTTGAGCTGATCGATATTTCCAGGAACTTTATCAGCCGTCAGTATCATCTGCCTGCAGATGTCCTGCTCACTGATGACCTGATTGAAGTAATGAAAAAGAACAATACCATTTCGATAGAAAATGAAAAAGTAGTGGAAGATATTTTCCTGAGGGGGGACCTGGTGAAATTTGCCAAGACCTTCCCGGACCAGCGGACCATGGAAAAGGATTTAGCGGATATCACCGCGTTTGTAAAAAGATCGTCCAAGGATATTGAATTTGAAAACTTAAGGAAGGATGTTTAATTTTGAGTTTTACAGTCCGTGGTTTCTGCTTCTCTTCATTCTGCTTGTCCCTGTACTGTTCAGGGATATCAGCAGCAGTAAGAGAAAGGGAATTAAAGTGCCTACCGTTAAAAATATGCAGGCCAGCGGAGGAATACAGGCGGTATTGTTTTTCCTGAAACTATCCAAGTACATCATTCTCTCCGCGCTTATCATCGCAATGGCGAGGCCGCGAACTTTTACCATATCGCAGGACCGTGACGATACCAAGGGAATCGACATTATGCTGTCCGTAGACGTATCGCTGAGTATGCTGGCCAAGGATCTTACGCCTGACCGCCTTACGGCTCTGAAGGATATCGCCATTAAGTTTGTGGAGAAAAGGCCTAATGACCGTTTAGGCCTTGTGACCTATTCCGGAGAGGCTTTTACCAAAGTGCCGGTAACTTCGGACCATCAGGTAGTCATTGATGAGCTTAAAAATCTGAATCCCCTGGAGCTTCAGCCCGGAACAGCGATCGGAGAAGGACTTTCAGTGGCGGTAAACCACCTTAAAAACAGCAAAGCGAAGAGCAAAATCATCATTCTGATGACGGATGGGGTGAATACAATAGAAAATGCCATGTCGCCGCAATTGGCTGCTGAACTGGCTAAAAATAACAACATTAAGGTATATGCTATCGGAATCGGTACCAATGGATATGCGCTGATGCCTACCCAGCTGGATATTTTCGGTGAACTGGTATTTACCGAAGCGGAAGTGAAGATTGACGAGCCTGTTCTGAGGGAAATTGCCCAGATGACCGGCGGGAAATATTTCAGGGCTACCTCGAACAGCAGCCTGGAAGAAGTATATAACGAAATCAACCAGCTTGAAAAATCAGATGTAAAAGTTTCTAAACTGTATAATTATGAGGAATATTTCAAGATTTTCCTCTGGATCGCTTTGGCAACCCTGGTTCTGGATGCCTTCATGAGATGGTTGTTTTATAAAATTTTGAGCTGATGGAGTGGTATTTGGGAAATTACTGGTATGTATTGCTGCTGTTGCTGTTGCCGCTGCTGGCTGTTTTAATGGTGCAGTACCTGAAATGGAAGAAGAAGAGAAGGGAACTGTTTGCCGACAGCCGGTTCCATGATCAGCTGTTTGAGAAAAAATCCGGTTTTACGAAATTTTTTCCGGCTCTGTATCTGTTGGGAACCCTATTTCTTATCTTTTCCATTATTGATCTTCTGAATGGTTCCGAAGTGGTGAAAACCAACCAGAGGCTGAATAATGTAATTTTTCTGCTCGATGTTTCCAATTCCATGAACGCGGAAGATATACAGCCCAGCCGCCTGACTGAAGCTAAAAACCTGATGGTGGGAACCATGCAGAAGATGAAGAACGATAAAGTAGGCATTGTCATCTTTGCCGGTGAAGCGAGTTCCATCATGCCGCTTACAACGGATTATAATTCAGCGGAAACTTACATCGATGCTATTGAAACCAATTCCATGCAGATCCAGGGAACGGATTTCCTGAAAGCCATACGCGTCGCTGCAGACAAATTTAAGAATGTTGCCAAAGGATCCAGGAAAGTAATCCTGCTGAGTGACGGGGAAGATAATGAAGGCAATGACGGCGCAGCCATACAGCTGGCTAAAAGAGAAGGAATTACCATCAATTCCGTTGGAATAGGCTCGGATGAAGGTGCTCCCGTACCGGAATATGTCTTCGGGCAGCTGATGGGATACAAGACCGATATGAATGGCCAGACCGTGATTTCCAAAAGGCAGACGGGTGCCCTGAGAAAGATGGCAGAAGCTACCGGCGGAACCTTTATCGACGGTAATAACATCAATGAGGCCCCAGAAAGGATTATTGACGCTCTGGCCAGAAATGCCGCTTCGTCGGAAACACTGGTGAAATCCCAGAATGCCAACCATTACTATCAGTATTTCCTCGCTGTGTCCATCTTTTTCTTTATGCTGATTTACCTTTTTAATCCCAAAAAAGATCTTAATGTGTGATGCATGATCTGATGGCCTTTACTTTAACCCAACTTTAACAAATAATCCCCTGTTTATTAACATATAAAGGAATAATTTTGCACAAGATGAATACTAAATTTATTTTTTTATCGTTTTTTATTACTTTGATGTTCCCGGAATTCCTTTTTGGGCAGAAAAGCTATAAGACACTGGTATTCGAAGGCAACCAGAAGTTCAATGGTAAAGATTATTCCGGGGCATCCGGAAAGTATTTAGACGCGCTTAAATCCAATCCTAAAGATTTTACGGCTCATTATAACCTTGGCAATGCCCTGTACAAGCAGAAAAAATATGATGAAGCCAGAGCGGAATTTGAAAAGGCGCAAAGCCTGGCCCAGACCATTCCGGATAAAGCGGCTGCACTCCATAACCTGGGCAATACCTACATGCAGACCAATAATCCTGAAAAGGCCGCCCAATTTTACAAACAATCCCTTAAGCAGCAGCCTTACAGTGAAGCTACCCGCAAGAACTATGAGATTGCCATGCTGAAGGATAAGGAAAACAAGCAGAAAAAAGACCAGCAGAAAAAATCAGGCAAAGGCGGCGGCGGAAAAGACCAGCAGCAGAACGATGATCCGAACGGTAATCCTAAAGACCAGCAGCAGGATCAGGGCAAAGGGCAGCAGAACAAAGGACAGGGCCCGCAGGGAGACACTCAGGACCCTAAAAAAAATAATGAAGGCAATATGCCGAAAGAAGTGGAAAACTCCATATTGAATAAAATCGGCGAGAAAGAAAAAGAAACCGCCAAAAGGATATTAAATAAGAATTCTTATTCGGTGCCTGAAAGCAACGAGAAAGACTGGTAATGCAGTACAGATTAACTTACATACTTGCGCTTCTCCTATCCGTAACCGCTTACGGGCAGGTGAATTTTACCATAACGCCTGATAAAACCGATTACAGCGGAAAAGATATCGTCAATCTGACAATCGTTCTGGAGCTTAACGGAAGCGAATATAACCAGCAGACCCCGATAAGGCTTCCTGATTTGTCAAAGTTCAATATGATCGGCACAGGATCCGTTAACAGCGGTTATATGGATCCGGAAACCAATACCGTCATTACCCAGTACATTACCCGTGTGGCGCTTGAGCCGAAGAAAAAAGGAAAAGTGAAAATAGGGTCCGTATTGGTGACCATCAATAATAAAATCTATAAAACCGAGCCTTTTGATATCGTAGTAAAGGATGTAGAGAAAAAGTCTCTCGCAGCCTCCGGGGATGTCTATCTGAATATGGAGGTACAGGATAAGGAGGTATATCAGGACCAGCCCACCATTGCCGTCCTGAAAGTCTACTCAAGGAATATAGACAATTTCAGGAAGGTGAAGAATATCCGTCTTCCCCACCAGGACAATATGGATGTGCAGCCTGTGAGCTTTGCAAGGTCTGAAATTGATCCTTCAGCTCCCGGAAACCTTTCTTCCCAGGTGGTTGCTATGTTCATGATCTTTCCTAATGAGTCCGGTTCTGTTGAAATTCCGGCAGTTACGGCATCGCTAAATTCCTATTCCAATAAGAATAAGCTGACCTCCAATAAAGTAAAGATCAGCGTCAAAAAGCTTCCGGAAGGATCTCCGGAAGGTTTTAAGAATGCTGTTGGAGATTTTAATATCAGTGTTTACAATACGTCCAAAGAAAGAATTGAGGCTAAAAAGCCGGTAAATGTTGTCGTTAAGGTAAGCGGGGAAGGCAACCTGACCAATATGGAACTGCCTAAAATACTCCCTTCACCGGATTACGAGGTGTTTGCACCGAAGATCACGTCTAAGGTGGTGCCGGGAACTGCCGGTATCAAAGGGGAGATCCTGGCTAATTATATCGTTATTCCAAGAAAGGCAGGACTGCTTTCGGTAAAGACAGAACCATTTGCTTTTTTTAACCCGGAAAACAAAGAATATGTAGATCTGGGACAAAAAATGCTGGCGTTGACTGCCATGTCCCACGAACAAGTGCTGGAAGCTCGTACTACGGTTGAAAAGGTCAATGAATACACCAACAACCTGCTTGAAACCGTTGACACTCCTGTACTGAAAACCACTTCATTCAAGGTAAAAGAAAAGGATAAATTCCACTGGAACATACTTTTGGTTAACGTACTGATCCTTTTAGGGCTTTTCGGTGCGTACCTGATATTCAGGAACTGGAGAAGAAAGCAGCGAAAAAATGAAAAGGCTGCACCGGCAGATTCATTGGGTTCTGTAGCAGAAACTGAAGAAAAGATCAGGGAGAGCATGAAGAGTGATATCAATGATTACTTCAGCTATTTGGAAAATCTTAAAGATAGCGGCGATTATCAAAGATTCTTTCAAACGGCAGATGAGCTGGATGCTGAAGTCAGGAAGCAGTATCAACAGAATTCTTCAGAGGCTATGAGAGTTTTCCTGGAATCTTATAAAGGTACTGTTATCGCAGAAGAATACAGGAATCTGTTACAGAAAATACAGATTGAAAAATATGCTCCTGTAAAATCTGCTGAGGCACTGGATGATCTTCTAACAGGTATCGTTAATTTCTATTCACAGATTAGCAAATAATCAGTTTATTTTCATATTTTTGCGAAATCTTTAAAAGTAACACGATGGAAATTTTTAATGGTTTTTCAATAAAAGAGATTGTCACCTGCTTTATGGTGCTTTTTGCCGTGATTGACATCATCGGTTCTGTACCGATTGTAGTGAGCTTACAGCAGAAATTCGGGCAGATAGAAGCCGGCAGGGCATCTGTTACCGCAGGACTGATCATGATTGTATTCCTGTTTGTAGGAAATAAGATCCTGAAGCTGATCGGCGTGGATGTCAATTCATTTGCCATTGCCGGTGCATTTGTGATTTTTGTCATAGCGCTGGAAATGATTCTCGGCATTGAAATTCATAAAACTACCGAAGTAAAGGCCGCTTCCATCGTTCCCATCGCATTTCCGCTGGTAGCAGGGGCCGGAACTTTAACCACTACTTTATCGTTAAGGGCTGAATTCCATGATATCAATATTATTTTAGGGATTATTCTCAATACAATTTTCGTATATTTGGTGCTGAAATCGGCGAAATGGATGGAGAAGAAAATGGGAGAGGCTACACTGGCAATCCTTCAGAAGGTTTTCGGAATTATCCTGCTGGCTATTTCAATTAAATTATTCACGGCAAACTTTGCACAGCTGGTGCAGAATTATATTAATTTTTAAAAATCATGCAGAAGATTTATAAAGTATTTTTGGTAGTGTTCATTGTTTTTACAGCGATTAACATCTACGCTTTAGACTGGCAATCGGATATGTTATCCGAAGACAACTCAAAATTCGTATTTTCCATTGCATCGGCAGTGATCGGATTGATTTTGCTTTTCGTGTTACATACTTGGAGCAAAGTAGGAGTTAAGAAATAATCGGAATATTTTTATATATAGACCTCTTTCATTTTGAAAGAGGTTTTTTTATGGGCCTCTATTGGACGGTCAGTTTGAATTGAGATAAAAAATAAGACTTAGTCCGAGCTATTATTCTATTTGATTCATTACAGCGTACAGCCAGCCTGATGCAGTGAAAGTATTATGATAAAAGGATCAGGTTTTTTAAAATTGCTTCAGATTTGAGCTCTGTTTCTCTCCATTCTTTTTCAGGAGAACTCTGGGAGGTAATACCGCCGCCTACAAACAGATGAACCGAGTCTTTGAACAGTTTTGCACAGCGCAGGTTCACATAGTACTGTACTGTTTCGCCAGTTTCAATCCTGATATACCCGGCGTAGAGCTCGCGGGGATATTTTTCAGTCCGTTCAATCTGTTCTTTACAGAAGTCCTTTGGAATTCCGCAAACAGCAGGAGTAGGGTGGAGGTCTGCTATGATCCGGTCAAGGTCTTCAGGTTTTATCCTGGCCTTGAAATCCGTTCTCAGATGTTTGATATTGCCTGAAATATGGTCATAGGTTGCTGAAATGCTTACTTCGTTGGAGTAACGGTCCAGAATATTTTTAATATAAACCGATACCGGCTTCTGTTCCTCGATTTCCTTTTCCGTCCATTCTTCTGAAACCGGAAGAGTGCCTGCAAGGCTCATGGTTTCAAATTCATGGGTAGACTTGTTGAATTTCCCCAGAACTTCAGAGAATGCGCCCATCCAGGAATGTCCGCCGTTATTGAAGATGTACCTGAAAGCATTCGGGTAGGCTTGGCAAAGATTGGTGAAGCTGGCATGAAGATCAATTTCGCTGAATCCGCCAACTATTTTTCTTCTGGAATACACCAGTTTAGGCAGGTTGTTTTCTTTGATGAGCCGGATAACCTGATGAACGTTTTCAATATATTCTTCCCGGGTTTCTTCCCGGTATTCCTGCTCTTCTTCCGGCAATGGCTGAAAAAGATCCGGTATGCTGTTCAAGGTTCCTGTATTCACCTGAACCAGCTTTCCGGGACACCGGACTCCCTCTGAACTGTTGAAAGGATGAAAGCTTATATGATTTTCATTCGGATCTTCATCGGTTGAGTACAGCTGTTCATCGAAGGGGAATTTAAAATAGACCACGGATCAGGAAGGATTTATTTGTGGATAATGGCATTCGTCATTGTGGTATGGCTGATCAGCTGGCCTTTTTCGTCACGGATCTCAATTTCTGAAACGTGCATCGATTTCCCTTTTCTGATGAACCGTACAAAACCTGTAACTATTCCTTCCTTTTTACTTTTTAAATGATTGGTGCTGATATTGGTGCCTACTCCATAGTATTTATCGCCGTCGATAAAAATATTGGACAGGCTTGATCCCAGGGTTTCAGCGAGCACGCAGCTTGCCCCGCCGTGCATAATTCCGAATGGCTGATGTATTCTCGGCAAAACCGGCATTGTTGCGGTTAAGGTCTCATTCTCAAGATCAATATCCGTAAACTTAATGTCAAGCGTTTTCGGAAATGTTTCGTCACCCCAATCGTTGATGTATGCCAGTATTTCTTCCTTGGTGCCCTGCATGGTTTTGTAATTTAAGTTGTTAAAAGTAATGAGTAATGGGTAATTAGTTTACAACTATACTATAATTTTAATAAGCTATCTAATGTCTGAAGTCTGATATCTGATGTCTGAAATCTTACATCTAACTCCTAATTCCCCATAATATTCGGATTCCAGTTGGCCGGAACTTTCGGGCCGATGTCATTCTTGATATAATAATCCTGTATTTCTGCCATGATTTCTTCATACGGAACAGAAGCAATCCTTTCATACGGGATGGTGTATCCCAGATAAACGGTTTTCCGCTTAAAATCTCCGGCTGCCAGAACAATGGGAACTTTGGCTGCCAGTGCCATATGGTAAAACCCTTTCCTCCATTTCGGTACCCAGCTCCGCGTTCCTTCAGGTGTAATCACGAGGCTGAAATCATCTTTTTCAAACTGTTTGGCTACGAAGTTGACCAGATCGTTTTTCTGGCTCCTGTCAATACCTATTCCGCCCAGTCCTCTCACTGCGCTTCCGTACCATGCTTTGGTATGGGCATCTTTAATAATGATTTTCAGGGGCTTTTTCAGGGACCAGTAGGCAAGGTTGCCGAGGATGTACTCCATATTATGCGTATGGGGAGCAACAACAAGGATGCACCGGTTGAGTACGTTAACATCGCCCTGCAGAACGACTTTCCAGCCCATAAGCTTCAGCAATAGTTTGCCGATCAGTGTTTTCATAGATCTTACATTAAAGCAAAAAAGTATAACCAAAGTGGTTATACTTTACAAATATATTGAAATATTATTTCTTAAAACAAACCGGTGATGAAATCAACGACTTTTATAACGATTTCTAATGCGACCTGTACCATTGTGATTATTTTTTTTGTTGGGATTATTAATTTTGTACGAAGATAAAACTATTTGGTGAAATATCAATATCAAAACAGCATTTTTTTTATTTTTCTGAGAGAAGAAGGGTGTGAATTTCAAACGGTTGCTTTCCATTCACACCTTCAAACCACTCTCTACCGTTTATTATTTGGTTTTTATAGAAATTTCATTTTTCCCTTCATTTACCTTGATGTCTACATCTCCGTTCTTGAAGTTTTTCTTGATGTTGGTCTTGATGGAATCCATTACTTTGTTGGCTTCGGATTCAGGAACTTTTTTACCGTTGATGATGATGCTGTCTTCATCTTCTGAATTGTATTCGATGGTAGATCCGTTTACGGTAATCTTGTTTTTTTCAATCCTGATATTTCCGTTATCGTCTCTTTCCTGGTCATTATCGTTGATTCCGTCTGCATTGAGGTCTCCGTCGAAACTGATTTCGTCATTTTTTGCCGGAATGACTACGGTTTTTAAAGGAAGTACAAGTTCATAATCAATATTGTAGCTTCTGAATCGGTGGTCGTAAGGATATTTGATGTAATTCGGAAGGATAATTCTGTTGTTTATTACATCAACCGGAATACTTACATTCAATGGTAAATTATATCCTTTAGCTTCTTTTTTGATGATCAGGTAAGGCGCCTTAACATCGGCTTTTCTTGTCACGTCAAGGTGGATCCAGTCTTTTTTGTATACTGATACTTTGTCGGAATAAAGATCATCATCGTATGCTGTGAAATTCTGAGGAATGGTGACCTGCTTAACATCTACGTATAATGTATCAGACTTCGTATCGATGGCAATCTCTTCGGTATCTTCCTTATGTCCTTTGAAGAGCATTTCTCTTTTCGCCATACTTACACCGAAATAGCTTCCTAATGCAATCAGACTAAGGAAAAGTGCGCCCAGCACCCAGCCTATATTTTTCAGTTTTGTTTTTGGGGAGAAAATTCTGATGCTCAGCAGGCTGAAGATAATCGCCGGGATCAGGGAACCGATAACCATTATTGCTACCAGGACTTTATCCAGGCCATTGTCATCCATATAAAACCGCATCTCATTAGCTCCCGGGAAATTGGAATTGATCCCGAAAAGCCCAAACAATACGAAAGTTCCTACAATACTTCCTACAGCCATAATGACAAAGATTCCGCCGATGATGTATTTCAGCACATTCCACACTCCGCTGCCGGCGTTGTTGATGTAAGGCTTATTTTCGATATAAATCTCTCCGACCCTCTGAGTAGACTCGTTGGCAAACTGTACCAGCTTGTTGGACTCATTCTTAAGATTGTCGAAATTCATTGGCTTTCCCTTCATTTTCAGGAAATCAGCGGCGGTCTCTGCTTTGGGCAGGACTGCCCAAAGAATAATATACAGTAAGAATACCAGAGTGGAGGAAACCGCTGCCGTAAAGATTCCCAGGATGAAAATCCCCAGCCAGATCGCTCTCATTGCTGTAATATCCATTCCTACATAATGGGCAAGACCTGCGCATACCCCGGCGATTTTCTGTCTTTCCGGATCACGGAACAGCTGCTTTTTATCTGTAGCCTCGGTTCCCGGAGCATATGTTTTCTTGGTGTTTTTTTCAGAATAGTAAGCCTCTTCTTGCTCTTCGATTTTTTCAGGGCTCCCGATCTGTGCAATCACCCTTTCTACGTCTGTATCGTTGATTACTTCGCGTTTGGACATGGAATCCCTGAAGATTTCAACCATCCTGATTTCGATGTCGTGCATTACCTCGTCTGCTTCTTCAGCATCCAGTGAGCTCCGGAGTGCATTGAGATAATCGCTGAGTTTTATATAAGCATGCTCTTCTATGGTGAAAGAAAAACCTGCGAGTCCTATTGAGAGTGTCTTGTTCATAGCTTTGTTTTTTAATGGTTTTGAGTAATTTGGTTAACCGAGTTGGTGAGGTCATTCCAGGTATTCTGGAGCTCGTCTAAAAACAGTTTCCCTTTTGCGGTAATCTGGTAATACTTTCTGGGTGGGCCGCCGGTAGATTCTTCCCAACGATAGGAGAGGAATTCCCCGTTTTTAAGTCTGGTCAGGAGAGGGTAGAGGGTTCCTTCCACGACATCCAGTTTTCCTTTTTTCAGTTCATCAATAAGATCAGACACATACATTTCCCGGTGGTTGATGAGACTCAAAATACAGAATTCCAGAATCCCTTTCCGCATTTGCGCTTTGGTATTTTCGGTATTCATTTTTAATAAGTTTTAATGAGTTATATTTTCAGTCTCCGGTTCCTAGCTAGTTGAACCTTCTCTGATTTTACATTACAAAGATATGTAATTAAAATGGTATTATGCAATACAAAGTAGTGAAAAAATATTTTATTTTATATTAATTGATTGATAATCAATAATATAAATTTTTAATGAATTTTGAGGGGGAGCCGAAAAGGATTATTTAGATGGGATTTTTTACTATTTTTCCGGATACCTTTACCGGTCTCAGCGTGACTAATGCCTTCTTTTCTACCTGGTCGTGAGAAGATATAAAGCTGAACTGCTGATAAAATTTACGGACAATCAGCACCATTTCCATCATGGCGAAATGTTCCCCGATGCACAGCCGTGGTCCGGCTCCGAAAGGATAATAGGCAAAGTTCCGGGCATTCTCATCGTCAAAACGTTCCGGAATAAAGGCTTCCGGATCTGCCCAGTATTTAGGGTTTCTATGCAGGCCGCTGATGTACAGGATGATCTGGGTACCTTTTCCCCAGGAATAGTCTTTGAAATGGTCGTCCTCGAGTGCTTCCCGGTCAATGCCCCATGCCGGCGGATGCAGCCGCATCGCTTCCTTAATGATATTGACGGTGTAGGATTTTTTCATCAGGGATTCCGGAGTGAAAACCTCTTCACCCAACCCGGAAATTTCGTTCCTTAAAGCCTGTTCCGCCTCAGGATGCCTGCTGATCTCAAAAAGATAAAGCTTAATGCGTTGGCTGTCGTTTCATGTCCGGCGATAAACAGGATAAGCATTTCATCAACCAGCTGTTCATCGGTCATGGGAAGCTGGGTATCTTCATACCTTGCATTGATCATCATATCAAGCAAATCGTGCTTTTCTTCACCGGATGCGCGCCTTTTATCCAGGATCTCCTGAATGATCTTTCTCGCCCGTTCACTTTTCCGGATGTTCTTCCCGGTAATCCCGAGGATATCCATGGCCTTGGTGTAAAAAGGAAGCCGTACTTCTCTGGTGAAAACTTCCTGGATTTCAGTGATGATCCTGCCCAGTTCATGGACTTTAGCCTGGTCGATATCAGAACTGAACAGAGTTTTGGCTACGATATCAAAAGCCAGTTGATGGAAAAAATGGTACAGGTCGGTTTCTTCCTGGCCTTTAAACAGCAGCAGCGACCGGTCGATTTCCTCTTCCATAATGGAAACCAGGCTGCTGATCTTCGCTTTGCTGAATCCCGGCTGTATGAGCCTTCGCTGCTGAAGCCAGTCTTTTCCGTTATTGGTAAGCAGCCCCTTCCCCAGATACTTCCTGAGGGTAACCGACTGGATTTCAGATTTAAAATAATTCCTGTGGTTCTCTTTAAGGATGTACTCCACAAACTCCTGATCCTGGGTAAAGATGAACTTTTTGTCAGCAAAGGAAGCATTGATGAAGTAATGGTCGCCGGCAATCCGGTGGTTCCTGCTGATGACTTCCAGCGGATGGTTAACCCCTTTTAACAAAGAATATAATTTATCAAGTCCGGTAATTTCTGTAGGGTAGTGGAAGGGTGAAGGCATACTGAATATTTGTTATCTAAAGGTAAAGAATATATATGATACCCTTAAATGAATTATTTTTGCAGTATGAAAATACAAAAGGAAATAAATTTCATCTTAGCCGTAGACGCTTTGAAAAATGTACAGAGAAGAAATTATAATGCTGATGATACCCGGCGGGAAAATACGGCCGAACATTCCTGGCAGATCATCATCCTTGCCCAGATCCTTTATCCGTACGCGAAATGCAGTGCGGATATCGACCTTCTGCGGGTGATCAGGATGCTTTCCATCCATGACCTGGTGGAAATTGAAGCCGGAGATACCTTTTTGTTTGATGAACAGGCAATGGTCGGGAAGTTTGAGCGCGAAAAACAGTCTGCCAAAAATATTTTCGGGATCCTGGATGAACCGATCCGCTCGGAATTTTTTAACCTCTGGCTGGAGTTTGAAGAAGAGCAGACTCCGGATGCTATTTTCGCCTGTGCCATAGACCGTATCATGCCGTTCATCCTGAACTCCCATACATCAGGGAAGAGCTGGACAGAAGCCGGCGTAACGGAAAAGCAGGTGAGGAAGATGCTTGAACATGCCATTGGCAGGGCTTCCGATGAAATGGGTGAGGCATTTGAGATGCTGCTGACGAAATGCCTGGACAATCAAAAGATTGTCAAAGAGCTGTAATAATAAGGCTTGCGGCGGCCGGAGGCCGCTGCAAGCCACTGATGTATTTATAATATAGGAGTTGGTTTCTTGAACTCATCAATGGATACAAAAGTGAAATCCCCGACAATAGCTTTTTCACGCTCATAAGAATACATCTGTTCCGTGTAGATCTCAACACTTACCTTCATACTGGTGGTTCCCACGTGTGCTACTTTACCGATCAGCTCTACAATGGTCCCGGCAGGAATCGGTTTTTTAAAGTCGATCTTGTCGCTGCTTACCGTAACCACCCTTTTCCGGGCAAAACGGGTAGCGGTAATAAAGGCGACTTCATCCATCAGCTGCATGGCGGTCCCTCCGAACAGGGTATCATAATGATTGGTGGTATTAGGGAAAACGGCTTTAAAAATTCTGGTTTCCGAGGCTTCAATTCTTTCTTCTGTTGTCATTATTGCATTGTTATATTAAAGCGAATGGAGCCGTTGAGCAGAATAATGACAGCAGGAACATACGATGTTCCCGTAAGCATTCATCAGATCAATCAACTTCAGATCGCGAAAGTTTTTTGTATAGAGGAAAGGCAGGTCTCCTGACTCATACCGTCTTTATTTCCTTCCCATGCTTCTGCACAGTGGATCATCAATAAAGATTTAAGGTACTTACAGTTGCGCGACAGTTCGTGATTTGCACACGATTCCCTTTTCATCTGCGTTAAGCAGAACCGGTTCCTGTGATGAATAAGCGATAAAACTTTTCAGGGCAAAAGTACGGATAAAACGTGAAAAGAAAAGGTTATTCAGGATTTTTATAAATGATCTGGCTGATCACCCTTCCTTCCTTAATCGTCCACAGCGTAGTATAGCGGTTTTCACCTGACCCGTTGATCATATAAAGGAAAATATGGTCGTCATCAATGGAAGTTACCCCTACATGATTGAAATCCATGGTGGGCTGGAACATATTTTTAATGGCTTCCCGCACAAATACGGATCCTCTTCCGGGCTGCTGGACGCGGATGGACTTGATCTCCGTCATTCCTTCCGGAAGCTGGTTGCTGATGCCCCATGGTTTTACTTTATCAATCGTCAGGATATTTCCGCTGGCATCTTTTTCCTGTTTGCGGTAGCCGGCATTGGAAGGATAGACATCAATAATCACTTTGGATCTCTGGGATACAGGAATTTTGGAATTGCTGTTATCGGTAAAAATAAGTGACCTTCCATTCTTGGATTTGGATGGGGTAAACTGGGGAAGCTGGTCGATAAAGGCAATGCGGTCTTTATTCACCATCCCTTCCTTATCCAAAGTTTCGTAACGCACAAAAGGCTTGCCGTCGTCCTGTTTCTCAGGGTATTTGATCCAGATCCATTCCGTTTCCCCGGGTGCCGTTTTTACATACACGAAAACATCGCCTTTACGCATCCTGATCTTATCGACAATCTTCCGGTAATTGTCCTTCGGTACGCGTACCATGGCATATCCTTCTTCAGCTTTTACCACTCCGAACGGTACTTTAGACTGCCCCGGTACAAAGGCCAGAGAAAAAATAGTGAAAACGGAAGCGTATAATGTTTTGGTTGCGGAATTCATCATGGATCTTTTTAAAGCTCAAAGATATAAAATTAAATGCTCTCCGGCAGATACTTATTCTTTTGTAATTCACTGAAATCCCTGACAGGTTTCAGAGAGCCTCGGGACATCAGGTAAACATGATCTGAAACATCCCAGACCTCCTGAAAATGGTGATCTGAAATCATAATTCCTTTTTGTGTTGACTGTTCTTTGATGATCTTCTGAAGCTCTGCGGTCACTTTCGGTGAAAGACCGCTGAAAGGTTCATCCAGAAGAATAAATCTGGAATCTGAATATAAAATCAACAGTGCTTCCGCAATCCTTTTTTCGCCTGTTGAAAGATTTCCCGGAACTTCATTGAGAAAAGGCTGGATCAGGCCCGTTGCAGATAACGTTTCTGCATTTTCCCGGCCGCAGAATAAAGGGATCAGTCTTTTGATCTTTATCCGTTTGGGAATAAAAGAATATTGAGGGAGGTACGCAATTCTGCCTGCCCGGTCTTTTTGATTTCTGATTACATGGTCATCCATCCTGATAAACCCTGTATCCCCTTTCTCCTGTCCGGAAATAATTTTAAGCAACGTAGATTTTCCCGAGCCGTTTATGCCTAAAATCCCCGTAACCTTTCCTGTCTCGGAACGGATATAGATATCCTGCAGAATTCTTTTCTCGCCATATGTTTTCGTGATGCTGTCAATATGAAGCAGGCTCATAGGAATGTAGTAATAAGATTGGTGATGATGCTCAATATAACCGTCAACATCCAGAGGAATATTCTTGAGAATCCGAAATGGGCATAGAATGCATATTCATTTTTCAGTCTCAGTTCATAAACGAAATAATGCAGCAAGGGGAGAATCAGGAGAAAACATAATCCGAAATCAGAAGCACTGAATCCGCCCTGAAAAGATAACAGCAGGGAAATGAAAACTGATGGAATCAGCAGTTTCAGATAAAAAATCCGGAGGATGGTAAATTGTCTGATCATTTCTAACTGAACTTATCCCGTAAAGATAATTAAAATGTAATGCTGATGTTTATTTTCTTCGACAGAGTAATTTAATATATTTAATTCACTATATTTAGAAAAATAATTTAAACGATAGGTATCATGATAAAAAATCTATTTTATTTCCTAGTGCTGTTCTCAGGAACTTCTTTTCTTAAGGGTAACAACATTACTGTAAACGAATCCTCATCCGGTATTTTCTGTGATAATCTGCCGCCGGACAATGTGCATACAAGTTTTATTATGATGAATTCTGCTGTGATAAACTGGACATTTGATCCTAATTCGCCAAACTATGCGGTACGATTCAGGCCGGTGGGCAGCAATGCCTGGTCTGTCATCTATTCGTCGTCCGTAGGCTATTGTACCCTAACTAATTTAGTCCCCTGCACTTCGTATGAGGTGTATGTTGCTAAAATATGCAATGGTTTAACAGGATTACCATCCTCTATTCTAACTTTTACAACTGCACTGAATTACTGTACAGCTGCTTCTACAGGTGCAGAAGTAATGCATATTTCCAATGTTACGGTAACCCCGTCAGGAACAGGTCTTACTCCTATGGTAAGCAATTCCGGGACTTCAACGTATACAGACTACCGTCCGGACCCGTCCCGCAAAGTTCAGCTGTTTCTGGGAAGTACCAATAATATTATCTCAGTCTCCAAGATGTGGCAGGCAACTCCGGGCACGGCATCGGTAAGAGCATGGATCGATTTTAATGCTGATGGGACATTTCAGGATTCAGAAATGATATTAGCCTCCAATTCAGCCGGTTCATCCGCAGTCAGTTCGTCATTTGCTGTTCCTCCGACCGCATTCCAAACAGGATCAGGCTGCGGCATAGGCATGAGAGTTATAATAAGCGAAACCTATACAAGTCCCGTTTGCGGAACGTTCACTTATGGGGAGGTGGAAGATTATGGAGTGTATATATCAGCGGATGCCAGTCTTTCTGCCTCCGAAACCGGTATAGTGAACCATGCAAGTATTTACCCTAATCCTGCCTCGGATATCATACATGTCTCAGGCATTTCCGGACATGAATTTGAAATTTATAATGCAGCAGGGCAAAAAATCAGCACAGGAAAAATTTCAGATCAGAAAATAGATGTCCGCCATCTGGTAAAAGGCATCTATTTTATACAGGTTAAACATTATGATAAGATCACGCGCCTTAAGCTGATCAAAAAATAATAAAAGAGTGCTCGGCAATGAGCACTCTTTTTTATTATACATCACCATAAGAAAGTATCATTTCTGATATCTTACGGATTAATTATATCATTTTCAAATTACCAAATTCAAAAGGATCATATCCGTTCCAGTTCATCCGCATTAATTGTCGTCTTAAAAGTCCCGTAATTAACGATCACCTTGTTTTTGGAAACTTTTTCAATGGTTCCTACGCTGGTACTGCCTTTAATCCGTACCCGCTGGCCTTCTTTCATCCATAACGCCCGTTCGGTCTTGATTTTTTCTTCCAGCTTTTCGTTGGTTTCGGCAATCCGCTCCTGTACATCTTCTTTTTTCAGCTGCTGGGTGATCTTACGCTTCACCACCTGCAGGCGTTTGGATTCATCCTTATCGGCACCTACTTTCCTGAATTTTTCCTGCTCCAGGATTTTTACGAAATCCTTGACAACATCTTTCCTTGATTTTCCTTTGACATAGCTGTCGATAAACGCTTCAATCTTATTCCCGAACTGAAGCTTGCGGTGTTCTTCCTCATACAGCTTCTGGAAGTTGAACAGTTTCTGCTGCAACTGATCATTCAGCTTTTGCAGGTTGTCCCGTTTATCTTCTACCGATTCCTTTCTTTCCGCCAGGTCGGTTTTCAGTTTTTCAACTTCAAATTTTTCCTGCTGGAGCTTAACGATGGTCTTATCCAGGTTTACGATATCATGCTCAACCTTTTTCTTGGCAGAATGAATGATGAACCTTGGGATTTTATTCTTTTCGGCCACCTCAAAAGTAAAGGAGCTTCCTGCCTGTCCTACTTCAAGCTTATACATTGGCTCCAGGGTCTCTTCATTGAAAAGCATGGCCGCATTTTCTGCATTCGGAAGCTGTTCCACCACCAGTTTGATATTGGTGTAGTGCGTAGTGATGATGGCAAAACTCTTTTTATCATAGAAAAACTCAAGGAAGCTTTCTGCCAGTGCACCGCCTAATTCCGGGTCTGAGCCGGTACCGAACTCGTCAATCAGCAAAAGGGTATTGGCGTCTGCTTCACGGATGATGCCGCCCATCTTTTTCAGCCTTGAAGAATAGGTGGACAGGTGGTTTTCAATCGACTGGTTGTCCCCGATGTCAGTCATGATCTTTTCAAAGAAAAACATCTCTGATTTCGGGTGCACGGGAACCAGGATTCCGCTCTGGATCATCAGCTGCAGCAATCCTACCGTTTTCAGGGTGATGGATTTTCCTCCCGCATTCGGCCCGGATATACAGATGATCCTGTTATGGTCTGTCAGGGCCAGGGTCTGCGGGAAAATCGTTTTGTTTTCCGCTTTATTTCTCAGGAATAGCAAAGGGTGGAACGCTTCCCGTAACCGCAGGGTTTTATGACGGTTGATTTTCGGTAACACCCCGTTGATCAGTTCTGCAAACTTAGCTTTTGCCCGGGTGAGATCCAGGTCGAAAATATACATCTGGTACCTCCAGAGCTGTGGCTGGAACTCTGAAAGTTCTGCCGTCAGTTTCCTGAGGATCTTATCAATCTCCTTTTTCTCTTCTTCCTGATTTTCCTTCAGCTTAAAATAATGCTTTACTACACTGTCCGGCTGGATGTACGTAATGGATCCTGTTTTGGAGAGCCCGAGGACCCTTCCCGGAACCCGCTTCTTAAATCCTGATTTTACCGCCAGAACCCTCTGGTCTTCTATGATCGTTTCGCGGATATCATCCAGGAAATCACTCTGTCCGTAGTTGAATAAAGCACGGTTAAAGTTTTCCTGAATCGCTTTTTTGCCGTGCTGGATTTCAGTTCTCAGCTCTTTCAGGATCGGTGAGGCTTCACTTTTTACTTCACCGAAACGGTTAAAGACCTTATCTACCTTATCAATGATCTCTTTTTTAAATTCCAGTACCCCGGCGTCTTTCATTAAGGTGGGAAAGGTGTCCGGCATGGTAGGGAAAAACTTCTGGAGCTTCCCGATCTGTTCCGTTAAGGTTTTTATTTTGATGAATGCACTGTTTTCAAGGCGGTAATTTTCAATCAGCATCAGTTTCAGCTCATTTTCAATATCCTCATACTCATCAAACGGAACGGCATTTGAGCTTTCAAAGCTCGATAGGTATTCTGACGTTTTTTTCAGGGAAATTTCCGCCTCGTCAATCGTCATCGGCAGGAGCTGAAGAATTTTTTCTCTCGTCTTGGGAGAATAGGCAAATGGAGCAATTTCCGCGAGCAATTGCGGAAACTCTAATTCGTTTAAATCTTCTTTATTTATATACACAGTACAAATTTAGTGAGAAAATATGAATGTTAATTTGAAAATACCTTAATTTGAATATTTTGGAACCCCTGAAAATAATTACCTTTATTCTGCACCATACTTAATACGATGAACCTGCAAACCGAACGTTTAGTGTTGAAAGAGATCAACGAAAGACATACTGAAGATATCCTGAAGATCCGTAGCAATGCCACCATCAACCAGTTTCTGACACGGAAGCCGCCTACAACCAATTATGATGCACTGCAGTTTATTTTAACCATTAGGGAAAGGACCAAAAACGGACAGACGATGTACTTCGGAATTTCATACAAAGGGCAGCCCGGCTTAATCGGTACCCTCTGTTTCTGGAATTTTTCCGAAGACCGCCAAACCGCCGAGATAGGATACGAGCTGCTGCCGGAATACCATAGGAAAGGAATCATGTCAGAAGTGCTGGATGTTGTTTTGCCTTATGGATTTGATGATCTGCAGCTACATGAAATTCTGGCTATTACCCATACGCTGAATGAACCTTCAAAAGCTTTGCTGCTGAAACATCACTTTGCTTTGAAAGAAAATAAAGAGGAAGAGGGATTTTCCGAACATCTGGTCTTCAGCCTTGAGAAAAGGCAGGCTCATTTTTAAATTCAGTATATTTGTTTAACTATACATTCATATCCAATGAATCTTGCAACTGAAAAAACGAGCTTATCAAATGGATCCGTTCTCTGGAAAATTTTTTGAGGCATTTGAAAACCCGTATCTTATTACGCTCACTACCAACAATCATCATGAAATCGCTAACCTGTTAGAAGGCCGGATAAATTTTTCAGTGATAATCATTATTGGCGCTGATCGGTATAAAAGCGTACCCCTGCTTATAAAGGCAAGAAAATTGATATTACTTCCGGCAAGCCCTGTATTATTCAGGAATAGCCAGTGAATTCAACAAATTTTTAAAACAATAAAGAATACAATAGCTGATTTTCAAATTAATTCATCTTCAAATTTTCAAATTACACCTATGACCTGGACAGAAATTTTAGCCCCGATAAAAAATACCCCTTACTTTTCCAATCTTTGGGAAAAGGTAAAGCAGGAATACGCCACTACAAAAGTGTTTCCGCCAAAAAACCAGATTTTCAGGGCACTGGAAATTACTCCTTTTGATGATATTGAAGTCGTGATTTTAGGGCAGGATCCTTACCATAATGATTATCAGGCCAACGGATTATGCTTTTCCGTCTCTGAGCAGGTTGCGGCACCGCCTTCACTGAAAAATATTTTTATAGAACTAAAAGATGATCTAGGCATTGTAAGGACTTCCAAAGAACTGGATGACTGGGGAAAACAGGGTGTGTTGATGTTGAATGCTACACTAACCGTACGCGCCCATTCACCCAATTCCCATAAAGACTTAGGGTGGGAGAAGTTCACGGACTTCATCATTAAAGAAATTTCTGCTAAAAAGGAAAATGTCGTGTTTGTTTTATGGGGTGCCTTTGCACAGAAAAAAGCCGAACTGATTGATCCGGCTAAGCATTTTATCCTGAAATCTGCGCATCCGTCCCCGTTTTCCGTACACAGGGGATTTTTCGGAAGCAAACCTTTCTCGAAAATCAACGAATACCTTATCTCCAAAGGCAAAAAACCTATTTCGTGGTAGCATTGCCTGCAGATTTCTGAACAGAGATACCGATTGTATATTTTCCTTTTAAAGCACTCGTTCCTTCTGCTGAGGTAGGATAGGGTGCGATTGTTTTTAACGTAATCGTGTATCCGTTAAAGTCGGCAGACTGGTGGTAGTTCCTTCCCGGGTTTTCCGTACTGGCCAGGTTAAGTATCACCGGGCGGGTCGCAGTACCCATAACTTCTACCTGAGCTACAGCAACGCCGGCCCAGATACAATTCACGCCTTCCGGACAGCGGCTGTCTTCGGACACCCCTTTGAATGTAATATTCATGTCATATTCTTTCAGGAACTTGTTTTCACCTTCCGAAAGACTGATCAGGGCATCATTTTTTGCAGACGTACTGTTCATACCTGTTTGTGGGGTATTTAATGAGGAAGCATTTTTTACGTGCGCTTCTTTCTGTGTATTGCAGTTTAGTACGGACATCAGTCCGATGCTGAACAAAATGGTTTTTGGGATCATACTCATCAGATTATGCTTAACATATCCAGGATAACCACCAAAAACATTGCCATAACTACCACCAGGCTGAAACCGGTTCCGTAAATGAATCCTACAAAAGCCCCTTTGGTGGATTTCAGGGCTTTGTTCATGTCCCTGCTGTCATGTAGCAGCTCACCGATGAATACTCCGGCAAACATCCCGATCAGGAAGCCCAGAGGAATGGGTAAGAACATCCCTACAATGGTCCCGATAACAGATCCGATGCTTCCCCAGCGGGTTCCCCCGTATTTTTGGGTGGTTTTGGCAGGAATGACATAATTGAGCACGACTGAAATGGCTGTCAGCGCCCCGAAAACCCAGATATAGAGCATCGGCAGATCCGCATCGGTCCCGAATTTATAGATCAGCAGGCCGCAGATGCTTAAAAGCAGACCGGGCAGTACCGGAAGAAAAGTTCCTAACATCCCTAAAAATAAAAGGACCAGGCAGAGAATATCAATTAATATAGTATCCATAATATCAGTATGTGTCTATTCAGATCGAGAAGGTAAAATATATCTCAGCCAATCTCACTACCAAAATAATTCCAAAATAAATGCATGATGATGCCCATAGGTCTTCGAAATGATATAATTCCGTTAAAATTCACATTAAATAGGCGATCTCAGGAAGATTTGGAAGGAATTTTGCTGCGGTATTCAGTTGTTTAAGATTTATAAATTTACGGTAATGAAAGACGAAATACAGGATACCAAAGATTTTTTCCAGGATATGAGTTACCAGCTGTACGACTATATCAGCCGTATATCACCTTTAGGCCTCGACTGGTTTTTTCATATGATTACAAAATTGGCGCTGCTGCTGGCGGTATTTTTTATTATAGACTTCATCTGCAAACCTGTGATCAATATTATTTTCCGTTTTTTTCATAATGAACAGAAATACCCGATCATCAAGTCCATTTATGATTCTAAGATCACCAACTCTGTTGCCCACCTTATTGCTTTATTTGTGGTAGCCAGCATTAACCCGTCGATTTTCCCACCGAGGTCCATCCCTAATACGAATATATTCATCATCAGGTCAATTAATTTAGGTTTTGTACTGACGCTTGCCGGAATGCTGTACCGGTCACTCACCGCATTCAGGGGGTATTTTATCATCAAACAGGATTTTTACAAGATAATGGCGCTGAACGCCATTTCCGAAACTGTGAAAATACTTGGGATTTTCATCTTTTCAGTAGTGGGAATCTGTGTCATCTTCGGTATTAAAGGAACTACCATCGTGGGAAGTCTCGGGGCTATTACAGCGGTCCTGGTTCTGGTATTCCGGGATACCATCCTCGGATTTGTGACGGGCATCCACGTGGCAACTTCCAAAAACCTCAAGGTGGGAGACTGGGTAAGCATACCGAAATATAATGTAGAGGGAAACATCGCTGAAATCAGCCTTTTAACGACCAGGATCAATAATTTCGATAAAACCTTTTCCACCATCCCTACGTATGATTTGCTGACGACCGAGATCAAAAACCTCCAGTATATTTCTGAGAATAATGCCCGGAGAATCAAAAAATCCATTTATTTTAACATCAATTCCTTTAAATTCCTTACTGATGAAGATATTGAACGTTTGAAATCGATCAACCTTATTTCGGATTACCTTACCAAAAGCGATTTGGAGCTTAAAAAAGAAAAAGAAAATATGGCTCATCCGGAAGAAATCATCAATGGCAGGCAGCTGACCAACATTGGGGTGTTCAGGTATTATGCACAGAAATACATAGAAAGAATACCATCGCTGGATAAAGAGGGACCTATGATCGTCCGCCAGCTCAATATAACCCCACAGGGACTGCCGCTGGAAGTTTATTCCTTTACAACAGATACGGAATGGATACAGTTTGAGCAGATCCAGTCTGATATTTTTGACCATCTGCTGGTCGCTTCAAAAGAATTTGATCTGGAAGTAATGCAGGTGAAGGTTTAAATAAAAAATTTTCGTATTTTCGCTCTTATGACGAAAATTCAACTGGTGGACTGTCACAGGATGCCTTCGCGGTCCTTTTTTTTCCGGAAAAAGCAGTTTCCCGTATGCGCACGATGCACGGGTATTTATCTGGGATATTTTTTAATGATTCCTATGCTCTGGTTTTACCAGATAGGGATTATTTTAAGTGTCGCTCTTATTCTCCCTACTATGATAGACGGGCTTACCCAGGCATATCTCAACCGGGAAAGTACCAACTTCCTGCGTTGCACCACCGGGATTTTGGCTGGGATCGGCATGAGCGGCTTCAGTGAGCGCATCACTTATTACACTTACAAATTTATCCAAACATTAATCTATTAAAATAATACTATGAACGATTTCAATCAGAATTATCCGAACAACAACAGCAACAACAATCAGTCGAATGAGGATCTGCATGTAGGATTAAAAGTTTTATCATTTTGTATTCCTTTAGCGGGAGCTATTATTTATTTTATTAAAAAAGATAAAGAGCCGGTAGCGGCAAAATCAGCATGTACTTTCGCATTGATAGGTCTGGGGGTGAATATTGTACTCACCGTAATCAGGCTGATGACACAAGGCAGTTAAATGTTTTCCAAAAAAGCCCGGCTTTAAGTCGGGTTTTTTTTATTTTTGTACCATGACAAAGTTAAGCGTAAACATCAATAAAATTGCAACCATAAGAAATGCAAGAGGAGGAGATACTCCCAGTGTTACAGAAGCTGCCGTGAAAATCCAGGAATTCGGGGCACATGGAATCACCATTCATCCGAGACCGGATGAACGGCATATTACCAGGAAGGATGTTTATGACCTGAAACCTTTGGTGACTACGGAGTTCAATATTGAAGGGAATCCCCACCGACCTTTTATTGACATGGTCCTGGAGGTAAAACCCGAACAGGTAACCCTCGTTCCCGATGCCGATGATGCTATTACATCCAATGCAGGATGGGATACCAAAAAGCATCTGGACTTTCTTACCGATATAATTGCGGAATTCAAAAATGCTGGCATCAGAACTTCTATTTTCCTGGATCCGAACCCGGAACTGGTAGAATATGCCGCCAAAACCGGAACTGATAGAATTGAACTATATACGGAAGCCTACGCCAGGGATTATCCAGCCAATAAAGAACAGGCAATACAACCGTATTATGATACGGCAGTAGCCGCTTCTGAATATGGACTAGGCATTAATGCCGGACACGACCTGAGCCTGGATAACCTCAAATATTTCTCAGACCACATCCCGAACCTGCTGGAGGTATCCATCGGTCATGCGCTGATTTCAGAAGCTTTATATATGGGCATGGAAAATACAGTGCAGGCTTATCTGAAAAGGCTGGCCAGGTGGTAGGGGTGAGCTTATATGTAAGATGTCAGATATCAGACATGAGATATCAGACTATAGCCTAACATCCAGCATCTAACACTTAACATTTCAACAGCACACAATGGAAATTCTACATTCAAAAATATTCGGTGAACAATTAACTTCAACTCCGCTCCTCGTATTCCACGGGCTTTTCGGCATGCTCGATAACTGGGGGAGTTTCGGCAAAGAAATGGGAGAACTGCTGCCTGTCCATCTGATTGACCTCAGGAATCATGGGCGAAGCTTCCATTCGGAAAATATGTCGCATGACGATCTTGCCGGCGATATCGTAGCCTATATGAATCATTACGGAATAGATAAGGCACATGTTTTAGGGCATTCCCTGGGCGGAAAGGCTGTGATGCAGTTTGCCATCCGGTATCCCGAGATGGTTGAAAAGCTGATTGTAGTGGATATTGCCCCTAAAGCTTATCCGCCGCATCATCAGGGAATCATTAAGGCACTGGAAAGTGTTGATTTCAATATGGTAACATCCAGGACAGAAGTTGAGGAAGTCCTGAGCAGGTATATACCTGAAAAATCAACCATACAGTTTCTGACTAAGAACCTGTACTGGAACGATGAAAAGAAACTGAACTGGAGGTTCAATCTTAAAACATTATCTGAAAAGTACAATGAATTTGTTTCCAACGCTATAAAGTTTGGGGTTTTCAACGGAGAAACGTTATTTATTGCCGGAGAGAAATCCAATTATATCCTTCCACAGGATGAGTTTGCCATCAGGCAGCAATTTCCTAAAGCTAAAGTGGTAACCATTAAGAATGCGGCCCACTGGGTACAGGCCGATAATCCGGCAGATTTCAGTATGGTAGTTAAAGACTTTTTAAGTTTAAATTAAATTTATTCTGTGTTTTCTTTGATTAAGTTAAAATTGTATTAAAATAGAGGTTTGCTTCGCACTGTATTGAAAATTTTGTATATTAGGTCCTTCAAATGATAAAATTTGATATCATGAAAGAAAAAAAACTAAAAAAACCATTTTTTGCCTCATTTCTTGAAAAGCAGGTAAAAGACCCTGAAACTATTAAGGGAGGCTCCGGGACCGGAGTATTGAAAGATCACGTGACGGGCGTACAGAACGACGATGTTACCAGCCCGGGAAATGATACTGTATCGATGAAATATCCTTCGGACAGTGATGAATCAGGAGAGATAGACCTTTAAGAAAACAATCAGATTAAATCAATCAATTCAAACCAATCAAATCAAAACATTATGAAAAACAAGAATTCAAAGAAAAAGCCGTTTTTTGCTTCATTTCTTGAGAAGCAAATTAAAGATCCTGAAACTGTAAAAGGAGGAACAGATGTCAGCATTCCGGAAAGGGATGTTGTAACAAAACCTTCTGTAGACGGAGTAACATCACCTAAAGATGACATGGCTCACACCATGAAGTACCCTTCAGACGGTGATGATGATGCACTTTCTGTATAATGAGAAGATCATTTTATTGATCATCTGAATAAACCAGACCAAAGGAAACTTATCCATTAAGTTTCCTTTTTTTAATAACAACGGCAACATGATCCTCTGCATTACCCACTCCGGCGACTATTACAACGTCGATCTTTTCTCTGCATACCTGAAGTCTAAAAACATCCCTTTCTTCAGGCTTAATTCCGATCATATCAACCATCTTCAGAAAATAAGCATTGGCCGGGATTCATTTGAACTGACTGATGAACAGGGTAATACGGTTTCCTCCTCCGACATCAAGGGAGTGTGGAACCGGAAAGCCTGGACCATAACAGTGCCTGAAAATATGGATGAAGACTATCAGCGGATCTTTATCAATGAATACAACTGCCTCAGATACAATCTGATCACGTCGCTGGAACATCTTCCCTGGATCAATCCTTATGAAGCCGAAAAGAAAATTGACGGCAATAAGATATACCAGCTCAGAACAGCCCGGAAGAATCAGCTGCGCGTCCCGGAAACTCTTTTTTCCAATGATGCTGAGAAGATCACCTCTTTTTTCTACCGGCACTGCAACGGAAAGGCTGTGGCTAAACTTCATGGCGTCATGTCAAAATCCATGGCCGGGGAGCATATGCTTTCCACAATGATTATTGAAGAAGACAGCCTGGAAAGCATTGAAGACATCGCATATTGTCCGATGATTTTTCAGCCGTATATAGAAAAGTCCTATGAGCTCAGGATTGTTTATGTGGACGGAGTATTTTTCACCGGTAAGATCAACAACAGTGAAAATGCTGACTGGCGCATTGCCAACAGCAATTATTCCTGGTCTGCTTATGAGCTGCCTGGACCTATATGCCTGAACCTTACTGCCATGATGCAAGAAATGGGGCTTTGCCTCGGAGCAATAGATATGATCCGTGGAAAGGACGGGAACTATTATTTCCTGGAGGTCAACCCTCAGGGAGAATGGGGAATGCTGCAGAAAGAGCTGAATTTCCCGATTGCGGAAACCATTGCCGATTACCTTATCAAAAGAATCAATTTCCATGAATAATAAAATTTTAATCATTACCCATACGGGAGATAATTTTTCCATAGAGAAAGTAACAGAATATATAGAACATAACGGCTTTGAGGTCATCCGCTTCGATGTGGATCTTTATCCGATGCAAAACAGGCTTACCACCGTTTTTGAAGACGGAAGCTGGATCAGCATCCTTGAAACTGCTGAAACAAGGTACCGGCTGGATGATATTGCTGCCGTATGGTACAGGAGAGCCTACAATATCGGTAATGGCCTGAAAGAGGAAATGGACGCCAAATTCTATGGCGCAGCCATGGGTGAGATCCGGAACACCCTTTTCGGATTCCTGGAGTCCATAGATGCATACTCGCTGGGAAAACCTAGCGTATACCGAAGGCTGGACAGCAAGGAAGAACAACTGAAAATTGCAGAAAAAATAGGGTTTACAATTCCTGAAACCTGTATGACCAACAATCCGGAGCAGGCCAGGCAGTTTATCCTTAAGCATAAAAATGTTATCGGGAAGATGCAGACCGGATTTGCTATTTATGAGGACGGAGTGGAAAATGTGGTGTTTACCAATGTGATCGATGAAGATAAACTTGAGGAACTGGATTCGCTGCAGTACTGCCCGATGCAGTTCCAGACCCGCCTGGAGAAGAAAAAAGAGCTCCGTGTAACTGTGGTAGGACAGGATATCTATGCGTTTGAAATAGATTCCCAAAAATCTGAAGCTGCTAAAATCGACTGGCGAAAAGACGGGCTTAATCTCATCGACCAGTGGGTGGAAACTCAGCTGCCACGGGAAATTGAGCTGAAGCTGCTCGAACTTCTGGATGTATACCATGTGGATTACGGAGCTATTGATATCATTCTTACTCCTGAAGACGAGTATTATTTTATAGAAATCAATGCAGCCGGGGAATTTTTCTGGCTGGATAACCTTACTGATGGAAACCTGATCTCCAAAAGCATCGCCGATCTTCTCTGCAATAAGGCTCCAAGGCGCAATAACAGTGTCCTGGCTTAACTTACGGATTTCTTCTATGATAGAACCTTTCTTCGGAAAGGTTTTTGTTTGATATGAGAGTTGTAAATCGTATTATTGCTGAAATTCAATTGCATTTTGCTTTAAAAATCGCAACTTTGCAAAACGGCTACTGTATCAGTGGTAAAAACTCATGAAAGGCATATACAGGATATGCAGCAACAGGAAAATAAATCTAACTACACAAAAGAACAAGACATGGTTTTGGTAACGGGAGCAACCGGGATTCTGGGAAGGGTAGTGGCTCTGGAGCTGCTTAAGAGAGGAAAGAAAGTCCGTGCAGCAAAACGTTCCGGAAGCAACCTGCAGGAAGTAAGAGATTCGTACCGTTTTTATACGGAGGATCCTGATGCCGTGTTTAATGCTATTGAATGGGTAGAGGTTGACTTTGATGACCTTACGTCACTTCAGAACGCTTTGAAAGATGTTGACGAAGTATACCACTGTGCGGCAAAAGTAGGCTTCAACCCGAAAGATGAAAAGGAAATGTACCATACCAATACCAAAGGTACGACCAATATCCTGTATGCCTGCGAGCAGTCATCCGTAAAGAAATTTCTGTACATCAGTACCGTAGCGGTTCTGGATAACTTCAATGAGCAGGGCGAACTGGATGAAGATTCGGATTTTAATTCCAAAGAAGAACATTCTGCCTACGCCATTTCCAAGCACATGGCAGAAATGGAAGTCTGGAGAGCTTCTGCCGAAGGCCTCAATGCAGCGATTGTAAATCCCGGAATGATCATCGGCAGCGGAGGCTGGAGCCAGAGCAGCGGACAGATTTTTTCGGTGTTTGAAAACAACCGCTTTACCTTCCCGGGCGGATCCGCTTATGTGGATGTGCGCGATGTGGCTGAAATAGCCGCTGAACTGATGGACAAAAATATATTCGGGGAGCGATTCATCGCGGTTTCCGGAATGAAGACCTATGAAGAGGTAGGAAAGGCCATCAGGAAAAGGCTGGGCCTGAAAGAACCGGTTGTGCTTAAAAAAAGCCAGCTTGGTATAGGCCGGTTTTTCAACATTCTGTTAGGGTGGCTTATTCCGCCTTTACGGATGGTGACGAAGTCCAATATTGCAGCGGTAACCTCATTCAATACCATATCCGGCCGGAAAATAGAAGACAGGCTGAATTTCCGTTTTATCCCCGTTGACGAAAGCCTGGAATTCCATTTGAATAATTATATTAACGATAAAAAAAGCTGATCCTATCCATGAATCTTGCAGAGGCTATCATTGCCCATAATGTAAAAAAGCATCCCGTAAAATCAGCCATCGGGTTTAAAAAGAAAGAAGAACCCTGGAAAGAGCTGAGCTGGAAGAAGTTTTCCGAAGTTATTTTTAAGACGGCCAATGCCTTAAAGAATGCAGGGATTCAGGAGGATGATAAGATTGCCATTTATTCTGACAATTCTGCAGAATGGATGATTTTTGACCTTGCTTCCATGGTCATCGGAGCCATTTCCGTACCGGTATATTCCACCAACAATGCCGGACAGGCAGAGTACATCATACAGGATTCCGGGGCTAAAATAATCCTGGTAGGGAATCAGGCGCAATATGACGCCTGCCTGGAACTCATTCAGAAAGATGATAATGATCTTCAGACGATTATTGTCTCCAAAAAAGCAGTCTGGATCAAAAAAGAACTGAGCAGCTATTACCTGGAAGATTTCATTTCCAGGGCTTCACCTAAAGCAGAGATCTGCACAAAGGAAGAAGAAGATGTAGCCACCCTTATCTATACTTCCGGGACCACCGGAACTCCGAAAGGCGTTATGCTGACCCACGGAAATTTTAAAAAAGCCCTGGATGCCCATTTTGAATTCTTTACGTTTAAAAATTTTGAAGAAGAACTTTCCCTGGCCTTTTTACCGCTGAGCCATGTTTTTGAAAGAAGCTGGACCTTGCTGTGCCTGTACGGCGGAGCAAGGGTTTACTTTCTGGAAGATCCCAAGAACATTGCCAAAGCGCTGGAGGAGGTGAAGCCGACCATGATGTGCTCAGTACCAAGATTTTTCCAGAAAATCTACGCAGCAGTACTGGACAAAGCTGAAAAAAGCAGTCCGCTGAAAAAGAAAATTTTCAATTGGGCACTCGCTACCGGATGGGAAACCTCAGAACTCAGGAGGAATGAAAAACCACTGCCTTTAGGCCTTAAGATAAAGCAGGTACTGGCAGATACGCTGGTCTTCAATACCATTAAGGAAAAAATGGGCGGCCGGTTATGGTTTCTGCCGTGCGGAGGAGCCTCCCTTTCCCCTGAAGTAACCAGGTTTTTTGAATCTGCCGGCATCCATATAACCGTTGGGTACGGACTTACAGAGACTACGGCTACATTAACACTCTTCCCTTTGACGCATTTCCAGCACGGGACCAGCGGAAAGCCGTTGCCTGGAGTAGAAATCCGTTTCGGGGAAAACGATGAAATACAGGCGAAAGGAAACGGGATAATGAAAGGCTATTACCAAAGGCCTGAAGAAACCCGGAATGCATTTACGGAAGATGGCTGGTTCAAAACCGGCGATGCGGGGAAGTGGGATGACCATGGTAATCTGATCATTACCGACCGCATTAAAGACCTGATGAAAACATCCAATGGGAAATATGTTGCGCCGCAGCAAATTGAAAATCTCCTGACCAATAACAATTTCATTCAGCAGATCATCCTTATTGCAGAGGGCCGCCAGTTTGTCTCTGCCTTAATTGTTCCTGATTTCGAATTCCTGAAGGACTTTATCCGGGACAACCAAATTCCGTTTACCAGCTGGAAAGAGATCGTGAAAAATGAAACGGTCATCAGCTTCTACAAAGAAAAAACCAAACAGCTGCAGCATAACCTGGCTGATTTTGAAAAGGTCAAGAAATTTACCCTGATGCCTGCCGAATTCGAGATCAACACCGGAGAAATAACCCCAACCTTAAAAGTAAAAAGAAACGTAGTTCTGAATAAATACAGGGATATCATTGAAGATATGTACTCGTAAACACAGAACGCCCAATGATAAACTATCCTCAAATATGACGACCACACAAGAATTTCTGGGAAAGAAGGATTTCACTGTCTCTTCTAAAACGGTTTCAGGCAGCTGTCCGTCCAATATTGCGCTCATTAAATACTGGGGCAAATATGAACAGCAGATTCCTGCCAATCCCAGCATCAGTTATACACTGAACCATTGCAGGACCAATACGGAAATTGAATTTTCAGCAGGAGAACCGTTCTCGGTTCAGACCTACCTTGCCGGTGCTGAAGAAGTGAAATTTGCCGAAAAAATAGAAAAATACTTTAACAATATAGAACCTTATCTGCCATGGGTCCTGAAAGGAAAATATATCATCCGGACAGAGAATACTTTTCCGCACAGCTCAGGAATTGCAAGTTCCGCTTCAGGTTTCGGGGCTATTGCGAAATGCCTGATGAAACTTGATGAGGCGTTTTCAGGAGGGATTTCAGAAGATGCATCGTTAAGAAAAGCTTCATTCCTGGCACGGCTGGGTAGCGGAAGCGCATGCAGGAGCCTGTACAATGGCCTGGTTGTATGGGGAAGTTCAGATGAGGTGGATGGGAGCTCAGACCTTTTTGCCGTTCCTTATCCTGAAGCAGAAATCCATGATGTTTTCAGGGATTTTAATGACTGGGTGCTGCTGATCCATGAAGGACAGAAAAGTGTTTCATCAACAGTAGGACACGGATTAATGAATACAAATCCTTATGCGGAGAGAAGGTTCCAGGAAGCCCGGGAAAATTTTATTCCGATGAAGGAAATCCTGAAAGCAGGGAATATGGAACGTTTTATTACTCTTGTGGAACATGAGGCGCTAACGCTCCATGCCATGATGATGATGAGCGAACCTGCATTCATCCTGATGAAAACGGGTACGCTTGAAGTTATTAACAAAATCTGGGAGTTCAGAAGGGAGACCGGCCTGCCGTTGTTCTTTACGCTTGATGCCGGTGCCAATGTTCACCTGTTGTTTCCGAACAATGGCTCGGAAGACAGGATAAAGGTTTTCATTGAGGCTGAATTATTACCTCATACGCAGAAAAACGGGGTAGTAAAAGATGTGATGAAATTCTAGTCCGTCAATAATAAAAAATAAAAAGCAGGTCCGTTTACAGGCCTGCTTTGCTTTTTGTTTAATCTTCAGTAACAACGGCATCCCGGTTGCCGTCCTCCTTTTTGCCTTCTTCAATCATTTTTTCAGCTTCAGCTTCCTCTTCAGCAGTCGCTTCTTCAATCTGCTCCTCCTGCTGGTCATTATGATGGTCGATAAAGAATTCACAGTATACCGGAAGGTGGTCTGACCCGAAATTTTCAAGCGTTTTAAGCTGCCGGATGAAAATATCTTCGCTATGGAACATCAGGTCGATCGGGAATCTCAGGAGCTTGTATTTCGCATGGAAAGTGGACACAAAGGCGCGGCCGATCCGGGGATCGATCAATTCGCTGGTTTTCCTGAACAGGATAGATGATTTGGACCAGGCAACGTTATTGAAATCACCGACTACGATCGTCGGCTTCCGTATTTCCTGAACTCTTTTAGCGGTACTCAGCAGGTCGCCGTCCCTTTCTTTAGACGTTTCTTCTTCGGTAGGACTTGGCGGTGGCGGATGGATCCCGAAGAATACAAATGAAAATCCGTCTTCCGTTTCCAGGTGTGCTTCAATAGTAGGGATATCATCAGCAACAAAATAATGGGTTTTGGCATCGCTGATTTTGATCTTGGAATACAAGTGCATGCCGTAGGTATTTTCAAGGGTTACCTTATGATGGAACGGATAATCCTGCTCCAGCACGCGCAATGCCTTTTCCCAGTCGCCATTGCTTTCCATAGTGAGAAAGATTTCGGGCCTGCACTTTTCAATCAGTTGGATGAAACGGTTGTACTCGGCATTGAACTGATAGACATTAGCAGAGATAAAATGAATGTTCTTTGAAGAATTTTCGCCCTTGCCGGACCTTCTCACCCGGTAAAGCGGTGTGTATTTGATCAGAATGATACCGTGATGAATAAACATCAGGATCAGCAATCCCTGAAAATACCAGAACAGAGGTGCCTGATAAACCAGGAATCCCAGCCCGAAAGTAATAACGGTAAAAAATGTGATCTGTATTTTCCCGAATTCCGGAACCCGGAAGATCCAGTGGGAGTTCTGTATTTTAGGAAGTAAGGTTAAAATAAGAAGCAGTATCGTTAGTCCTGCGTAGACGTTCCACATATGTTTAAATATGTGTATAAAAATAACTTTTTTTTATAATTTTTCAAAAAAAATATTTTGAAAAACTGTTGCGGATTTTTGAATCTGATTCCGGTTTTTGCTACTTTTATTCTTTAAACCTTAATTGACGTGCTTTTAAAAATCCATCATATTGCCATCATCTGTTCAGATTATGCTGTCTCTAAGAAGTTTTACACCGAAATCCTGGAACTGAATATCATCCGCGAAGTGTACCGTGAGGAACGGCAGTCTTATAAACTTGATCTTGCGATAGGGGACCAGTATGTGATCGAACTTTTTTCTTTTCCAAACCCTCCTGAAAGGCCTTCAAGACCGGAATCCTGCGGTTTGAGGCACCTTGCTTTCTCCGTAGAAAATATCAGCAATACCCGTGCGGAACTTATGGAAAAAGGAATAGACTGCGAAGACATCCGCACTGATGAGTTTACGGGAAAAGCATTTTTCTTTATTCAGGATCCGGATCAGCTGCCGCTGGAGTTTTATGAACGATAAATGATTTTAGCTTGCGTAGCCGGTGAAAAAACTGATGGCCATGATGGCAAGGACTACTGAAGAAATAAAGACATATATATAGTCTTTTTCTTTCAGGTACCCGATCCAGGCAAAAATAATCCTCATCAGAGGCGTAAGGATAAGCAGCAGAATGCCGAGCTGGATGATAGCCATTCCTTCGCCTTTGCTAAGGGAATGCCAGAATTCTCCCCAGATTTTTTCCGATGAAGAACCCATCTGGAGCGATGTATATTTTTTAGGCATCTTGAAGCCTTCCGTAAAAAGCTTGATAAATCCCACCAGTGATGTGATCACGGATAAAATAACTCCCAGCCTCAGAAGATTGCCGACGGAGCGGTTCAGGTCTATGTCAGTGAAATCTTTTCTCATCGGAAGCTCTTGTTAATACCGTTATACATCATATATACAGACAGGATGGTAATGACAATGGCAAAAAAGGTTTTCAGTTTTTTTGTTTTGGAAACCATCAAAGTCTTTGATCCTATGAAGCTGCCCACTACCACACCAATCAGTACCGGAGCTACAATAACCGGAACAATCTCACCGCGCTGGAAATAAATCATGGCACTGGCTACAGCCGTTACACCAATCATGAAGTTGCTGGTGGTGGTGGAAACTTTAAAAGGAAGCTTCATCATGTTATCCATAGCCAGTACTTTGAGCGCTCCCGACCCGATTCCCAGCAGTCCGGACATTGCTCCTGCAAACATCATCATTAAGAATCCGGGTACCGTATTCCTGGCAGAATAACTTTTGATGATGCCTTTATCCGGAAATGTTCCGTATAATTTCAGCTTTTCCTCCAGGCTTCCCTGAATAATAGGTTCCTGATGGTCCGGCTTTCCTTTAAGATTTAAAATAACCGTCAGAAGAAGGATGCTGGCAAAAATAATCCCGATGGTATTCGGATTCAGCATTCCCGAAACCAGGGCTCCCACAATAGCCCCCGATGTAGTGGCGATTTCCAGGAACATCCCGATCCTCATATTGGTGAACCCTTCCTTTACGAAGGCCACTGCGGCACCGGAAGATGTACCGATTACTGATATAAGAGACGCTCCGATAGCATAGTGCATGGGTACGCCGAAGCCCAGCGTAAGAAGAGGAATAATGATGACCCCTCCGCCCAATCCTGTAAGCGAGCCCAGCAATCCTGCCGAAATAGCTCCCAGGAAGAGAATGATGATTTCTGACATGCTACAAATATAAAACTATTGTGGTAGTCTGCCAAACGTTTAAAAAAGATAAATTTGACGTATTTTTGCATAAACGAAAGGGACATGAAATTATTCTATATCATTCTGGGAGCCACCCCAAAAGGCAGAAATATTGAACAGCACGATGTATTCTTCGGGATTGCGGAAAACCTGAAGGACCTTGTTCCGGAGATGAAAAAATTCTGGAAGGAGGCAGATGGGAAAATCCATATCGATGCCTATCAGGAAGTACGGTTTGCAGACGGATACGAATTGAAAATCATGGAAAGGACAGAGAAAGATTCAGGTGATCAGCTGTACTTCATTAACCTTGGGGGATATAAACCGGGACATTTTGAAGAATTTCACGAGCAGCATCTTATGGTCGGCAAATCCATGGGGGAAGTTGTAAAACGTGTAAAGAAAACCGAGTTTTACCAGACCATGGGCTTCAAGGGAGCCGAAAGCCACATCGATGAAAAACACGGAGTGGATATCGATGATATCTTCAGGCTTAATGACATCCTGCCGGACACGATGAAAGAACGGTATTCCATTGTGCTGGAAAAATCCGAAGAGCAGGACCAGACCAATGTAATGCACCTGGGTTACCTCAGAATCGAGAAGCTGCAGTAATCTGATGCATTTCATCACCTTTAATAATAAAATCAATATAAATACAATAGATACAGAACAATGAAAATAGGAATTTTAGGCGGCGGGCAGCTCGGAAGAATGCTTATCCAGGAAGCATTGAAATATGACGATCAGTTTTATACCCTGGATCCAGCTCCGGATGCACCCTGCCACACGATTTCCCATTTTACACAGGGGAATTTCAATGATTACCAGACCGTAATGGATTTCGGAAAAGATAAAGAGGTGATCACCATTGAAATAGAACATGTGAATGCTGAAGCGCTGGCTGCACTGGAAGGGCAGGGCGTAAAAGTGGTTCCGAATTCCAGGATCATTACCATCATCCAGCAGAAAATCCTTCAGAAGAAATTTTATAAGGCCCATGGTATCCCAAGTCCGGAATTCCAGGTGGTGCGCGACTGGAATGCAGGGATAGTTATGCCACTGCCTTTCGTACAGAAAATGAATACCGGAGGATACGATGGTAAAGGGGTACAGGTGATCCGGACTGAAGAGGAGCTTCAAAAGCTCTGGAAAGAGCCGTCTGTCCTGGAAGCCTTAGTGGATATTGATAAAGAGCTTTCCGTGATTGTTGCCAGGAACGAAAACGGGGAAACCAAAACTTTCCCGGTGACTGAAATGGTGGCTGACCCGAAGCTGAATCTTCTGGATTTCAATATCTGTCCTGTGCATCTCAGTGAGGAAATTACCACGCAGATTGACCATATCACTGGGAAATTCCTGGATGCAGTCAATTCACCCGGATTATTTGCCATTGAATTATTCCTGGACAAAGAAGGAAAAGTATGGGTGAACGAAACGGCGCCAAGGCTGCACAATTCAGGACACCAGAGCCAGGAAGGAAATGCGAATTCGCAGTTTGAACAGATGTACCGGGTGGTGAAAAACCTGCCTCTGGCCGATACGGATACCATCACTTACAGCGGCATGCTTAATCTGGTGGGTGCGGAAGGTCACACAGGAAAAGTACGATACCAGGGAATGGAAGAATTGCTGAAACTGCCGAAAACCTATGTTCACCTGTATGGTAAAACCGAAACCAAGCCCGGAAGAAAGATGGGGCACATCAATGTACTCGCAGACTCCAGGGAAGAACTGATGGATAAGCTTATCAGGGTTAAAGAAATGGTACAGGTCATTGCCGGATCATAACAAAACAAAGGCTGCCGAAGAGGCAGCCTTTGTTTTTAGCATTACTGGATATGGCAATTCATCTATCAGTTTATTTGAATATCTTTTTAATGATGTTCCCGATTTCCATAAAATCTCCGTGGTTGCCTACCGAGCGTTCCTCGGCGTTATCCTGGCTGTATTCAGAAAAAGGATAGATCAGCAGGTAGTTGTTGTCCTTGAGGTATTTGTTAAGCAACTCAGGGATGAATCTCATCCTTGGAATATAAGATGCCATGCCTCTTTTCGCCATCAGTACGATCAGGGCTTCGTCTTCCTTAAGTCCGGCCGCCGTCTGCTCAGCGTCACGCCAGGTGTTCATAATGATGAATTCCGCTTCAATATTCGCTTTTTTAATAATCTTCTGAAGGATTTCCAGGATCACTTCAGGAGCGTAAAAAGTCATGGTAGCTCCCGAGTTACGGGCGATATTCCAGACCCTGAGCAGCGCATGGAAGAACCCGGGTTCGAGGTGTCCGTTTTCCGGGATCATGACCGCATATTTCTTAATGGTGGATAAAGGCTGTGCCGCATGATAAACCAGCACATTTACGTCATCATTCTGAAGGTAGCCGTTATAAAGATTATAAACGAAAGACGGCGAGAAGCCTTTGACATCTTCAAGACCGATGATCAGGTCGGTGATATTCTGTTCTTTGATCACATTATTAACACCGTTGATTACATCATTGTCATATCTCTTCAATGCCTGTAGCTTTACATCTGCCGCTGCTGCAGTATCTGTAGCCTGATGGAGGATTTTTTCAGCATTTTTTACGGAAGATTCGTTTTTATCTTCGTTGATCACATTCAGGGCAAAAACATGATCGGTATTGGAGTGTGCCTTGATCAGCATTCCCAGGTTAACCATTCTTTCCACGGTTTCCGGATGGTTAACCGCGAGCAGGATATTCTCCTCTTCATGGCTGTTTCCGGATACGGTATCTTCATTATCCTGCTGTGCAATTTTCTGGGCACTGGACATGGAAACAAAGGATGAAATGGTACAGGAGATTAATATAAGAAGGATACTTCCGTTCAGTACATGCTCATTCAGTAATCGTATAGGTTCCCCGCTTTCTGTTTCGGAAATAATGATGTTGTATCCAACAAGTACAGTTGCAAGAGTAGCGGCTGCTGATGCAGAACTGAGTCCGAAAATCAGCGTTCCTTCTTCCTTGCTGAAACGGAAAGTCTTTCTGGTGATGACGGCAGATATGTATTTCCCGCCAATAGATGCTGTAAGCATGATGAGCGCTACCTTGAGCGTTTCAAAACTGTTGAAAAACACTTTAAAGTCAATCAGCATACCTACACTGATGAGGAAGAACGGGATAAAGATTGCGTTTCCTACAAAATCAACGCGATTCATCAGTGCAGAAGTATGAGGGATAAGCCTGTTAAGTGCCAAACCAGCGAAGAATGCCCCTATAATGGACTCTACTCCGGCCAGTTCTGCTAACATGGCAGCAAGATAAATCATAACCAGAACGAAAATGTACTGTGAAATCTTATCATTGACTTTCTTAAAAAACCAACGGCCGATTAACGGGAAAACCAGCAATACAATCAATCCGAATATAATAAACGAAACCGACAGCCGGATCCAGAATGATGTACCTACATCGCCCTGAACCATGCCCACAACTACAGCAAGAACCAATAGGGTGGCAACATCAGTGATCATGGTACCGCCTACAGTAATATTGACCGCCTGATTTTTTGCTATTCCCAGCTTACTGATCAGCGGATATGTGATCAAGGTCTGAGAAGAAAAGAGGCTGGCAAAAAGCACCGAAGTAAGAACCGAAAACTCCAGAAGATAGTATGAACCGAGAAACCCTAAAATAAATGGGAAAATAAATGCATAGCCACCATAACCAAGGCTTTTCCATTTATTTCTCTTAAAATCCCCCATATCGATCTCAAGCCCGGCCAGGAACATGATATAGAGCAATCCGGTAGTCCCTGTAACCACAATGCTGCTGTCTCTGGAAAGGATATTAAAACCGTTCGGACCTATCACGGCTCCGGCAATAATTAATCCCAGCAGATGAGGAACTTTGATCTTATTCAGCAGCAGGGGAGCGGCGAGGATAATGATTAAAACCAGCAGGAATTTCAGGACCGGGTCTTCTATGGGAAAACTCAGGTTATGTATGTTCAGTAAAATCATAGGTGTTTATTTTGCAGCGCGTACCAGTTCAACGGAAAATTTAGCCATGCAGGTATTGTCTACCGCAATCGTTCGTGTTCCTTTGATCTTATTGGCAGAAATATCATTCAGGATCACATTCATATCCACCATTTTTTTTGAGGTTGAATCCGTTTTAAAGTTGAGCTTTATTTCATTGTTGTCCATTTTTCCGGAGTAGATCCGTACCAGGTTATTGTTGTTGATGATTTTCGTCACCAGCTGGGTAGAATCGCTATCGAATTCCCATGCATCCGTACGCTGGTCCCCGATAACATAGTCACTGCAGTTGGATTCCGTACAGATGACTTTTCCGGTCCATAATCCGGCAATTCCAGTTGGCCAGGAGGCGATGGTCACAGAATCTTTTTTAGCAAAGATGCTGTCCCTCATTTTGAGGAGTGACTGATATTCCGATTCTTTCTGGGCAAACAGTTTCTCCTTCTCCAGCAGCTGCTGCTCCCTCGCTGCCAGACCGGCTTCTTTTTCCTTGTCACCGCAGCTGATGATCAGGAGTGCGGCCGTTAATAAAATAAATATTGTGTTTTTTTTCATAAAAAATAGGTTGATGCATGAAGATAGGGAAAAATTAGCAAAAATGAAAATTATGACCGCGTTAATCTGATCTTCCGCTGCTTAAACATAGAGCGCTTATAATTGATGATGAAGACACCCAGGATAATCAGGACCGCAGCGACAATAAATTTCCAGGTGATTTTTTCATCCAGTATCAGCCAGCTTAAGAATATTGAAATCACCGTATTAATATATGCCAGTATGGAAACCTGCACGGCGGAAATTTTAGTCAGGGCATAATGAAAAGCGAAGAAAGCCGCTACCGAGCCAAATACGGCAAGGTAGATCATTGCCGCCACACTTTTGAAGCTCCAGTTTCCGAAATTATAATCTTCCGAAAACATAAAAGCAAAAATAATCTGGAGTACTCCGGCAAAAGAGAACTGGTAAAACAGGTTGAGGAAAATGTTTTCCGTCTGTATGTTGAGTTTTTTGGTAAAGATGGTCCCGGATGCCCAGCCGGCAATAGCGATGAATAGAAAGATGATTCCTTTGGCATAAGCCGGATTAGCAAGGTCACGTACGCCATGCCAGAAGATAAAGACAATCCCGCTGAAACTCATCAACACGCCTACGAGCGATTTCAGGGTGATTTTCTGTAAACCGAAAGCCGCACTTCCCAGGAATACAATAATAGGGGAGCAGGCACTGATGAGCGATGTTACGCTGCTCGTCACAGTTTCTTCCGCTACGGTGGTCATTCCATTGGCTACGACCAGCATCAGCAAGGAAAAAATAATCTGATAAGCCAGGTTTTTCCATCCGATCCATTGAAACTGTTTCCTGTATAAAAGGATACAAAAGATGATGACTGCGGCCAGAAACTGACGGATCCCGGCAACAAACCAGGCCGGAATGGTTTCTACGGCTACCCGTATCGACAGAAATGTAGTTCCCCAGACAATGGCAACGGTGAGGACAGCAATCATGAGTTTGTAATCTTTCAAAACAGTGCGGAATTGGTGTGATGTAACGGAATGATTCAATTTTTAAACCAAAAGGGGCCTCAGGAATAAGTTTTAAGTCTTTTGCAGGTCCGGCCTATAATTTTTATCTTTGACCATCTAATATAATATAAAGATGGTAGGAATTATTATGGGAAGTCAGAGCGACTTGCCGATCATGGAACAGGCCGCAGGTTTCCTTAAAAGCCTGAATATTCCGTATGAACTTACAGTGGTTTCCGCACACAGGACTCCTGAACGGATGTTTGATTATGCTAAAACGGCTCAGGAAAGGGGACTGAAAGTAATTATAGCCGGAGCCGGCGGAGCCGCACATCTTCCCGGAATGGTGGCCAGCTGTACTACGCTTCCTGTGATCGGGGTTCCTATCTTATCCAGCAATTCTATCGACGGATGGGATTCAGTGCTTTCCATCCTGCAGATGCCGGGTGGTATTCCAGTGGCTACGGTTGCTTTAAACGGGGCACTGAATGCCGGTATCCTGGCCGCTAAGATACTAGGCAGCGGTAATCCGGAAGTTGCCGCTAAACTGCAGCACTACCAGGATTCTTTGAAAGATAAGGTGCTGGGAACAGTGGATGATATCAAAGCAAAGCACCCTAACCGGTACGATCAGTAAAAGACAGCGCTATTTATAATTTCGACCCCGCCAAAGGCGGGGCCGAAATTATAAAGCATGTTTCCGTATATGTAAGATGCATCAGGAAAGACATGTGATCCCTATGATGCATTATATGTTATTTTTTAATGAATTTAAAAACCAAAGCTGTATCATCTCCTGTAATTTTCAGAAGATAATTGCCGGGCACAAGATGTCGGATGTCGATATAGCCCTTTGTAATGCTACCGGTGTTTAATATTCTTCCGGTAAAATCAGTGATGAAATAGTTTTTACCCCCTTTTATATTTTTCAGATAAATCGTTTCAGAAGCAGGGTTAGGATAAATGCCTACCGGTTCCGGTAATTCTGTTTCGGATGCGCTTAATACTGAATTACAGGTCGGATTATAGCCGTCTCCGGTAACAGACCAGTTTTTCTGGCTGATCAGGCTGGTTCTTGCGGCAATGGCAAGAGGGTGTTTATAATACAACGGCATTGCATTGCCGAGATTGATATTCTGGGGTGTTTGTGGATTGTTGTTCCATCCCACCAGAGTGCTATCGTAATTCTGGCAGTTCAGGCCGGAAAAATTAAGCATATCAACAGCAGAAACAAGGGAGGATAGATTCCACGAACCGATATCCTGGTTGAATGCCATTGCCTGGGCAAACATCATATCCATATTGGTTACCCCGGATGTATCCCATTCACCAATATTCTGGTTGAACATAGCTGCACCGTGAAACATATGCTCCATGGTTAACGCACCAGAAGTATCCCATTCTCTCAACGGCTGGTTAAACTTAAGGGCCATATCAAAAACATACCTGAAATCGGTCACATTGGAGACGTCCCAGCTGCCTATCGGTGCATTGAATATATCTGCAGCAGAAAACATGGAGTTGATATTGGTCAGCGTACTGGTATTCCAGTTATTAAAGCTTGCATTACCTACCAGGGAAGAACAGATGTAAAACATTTCTTTGGTACTGGTGACCAGGCTGAGGTCGGGAGCATCGGTTGCCGTTACATCGAGATTGGAGCACAGCGTAAATGCATTCTCGAAAGTCTGCCATTGGGTATTTCCCCACTGTGCCACTTCAAAAATCTTGGCCATATCGGGACAGGAATAAATCGGGACCACTGAATTATCAAAAAACCTGATCTGGCTGAAGTTCCCGTTTCCTTTGCTGACTTTCACCCGGTATGCTGCTGAAGAAGGAACAGGATTGTAGGCATTCCCGAAATCAATCACTACTTCATTGGCTGAGGTTATATTATCCAGGGTTCCGCTATGCTGAGGATACCCTATTTCTTCCCAGTAAATGGTATAGTTGGTCCCTTTTCCCGGAAAGTGAATCAGGTTAGAGGTCCCCGGTTTCCAGACGGTGATAAATTCATTCTGGGCACTGATGCCGGTCCAGAAAAGGATCAAAAAAGTAAAAATCAGGAATTTTTTCATAGGGTTAGTGTAGTGGATGCATAAAGATAGTATTTTAAACGAATAAAAAATGATATTATTCCAATTTATGGGAATAAAACAAAATTTTTTATTGATACTGTATTCTGAACAGCCATATTCAGAAAAGTACATAAAAAAAAGGCCCACCGTATGGGTGAGCCTGAATGTTATTCCTGAAGCATATTGTCGCGGGTATTTTTCTGGACGGCGATAGCTCCGAAAAGTGCCAGGAGGAAAGCAAAGGAATAAAAACCTTTTTCACTCGGCAGGATCGTGGCATTCCACAGGCCTATGGCCAGAAGTACGATGGAGGAAAGGGTGGCGAACCAGCATATTCCATAGTAGATATCGGTTACCGGGATATTTTCCAGCCGGTCCCGCACAGCTTTTTGCAGGGAAACTACTGCAAACAGGCCATACAGAAGGATCGTGAAATAATATCCTTTTTCATTCAGTTGCATCTCTGCCCTGGCCAGTCCTACAATAAAGCCGATCATTCCGGCTCCCAGCGCAACCCAGGATGCTGCGACAAACGCATTTGATACTCTTTGTTTTTTCATGTTTTAATTATTCAGAACGTCAAATATATCATTTTTATCTGATTGCCGGCAATAACTGAAATTATGTAATTGTATTATACAAGACTATTCTTTTGTGCATAAAGCTGAAATCAGCGTGCATATCCAGCTCCTCAATGCAAAAAGCCCTCCATAAGGAAGGGCTCATATTTATTGTATCAATAATCTATTATTGATTAGTATCTGTAATACTCAGGTTTGAACGGCCCGTCTACCGTTACTCCGATGTATTTTGCCTGCTCATCGGTAAGCGTTTCAAGCTCTACGCCTAATTTCTTAAGGTGAAGGGCAGCTACTTTTTCATCCAGGTGCTTCGGCAATGTATATACTTTATTCTCGTATTGGCTGGAATTAGCCCAAAGTTCGATCTGCGCCAAAGTCTGGTTAGAGAAAGAGTTGGACATTACAAAGCTCGGGTGCCCTGTTGCACATCCTAAGTTCACCAGTCTTCCTTCTGCAAGGATGATGATTTCATTTCCGTCTACATTGTATACATCAACCTGCGGCTTTACTTCATACTTGGTAGAACCGTAGTTTTCATTCAGCCATGCCATATCGATTTCGTTATCGAAGTGTCCGATATTACAAACGATGGTTTTATCCTTCATCTTTTTGAAGTGCGATCCCTGAACGATGTTGAAGTTACCGGTAGTGGTAATGATGATATCTGCGTTATCAACTACGGTATCCAGTTTCTTCACTTCATATCCCTCCATGGCAGCCTGTAATGCACAGATCGGGTCGATTTCCGTTACGGTAACGATAGAACCTGCACCTCTGAAAGAAGCTGCTGTTCCTTTACCAACGTCTCCGTATCCGCAAACCACCACTCTTTTACCGGCAAGCATTACATCCGTAGCTCTTCTGATAGCATCTACTGCAGATTCCCTGCATCCGTATTTGTTGTCGAATTTAGACTTGGTTACCGAATCATTCACGTTAATTGCAGGCATTACCAGCGTGCCGTTCTGCATTCTTTCGTATAATCTGTGAACTCCTGTCGTAGTTTCTTCAGAAAGTCCTTTGATCTCTTTGGTCAGTTCAGGATACTGGTCAAATACCATATTGGTAAGGTCTCCTCCGTCATCCAGGATCATGTTTAACGGCTTCCTGTCTTCTCCGAAGAATAACGTCTGCTCAATACACCAGTCGAATTCCTCTGCATTCATTCCTTTCCATGCATACACAGGGATTCCCGCAGCGGCGATGGCAGCGGCAGCATGGTCCTGGGTAGAGAAAATATTACATGAAGACCAGGTTACTTCAGCTCCCAATGCAACCAATGTTTCAATAAGCACGGCAGTCTGAATGGTCATGTGAAGACATCCTGCGATTCTTGCTCCTTTAAGTGGCTGCTGAGCTCCGTATTCTTCACGGATTGCCATCAAACCAGGCATTTCAGCCTCAGCAAGAGTGATTTCCTTTCTTCCCCAATCTGCCAGGGAAATATCCTTTACTTTATAAGGAACGTATTGCGTTGTTGTTTCCATCTATATGAAATATTTTTCGCAAATTTACGAACTAAAATCCTGTTGACCAAAAATATGCCGCTCTACCGAGATTTTTCAGATGACAATGCTACGATCCTGGTGTGGAAGTATGATGATGCCGAAAACCTGGATCCGGATGAACTGCTGGAACCCGAAAATGCTGAAAAAGTAAAAGATTACCATCCTAAAAAACTTCTGGAGGTCCTCATGGTTCGGAAGCTGCTTCAGGGGTTAAAACCGGGAGCTAAAATTCTGTACCGGGAGCGGGAGCCTTTCCTTTCTCCTAAAGATGCGGAAATTTCCATTACCCATTCCTTTCCTTTTGCGGCTATTGCGATTTCCAAAAATAAGATTGGGATCGACCTGGAACGGTTTACCTCAAAAATTCTCAGGGTCGTGGACAAGTTTACCTATGAACATGAGCGCGACTTTATTCCCGCTGATCAGGAAGAAACCTATTATACCATTATCTGGAGTGTTAAGGAAAGCATGTACAAGATCCACCATTCCAAATACTGGTCTCTGAAAAAAAATTATGAGGTGCGGCCGTTCCAGCTGAAACACCTTCACCATATCCGGTGCAGGGTTTATGATGAAATTTTCTCAGATGAATTTAAAGCCCGTGTTGAGTTTTTTGATGATTACTGCTTTACGATTGTGGAGGAGTAGTGTGGGATTCTTGCCTGTATTTTTCAATCACTTTCCGCTGTTCCCTGGCCACGTCGTAAATCAGTTCCAGAATGTCATGGATGTTCTTCAGTTCCGTAAGGTGGGATACTTGATCCGGATCCCTGCGGTCAAAGATTTCATGCTCAAGGATTTCACTTTTACGCTGTAAAAGAAGTTCTTCAATTTCGTCATCCGGCGTCAGGCGGCTTTCCATCTGAAGCGCTTTATCAATATCTTCCCCATTTAGCAATGTGAAGATCTGGTTCATTTCAGCCTCAATCTTTCGGCTCCAGCTTTCTGCATCGATCTCAGGATATTTTTCCTGATTTTTGGAATATTGTGAGAGCGAGGCGATATAGGCGGTGATCAGATGCGATGTGGCAACAAACTGATGCACCACTTCCAGTTTCTTACGCTGGTTTTTAGGTTCTGAAATCATCCGCTGGAAATTATCGGAGAGGTTAGCCAGTGAAATAATGGCATTTTTACGCTTCACCTTATAATCCTGCATATTAAATCCATCCGTGAGAAATTTAGACATGACGCTCTGGAAATAGATCAGGTTGCTTTCCGCACATTTTTTCATCAGGTCCAGGTTTTGGGTGTGTTCCCAGACCGGAAGTACGCTGTATGAAACCAGGAACGCAATGATCCCTCCGATGGCCGTATCCACAATCCGGTCCCTGAAGATGATATTGATGTGCCCAGGACTTAAAAAATTGAAGCCGAGAAATACGTACATCGTCATGAACAGGACTGCCCAGAAATACTGTATTTTAAGCAGGCTGAAGCAGAGGATCATGCTGATCATCAGCATGGCAAAAAGTACAGGGCCGGAACTCACAAAGAACAAAATTCCATAGGCAAGTACCGCTCCGGCTATGGTACCGTAAAGACGGAGGAGATTCCTCTTTTTGGTAATAGAGTAGGCGGGCTTCATGATGGCAACGGTTGTGATGAGGATCCAGTACGTATGTCCTATTCCGATAAACTGAAAGAGGGAAAACAGGTATCCGATCAGCAGGGCAGTGGTAACCCGTACCGCATGGCGGAAATGGGAAGAGGATAATGAAATGTTGTTCCGAAGCACTTTAAAGTTGATCTTTTCTTCATTGGGAAGGAATTTTTTGATGTCAAGACCTGTTGAAAGGCTTTTGGCCAGCTTTATATCCTGTGAAAAGATCTTGTAGATGTCATTGATGTCCTTAGTAATTTCATTAATACGCATCAGGATCTGCCTCAGGATCATGAAATTCTCCAGCGTTGCAGGGTTCATCTGTTTGTTTCTGAGCTCAAAATAATTGGAGTTGAGCTGTTGAAGTTCCAGTTCCAGATTCAGTACTGGCCTTGCCCTCGTCCCGATCTGAAGAGAGAGCCCTATATTGGTAATTTCGTTGGAAAGAATGGTCAGATAGTCGTGGATATTAACCAGGATCATACTGTCTTCAAAGCTCTGCTGAAGTTTCTGATAGTTGCTTTCGGAAGTCATCAGCTTTTCATGCAGGTCCATGGAGCTGAGGAACATCAGCATCAGGAGGCGGCTCGTAGTTGTGGATTCATTAACGATAGTCCTGGTCTTGAACACGGTTTCCCGGGTATCTTCCTGTAAATTCTTGATTTCAATCTGTTTGGCGATAACCTGGGAGCTCAGCTTATCAAAGTCCGGACGTTTCTGGTAGTATCCTGCTTTTATTTTGAGAAACTCACTCAGCTGAAGGTAATTTTCCCCGATCATCTGGCTGGCCAGCTTGTAGGGCTGGATGGTGGTCACAATAAGGAAGATGATCAGGAACCAGATGCATCCCGCAGCAAAAATCAGGAGGCTTCTTACGATATTGCCGCCTGTAAGGTGACCATCTATGAAAATCGCCATCACGACTAGAGCCAATGAACCTACTGCGGCAAGCCGCTGCCCGTAGATCCCGATCAGGGAGAAAAACATGCCGAAGACTATGATTTCCAGCAGGACCAGGATTTTAAAGTTCATGATCAGGCTGGCGATCAGCGCAACAATCAGGAAGCAGACTACCGCAAAGCTGAGGGCATTCCTTCTCCGGATAAAAGGCCCGGGCTGATCCGTAAGCGCAACGAATATTGTTCCCAGGGGAAAAAGGTAGTATTCTTTCAGTACCCCGAAATGAACGAGAACCAGCGAAGGAAGGACCGTAGCCAGGGTGATCCTGATGGCAGAATATACAGACTGGCCGGTAATGAATTTTTTGAGTTCCGCTGAATAGTTCATCATGCAAAAATACTTATTGTAGGGAATTGTTCTTATAAAAATAAGACTTTATCTTTTCATCTTACAATAACGCAGCCATATTTCCCTGATTAATCCTCCACATTCATTTTCAGCGGCTCATTTCAGTCCGCTCCGGCATCGGGCAGAAAACAGAAAAGCCTCATCATATGAGGCTTTATATATATATATATGGAAGAAATCTCCGGATTAATAATCTACATTGGATGTTTCGTCTCCGATATTCCAGGTAAGACCGAACCGTAAGGTATTATCCAAAGCTGTGTTGATCTTGGACATGTTGATCAGGTAAGAAACGTCCAGTCCGAAAGAACGGTACTTCAGCCCGATACCGGCGGTGGCAAACTGTCTTGCTCCCTGCTGCTCGCTTTCGTGGAAGTATCCTCCTCGTACGGAAAATGCATTGTCATAAGAATATTCCAGCGCACCGCTGTACATGATGCTGTTTTCGTTCTTGAACGATTTTCCGATCCCTGCGATAGGACCTACGTTGGGAATGGCGTACATCGGCTGTCTCGTATTCGGGTCGATGCCTACATATTCTGATCCGGGAACCAGGATTTTAGAACCTTCAACGCTTAGTCCAACACGGTTCACATCGTCAAGATACATATCATACCCTACACCCAGTCTGGCCATGGTAGGAAGATAGGATCTGGATTCTTCATTTCCGGTATAATCCAGTTTCGGACCCAGGTTCTGAACAGCAAAACCTGCGTTAACCTTACCGTCATATCCGCCAAAACTGGAGAACCTTGGTGAAGTATAGTATCCTGAAACGTCTACAGCAAACGAATTGGCAGGCTTAAGCGTAGTATCTGTGTTGAATCCTCCGGCTAAGTCGGAACGGATGTACCTTCCTGTTACGGCCATGGAATAAGAATCGGAAAGTTTCAGCCCGTACGCGATATCAATGGAAAACTCGTTCGGTTTTGAAGTTCCCATAGAAGTAACATCGTTACCTACCAGCTGCGTAAGATCCACTTCTCCCATATTGAAGTAATAGATACTGGCAGAGATGGTAGATCTTTCTTCCTGTCCCAGGAATTTGTGAAATGCACCGTACAATAAGAATACATCATTGGTAAGTTTGCTCATGTACGGCGTATAGCTTACACCAACAGAAGAACTTGTTCTGCTAAAAGGGTATTTGGCCGCATTCCAGAATTGGGAAAATGCATCCGGAGAAGTTACGACACCCTGGTCTCCCATACCTCCTGATCGTGCATCCGGTGCAATTCTTAAAAATGGAGCCCCGGTGAGTACCGGTCTTACTTGACTTAAGTCCTGGGCGTAGCTTAAAAAACCAGCACCTAACCCAAATCCTAAAAGCAGTTTAGTAGTTAAATTCATATGTTGTCTTTTATATATTATCAGTCTTTTATAATTATTCTTAACTATTATTATTTTAAATTATTTCAAAAGTACCATTTTTTCTACAGCTGTAGCACTTCCTTTGCATTTTTCCTGATTCTGACTTTTTGCAAATATCTTAAAAATATACGTACCTTTTGCTACGGTTGATCCAAAATCATCTCTACCGTCCCATTCAATGGCCTGCCTTGGCGTTCTGAAGCCCTGCAGGAAGGGTTCTGCCATCACAGCCTGGGATATGGTCTTCACCAGTTTTCCGGTAATGGTATAGATCTGGACATTCACATCCAGGATATCATCACAGTTATGCTCAAACTGGATGTACGTTTTATTGGTAAAAGGATTAGGCCAGTTCAGCGGGCGGTTGATGGCCAGGTGCTGGTCCGCTTCATCCTTAACTTCAAAATTTAACGTAGCAGAGCTCGAATTATTGTTGATGTCCCAAACTTTAAAGGTAAGCTGGTGCTGGCCTAAGGCTAAATTCCTGAAAGGGTAGGTTACATTCCCTTTCTGATAGTCTGCCAGGCTCGGGCTCAGGCATCCGTTTCCTTCTCCTGAGGTATAGAAATCATTCAGGACAATCGTGTTGATAATCTGCCCGTCAAGGTATACGGTAATATCATGTCCCACTCCTGAACCCGTAGAGTTGATCCCGGTGTCATCTGTGATGCACGCCAGCAGGGTAGGGTTCTGATCGGTAATTCCGCCGTCTGCGAAATTCGTGTTGTTCATATAGAGTTTTACCTTAGGCGGCTGGTTGTCATTAATTCCGTTAGGGTTGATGTCTCCTACCTGTACAGACATATTATTGAATACATCAGAAGATTTGTTGTCTGCATATCCCAGGATCCTTCCCTGGCCTACAGCATAATTGATGTCCTTCGGTACATAAAACTCTATGGTAAACACTCCGTTTACCGCCATACCGGAAGCCTTTACAATCGCACTTCCTTCTTCGGTATATTGAAGGACCGGAGTAAGGTCTCCGTCATTATTCAGCGTCGTCTTGTTCAGCCTTTTATCGAAGATGTTGATGACCACGCGGCCGTTGAAGCCGGTGTTGATGGTTCCGTTGTTATTGTTGATGTGTCCCTTGATCTTCACAAAATCCAGCCCCCGGATCAGTCCCGGAACAGGGGTTTCTATATTATCAATCACCAAAAGTCTTTTAGGACGGCTGAGTTTCATGGCAGGGTCGCCCAGAAGGTTTACTTTCAGGTGGTTTCCATCGCTTCCCCTCTGTTTTTTGGCATTCAGGTGAGCATAGCCTAAAGTATCGAAATCATCATTCGTCAGTTTAAAGATGTTCTGGGTATACAGGTTGGTGAAATCAATTCCGTATCCCACGGCAATCGCCCGGCTGGAGGTGATCATCATCGCAGGTCCTCCCTGCTTCAGCTTGATGAACTGTTCCCCCGCAGAAGCAGTTTCCGGATCATCCCAAAGTGTGAACTCACATGTAATCGTAGATACAAAAGGGAACCTGCTGTATACATTGGTGAAATTATTGGCATTCTGGATTTCATCCAGCGTTAAAACCCTTTCCTGTGCCCATCCGTTGATCCCTCCGTGCCCGAAGTAGAACAGGTACAGGCTGTTTCCGATATCATTGGATATTGCCTGGTTGACCTGTGGAAAACGCTGTCCTCCAGCCGTACTCTGGGCCTGGAAAGCATCAAGATACAGTTTCCTGATATTGTATTCCTTAAGACTGGTATTGGTAGGCTGTTCAAAAATACTGACCAGCGAATTGTTCATTACGGTATGGAAAGGAACTCCGCCATCATTATCATCATCCGCTACAAAGTCAAGCTTCATCCTCCATTCCCCGAAAGGAGTAGACTGTCCGGAAAGGGAGTTATAATAAGCCAGGGTCTTATCTATCATATTCCCGGCTTCCGTCACGTTGGCAGCGGGAATCCTGCCTATTGGAAGGTCCGGAAGGTTGTTGACGATGTACACAGAAGTCTGCGGCTGCGTCATTACAATATAGTCGTCCGTAACAAAAGAGCTTACAAAATCCCCTGATTCCTCACTTTCGTAGCTTGATACCACATTGGTATTCCCGGAGATCCTGTTTTTATAGTCATACGACGTATCACCTAAAATAAGGACATATTTCAGGGTTCCCGCCGGAGTATTCAGCCTGGTTACAAAATCCCTGATGGCTGTCAGGTCCCTGCTTCCGCTTCCGAATTCGTTGTAAATTTTATCCGTATCAACAATCTGAACGTTGTAGTTGTTTTTCGTCTGATGATAATTGGCCATCCTCTGGGCCTGTCCCATCATTTCAGGAACCGTAATAATAAGGTAGTCTACATTCTGTAAGGCAGAAAGGTTCTGGTTGTTGATTTTCCCTACAAACTGCGGGCTGTAGGCAGCATCGGATTTAAAAGCCACAAATTCATTATTGAAATTCTGGTTGGTTGCTGCATATCCGAAGCTGAATGTTGCATTATTCCCTGCTTTGTTTACCTTCCGGGTTGCATTGGTGATGTCGGTGACATCCCATACCTGTTCAACACCGGAGGCATTGGCAATGCTGAACCCATATAAGGTATTGGAACCGCTTGCCAGAGAAAAATCCCTGAAATTCATCTGCGAACCGTTGAAGCTGAGGTTATCCTTATATTGTACTTCCAGGTAATCTACGTAAAAGGTACCGTTCGGATTTACGCTGATATTAGGATTCAGGTTAAAGGTAATCTGGTTTCCGCTTAAGCTGGAAATGACCCCGTCGTAGCGTACCGGAAAAAAATCATAATTGACATTGGTACCGTTAGCCGGAACAGCAATAGTTGTTGTATTCTGATTGTTAATGGTAAATTCAATGCTGTTTTGCTGGGCTTTGTAGCCGACCACCTGGGCCCGGTAACGGATAAGGTCACCGCCCTGAATGGCAGAACCGGTAGTGAAGGTAACTGTTTTAGCTGTTGTAAAAGGCGTTTCATCCACCCATAACCGGCCCACCTTCATCAGGTTCTTCTTATCATTATCGATGAACTGGTAATTGTCGTACCGGGTGATCAGCGGAGTAGCAGGGAGATTGGCATCTGCAACCGGCACCCTTTTGCCGGCACCTTTATCAAAATTAATATAATAATAAGCGTAGTCTTCATAGATGTTTTTTACGTGCTCGGTATTGTCATTACGCGTATCATGTCTCTTGATACCGTTTCCGTTGGTAGAATTATAGAGGTTGTAGCCGTCCGGTCCCTGGGCATAGAACAGAGCATAGTCATTATCGTTCCATACACCGTCATCTTCTCCCACTACCTGGATGGCATTTTCCTGCAATGCACTGTATTTAACATCCTGGTTGTATTCAGGGAGCATGACACCCCCGTTTCCGTAAATCCTGAAATTTTTAGGATTAACCGAAGAAGGATTGATCCCATTGGCACTCAGGAACTGAGATGTGATTTTAAAAATCCCTGACTTATCTACTTTGATTTTATAGAAATTACCGGAAGCCAGCGGATTGTTGGTCGTCCCGACCTTTGCCGTACTGCCGGAAGGAATGGACTGGGCTGATTCAGAAATATCAAATGAAGACAATCTCTGAATTCTTCCTCTTACATTTTTGAACAGAGAGACGCTGATGCTGGCATACCGTTCCCCGTCCAGGTAATAATACGCTACATCCGCAATATCATGATCGGGTAAAAGCTCCTTCTGGATTTCAAAGACGTCTTTAGTTGAAACGCTCTCCCAGGATGGGTTTGAAATTTTTAATTGCTTTTCTCCGACCTTTTGTTTTGTTACGATAAAAATGTTATTTTGGCTGTAAGAAAAACCTTCGTTTTTGAAATGAGGAAGATTGAGTTTTGTGTCACCGAAGTCCTGAATTTTTGAGCCATCCCATTCTATGGAGGTTTTTTGGGCCCAAAGTGTTGATACAGAAGTTATTAGAAGTAAAAACGTAATTTTCAGTTTCATGTTTGTTATTGAAATTGCTAAATTACAAAATAAACGAAAATATTAGAATTAAATTATAAGACAATAAAATTAATTTGTCAACGTTTTTCAAAAAAATCAAATCTTTATTTGATTTATTGAATAATTTATTTTTTCTTTGTACTTTGAAAATATTTATATCGACTATGAAAAAACTAAAGTTGTTTTCATTAATTGCATTAAGTTCTACACTTGCATTAACCAGTTGCGGAGGATCTAATAATGGCGGCGGTACTAAGAAGTTTGTCAGCAAAACAGGTTGGAAACCAAACGAAAAACAAGGTTGGTTTTTTGCAGGAAAGCAACAAAAGCAGAAGGGGTGGCCGGGAATGGTATATGTAGAAGGTGGAACTTTTACAATGGGATTAGTGAAAGATGATGTTATGCACGATTGGAATAACTCGCCGCGCAGAATGCAGGTAAGTTCATTCTTTATCGGAGAAACTGAAATTACTAACTACGAATACCGCGAATACCTTACATGGTTGAAGTATGTATTCCCACCAAGTGACCCAAGCTTTAAAGAAATCTACAACGGTGCCTTACCGGATACTTTATTGTGGGACAACAAACTATCCAGAAACGATTACAACGAAACCTACTTCCGTTCTCCGGAATTTGATTACTATCCGGTAGTGGGAGTTTCATGGACACAGGCGAACAGATACTGTGAGTGGCTTACAGACAGAGCCAATGAAAAAGCCCTTATGCAGGCTGGTATCATTGCAAAAGACCTGTACATGAACGAATCCAACAACCAGGGAGGTACGGCTTTCAATATGGATAAATTCAAGTCGAACGATCCTGAAATTCAGGGATATATCAATGAAAAAAGACTGCAGCAGAGAACCGGTATGAAAACGACCAACCAAAGGCTCCTTGCTGCAAACAGAGCACCTAGTGCTGCCATGGTAACCAAATTCAGACTTCCTACTGAAGTTGAATGGGAATATGCAGCTTTGGGTATGGCTAAAAACAGAGAATACAACCAATACTTAGGTAAAAAGCCTGAAATCGAACAGTTAAGAGGGACCAAAGGAAGAAATAAAGGCATGTTCCTTGAAAACTTCAAAATGGGAACCGGTGACTATTCCGGTATTGCAGGATGGAAAAACGACGGGTCTGCAAGGACTTCGGACGTAAGAAAATATCCTTCCAATGACCTGGGAATCTATGGGATGTACGGAAACGTTTCTGAATGGACTGCCGATGTATACAGACCGATCATCGATGAAGATTTCAGCGACTTCAACTACTACAGAGGAAACATGCCTCAGGCTATCGTAAGAAACGGTGACGGTACTTACAAGATGGTAGACGAAAGCAGCATCAAATATGATACGCTTGATGACGGAAGACTGGTTTACAGAAACCTGCCTGGCCAGTTTGAAAGACAGACTATCGCTGACTTCAGAAACTACAGAGACGGAGACAGACAGTCTTCTCTTGAGTACTACAGAGCATCAGATTCTTCTGCCTCTTTTGACATGTACAATGCTCCGCAGAGAAGGTTCATCGTAGACGGAAGCGGAAAAGTAGTGTTACAGAAAGATACTAAAAACAGAACTTCAGCGATGTCTAACGACATCAGAGTGATCAAAGGAGGTTCTTGGCAGGATACGGCTTACTGGCTGGATCCGGGTCAGAGAAGATATAAAGACCAGAATAAAGCGTATGGCTGGATCGGTTTCCGTGTCGCTCAGGATGCAATGACGAATGACAAGAATAGAACGAGAAGATAATATTATCAAAATACTTATGAAAAACCTTCCGGATTTCCGGAAGGTTTTTTATTTTTGACCCATGAATGCAGAACAGTTTTATCCGTTATTTCTACAGTCCGGAAAGGTAACCATAGACAGCAGGAAAATAGAGCAGGGCGACATTTTCTTTGCTTTCTCAGGTGAGAATTTCAATGCGGCTGAACACGCAGAAAAAGCTGTTGATGCTGGTGCTATAGCTGTTATTGTGGAACAGCAGCAGTTTGAAAACACTGAGCGGAATATATATTATGTTCCTTCTACACTGGAATTTTTACAGGCATTGGCCGTTTACCACCGGCATCAGCTGGACATTCCTGTCATCGGGCTTACAGGCAGCAACGGAAAAACCACGACCAAAGAGCTCATTCATGCCGTACTTTCCCAAAAATTCAACGTACAGTATACATCCGGAAACCTGAACAACCATATCGGGGTTCCCTTAACCCTGCTTTCCATAAAGCCGGAACATGAAATGGCCGTCATTGAAATGGGAGCCAACCACCAGAAGGAAATAGAGCTTCTGTGCAGCATTGCACAGCCGGATTTCGGGTATATCACCAATTTCGGTAAAGCCCACTTGGAGGGTTTCGGGGGATTTGAAGGGGTAATTAAAGGTAAATCTGAGCTGTATGATTATCTTAAGAGTCATCAAAAGACCATTCTCGTCAATGAGGATGATGCCATTCAGAAAGAAAAAACGGAAGGATATGCCCACAGGATCACATTCGGAACAGAAAATTCAGACTATAGATTTGATCTGATGACTCAGGAGCAGTTCGTTGGCCTTCAATATCAGGGAATCCAAGCAGTTTCCAAACTCACCGGTATTTATAATTTTACCAACTTATGTGCCGCCGCCGCCCTGGGATTGCATTTCGGGATTGATTTTGAAAATATCAAAGAAGCTGTGGAAAGCTATACACCCACCAATATGCGTTCACAGATCGTTAAAAGACCGGGTAAAACACTGGTGATGGATACCTATAATGCCAATCCGAGCTCCATGGCAGCATCGCTGCAGAACTTCATTACTTTTGAAGGCAGCAAGACGATCATCATCGGAGATATGCTGGAACTGGGAGAGGAGAGCGAAGAAGAGCACCTTGGCATCCTGGAACTGGCCCGTCAGCTTGGCTTTGACCAGGTCATTACCGTAGGGAAAAACTTCAGAACCGTTAATCAGGATACCGAAGCTTTTGAAAGCACGGCGGAACTGATGGACTATTTAAAAGAACATCCTGTCCGGTCGGAGAATATCCTTCTGAAAGCTTCCCGCGGAATTGCCCTTGAAAAGGCGGCAGATCTCATTTAATCCAGGTTCCGGAATTCCTCGATAATAAGTTTGATGTTCTGAAAAGTGCTTGGGAAAACCTCGCTTTCGATCTGTCGGGCATTTTTCCACGCTACTTCCGTGATGCCTTCCTCGATCTGAGGGGTTGACGTATCTTCACCGCTAAAGCTCATTTCGAACCAGTGGGTACATTTAAGGATCTTTTCACCGTTCCTTTCCACATAGACATGGTAGGTGGTATTGATGAACCGGATAAGGTTGACATTGCGTAACCCCGTTTCCTCTTCAATTTCACGTACGGCAGACTCTTCACGGGATTCGCCTTTTTCCATTTTGCCTTTGGGAAGGTCCCACCTTCCGAGCCTTTTGATAAAGAGAATTTCGCCATCCGGGTTATTCACGACACCGCCGGCAGCTTCTATAATTCTGAACAGTTTGCGGAACTCATCCCAGATTTCATCGATAGATTCACCATATACATTCAGCTCTTTTACCGAAGTGTTCTCCAGAAGGTCCAGCGCCATTTCTAAAGTTGTGAAACTCTCGTAGCTAAGCTTCTTTTCCATTGCTTCAGGCTGCTTAGACAGTAATAATTTTTTTTCGTTCACAAAAACTTTATACATTTGTAAGAATTAAGAATTAAATACAAAAATAAAAAATGAATTTAGAAGGACGAAAAATAATTGTCAATAAATCATCTAAAGAATTAACCGAATTACTGAAATCACCTGAAAATTATAAAAACTTTATGCCGGACGGCCTTCAGAAATTTGAAACCTGGGAGGATGGCTTTAAATTCGGCTTACAGGGCATGCCTGAAATTGCACTGAAGATTGATGAAGTAACCGATGAAAAAGCGGTGCTGAAATCTGCCAGTTCAAGCCTGGACTTTGCACTCACGGCGACGTTAAAACCTTTGAGCGAAAACCAGACTGAAGTACAGATGTTGTTTGAAGGGAAATTCAATCCGTTCATCAAGATGATGGTAGAGAAGCCGTTACAGAATTTTATCAATACGCTGACCGATAAAATCGAAGCTTATAAATAACAGGAACCTTCATCATGAAGGTTCTTATTATTTAGGACAACAGGATCCATACAGATCTGATTATTGATTTCATTTTTTAAAAAGTCCTGCATTTAAGTCTTCACCTGCCGAACCTGCTGCCAGCTGGAGGTAATTACGTTTACTCTGATCTTTTTCGATGGTTATTGTTCCGGTGGTCTCTACATTTTTCATGTTAAGAAAATCTGTAGAAGTAGTGTCACTGTCGCTCAAAGGGCCACTTCCATATCCAGCCAGTTTGTTGTAGTTGCTGAATATACAGTCTGAACCTGTATACCGCCGCGTGCTTCCTTTTTCCCTGATCCATACCGTACTTGTGTTAGCAATGATATTGTGATGAAAGTCGAAATCATCTCCATTGGTTCCCTGTGTGGTCCATACTCCACAAAAATACCCTCCATACACCAGAGAATGCCTCATAGCACTCCGACTGCCGGTCTTTCCGTCATTTTTCCAAAAAACAACAGGGATTTTGCAGTTGAAAAAGACACAATGATCGATAACCAGCCCATAACCATTGGCTATCACGCCTACGTGCAATGGTAACACATCTATATTTCCTGCAAACAGGCACTGGGTTACCAGCAGGTCATCCAGACTTTTCCCGTCGCGCCAGATAGGATAAGAACGGCGTAAATTATTGTGGTCGATATAGGTATAATCCGGGCTGCCCGTAAACCTCAGACCTTCAATAGTTACATGGTTTACCTCGGGCTGTATGCCTTTGGCCTCTTCTCCGCCTACGCCTGGCTCAGGAGGCACAGCCGTTATAATAATCGGCATATTTTTAGGCGTCCATCCCAAATCATCAGGCATCACTTCCGCGCGAATGACCAGGCGGTTGGTAACGCTGTATTTATCATTAGTAAACAGGACGGTACTGGTTAACAGATAAGTGCCTTCTGACAGGATGATTGTTGTTCCTTCCTTTGCTGTATTGAGGTTGACACGTCTCGCTGCTTCGGAAAGCGTCTTTAACGGCTGAGTTTTCATTCCGGAATTGGTGTCGTTGCCGGTCCGGGGATTGACATATAATTGTTCTGCCCTAATCCAAGCCAGATTCATAATAAAGAATAAAAGAAAGACTGCTGTAGATTGTATCATATTCCTTTTTTTCTGTAAAATTAGGAATATGGGTACCCTGCGAAAAGGTCATTTTGTATTTAGAAAGGTCATTTTAACCCCTTTTGGTATTGCCGGGGAGTCATACGGGTGATTTTTTTAAAGAAGCGGTTGAAATTGGAGGGATCTGAAAATCCGAATTCGTATCCAACTTCTTTGGCTGATTTGTTCTGATAAAGCTGTTTCTTTATTTCCGAAATCAGTTTGTTATGAATCATCTGTTGTGCTGATAAACCACTGAATTGCCTGCATATCTTATTCAGGAATCCGGGGCTCACATTCAGCATTTTAGTATAGGCTTCAACAGTCTGCTCCTCTAAGAATTTTTTTTCCAGCAAAGACCGGAATCTGTAGAAATCCGGATGGATAAAGGTATCCCGCTGAACATGGTAGGCATCCGCATAATAGCGGTTGAGCAGGATGAGCAACTGATATAAAAGTGACCGAATGAGGTGATTGCTGTCATTCTGAATATGTTCAAATTCAAGTTCTGTTTCTTGCAGAAGTTCTAAGCATTTCCCGAAGGATATTTCACCGATCTGCATTTCTGACGGATGCGAATATTGGTGAAAGTATTGAAATCGATACAGAAACAACTCATCCGAAAAAAACAGGTGGAGAAAATCTTTCTCAAAGAACAGCGTATACCCTCTGACTTCTTCTTCAATTTCCCATCGGCGAATCTGGCCCGGACTGGTGAAAATAACGGTTCTCGGATGTATTAATATTTTATTTTCATCCAGCACAAATGTTCCAGATCCCTCCCGGATGAAAATGATTTCGTAAAAACTGAGCTGATGCAGGGCAGTGTTCAATACATAATTTTTTAATGTTTCAATACGCCCGATATCCAGTAGCAGCTCTGAACCATATTTGCAGGGCAGAAAATGATAGGTTTTGATCTGGGGAACTGGTGCCATTCTTTTACCGGTTATTATGGTTTGATGATTACGGTAAAAATACAAATTTTCATGATCTGTCCTGCATGCAAAACAAAATCGTAGTTTGATACTGCATACAGAAAGTCAGCAAAAGGAGGGCTACTTAAAATGATAAAAGTAGCAGAAGGTAGGACTGGAAAATGAAATACCTGGCTGTGAAATTTCCTTTTAAGCCATTATGCCTGAACAATGATCAGCATTGCTTCCCGTTGCAGAAGACAGCACATTAACCTCATTGTTCATTCTTAAAACACCCATGAAAGCGAATATCAGCGCTTCCTTGTAATCGATGATCTCTTTTTCGGGAATGATGATGGAAGCTTTTGTCTTTGACTTTATTTTTTCAATCAGAAGGGTATTGTACGCGCCGCCGCCGGTAATCAGGATGTCTTTTATAGGATAGATATTGATGACAGCCGAAATCTGCTGGGCCGCATGTTCTGTAAAGGTAGCCAGGGCATCTGTGGTTTCCCTATTTTCAAAGGCCGGAAATATGTGCTGAAGGCACCATTCCACGCCTAATGATTTAGGGTGGGAATGATGATAGAAGTCTAATGCGTTAAGCCGGTCAAGTAAATCTTCATGGATATGCCCCTTTTCTGCTAAGGCACCATTTTCATCAAAACTTTTATGAAGCTGCTGTGCTAAATAATTCAGGACAATATTCACCGGTGCGATATCAAAAGCAATCCTTTCTCCTTCCCATGATAAAGAAATATTGGAAAACCCACCCAGGTTGAGGCAGGCGCTGTATCGGGAAAAAAGCAGTTCGTCACCGATTGGAACCAGCGGTGCTCCGTTGCCGCCCATCAGGACGTCCTGGCTTCTGAAATCATAGATGACCGGTAATCCGGTTTCCAGTTTGATGGCTCTGCCGTCACCGATCTGTAATGTGAATTTTTTCTCCGGCTGATGGAAAACCGTGTGACCGTGGGATGCGATCAGGCTGATATTGTCAAGCCGATGCCTGTGAATGAATTCTTTAACCTGTTTTCCGAGGTAATACCCGTATTCCGAATGCAGTTCCAGCAGTTCTTGGGCAGAAAGCAGGATTGAATTCCTGAGTTTGTTTTCCCAGTCTTCAGAGTAGGGAAGTGTTTCAGCCTTAAGGATCCTGAACGTCCAGGTGGTTCCTGTTTTTTCAAATTCGGCAAAACAGAGATCCAGTCCGTCTAAACTTGTTCCGGACATGAGCCCGATTGCGTGAAAAGTCATACCCGGAATTATCTTTTACTTTCGGAAAGTTGCTTTGAACTGAAATCCCCGGTATTGTCAAAGAACGTATACTCGGAAAAGTCGTCTTTAGCGGTCATTCCTTTGGCTCCTACCAGGGTAGAACCGTCTTCCATGGTTACAAATACCGTGTCATGCGTATAGATCCGGTTCTTTTTCTGGTCCCAGTATACGCTCTGCATGGCAAAACGCTGGCCTTCGTTGGTGGTGATCCTTACATTGCCTTTGGCTTCATAGAATTTTTTGTATTCAAAGATGCGGGCATATTTTGCAGTGATCTTTCCCGGGACTTTTGGTTTCTTCTTATCGAAAAACTCAATGTCAATCCCTTTTTTAGCCACGATATACGGACTGTCTATCAGCTCATATTTTTCTATGATGGGAGCAATGGCTTTCATCGTGACAAATCCTGAATCCCTCTTGGTGATATGGGCATTATGGATGATTTCTGACGGGAAGTTCCGGCTCTGGTTATCTTTGGATTTGGTAAGGTCTTCCTCACAGGACATGGTCATAAAAAATATAGCACAACTGAAAAGGTATGCTATATTTTTTTTAATGAATATGTTTCTCAAGAATTCCATCTTAATTGTACAGTGTTTTTCTGAACCATTTGTCGGCAAAATTGAAGCCTACTTTGATGTTGATGTAATTCTGGTTGATCAGGTTGTTTTTAAGAGTTCCTCTTTTTCCTACTTCCAGTCCGAGCTCCAGTCCGCTCATACGGGTGATGCTGCTATTTTTGAATGGAAGAAGAACCCCTCCGGTAAGTCCGAACTTATTGATGTTGGTTCCGGCAATCTGCAGGTTCCCTTTTTCGTAGAAAGCCCCGTAACGGTATACCACGCGGGAGAAATAACTTCTGAAGTTGTTGTAGTTCGGCAGGTACCATCCTCCGGCAGAAATCCGGTAAGAGTCCTGTAAATCCAGGCTGCTTCCGAAATAGGCAATGCTTTCGCCTTTTTTATAATCTCCCTGAACAGAAAGGAACCATCTGTTTTCTTCACCGTATCCTAAACCCAGGGATGCCTGAAAAGGAAGAAGATTTTTGGAGTTGGTGCTCTTCTGCTCAATAATGCTTTCGTTGCTTTTTGTAGTTGCTGCAGCATCAGAATAGAAATAAGTACTGTTGACGTAATCCGTCGTCATGTTGCTGGTGTTTCCGAACGTTGTGGTGGCCCCGATGGTAAATTTACGATCGGTGCGGGTATTCAGGTGCTGGTAATTGGCTCCTAATGTAAAGTTGAAGTTATGGATGCTGTTGCTGGTCTCATAACCGTTAATCAGTTCTGCGTTGGAATACGCCAGTTCATTAAGGTCATTTAGCTTTCCGAAATATAAGTTTGCTCTTGCCCCTACGGAAAACTGGTCGCTTACCTTATAGGAAAGGGCAGCCTGTGCCGTATTCAGCGTTCCGCTTCCTCTGAACCTGTTGGCTACGATATTACCGTTGGCCAGGGTCTCGGAATGTATGATGTCATAGCTTTTGGAACTGTAGGGCTGATAGGAAAGTCCCATTTTCACTTTTGGTGATAAAGGGAATGCCAGGGCAATATTGGAAAGATACGTAGAATGTTTGGTAACCTTCGTATTATTATAGTTAGTCTTGAAGTAATTGTTTTCATTCGTTGCTTCCAGCCTGATGCTCGTAAGTTCGAAATTGGCATTATTCGCAGGGTTAGCAAAATTGAAGCTGCTGCTGAAATCGCTGACAAAAGCGGTAGATATACCTCCCATAGAGGAAGTTTCGATCGTATTATCATATTTTACATCTCCGATTCCGTAGGTTGCATAGGGTGAATTACTGATACTCTGTGCATTTAGGAAATACCCAACTGATATGAATGATAGTACAAAGATTTTTTTCATTCTTTATTTTTAAAATAATGCGCAAATATCTTAAATATTAATGAATTGTAAAAATTTCCTGAGGTTAAAGTTTGTTAAGGGGATGAAGCGGGGGATAACCTGTGATTGACCGGCTTTGTTATCAGCAAATTTGAGGGGAAGATCATGTTGTTATGATGCTGGAAAATAGGGTTTAAACGTATTACAAAATATATTGGACTCGTTTATGAAATCAGGAGAGCAAATGATTTTAGCTTTCAAAATACTGTCTGATAGGACCTGCATTTAGATTGTACCGTTTCAGAAGCATTTGAACATCATGTGTGAATCTTTAAAGTGGTGGAGATGCCAACAAATCATTTAAAGCACTATGGATTCACTTATAAAATAAAATTAACGCATAATAAACCGCAAATTTTTATCTTTGGGCCATGAATTGGGAGCACATTGCCGGACAGGAGAATCTGAAAAAACTTCTCCGGGACAGTATCGATGAAAACAGGGTGAGCCATGCCCAGCTTTTTGTGGGAAAAGAGGGATACGGAACCTTTCCTCTGGCGCTAGCCTATGCCAGGGAAATCCTGCAGCGGGAGCATGGGCATGCCGCTTCAAAAGTAGACCACCTTAACCACCTGGACCTGCATTTCAGCTTTCCGGTATATACAGATGGTAAAAATTCCTTAAGCAAAAATAAGTTCGAGTCTTTCAGGGATATGATGATCAGCTCTCCGTATTCGAGTTATGACGATTGGACGGCTTTCCTGGATTCGGAAAACAAGCAGCTGTTTATTTCAGCCGATGAAGTGGATGACCAGAACCAGAAATTCGCCCTGAAAAGCTTTGAAGGCGGCACCAAAATCCTGATTGTATGGCGGGCGGATAAAATGAACGTCGCTGCAGCCAATAAATTCCTGAAGTTTCTTGAGGAACCGCCTGCCAAAACCGTCATTATCCTTACCGCGGAAAGCAGCAATGACATCCTCCCGACCATCCTTTCGCGGACACAGATTGTAGAAGTACCCAGGATTACCGATGAGGATCTTGAACAGTACCTGGCCCGCCATCATGCGGTTACTTCGGAAAAGGCAAAAGAAATCATCCATGAAGCCCAGGGAAACCTGAACGATGCCCTTAAACTGCTGCGTTCAGGAAGTAAAAATGAAGAATTCGAACGGCTGTTTGTCCAGTGGGTGCGCGATGCATTCCAGGTCAAGAAGAAGCCGCAACAGCTCAGGAGCATTATCACGTGGGCACGGGATATTGCAGGATGGAACCGTGAAAAGCAGAAGAATTTCCTCGATTACTGTTCGGAAATCTTCAGGCTGGCCCTGCTTCAGAATTACCAGTCGGAAAACCTGGTGTACAAAAAAATCAATGCCAACGGTTTCAACTGGCCCGGATTTTCAAAATTCATCAGCGGAGCGAATATTGAAAGTATTTTAGAAGAAATCAATACGGCAGACCTGCATCTTACCCGTAACGGGAACCCCAAGATTGTCTGGACGGACCTGGGAATAAAGCTGTCCCGGTACATTCACAAAAGTACGCCATAAAACCATCCCTTTCCAGTATTATTATTGTCAGGACAGAATGTTTTACTGATGCTTAACTGATTTTAAGTCAGTTTTTTATATGCATCCCTTGCTTTGTATTTCCAGCAATTATTTTTTTGGATTGATTATTGATGAGCATCGGATAGCTTCAGCTTTTATCCAAGTACTATTGAGTTTAAATCATGTTTTTTGCAGACCTGTATTAAGCAAAAATTAAAAATAAATTAAAAATCAATCAAACGTTTGATTTTATTTAAATCTTGATTATCTTTGCACCCGGAAAATAGAAGTATACATGATATCAAAAGAAGAGAATATTTTATTTGCTGCTGAAAGCCTTTTTGCGGAAAAAGGGTTTGAAGGAACTTCCACTCGCGAAATAGCCAAAGCAGCCAATGTAAACATCTCTATGATTTCCTATTATTTCGGTTCTAAAGAAAAGCTGTATGAAAAGCTGGTGGAGTACAGGATGAATGAAGGCCAGTTCCTTTCGAAGGATATTATGGACAGGACCGATATCAATGAATGGGTAAAAATAGAGAAGCTGGTCGATCAGTTTACAGAAAGGGTAAAAGTACACAAATGTTTTTACAGGATCATGCAGCGGGAACAGCTCCATACCAAAAGCCTGCAGATCATAGAGTTTCTGAAACAGACCAAACTGGGATTTATCGGGCTGTATTCGCAGATCCTGGAAGCCGGACTGAAGAGTGGGGTATTTACCAAAAGGCCTCCTATTTATCTGTTGCATTCTACCGTAAGCGGAACCCTGTTTTATGCCTCCAATGCCAAGGAGATGTACAAGGAATTTTTAAACAATACTGATGATGAAGATGTTTTTGATGAAGAATATTACAGCGAGCTCAATACACACATTAAATACATATTAAAAGACCTTTTAGGTTATGAAGAAAATAAATAACTCCGTTATTGCACTGGCCCTGTTCGTGGGCTTCGCAAACATAAATGCCCAGGAGAAAAGGACCCTTACCCTTGATGAAGCCGTACAGCTGGGTATCCAGAACAGCAAAAGCCTGAAAATCGATGCCGCAAAAATCGAAGAGGCTACCGCCGACCTTCTGGAGGCCAAAAACAGGCAGTTACCGGAACTTAAAGTATCCGGAAGTTACATGTACCTCCCTCTGAAGCCCAACATCAATATTAAACTTCCCGGGGTAGCCGGCGGCGGTCCTGAAGTCCATCAGGTAGCCTACGGATCGGCCAACCTCAGTATTCCGATCTACAGCGGCGGGAGAATAAAATATGGGATTGAATCAGCAAAATATCTCGTAGAAGCTTCCAAACTCAATACAGAAAATGATAAAACCGCTATTGCCTATAATGTAGCGCAGGCGTATAACAACCTTTTCAAGGCCAATCAGGCGATCAGGGTACTGGAAGAAAACCTTACGGCCTCCCAGCAGAGGGATGAGACTTTCCTGAAGCTTGAAAACAACGGTGTTATCGCAAGGAATGACCGTTTGAAAGCCAATCTCCAGACATCCAATATTGAGCTCCAGCTGCTGGAAGCCAAAAACAACTACAATATTGCCAACATCAATATGGACCTGTTGCTGGGAATTCCGGAAACCACGGAAATAGAGGTGGACCAGAATTATATTGAGGAAGGGGAAGATATGAAACCTGTGGATTATTACATCAGTACCGCCAGGGAAAACCGTAAAGACCTTCAGGCGCTGGATAAACAGAGACAGGCGGCTGCACTCGGGACAAAATCCGCTAAAGCGGAAAACCTGCCTTCCATTGCTTTTACCGGAGGATATGTGGCCGCAGATATTCCTAAGTTTTTAACCATTTATAATGCGGTGAACGTTGGTGTCGGGATCTCATACAACCTGTCCAATATCTGGAAGGAAAACTCTTCATTGAAACAGTCTAAAGCCCGTGAAATGCAGCTCGCTGCCACTAATGAACTGCTTAATGATAACATCAAGCTTGATGTCAACAGGGAGTACCAGAATACAGACTATTCTAAAAAGAGGATTGCCGTTTTCGAGAAATCTGCAGAGCAGGCCAATGAGAATTACAGGATTACCAAAAACAAATATGACAACGGCCTTGCGACAATGACCGAACTGCTGGATGCAGACGCAGCACAGATCGCCGCCAATGTAGGCGTAATCAATGCGAAAGCAGATGCAGCACTGGCCTATAGAAAATTATTACAGACAACAGGAACTTTAACAAATAAATAAAAAATCAAGAACGATACTCAACAATGGAAAATAATACTACACCATCAGCGGAACCAAAAAAGAAAAAAAGCCTGGTTTTCCCTATTATCCTGGCGGTTGTTTTAATCGGAGGAGGAATCTACGGGTACAATACCTATACATACAGACAGTCTCATGAAGAAACGGATGATGCACAGATCACGTCCAATATGGCACCCGTAATCTCTAAAATATCGGGCTATGTAACCGAAGTGAAAGTAAAAGATAACCAGTTTGTAAAAAAAGGGGACACCTTGGTGGTCCTGGACAGCAGGGACCAGAAAATAGCGCTGCAACAGGCTGAAGCAGCACTCGCAACCGCTAAGAGCAATATTTCCAATGCTCAGGCATCTACTACAGCGACTTCCAAGAACATAGGTTCTTCCCAGGCAGCGGTGACGACAGCCAACGCACAGATTGAAGCTGCTAAAGTCAACGTATGGAAAACTAGTCAGGATCTGAAAAGATACGCCAACCTGGTAAAAGACCATTCCATCACTGAGCAGCAGTATGAGCAGGCTTTAGCAGCAAAACAGACTGCAGATAAGCAGCTTCAGGTGTTAATTGATCAGAGAAACCAGATTGCACAACAGACCAATATCGCGTCTTCACAGACCGCAGCAAGCTCACAGCAGATCAGCGTGGCTGGTTCAGTGGCCAAGCAGCGTGAAGTAGATGTGGAAAATGCTAAATTAAACCTTTCGTACACGGTTATCCTTGCTCCTGAAGACGGTTACGTTGGAAAAGTGCCAATCCAGGCCGGACAATACCTGCAGGCCGGAGCACAGCTATTTGCTTTGGTTAAAGACGACCAGAAATGGGTAGTGGCTAACTTTAAGGAAACCCAGGTGGATAAAATGGTGGAAGGCCAGAAAGTGAAAGTGGAGATTGATGCTTTCCCCGATCAGGAATTTGATGGAGTGGTAAGCTCGTTTTCTCCGGCAACCGGAGCCACATTCTCTATTCTTCCTCCCGATAATGCCAGCGGTAACTTCGTAAAGGTGGTGCAAAGGCTTCCTGTGAAGATTGACTTTGTGAACCTTGACAAAAATATCGCCAAAAGGCTGAGAACCGGGATGAACGTGAAAGTGGAGGTTTCTCTTAAATAGTATGGATGTATGGGTGTAATAAAGTATCCATGTACTGATGATTCTGTTCACTATGCTTATATAAAGGCATTGAAAGAATGTAGGATTATCATTACAGTATACATCAGTACTTTATTACATTTTACATTGCACAAAAAATACATCGTATAAAATTATGCAGGATTCATTAGTAGAATATGGAGCCAGGAGGGTAATCATTACGATTACCGCTATTCTGTGTGCTTTGCTTGAAATTGTAGACTCTACCATCGTGAATGTGGCGCTGAATGAGATGAAAGGGAACCTTGGGGCTACACTTTCCGAAGTGGGATGGGTGATTACTGCCTATGCCATCGGTAACGTAATCATTGTACCGATGACGAGCTGGCTGTCGCAGCAGTTCGGGAGAAGGAACTATTTTGCGGCTTCCATCATCATCTTTACCGTCTTCTCATTTCTCTGCGGAAATGCCACCAACATTTGGGAACTGGTATTTTTCAGGCTGATGCAGGGAATCGGAGGGGGAGCCCTTCTGGTGACTTCACAAACCATCATCACGGAATCTTATCCGGTTGAAAAGAGAAGTATGGCCCAGGCTATTTACGGTTTGGGTGTAATCATCGGCCCTACATTAGGTCCGCCCTTAGGAGGATATATTGTGGATAACTACAGCTGGCCGTACATTTTCTATATTAACATCCCGATCGGGATTGCAGCTACCTTAATGACGCTCCAGTTTGTGAGGAGTCCGAAGTATGCTGAGAAACGTAAAGTATCAGATGTAGACTGGATCGGGATTGCTTTGCTGGCAGCTACCGTAGGTTCTTTACAGTTTATCCTGGAAAGAGGCCATGAGGAAGACTGGTTCGAAAGCGGGATGATTATCGCCTTCACGGCAACGGCAGTCATCGGGTTTATTCTCTTCCTGTGGCGGGAGCTTACCTTTAAATATCCCATTGTGGAGCTGAGGGTACTCAAAAACGGGAATCTCCGGATCGGTACCGTAATGTCCTTTGTGCTTGGGTTCGGGTTGTATGGCTCCACGTTTATTGTTCCGCTTTATACCCAGAGTATTCTGGGTTGGACAGCCTTACAGTCGGGGGCGTTGATGATTCCGGCGGCGTTGACCACCGCTTTCATGATGCCGATTATCGGAAAGCTGCTTACTAAAGGAGCAAAACAGCAGATCCTGGTGGCGCTTGGGCTTTTCATATTCTTTATTTACAGCTTCTGGGGATATAAAATTCTCACCCCGGATACCGGTAAGGATGCTTTTTTCTGGATGCTGATCGTACGGGGAGCCGGATTAGGCTTATTGTTCATCCCGATTACCTCGCTGTCACTGAGTACGCTGAAAGGACAGGAAATCGGACAGGGAGCTGCTTTTACCGGAATGATGAGGCAGCTGGGAGGTTCATTCGGTATTGCCGCGATCACTACCTTTATAGCCAATGAAAGCCAGAAGCACAGGGTCAACCTGATTTCCCATCTGGATGAGAACAGCTTTGATGTGCAGCAACGGCTGAACGGACTGAAAGCAAGCTTTATCGCAAAAGGCATGTCACCGGATGCAGCCATGAGTGCTGCTTACAAAATTCTGGATTTATCCGTAACCAAACAGGCGACCGTGCTTTCCTATATGGATGTGTTCCTGTACCTGGGACTGGTATTCCTGATCTGTATTCCGTTTATCCTGTTCATTAAGGAAAGGAAAAGCAAGGAAAAGATAGATCTCAGCAACGTACATTAATTTTGTTTCAAATCATACTAAACTTCCGATTGATTTTCGGAGGTTTTTTATTTAAATGGAAACGTCTTTAAGGCTGGCCTTATGCATGGTTCCCCATTTGTCCAGTTCTTCTATAACCGGTTTTAATTTATAGCCGATTTCCGTCAGTTCATATTCAACTCTGGGAGGAACTTCCGCATAAACCGTTCGTGTGACAATGTTATCTTCTTCAAGCCGCCTTAATTGAAGCGTGAGCATTCGCTCGGTTATATTTCCCAGGCTTTTCCTCAGCTCCCCGAACCTTAATTTTCCGTTGATAAGGTAGCTGCAGATCGCAAGCGACCACTGTCCGCCAATAAGCCTTGAGGCATACAATTCAGGACACTCTTCCGTAAGGGCTTTCTTATTGGCAAAAGTTGTTGATGTCTCTTTTATTTTAGTCATTACTTACATTTTTTATAGTACCGTACAATGGGTTGCCTATATTGAAAATGTAAGTTACATCTATTATTTTTGAAACAGAAATTTAGAATATGAAAACATTGATCATTGTTATCCACCCCAATATGGAGACTTCTGTTATTAATAAAAGATGGGTTGAAGTACTGAACCAGTTCCCGGAGAAATATACAGTGTATGAATTATATAAAGCCTATCCGGACGGAAAGTTTGATGTAGAAAAAGAACAGAAATTAATTGAAGCCTATGATACAATCATATTTCAGTTTCCGTTCTATTGGTTCAGCAGCCCGCCGTTACTGAAAAAATGGTTTGACGAGGTACTTCTGTACGGCTGGGCTTACGGAAGCAGCAGTGGCTTCAAAATGAAAGGAAAGAAAATCGCATTAGCAATATCTGCCGGGATTGACGATAAGGATTTCAGTGCCACAGGAAGATACAAATATACAATGAAAGAGCTGCTCAGGCCCTTTGAACTTACCTTTGACTATGTAAAAGCCGATTACCGCGGGCCGTTTGTCTATTATGGTCTGGAACAGGACCCTTCATCAGAACATGTTGAAGCGAGCATTCCTCTGTATCTGGATTATATTGACAAATTATAGAGTAAATGTTTTACTGTCTTGTGAATGGGTTGGCCAAAAAAAGTATCCGGATCAATTCTCCCTTAAAAGGTATTAATGACTACAATTAATTTATCCTCCTGACTGATAGTTGTCACAAACTCACCTTATCTTTGTTTTAAATTAATACTTAAAGATGAGTTATTGTTCAGCCATAGAAACGATGCAGCCTGAAAGCAGAAAAGCACTTCATAAAAAGTACCACGACCATCATTACGGATTCCCGATCCATGACGATAATGAACTGTTCGGCAGATTGGTGATGGAGATCAACCAGGCCGGACTGAGCTGGGAAACAATTTTAAAGAAAGAGGAAGGTTTCAGGGAAGCGTATCACAATTTTGATATTCAGAAAGTAGCTGCTTACACAGAGGATGACCGTGAACGGCTATTGAATGATTCCGGGATTATCAGGAACAGGCTGAAAGTGAATGCGGCTATCGAAAATGCCAAAACCATTATGGCATTACAGGAAGAATTCGGTTCCTTCGGTCAGTGGCTTGATCACCATCACCCAAAAACGCTGCCGGAATGGATGAAACTGTTTAAAAAGACCTTTAAATTTACCGGCGGGGAAATTGTCAATGAATTTCTGATGAGCACCGGCTACCTGAAAGGGTGCCATGATGAAAGCTGCCCGGTCTATCATGAGGTCTTAAAGCAGAAGCCTAAATGGGCAGATGTGTAATTCATTATAGCGATCCCACGTTATTTCACCTGGCTCTTGATCCTCTCTGTAATCATAGCCACGATTCTCTTGTTGAAGGTTTTACTGTCGGAAATATAGGTTTCCAGTTCCTCGCCGGTCAGCATGCCGATACTGATTCCGATCAGGGTGTTTTTCAGCACCGTGTCTTTTTGCAGGCTTTGTTCAATCAGGAGATGTTTCTTTTCCGTAGTGAGCGAGCTGAACGCAGGGATCTGCCGGGATGCATAGTTTGAGAACAGGCCTATATAAAGGTCATTCTGAAGTTTCAGTATGGGCCGCAGGACCTGGTTCTGGAAACGTTCTGCCTGCGTGCTTGCTTCATTAATGGGTATGGACAGAGGAATTCTTAAATCTGATTTGCTGATCATGAGGTAAAATTTATAGTCAATATACGAACTCTTTGCCAACCGGCAATTATCCTACGGTCGGTGTATCGGCTTCTTTCAGGATCTTTTTTTCCTTCATCGTCAGCATCATCCTTTCACATTTGTATTTCTCCCAGTCGAACCGGTTGAGGAAATCCAGCGCCGCCTGGAAACCCCGGTTGAAAAGTTCTTCCTTTTCTGTCCTCTTCATAAAGAAATTCAGCCAGCTGCTTTTGCCGCAGTTCACAGTCTGTATGCTGAACAGGTGGTAAAAAGTATGCTTGGTAAGAAACGATTTGTCATTGAATCCCCTAAGCGTGTCAATGATATTTCCGGCATAGGAAAAAGGGGTCTTTAAAATCTGTTCGCTGGTTTTTCCTTTTTCTGAAAGGATATCGGAATCACTGGTGAGCTGTACGCCGAACAGCGGCATCCTCGGATAAAATACCTCTTCTGCATGGAACAGGTCGATCGGGAAATTGGAAATGCTGCCGCCATCGATGAAAACCCCTACGGGACAAATGTCTTCCGGTTTGGTATTCATCCAGAACTTCCAGGCATATTGTACCGAATCCTCTGCTTTATTGATCCTCTTCTGGAAAGGCTCAAAAAAGAACGGTACCGACATGGAAGCACGCACGAATTCTGCCGGGCTTATATGCTTCAGTTCTTCTTCTGACCAATACAGGTTGGCCATGGTAGGGAGCTCCACCTTTATTTTGGCATTGATATCCGTGGTAACGACGATGTATTCGGATTTCAGCTGGTAAAAAGGATTATTCTTGTAGTAATCATTGTTCAGGGCACTTTCGTAAAAGATCCGGTACCGCGTCTGGTCAATATGTTCCAGGTTATTGTTTTTGATTTCTTCAATGCCTTGGAGGGCGATATTATAATATTCATACCCGTTTCCGTAGCGGTAATTGACATTGAGGTCATATTCTTTCTGAACGAATTTCCTGTTCAGGTCAGCTACCGTATGTACGCCGAATCCATCCAGGGTGGTCTGTATGGTATCCAGGAAAACATCCCCGGGATTCAGTCCGCTGTTATGCTTCCTGAAGCTGTTATACAGCATTTTAATGATCAGGGCAACGATCAGGACAGGGATCAGCGGGATCAGGAACAGCAGCTTGGCCTTTAAAGGCGTCTCTGAAGACAGGACAAAAGGAATGCTGACCAGTACAACCATGATCACTGCGGCAATAACAGCATTGATAGTGAGAAAATGTTTGTTATTGAGCATGGCGCGTACGGTTCTCTTGATGAAGGGCCTTCCGTCCATAAAATCTGCAAAGTTCCAGCTGAGCAGGATATCCCTGATGATTTCGCTTTTCATTTCCGATTTGGTCCTGCATGCGGCGATGAGCATCGTGTTGATGGCTCCCGCACTCGTCCCGGCCACTTTCAGGAAGCGGATGCCGAAAATTTCCAGTCCGTACAGGTAACCCACCAGTGCTGTTCCCCATACGCCGCCGCCTTCCTGCACAAACTCAACATACTGATGGCCTTCTGCATCCAGGATATCGGAGAACTCCTTACCGGAAATAGCGGTATGTAGCGCTGCCAGTTTTTCTTTTGACTCTCCGGAAAGGGTATTTCCGCTGAGAATGGTCTGAAGTTCTTCGGTTGTCATAGTTTTTTAGTGTGTGGGTTCAGGAAGTTAAAATTAGGTCATTTCTGTCAGGGTTCGATAAGAAATTAGATCTGCTGCACCATTACCATTGCTTCCTCCGTGCATAAATGAAGGTAATGATCACAATCAGCGCCATCAGGCCTAAAGTAAAATAATAGCCGTATTGATGGTGGAGCTCAGGCATATTGTCGAAATTCATCCCGTAGACGCCGGCAATAAAGGTGATCGGTAAAAAATAGACCGAATACACTGCCAGGACCTTCATGACCTGGTTGGCTTTCTGGTCAGACAGCGCCAGGAACATGGAAATCAGGTTGGTGATCTGGATGTTGAGGTGTTCAAAATCCGCGACAACGTCCTTATGCTTATCCTTCAGGTCAATTACTTCCGAAATCTGGAGGTCAAGCAGCCGGAATTTATCAACGGCATCCGTAGAAACCGTAAGCACCCTGGAGTTCAGTCCGGATTTGCGCTTCAGCTTGTACAGCCTCCTGATCTGGTTGGTATGGTTGGTATTCTTAAGGAAGATTTCATTTTCAATATTGTCCATGGTTTCCATCAGGCTGATGGACTCATCATCAAAAGTTTTCATAATGATCAGGGCAATCATCAGGGCAATATGCTGCGGTCGGGTTTCTTCCTTTCTTTTTTCCAGCTGCTGCAGCGTTTCGGTAATGCTTTTAGTTTTCATCCTGTGAACCGTAATCAGCGTATGGCCTACCATGAAGATCCCGATTTTTGTACTGATGTCACTGATGGTGTTTAGGTTTTTACGTTCCATCTCCGTGCTTTCGCGCAGGAGGAAGAATTTTACCTCCCCGTCCTCCTCATATTTCGGCAGGTGGTTCGGGTCCATCGTGTCCTCCAGCAGGAGCGTATTGATGTTATATTTTTCGTGCAGGAGGTCTAAGTCTTCCTGTGCAGGTGCTTCCACATCAATCCATTCGCATTGTGGACCACGGTATAAGGTATTCATTGGCATAAGGTAAAAATACTACTATTTTGAAATAGTATGTATGCAATAAGTTCTATATTTGCCAAAATTAAAAAACGATATGGTTAAAAGTACAATAAAGGGAATCGGATTCTATGTCCCGGATAATGTTGTTACGAATGATGATCTAGCGGAATTAATGACCACCAATGACGAATGGATCACTGAGCGGACCGGGATTAAGGAAAGAAGGCACCGCAAAAACAGGAACGATTCCCAGGAAACCACCGCCTATCTAGGCTTTAAGGCCTCAGAAAAAGCCATTGAAAATGCAGGACTCACGGCTAAAGATATCGACTATATTGTTTTTGCCACCCTGTCTCCGGATTATTATTTCCCGGGCTGTGGCGTCCTGCTCCAGGACATGCTGGGCTGCGATACCATAGGAGCCCTGGATGTAAGGAACCAGTGTTCAGGATTTGTGTATGCGGTAGGTGTGGCTAATGCGTTCATTAAAGCCGGAACATACAAAAATATTCTGGTGGTAGGCGCAGAGGTCCATTCTTTCGGGCTGGATTTTTCCGATGAGGGAAGAGGGGTTTCCGTGATCTTCGGAGACGGCGCAGGTGCTATCGTCCTCTCTGCCACTCAGGATGAGCAGGCCGGTGACATCCTGGCTACAAACATGCATTCTGAAGGCAAATATGCAGACGAACTCTGTACCCAGTTCCCTGGGTCCAAATTCGGGTGGAGCGACAGGATGAGACGAGAGCCTGAACAGGTGACCTCGAAAGAAGTCTACCCGATCATGAACGGGAATTTTGTCTTCAAGCATGCAGTAACCCGGTTTCCGGAGACGATGCAGGAAGCGCTCGATAAAGCAGGAAAAACAATAGAAGACCTGGATATGTTTATCCCGCATCAGGCCAATCTAAGAATTGCCCAGTTTGTACAGCAGAAATTCGGGCTTCCGGATGATAAAGTATTCAACAACATCCAGAAATACGGAAACACAACTGCCGCGTCTATTCCGATCGCTTTAAGCGAAGCTATAGAGAAAGGAAAGATCAAAAGGGGAGACCTTGTTCTTCTTTCGGCTTTCGGAAGCGGATTTACCTGGGGAAGCGTACTTTTTGAATATTAAATGAAACTTTTTGAAATAAGAATCCGCTGTCTGGAGAGACCGCGGATTTTTTATGCTTTGATAGGGCTTTAATTTTTCAGCAGCTTTTCGATCAGCTTATTCTGCATTTCCATCAGTTGATTGATCTGATGTTGGTTATTAATAACATTCTCCAATAAATTTTGATCAGTACTGTTGATTGTTGTATCACCAATATTTCCTACAGAAGAATTAGTACTTGTTTCAATATTGTTATTTACAATAGTATCACCTTCCAAAAAATACTGGGGTTCTACTTTGAAAAAGTCGGCTACTTTCTGCATGAAAATAAAGTCTAATTTTTCAATGGCCCCATTTTCAATTTTACTGAGATAGCTTTGGGAGACATCAAGCCGGAAAGCCAGATCTTCTTGGGATATTTCTTTCTGTTCCCTGAGTTTTTTTATTTTAAATCCTACACTGCTGTTCATAATAATGGAAATTGAACTGTAAATATAATGTTTTTACCAGAATATTTTTATTCCAAATGGAATAGCATTTTATTCCTATTGGAATTGTTAGCTAGGGAACTGTTTTACATCTTTGGGAAAAGTTTCGCGAAATACTTTTAGTGTAAAAAATTATTATTAATTTCAAAATTCAAAACAAATGAAGAAATTTTTTTTATTGGCAGCTTTCGGAATCGTAGGAGTGTTAAGTGCTGAAAATACCAAAGTCAAAGCCATGCAAACCAGTCAGAAACAAAGCATCAGTATTCTCTTTTACAATCCTATAAGGGTAACATCATCCTGCGGTTATACTGAGTTCATCGATTTGGGTGGCTCTCCGATAGAATGTCTTGAGGTTGAAATGGCAAGAATGGAAGAAGATTGTTACTCACCTTTTGAAAGTTGGGGATATGCTTAATACATTATGAAAAGATATTTATTAATAGCCCTGCTAACTGCAGGGCTTGTCTCAGCTCAAAAAGAGATCTCAGACCTTGAAGTTAAATACATGTACTCTACAGCCAAAGACACTACCCATGCAGGAGAAAAAATGACCGAAGTCATGGTTCTGGATTTTAATTCCAAAACATCAGTCTATTACAGCGAAGCATTTCTGGAACGCAGAAAAGCCATTGAAACCCAATTGGCAATTGCTAAAAACAGTGGGCAGATGGCAGATATCGATGCCCGTAAAATGGTAAGGCCTAAAATTGATTATTCAGTGTATAAAAGTAAGGGCAAAGCCTGGGTAACCAGTAGAATAGGAAGTAATCTGTATACATTTGAAGGGGATTCTCAGAAATGGAAAACAGATTATACCGATGAAAAAATAATCATTGGATATCCATGTAAAAAGGCTACTACCACTTTTAATAAAAGGACGTATACAGCATGGTATACAAAAGAAGTTCCGATATCTGAAGGTCCTTACAGGTTTAAAGGTTTACCGGGGCTAATCCTGGAGATAGAAGATGCCAATGGATACGATCATTTCATAGCGGCATCAATTGAAAAAAAGAAAGCTGAAATTGTACCGTTGCAAAAAGGCATTGCAGTTTCAAGATCTGAATATGTAAAGAAAAGGGAAGAGTTTAAAAACGATCCTTATCCCGGAAGACCGATGGATTTGAACAGGCGTAATCAGTTGGAGAATTTTAAAAAGAAATTTAATAATACATTGGAAAGATAATCAATATGACATTAAATATAAATTCTGAAAATTCCGGTCCCGGTAAGAAGTTAAATAAAAAAGGTTGCCTCAGTGGACAACCTTTTACTTTTATTTGATGCTGAGACTTTTCAGCAGTTTTTCAGTATCCGAATAATCTTCACCGGAGGTCTTGGCCAGCTGGATCGACTTTTCAGCCCAGATCTTGGCATTTTTGTTATCGCCTACTTTATGGTACAGGTTGGCCAGTGTATCTGTGTTGGCAGAGTTTTCATGCTTCTTCACCGATTCCTGTGCCCAGATAATGGCTTTTTCCAGTGATGCCTTATTGGTCACATTTTCAAAGAAGTTCCACGCAAGGGCATTCAGCTCCTCAGAACTGGCGGCGGAAGGATCTTTGTACAGTTCCATGCTCAGTTTCTCATACGTCGCCATATCCTTATCCTTTAATGCCCTGCTGGATTTGGCTCTTTTCAGCAGCTTCTCAGATTCATCCTTGGTCAGGAACTTCTGTGTTTCCGTTAAGAAATAGGCATCATTCCATTTCTTGGTATCGGCATCGTAGGCTTTTTTTACAATCGTATTCAGCTTGATATTTTTGTCGATCATCTCATAGCGCTCTGCAGGAAGTACTTTCGTAATATCTGCTTTTTTAGCCTGGAAAATGGCATACAGCGGGCTTTCCGTACTTTGGGTACCGGCAAGCAGTATCTGTACGTCCTCTTGGTTAAGGGCTGTTTTGTCCTTGAAATAACGCTCCAACACCCTCGCAGCAAAAGGAGCATCATTATAAATGGTAAGACCGGCCAGGTTTTTAAGGAATTCTGGGTCTTTTTCTCCGTTTTCAAATTTCTGCTTTAGTGAAGTCAGCCTTTTGCTTGGATCTTCAGCATCTTTGGCAAACTGGATGAAATCTTTTTCTTCCACATAGCCTAAAGTACGGTGTACTTCTTCACCGTTACCGTTGATGAAAAGATAGGTTGGAAAAGCTTTTACGTTGTATTTTTTGGCCAGGTCCACACCCTCGCCCTTTTCCATATCAATTTTAGCATTGATGAAATGGCCGTTGTAGTAATCTCCGACTGCCTGAAGCGGGAAAATATTTTTAGCCATCAGCTTGCATGGTCCGCACCATGAGGCATAGGCATCGATAAACACCAGTTTGTTTTCCTTTTTGGCTTTGGCCAGGATATTCGCAAAATTGTTTTCTTCAAACTTGATTCCCTGAGCCAGTGCCAGTGCGCTGATGAACAGAGAAGATAATATGGCTGTTTTTTTCATGTGTATTTTCATTTCGATACAAATGTAATCATTAAGTTGACACATAAGTCGCATGCATATGAAAAATGTTACGCCGCAAATTCATAATTAATATATTGTTGAAAATGAACCGGGTTGATTTGTTTTAGACGGTAAATGATGTTTATTTCGTCCTGTATTTCGTACCTTTAATTACGGAAAGGCGGTAAATTCTGATGGAGCTGCATCCAGCAGGTCATAGTGTCTTCCCAGTTAAAGTTTCTGCTAAAAATACAGCTATGGAAAATAATTATGACAGGTTCAGCCAGAAAGTTCAGGACTATGTTAAGTTCAGACCTGACTATCCCAGTGGAATGCTGAGAAGACTTGAAGAAGAATTAGGGCTTGATAACCGTAAAATTATTGCTGATATCGGCTCCGGGACTGGTCTTTCATCAAAACCTTTTTTGGAACATCAGTATACCGTTTACGGTGTTGAACCTAATGATGAAATGAGGAAAGCCGCCGAAGCTATTTACAGGGGTTATGAAAATTTTATCAGTGTAAACGGGGCTTCTGAAAACACAACCTTAGAAGATTCCAGTGTTGATGTCATTTTCTCTGCACAGGCCTTTCATTGGTTCGACCTGCCAAAAACCAAGACAGAATTCAAGCGCATCCTTAAGCCTGGAGGGCATATTGTTTTAGTATGGAACGAAAGGGATTCATCATCCCCTTTGCTGAATGATTACGAAAAAGTCCTTTATGACAATATCAGGGAATATTCATATGTCAATCATAAAAACATCGATGAAGAGAAAATAAAAGCATTTTTTAGCCCTGAAAAAATGGGTTATATGGAGCTTGATCATCGGCAGTGGTTTGATCTGGAAGGCTTCAAAGGCCGTGCACGGTCATCTTCCTATACTCCGAAATCCGGGGTTATATATGATAAGATCATGCGTGAATTGAAAGAAATATTTAATACGTATCAAACTTCCGGTGTGGTAGAATTCAGCTATAAAGCAAAGATTTATTACTGTTCAATAACAGGATAAACTGTGTTCTTTAAACATACAAAAGAAGCTGCTTAGTTCTAAGCAGCTCCTTTATGATGGCTATCGCATCTTTGCGGTAGTGTCTCTTTTTACTCTTGCAGTATCAGCGGAAGACCCCGGTTCGGAATGGCTGACCGCAGTATCGCCAAGATTATTTCTCATGAAATTTTTATCCCGTTCATCCTTGAACTCTTCTCTTTTCTCTTTATCCTGCGCACAGCTTGCCAGGAACATGGCTGCAATGGCAGCACCCAACCATAACTTTTTCATAGTATATTTTTTAGTGGTTCACAATATAGTATTACCATAACAAAAAAAGGACCCTTCAGACAATAGCAAAAAAAATCCGCAGAATAGATCTGAGGATTTTTAAGGGTACATGATGCTTTCAGACTATCTTGCCGGGGCAGTCGTGGTTGCTGAAGAATCAGTTCTCATTTTAAGACTGTCCGCATTAGATGTCTTTGTGGTCATTGTATCCGTGCTCATTGTAGATGCATTGGTGTTATCCATCGTAGCACTGGTGTCTGTTGCAGTAGAATCTGTTGCACTGGTAGACATGGAAGATTCTTTAGTTCCGCAGCTTACTGCAAAAATCCCGATGCTCAGGATTAAAACAACTTTTTTCATAACGTTTTATTTTTAATGTATCCTTGCGTAAGCAATAACCATTCCCATTTGCGATTTTTAGGATAATTTACATTAAGTTTATATTAACAATCCATGTATTTTAATGAGAAATGATCTGTATGTTAATTATTTGCATAACTGATGAATTGACGCTTCGAAGATGAGCGTTTGAGAGCCGGTGGGTTTAGTGTTGTAGGGTGGGAGAGTTTGAGTGTTTGAGTGTTTTAGAGAAGATAACCACAACGGTTTTTATGATACGTAAAAATCTGCTTGATCTGCTGATCTGCAAGGAATAAAAACCACAACAGCCACAAAAGTTTTTGACACATTAGAATCTTAAGAAGCTAGCTTTGAAAATATTAAGAGCACATTAGTTTTTAAAAACCTACGGTTTTTGTGTGGACATAACTTTGTTCTGTTTGTCGGAAACAGCGGTTGGGACCGATTCCCCGCCTTCGGAGGGGTGGGGAAAATTCAAAGAATTTTTGACGGGGTGGTTTTAATAATCTTGAATTATAACAGACTGCAAAATTTTTAACACTTTAGAATCCTAAGAAGCCAGCTTTGGAAAGAGAAGAGCACATGAGGTTTAAAAATCTACGGTTTTTATGATACGTAAAAATCTGCTTGATCTGCTGATCTGCGAGGGATAAAAACCACAACAGTCACAAAAATTTTTGACACATGAGAATCTTAAGAAGCCAGCTTTGAAAACAGAAGAACACATGAGTTTTTAAAAATCTGCGATTTTTATGTGCACGTAAAATCTTGCAGCTTGCGGAAATACCAGCTGGAAAATTCCCCCTCCCTCGGAGGGGTGGCGAAAATTCAAAGAATTTTTGACGGGGTGGTTTAATGATCGTGTATTATAACAGCTGCAAAATTTTTAACACATAAGAATTAGTAGAAAAAGCTTTGAAAACAGAAGAGCACATTAGGTTTAAAAATCTACGATTTTTAAATGCATGGAAAAAAATCTGTGCAATCTGCTACTCAACGAGAGGATAAAAACCACAATAGCCACAAAAGTTTTGTGATAAATCCGGTGGCTGAGCCTCTCAAAGACACACGAAGATGAAGATATGTGGGAATGACTAATAAAAGTCTCGGCCGGAACGAAGTTCCGGCCGAGCTTTAATTATTTAGATGTATGCATCTATAATTATCCTAAATACGGATATTTATAATCTTTAGGCGATACAAAGGTTTCTTTGATACTTCGTACCGAAGTCCATCTTAAAAGATTCATTTTAGAACCCGCTTTATCATTGGTTCCTGAAGCTCTTCCTCCACCGAAAGGCTGCTGGCCTACTACGGCGCCGGTCGGCTTATCGTTGATATAGAAGTTTCCGGAAGCATTTTCCAATGCTTTGTATGCTTCACTGATCGCATAACGGTCCTGTGAAAAGACAGATCCGGTAAGGGAATAGGGTGAGGTGGAATCAACCAATTTCAGGGTTTCGTTCCATTGTTCATCTTCATAAACATACACGGAAAGGATAGGACCGAAGATCTCTTCTACCATGCTTTCATAATGCGGATTGGTTGTTTCAATAACCGTAGGATGTACAAACCAGCCTTTGGAATCGTCGCATTTCCCTCCGATAGCTACCGTAGCATCACCGGCACCATTGGCTCTGTCGATGTATCCTTTGCATTTTTCAAAAGAATTTTTGTCGATCACGGCATTAACGAAGTTGGACGGATCTTCAGGAGAACCTACTTTGATGGAACCGATCTGCGTTTCCATTACTTTTTTTACGTCTGCCCAGATGGACTTAGGGATATAAGCTCTTGAAGCAGCAGAACATTTCTGTCCCTGATATTCAAACGCACCTCTTACCAGAGCAGTGGCTACCGCTTCTACATTGGCTGAAGGGTGGGCAATAACAAAATCTTTACCTCCGGTTTCTCCCACGATTCTTGGATACGTTCTGTACTGGTGGATGTTGTCACCGATCATCTTCCACATTCCCTGGAACACTTTGGTGGAACCGGTGAAGTGAAGTCCGGCAAAGTCACGGTGTGCCAATACTTTTTCAGCTGTTTCTTTACCATCTGTAAAAATCATGTTGATGACCCCTGCAGGAAGTCCGGCTTCCGTTAAAACATCCATGATGACTTTGGCGGAATAGACCTGCTTATCAGAAGGTTTCCAAACCACTACGTTTCCGAGCATTGCCATACATGTAGGAAGGTTTCCTGAGATAGCGGTAAAGTTAAAAGGAGTCACTGCAAAACAGAAACCTTCAAGAGGCCTGTATTCTACGCGGTTCCATATTCCGTTATCGGATACCGGCTGTTCAGCATACATTTCCGTCATGAATTCTACATTGAACCGTAGAAAGTCGATGAACTCACAGGCAGCATCAATTTCAGCCTGGTGTACGTTTTTAGACTGGCCGATCATCGTCGCTGCATTAATGACGTCGCGGTAAGGTCCGGCAAGCAGGTCAGCGGCTTTCAGGAAAATAGCAGCCCTCTGTTCCCATCCCAGTTCGTTCCACTGCTGTTTGGCGGCTAAAGCGGCATTGATGGCATCATCCACATGCTGCATGGTTCCCTTGTAATAAAACCCGAAATCATGCGCATGGTCCTGCGGAGACTGAAGCGCTACCTTTTCATCGGTTTTTACTTCTTTTCCGTTGATGATCATTGGGATCTCGGTTTTTTCTGCCCACATTTTCTTATAGGTGGTCAGAAGACTTTTTACTTCCGGAGAACCCGGTACGTATGAATTTACCGGCTCATTAACAGCAAGTGGCACTTGCGAAATTGCTTTTGACATATGATGTTGTATTATATTTTAATTTGTGAATGATACAAATTTACAACATTTAATTCGGAGAAAAAATTGATTGCCGTGAATTACAGCTTTTCGGTTTCCAGGATTTTAAGAACCAGTTTTTCTTCCTGGGTAAGGTCAGCTTTGCCGTCATTTTTCTCTATGACTTCCAGCTCATCAAGATACTTTTTGATGGTATTGTTTTCATATAAATTGATGACCAGGGGATGTACATAATACTTTTTGCACACCGCTACGGTGTTTCCGAGATGGGAAGCGACAATGTCGAGGGCTTCCTTCACTTTTTTCTTGTATTCGGCATTGGTTTCAGCATAGCCGATTTCTTTGAAAGCTATTAAAGCATTAACGGTTCCGGACCAGGTCCTGAAATCTTTCGCAGTGAAATCTTCACCGCTGATTTCCTTGATGTATTCATTCACCATTCCCGAATCTATGCAGTGCCGGTTTCCGTCATCATCATAATACTGGAAGAGTTCTTTTCCCGGGATGTCCTTGCATTTCTGGACCAGCCTGGAAAGCCTGCTGCTTTTCAGGTCTATATCATGCATCACACCCTTCTTGCCCTTGAAAGAGAAGGATAATTTCTGGCCTTTTACTTTGACGTGTTTGTCTTTCAGGGTAGTAAGCCCGAAAGATCCATACAGCTTTTCATAGGCACTGTTGCCGATCCGGATATTGGTCCGCTGCATCAGGCTTACGATCAGCGCAAGGACTTTTCTTTTTTCTAAATTTCGCAAGGCAAGGTCCTGCTCGATATGCAGCCTTATCTGAGGCAATGCGTAGCCGAACTGGAGCATACGGTAAAATTTAGTGTGGTTCCTCAGAGCGTTCCATAGGGGATGGTACCGGTACTGCTTTCTCTTCTTGGCGTCAATTCCTGTGGCCTGAAGGTGGCCGTTATCCAGCGCGCAGATCCATACATTTTCCCATGCCGGTGGCAACACGAGTTTGTTAATCCTGCTGATTTCATCTTTGTCTTTGATTTTTTCGCCGTCTTTATAATAAGAAAATTTCTTTCCTCGTTTTTTCCGGATAATACCGGCGGTTTCTGCATCGGAGGTATAAATAAGATGTACCGCCTTGGCAGAGGCCACCGGATCTTTCATAATTTTGACAATTTTTGAAGGCTTCAGGTGAGAAATAATATCTAAATCTGAATTTTCCATAAAGTCCGGTTAAGAGTTTTTACCCCTGGAGAATAACCATAATAAAAGTCCTATTACGGCTACAACGAGAATGATTCCCCACCACATTCCGGCCTTAAAAATTGTTTCTACTGCTTCACAACTGGTCAGCATCAGTAAACTTAAAAAAGTAATACTGTATAAGCTCCATTTTTTCATAATAATTTATTTTTATTGGTGATCAATTCTTTTTAAATCCGGTGATGGTCCGGTTTCCATTTTTTTATGGACTTCTTTATATCGTTGCCTGAAACGGATTCATGCAGGGCACGGTACAGCAGTTCTTTAAACTCATCATCATAGGTAAACCTTAAAGCGGCAATCTGATCGAATTTCAGCCTGGCTTCCACTTCATCGGACCGTTGCCCGAACAGCTCAAAATACCTCTGTTTAAACTCAAGTCTTACCATCCGGTCCTGAAGTCCCAATGCATAATGCTGCCGCACCATAATGGCCAGGTAAAGGATCAGGAAAATAACAACAGAAAACAGAATCCAGGTCAACAGGTTACTGCCATCACTAAAAGCCTTATAGATTCCGAAGATTTGCAAAACCAGTAATGCGGGAAGGTAAACAAAGTGATGAGGTGCATAAAACTTCCTGTGATTGCTGTAATTCTGTGTTTCCATAGGTAGCATGTAGCAATAATCTTTCCAAAGGTGAAAATATCAGCTCCGATAGCGGGTTCCAGCACCTGAAAATTATTCGGGGTGTGATATTCCTGCTCTGTATACCTGCTTTTTATATTGGATTAAATCCCTTTCTGAAATCAATTTTTCGTAACTTTCGGTTTTAAAAATCAAAAAAATGACTTCAAAGGAAAAAGTGGCTGCACTCCGGGAAGAGATGCAGAAAAATAATGTTGACGCATTTATCGTCTATTCTGCTGATCCGCATATGAGTGAATACCTGCCGGAAGAATGGCAGGAAAGATCATGGCTTTCAGGATTCCTGGGATCTGCCGGATTTGTGGTGATCACTAAGGACAAAGCAGGGCTCTGGACGGACGGACGGTATTTTACCCAGGCTGCCATTGAGCTTCAGGATTCCGGGATTGACCTGTTCAAAGACGGAATGGAAGGCACTCCTCACTATATCGACTGGATTATTTCCGAAATTCCGGAAAACGGAAAAGTAGCCGTGAATGCACTGGCCACTTCACATGCCAACTGGGAGCTGCTGTATGAGAAGTTTCGTGCCAAAAATATTACGCTGGTAGACCTCCCGCTCCTGAAAGAGCTTTGGAAAGACCGCGGAACCCCTTCCAAGAACCCAATTTACGTACATCCGGTAGAACGGGCCGGAAAGTCGGTAACCGATAAAATTTCCGCCATCCGTAATGCGATGGAGGAACAGGGCACTACCGTACATATCATCTCCAGCCTGGATGACGTGGCGTGGACCCTTAACCTGAGGGGAAGTGATGTACAGAGCAATCCGGTATTCCTGGGTTACCTGATCATCACCATCAATGATGCAATCCTCTTTACCGACCTTGATAAACTGGATGTGGAAGCCAGGAAGCAGATGAATGAATCATTTGTGAAAATGATGCCGTACGAAGAATTTTTCAGCCACCTGAAAATGTGCAGCGACCAGAAAGTACTGGTTTCTCCCAACAGCAACCAGTCTATCTTTGAAGCCTTAAAATATGCCAATACATTCATTAAAGGCCCGGTTCCCGGTAACCTGATGAAAGCCCGTAAAAATGATACTGAGCTGGAAGGGTTCAGAACTGTGATGGTAAGAGACGGTGTGGCGATGGTGAAATTCCTGTACTGGCTGACACATCAGGCAGGAAAAGAACCGATGAATGAATATTCTATCGGAGAAAAACTCAGGGATTTCCGTGCACAGGGGGAGAATTTTGTAGGGGAGAGTTTCGGAAGCATCATCGGGTATAAAGACAACGGTGCCATCATGCACTACTCCGCAAAAAACGAAGGCAGCCATGAGGTGACCAACGATTCAAGCATCCTGGTAGATTCCGGAGGCCAGTATCTGGAAGGAACGACTGACATTACAAGGACGCTGGCTTTAGGAGCGGTTTCCGAGGAATTTAAAAGAAACTCGACCTTAGTATTACAGGGGATGATCCGTTTATCGATGGTAAAATTCCCGAAAGGAACCAAAGGCGTGCACCTGGATGCCATTGCCAGGCTTCCGTTATGGATGGAAGGGAAAGATTTCAACCACGGGACCGGGCATGGAGTAGGAAGCTTTATGAATGTCCACGAAGGTCCCCAGAACATCAGGAAAGACATGAATCCGCAGGAGCTTCTTCCGGGCATGGTGTGTTCCAATGAACCCGGATTTTATGTAGAAGGACAGTATGGGATACGCCATGAAAACTTAATCGCCGTTAAGGAAGCGGAAAAAACCGATTTCGGGACCTTCTACGAGTTTGAGACGCTTACACTGTGTCCGTTCTTTAAAGATACGATCGTGAAAGATATTCTTTCGGAAAAAGAAGTTGATTGGCTCAATGCTTACCACAGGACATGTGAAGAAAAACTGGGTCCATATCTGGACGGTGAAGTAAAAACATGGTTCGCAGAACTGGTAAGTCCTTTGTAATCAGTTGATCAACATGAAATATAACCAAATCCTGCTTCACGCAGGATTTTTTACAGCCTCCGTAAAAACCCGGAGGCAATTTCCGGGATTTCCCTGAGGCGCAGAAAGAAAATGAGCTGTATCTTTGTCATACATCAGAGAAACATCATTTCACTCTTCATATAACTCAGTATTTATTTAAAGCAGTACCAATCGCCCCGGAAACGGGGTGATTTTTTTTGCTTTTTATTTTGCCTGGAAATATCGGAGATATAGACATTCATCATCAGGTCTTTATTCTTTACATTCAATTTTAGTCCTGCCGTAAAGTTGCCGACAAAGTAGAAATAGGTATTATTAATATTGAAAGGCAGCCGGAACTAATAGTTCATATGGATGATTAGAAGTAAAAAAAATAAATAAGCAAACTTCCAGGAAAACAGGCATTATTATGGATGTTGAATAACGATGATCCGTGTCGGTGGTGCCAAACAAAGAAATGATGAAAAATAGAAACTACAAAGCTTTCAGAAGTAATTACGAAGGGAAAATTTCAAAGAAATTAGAAATTGACCGGGAAGAATTTTATCATGACTTTTATATCGGCAAGCCACCCTTTGGTTTAGCTGTTTTTGGGTTTTCATTGTTTATGCTTGCCTTGTATTTTATGTTCAATGCTCATTGGATGTACGGAATCTTCATCATGATTCCAAGCTTATTTTTCTTACAGGGCAGTTTTAAAAAGAAGGAGCTGGCTTTGAGGGTTTCTAAAAACGGCCTGTGGACGGCTGAGTTCGGATTTATTTATTTTCGGCATATTGATCATTTTGAGTTCTATCGTTATATAGGGAAATACAGTTCAGAGCGGATGAAAATTCACATGAAAAATTACAAAATGTACCCCATGGAGATGCCATTTTTAGAGCTGCATATTTCTCATATTGACCGATATGGCGATCTCAAAAACATACTCGACAGTGCCCTGATAGCTGCACATAAACGCAATGCAAATAAAAAACGTTTTTAAGGGTGTGTTTACATCTTCTGAAATCCGGGATCAATTACCTGTAATTGAAGATATCGACCATTGTAACGCCTGCCTGCTCTTTATTGACATTATTTTTAAAGGTTATCTTCATTTCTCTGTCGGAAGAAACTTGTATATGGACAGGAAGAGGCTGTTCCGTAATCCCTATCAGCGGTTTTTCATCTTCAACATTACCAAAATAGCGTGTAAAATCTGAAACCACCAGTGAATCTGTCAAGGTTTCAGGGACAAGAAATCTGATGCCCGATTCCATTACAGGGCCGAATTGATTATTTTTATAATAATGAATTACAATATCCTGCCTGCTCTGCTCTTGTGTGGAATCATACATGACCAATGGCAACTGGCTCGCATATTTTTTATTGATTGACCTAAGCTCTGCCTCGCTGAACTTTGCATCGGGAAGCTTTACCAAGGCATCTAAATAGGCCAGGAATATTTGGGCCCGGCTGCTTTTGATTTCCTTGACTTCCGGATAGGCAGTTCTGTTTCCCTGGCTTTGGGCATGATCTCCCTTGCAGCTCAGAAAACAGCTGAATATAAAAGCGGATACTGTATAATAAAGGACTTTCAAGGTAATAGGGGAGTTTCTCATTTGAAATTGATGTTAAATATAATGATGTATGCAGATTATTTTTTTTGATTAAGAAGATCCAGTAATTCATTCTTATCAATATCTAATACATCAGCATTGATGATCATGGAACGTGATGGATCATAGGTATGAACCAGTATTTTAGAATGTCTTCCACTTGACATCTGGACTGTTTTCGTTTTAACATAAGAGATCTCATTCCATCTTAAAATTTTAGGTTTAGAGATGTTGTTGCAGATTCCGAGGTGATCGATTTCCAGGGCAGATATATGGTTGAGGCTTTTTATGTAACGCCGGAGGTGCACCCAAAGATTAGCAGTAAGTGCCGCTATTGCTGCAAGCACAATGATTTTGACAATCAAATTCTTTACGGGCATCGATACATTGTTATTTAACATCATAATACAGCAAATGCCCAGCCCTGCAAGGTTCAATATGATGTTTGCTACAATCTCAGATCTTTTGAATTTGATTTTTATTGCCATCTGCAATTTAGTTTATCACCTAAATTAACGATTTTATCCTAATGCATACTATTAATGAGTTTTCCGAAGATCAGTCTTATTGTAATAGATAGAGGGAATATCATCCGAATATTATTATAAAAGAAAATAGTATGCAGGCAGGAAAATTATACATTTACCGGTTACTTCATTTCGCTTTAAACAATTACCTGTCGTGGGAAGACCATCTATCCTGATCTTTATAATGTCCTGAAGTGATAACAATTACCTTTCTGATAGGAATAAAATATTTAATTCTTTCCAGAAAATATTTTTATATTTATTGTACATACAATCAAAGATGAAAAATATAATGAACATTGCAAACGAATTCAATTCAAATTATGAAAAATTATGGAATGAATCTGACTTTAGTGGATTGTCCAACCTATATTCAGTGCATTCCATACTGGTTGGATACGATGTTGTTCAGAATCGGGAGAATATTATAAAAAATTTGAAACAGATTATTGATCAGGGCTGGACAAAAATTAAAATCCAGACCCAATTGGTATCCTCTATAGATCCGGATATAATTTTGGTTGCTAATATCTATGAAGCCTTCAATTCTAAAAACCCTGAACAGGATAGTATAAAAACAAAATCCAGCCATGTTTTAAAAAGAACTGGAGATGCCTGGCAGACGGTTATGCACTCTGCCTTTTAGAATCAGGAGATATTTGATTAATTTAAGATCAATGGATTTTTAGCTCTGAAGAGGAGCTGATTATTTTCAATGAATGGCGAACACATCTTCACGACCTATAAACAAGGAATTGAAAGTGTTTTAATTATTCATTGCTGTTCAGTAATCAATTAATTATTCACTCTTCTGATCTTTTTTTTCAAAACTCTCCAACTCTTTACTTACTTCTTCCAAAAGTTGTTTCTCCGTTGGTAAGTACAATTCATATTGGCTTGCAAAAATTTGTTTTTGTCCTTCCGGAAGGGTGAATTTCACAACGGCATCGTTTTTATTGGCACAAAGCAAAATTCCAATAGTTGGATTTTCGTGTGACAGTTTTTCTATTCGGTCGTAATAATTGACGTACATCTGCAATTGTCCAATATCCTGATGGGTAAGTTTGGTTGTTTTAATTTCGATGATCACAAAGCATTGTAAAATACGGTTGTAGAAAACTAAATCTACAAAAAATTCGTCACCCTCAATATGTATTCTTTTCTGTCTTGCTATAAATGAAAAGCCATTACCTAACTCTAATAAAAAATCCTGCAAGTGCGTAATGATGGCACTTTCCAAATCTCTCTCGTAGTAAGATGCTTCTCTTTTTAAACCAAGAAACTCCAAAAACATCGGGTCTTTTATAATTTCTTTGGCATCAGAAGGCTGCTTCTCATTCCTTGCCACTGCCAAAACATTTTCTTTATCATTACTCAACAGAAGCCGTTCGTATAGACTGCTGTAAATTTGTCGCTCCAACTGGCGAACAGTCCAATTATTTTTCACTGTTTCAGCAATATAAAAAGCTCTTTTATCCTGACTGTCAACACTTAATAATAGTTTATATTGACTCCAGCTCAATTGTGCATACAGTGTATGCACATTCTCAAATGTTCTGTAAAATTGGCGATAAAGGTTGATTTGTCTTGTAGAAAAGCCACTTCCAAACTCAGGTTGTAGTTGTTCTGAAAGATATTTAATAAGAAACTTACCATAATCTGCACGGTCTTTACCTTGCTGTTCTTCTTCAAAAATACGTTTGCCAATATGCCAATACATCAAAGTCCGTTGATGGTCAACAGCACGAATAGCACTGTCTTTTGAATTTGCAATAATGCTTTTTATATCGCTTATTATAGATTTGTTGACCAGCATTCTTCAGGTGTAGCATTTTTAATTGAGAGATGATAAAATTATAAAAAGAAAGCCATATAATCTCATTTTACCTCCCGAAAATCAAGTGCAAAAATTTCATAAATAATTTACATAATCACCTGATTATTGAACAAGTTAAAAGGTTAAATTATTTCCCGATACAGAAAGTTTCTTCTCCCTGATTACGGGGTGTTTAAAAAAAATAGTATCACAATTACATAAAACTAACTGCAATACTACTTATAATATAATAAATAGAAGTTTACTTATTCTTCAATTACGCGCACAGTATCTTTAGTAAAAGCGTTATTATTTACCAAATTAACTAACGTAGTTTTAAAGTTTCGCAATTCTCTATCTTCAAGCAACTGTTGTTGTTCACTTTTACCGATATGACCTTTTCTCATATACATTTCAATTGCTTTATCAATTCCTCCAATTGTTGTTGGCATATCGAATAAAACTAAAGTATCCCCACTATTTTCTTCATCGAATTGAATATAAATTGGATATGATCTACCATTAGTTTCAATCTTTGTTTCTTCAAATTTCATCTTTTTAAAGTATATTTTGGCTCTCTTTTTTATATCGGCATCAAGATCCTTTGGAACAACGATATTAAATTGAAAATCTTTATAAACCTTACCATTAATTTCTATTTTATCAGATCCGTGCAATGCATCACAAACCATAGAAACAAAATTTTCAAAATATCCAATAGCTAAAACAGTAGATGGCAATAATCCTAATTCACCTAAGGTAATTTTACTTTTTATTAATTTAATAATATTGTTAATTTCCTTATTTAAATCGTAATTAGAATCAAGAGGTCCTGTAATTTCAAATCTTGGAATTGTTATTCCCAAAAGATCAGAAGGGAGTTTCGCATCCTTTTCCTGTAATACAAAAGCTCTGTTTGTACCAAGCCTACCTAAAAACAAACCTAATTCGAAAACAACGTTATCTCTAACTGTTTCAAATATATCGTCTCTCGAAGCTGTGAAATCATCTTTTGTAGCTATCATTATCCCGAAGTCAAATAAACTGGCTTCATTTAATAGTGTTTCTAAAGTATTCTTGTTATTTTCGAAAATATTATCTGTCCAGACATATGGTTCAAATCCTGCTTCAAAAAACTTTTTCTTTGTATAATTTGCTACTTCTAATCCCTCTTTAGATGATCCTATAAATATTCTTGTTTTCATTATATTGCGTTTTTAAAATTGTAGTAAATTTCATTTAATAACTCTTTTAACTCCTTATTCAGCTGAATAACCTCACTGTATTTTTTTATTAAAAAATTCCCACTATTGTTATAAAATAGTTTCTCAGAACCATCAATACTTGTTAACGATGCCATATATCCAATATCATCACAAACTTTTTGTAATTGCTCCTGAATTACGAAAAGCAAGCCTACATAATGTAATGAATTATATTTATAAGTTTCGATATTATAACAGATAATATTTACTCCAAAAGATTTTAATTCATTATATTCATAATCCGAATCAAACATGAAGTTTTTTAAAAACCTTATCATCTTTTTGAGGCGACCATTTGTTTTTGTACTTTTTTCATTAATGCAATCTATTGTAAAGAACGGATGATCTGTCTTACCAGTTCCAATATTTTTTTCATATATTTTTATCCCTCTATACTTTTTCTCACGATAATTTTTAATAGAAAAGACATCATCTTCATAGCAAGCAATTACTGCCTCAACTGGTTTTTTCAGATTTTTGTTAAAGATTCGTACACATTTACTTTTACTAATATCACAATCATCATAATTTGCTTGTAAAGTTTTTTCTGTTTTAAGCCTATTATCTAATAGAACGTCATTTGAATTTCCACTAAATGATGGTGTGTTAATCAAATCTTGCACAATATTTTTTTGTGATGGAGATAATGAAAAACTACTCATCAAACTTTCTAATTCGGTTCTTGGAGGAACTCTATAAAATTTATCTGAAATAACTAACAAATCGATATCGCTATTAGCTTTGATATGAGTATTAGTCATTACAGATCCTTGAAACTCATACACAACATCCTCCAAACTTCTGCTAAGGTGAGTTTTGACATTATTTCCAGCCTGAATAATATCACTTGTAAATTTATTATCTACGGCTGACATTGCACTTCGTACATACATGTCAGGAGTATTAATATATGATAGTTTAGTTGAATCCATATCTTTTAAAGATTCATATAAATAGCTTCCCTCGGGATTATATCTATTTTTTAAACTTTCCAGTTTTTTCGAAAAATCTTCTCTCATTTTTTCTTTTTTTTAGAGATTATTATAAATTAATAAGTGCTTTTGGGTAAAAGGTAAGCACTAAACCTTTTCACATTAAAAATTACCTCTTTTTTTCTCTTTGACTTAAAGCACTTCCTGCAACTGATTTTGCTGCCTTAGAAGATGCTGGGTTTCTTAGAATTTTAGAGGCTTTCTTTGCTACTGATTTACTTGTAACTTTTCTGCTCATTGTTAATAAGATTTTGAATGATCCTCCTATATTACTGTAAAGAAGATTAACAGTGAAGCTATGGTCGTGCTATGTAAGCAAAGTATTGGATAAGTATTTAAACAACATTTAAACAGTATTTAAACGGATATTTAAATAAAAAATAGTATGTTTGCAAAACAAAGCAGGATATCTAGCAAAACTTCAAATGCCAGAATATCTCTTTGGTCTAAATAAAGAAGTCCCGCAACCCTGAGAAAGTTTTGGACTTCTTTTTTAATATCATTATTATTTTTCTATTACTCTCTGTATCATTTTAAATATTTTATCTTCCTTAATATCAAAAACGTCGAATATTATTGTGTTTTTGGTTCTATAATCTATACCCATATCATTTAATAAAGACTTTGCAGTAACATAATAATATTCACCTGCTTTAGCAATACTAAATGCTTCTCCATCATTTTCTTTACACATAACTATAAAAAGTTCTTCCTTTTCATTTATACCGAATTTACAGAATCTGTTACCCTCTATATTTAATAATTCAGCAGCTCCTCTTGAAAATCCCAATTTACCTGTTTTGTGAACAGTAATTTTAGCAATGGAAACATTTTCTTTAGGTTTTAAGAATTTTAACTCCATAATCGTTAGTATTAATGCAAATATAATTGTTTGTATTTTGCTATCCAAATATATTGATTTTAAAATTAAACTTTTTTATCCACAGTAGTTGTTTCATTAACAATTATTTTATTTTTATTTGTGCGTTTATTTGTGTGTTGAATTTTACATAAATTTTAAATTATTGATTAAAAGTAATTTATACCAAAGTCGTATTTTTGGTTTTACATAAATAAAAGTCCTCTTTTCAAAAGAAGACTTTTCCACAATCATGATAAAATCAACTGATTCTACAATTTTATTCTTTCTAATGATTACAAACTTGTATTTGTTTTAAAATGTCTTTTTACATACGTTCACTTTCAAAAAACACTACTTTATATTTTTTTCAATAATTTCCCACTGATAAATTTCATCTGGAAATATTTTCTCCTCTACATACAATACTATTTTATTGTCTTTTCTTATTCCTATGAAAATTACTTGTGCTGTTGGATCTATTGCTACAATATAATTATCTTTATTGTTAAATCCTTTTTCCCTAACAACTTTCAGTTCTTTAAGTTTTACATCTGTTTAAAATTGTTCTTCTGATTTTCGGAATTTGTCCTCCTTAACTTTCTTCTTATAATCCTTTTGATTACATCTGAGTACAATACTTTGTAGAGAATGTTTTAGCGATGAATTTTTCTTTACAGAAGATACAAATCTTCTCAATTTTAATGTTACTGCTCATTTGATACTTTCCGATTTTCTATATGTTAATAATCTCTCCCTATATTTAGCGGTATTTGCGTGTATCTACGATTATTTACCGTTTAAATTTCTCTTAGAGTATCTTAAAATTCATTTTTTTAGAGATTAAAAACAACTGAGTATCACATTTAGTGGTATAAAATATGTCAGCAAATGTCAGAAAATGTCACTTAACACTTTCTGTTTTTCCTTTATTAATGCGGGTTGTATTGTTGTATTATGATGCTTAGAAAATGGCGATTATTTCCCAATACAAAACTTAGAAAAAATATTCCCCAGCACCTCATCATTCGTGACTTCCCCGGATATCTCTCCCAGATGCTCTAAGGCGTTTCTAAGCTCATAGGCCAGTAATTCGGTGGAAATGCGGAAGGTGATGGCTTCTTTCACCTTATGAACGGCTTCCATAGATTTGCGGAGGGCTTCGTAATGACGCTGGTTGGTAATGACTATATTGCTTTCCTGTGACTTCAACTGTTCCACGTAAGAGGAAAGCTCATTTTTCAGGTCTTGGATATTCTGGTTTTCTACTGCGGATATTTTTATGAAATCAAACTCCTGAGGAATGGCCTCACGGAAAATGCTTTCTGCCTTTTCGTATTGTGCAGGGAAGACTTCATCGATTTTTGTTGCGCAGATAATGAGTTTGAGATCTTCACGAACCAACGAGCGGATCATTTCGATATCTTCTGAAAAATCTTCCGTTCCCGCATCGGCAAGGTAAATCAGCACATTGGCATTGGCGACCTTTTCACGGGCCTTTTTCACACCGATGGCCTCGATTTCATCCACCGTTTCACGCAGTCCTGCCGTATCGATCAGACGGAATGCATGCCCTTTAATATGCAGTACTTCCTCAATCGTATCCCGGGTGGTGCCGGCAATATTGCTTACAATTGCTCGTTCTTCCTTCAGCAAAGCATTTAGCAGGGTGGATTTTCCGGCGTTCGGTTTCCCGATGATCGCTACGGCGGTTCCGTTCTTAATGGCATTTCCATACTGGAAACTGTCAATCAGCGAATGCAGCTTGGATTCAATCTTATCCAGCAGCAGGTTCAGGGCAGAGCGGTCGGCAAACTCCACATCTTCTTCCGCAAAATCGAGCTCGAGTTCGATCAGGGAAACAAAATTCAGCAGGTCGGTCCTCAAAACTGATATTTCATTGGTGATGCCCCCTTTCAGCTGGCTGATGGCCACTTTCCGGGATGCTTCGTTTTCAGAAGCAATGACATCGGCGATAGCTTCCGCCTGCGAAAGGTCGATACGGCCGTTGATAAAAGCGCGCAGGGTAAATTCCCCGGCTTTCGCCATGCGGGCTCCGTTTTTAATCAGGGTTTCAAGAATACGTTTTCCAATGTGCGGCGAACCGTGGAATGCGATTTCCACAGAGTTTTCCGTGGTAAAGCTTTTCGGTGCCAGAAAAATGGACAGCATCACCTCATCAATAGATTCCTCTCCATCCATGAAATAACCATAATGCAGCGTATGGGATTTCTGCTTTTCAAGGTTCTTTCCGGGGAAACTTTTCTGGACTACCGGAAGCGCTTCCTGTCCGGAAACACGGATAATCCCGAGGGCTCCTATTCCATTGGCGGTGGCCAGTGCACAAATGGTATCGTTATTCATGCTGCAAAGTTAAGGTATTCATGCCAAATGAGGATAGGGTTTTTAAAGGGGAATGTTTGTAATGGGAGGGTTTTAGGGTGGGAGTGTATTAGGGTTTAAACTGTACGGGAGCTTCTCCATCTTTGATAGTATGGATGTGGAATATTGATACTGCTATTTGAGGTTTCGGCAGATTTCGCTCAAAAGCATTCTTATGAGTAAAAATGGAGTTCCCCTTTATTTAAAATAGACGCCAATTTAGCAATGATATTGCCCAAAGATTTTGATTGAATCAGATAAATTATCATTACGATCATGCAGATAAGCGTGCTGTTATTGAGGCTCATTGTCCGTTTTTGCCCTTGATTCAATATATTATAGATTAAACTTAATGATTAATATATTTGTTTTCACGTAACGATGTATGCAAAATCCGAAATGCAAGAAAAGTGTTTCCAGCAGGGCAATGCTGATCTGTGAAGAATAAACAAAGCCTTCTACAGGTCTGGTGAAAATAAAGCTGAGGTGAGTAAACACCTTTGGATGAAAATTTTAGTCTGGCGTTATGCCATCAATCGGATACACATGGCTGTAATAACGGATATGCTATGTGGAGAATTCGAAGGTGGAAATAAGATGGCAGTAAAAATTTATATTTTATTCCCAGTCAGGGCACTGAATTTATTCCCCAGTTTATCTTTATAATAATTATCTTCTTTTTTGAAGCTGGCCGCATCTACGCCTTTCAGCAACTGGTTACGGTAGTATACATTCCTTGCATCTTTGCCGAAATCACGGCCGATCAGGGTAAATGTTTTTGCATCAGCACCCGGAATGACTTCCTGATCATAGTAGATATTGTTCTTGTCTTTTGCATAATAGTTGGAAGGGTAGGTGTCATTCTTATCCGTAAAAGTAAGCAGCTGAAAAGAAGGTGCGTCAACATCAGTATATTTGAAATTTTTACCCCGGACCAGTATGGTTTCATCATTGATGCAAAGCGTATTGTCATCAAGCAGCCGTAAAGTACGTATCCCATCGAATGACTTGGTTGCAACATCCGAAGCCTGCTGAAAAGAAGGATAATAAATGGTGTTTCCGATTCTCATGTAATAGGTATTGATGGCTTCGGCTTTTCCCGGATTAGGCATGACCGACTTAAACTTGCCCAGATCAGGAATGGTATACACAGAATCTTTATCTGTCATAAAAAAGGGATTGACGAAGGCAAATGTTTTCCGGTCCGCATGAACCATATCATGGGAATAGAAATAATGGTCTTTATCCCTGGCCCAGTTGACATGTTGGTCTACCGGTTCGTAAGTCTTGGGATCTGCGCCTTCAATAATTTTAAAGCCTAAAGCCATGTCAGTGTAATAGGCATGAAAACGGTCTTTAGGGATCTGGTTGTCAACATAGAAAGAATTGCGGTCTACCTGCTTTTGTTTCATAGCACGAAAATAAACGGCATCCTTATCCCGGGCGATATCCTCTGCCAGCACTTCAAACGATTTCGCATCCGCTTCCGGCATCGGCGATATGCCTAAACTGAACCAGTTGCCGTTCATACAGTAGGAAATCTGCTTTTTTGAGTCGATAAAATAGGAGCGTGATTTCTGTTCGTTAACCAGTTCACCGATATTCCGGCATGAAGTACAGACGCTGAGCATACTAAAAGCCAGAAGGAAAGCATATGTTTTCATTGACATGAGATTAAAGTGATGATACAGTCTTTATGATACTAAGATAGAGAATTTTGCCGTATTGTTAATAGGGATTTTAGCTCGTTTTCATGGTTCGTTGTTTTTTCAACCTTTAAGTAATATTACATTGATAGCAATTGCCGGAATTGTTATCTATTTTAATGTTTCATCTATTATTGATGTGAATGTTATAAACGTTCATCCTCAGCAGATCAGCAGCAGCCTGTATTCACCGTCATTTTCTACAGGGGCCCGGTGGACACAGGGTAACACCTGTTGCTGCGGATGGTCTACTGCGAGGCGCCAGAGGTGTCCGGTCCCGAGATTGACCGGCTGTGCATCAGGTTTGGGCTGATAATGAAGATCGAAGAAACATTCTTTCAGGAATGCTTCAAAGTCAGCTTCCGGGCCGTCGTGCAGTGATTTAAGCTGTTCACGGATTTCAGGGATGAGGATTTTTTGGGTTACCTGGTCATTCGGTAGGATGTCGCTGGCAGCTCCGTGATACGTACACAGAAAAGTATCAGTCATGATGGGAGAACGGTCGACATGGTAGGAATAGACATCGGTTGGGAAAAAATCCAGTTCTTCATCCCGTTCATAGCATTTGAGCAGGTTCAGGGAAGGCTGCGCCCCGAAGTCCTGCAACAGCTTCAGGTCATTCAGGATAATTTCCCTTGCTGCATTACCCTGTTCCGAAAGGTGCAGGCTCAGCAAATCTTCAGCAGAAATTTCTGTGATATTTTCTTCCAGCCGGAGTTTGGACACCACCTCTTTAAAATCACCGGTTACCTTCCGTTGCCAGCACAGCGCATTCATACTGCCCGTGAATTGCGTACGGATCAGTTCGGTAAAGCTTAAAACGGTTCCTATTTGAGGATTTTCAGAAAAGGTGTAGTTCATAATATCAGGGTTGCCGGTGAACATTGGATATACAAAAATAACGAACAAAATGAAAACTTTGCAGAATTAAAAAGCATAAGTTCGAGCCGGTCCGTAACGGGTTGTTTTTTACCCTTCAACCATCAAGTGTTGTGCGGCATCACCATTAGGGCAGTTCCTGTACATAAATGGTTTTACGTAAACCCGTATTAAAGTCTCCCTAATTTTTTCTACATTAGAAGCTCCATAATCATAAACTATGAAAGACGTTATATTTCCCAAGCTGGAAGCAGCCAGAAAAGAGCTGCTGGATCTTGGGATGCGCAACACATTATTAAACTATAAAATTCCCAAGGCAAGAGGACTGCATATTGTCCAGGAACAGTCGGTTTCCATCTATGATATCCTGGTAAGGCAGAACAAAGCCATGACATTTTTGGGTAGGCCCGGAAAGAAGGATGATGACGAGCTTTTTGAACTGCCGCCATTGTCTGATACCGAACTGCAGGAAGCATACAAAGATACCCGCCTGCAGACGGATGAATCCGAACAGAAGCTTCAGTCTAAAATTCTGAATACCTATTACGCTGCCAGAACAAGCATTGAAGAGCAGGGAGTGAATACCCTGTTTTTATCTTTAGGAATGCTCAGCTGGTTTGAAAAAGGAAATAACGATGACGTACGAATGGCTCCTCTGATCCTGGTTCCGGTAGCCCTTGAACGTTCCAGTGCCAGCGAAAGGTTCCGCCTGCGGTATACCGGCGGTGAAATAGGAGCTAATTTATCGCTTCAGGCCAAAATGATGGCAGATTTCAATCTCACCATTCCTGATCTTCCGGGCGAGGAAGACCTCGATATTGCAGCCTATTTCAATGACATTGAGAAGCATATTGCCCACCTGGAAAACTGGACGGTTGACCATAACCGTATTGAGCTGGGGTTCTTCTCTTTCGGGAAATTCATGATTTACCATGACCTCGACAGTGACGAGTGGCCGGAGCATAAAAAGCCTTTTGACCATCCCATTCTTCAGTCTCTTTTCGGAAACGGGTTTACCGAACCACAGCCTTCCGTAGGAGAAGAACATCAGCTGGATGAAGAAACGGAGGCGGATCAGCTTTTACAGGTAGTAGATGCGGACAGCTCACAGGTCATTGCCATGCTCGCGGTGCATGAAGGGCGGAATATGGTGATCCAGGGACCTCCGGGTACCGGGAAATCACAAACCATTACCAATCTGATTGCCAATGCAGTAGGCAATGGTAAAAAAGTCCTTTTTGTCGCTGAAAAAATGGCCGCCCTTGAAGTAGTGAAGCGAAGATTGGACAGTATAGGGCTGGGAGAAGCCTGCCTGGAACTCCACAGCAACAAAGCAAACAAACGGGAACTCCATGCAGAATTAAAACGGATCCTTGAATTGGGCAGGCCTACCGTAGCCCATCTTGAAGATGAAATCCGGCTATTGGAACCTATTGTCCATGAGCTGAATGCCTATACTGCTGAAATTAACCGTCCGATTGAAAAAAGCGGTTTGTCAGTGCATGACCTTATAGGGAACATGCTGAAAATAAATACTGAAAATCCAGGCTATAAATTTCCAAAGGTTTCCATCCCTGACCTGTCAACATTCGACTCCGCACGGGTGCAGGACATTGAGCAGGCTGCAGAGCAGGTCCAGGCCAGGCTTACCAAGATCGGTCCGCCTGAGAAATTGCTTTTTTACGGCAGCCGTTTAACCATTTTCCTTCCCAAAGATGAAGAATTGGCGGCGGAGCTCCTGTCAGAATCTGTTCTTACTACAGAAAACCTTATCCATTCCTTAAAGACACTCAGTGAATACATGGATTTTCCGGAGCCTGTTGACGGAACGGAAATCAAAAAGCTTCTGAATACCGCAGAATGGGCAGCGAAAAATCCGGGAACCGCCTCAATGCCGGTAGCAGATCCGGCATGGCTGAATAATCAGAATGATATTGCAGACCTGTTGGAAACCATCAGCAAATTAGCCCGGATCCACAGCACTTATGACCCTGTATTTATTCCGGAAGCCTGGTCACAGGATGTACTGGACATCAGGCAGAACATCATGGAACATGGGAAGAAATGGTATAAATTCATTATCGGGGACTATAAAAAGAGCGTCAAAAAACTGGCCTCTTTTTTACAGGGCGCAATGCCGGACGATGCAGAGAAAAAGCTGGATCTGGTCAATGCTTTAATGGAAGGAAAGAGATTGTCCTCTGCTTTGCTTGCCTATGATGCATTGGGAAGCAGGCTCTTCGGACAGAACTGGAACGGGCATAAATCCGATCCGGAAAATTTAAAGGAAAAAGCAGCTTATGTACAGGATATCCATACCCATCTAAGGCAGGGAGATATCGATCCGGCAATTTTCGAACTGCTGGAAAAGAATAAAAATACAGAGACGATGAGGTCCTTAGCTGTTGATGCAGGCAGCCTGTTCGATGAACAGCAGAAAATGTTCCGGTCATTGTTCAGACATTTGGATTTTGACGGAAACGGGATTGATCAATTCAGACTGTCTGCGCAGGTTACCGTACTGAGTCAATGGAAAGAGCAGCTGCCTGAAATCCATAAGATCGTATCATGGAACGTGCTGAAAGAAGAAGTTGAAAAGCAGGGTACCGGATTTCTGATCAAAGCTGCTGAAGGCTGGGGTGATGCAGGAATCCATCTGAAGACCGCATTCCGGAAAACATGGTATGAGCACCTTTTGGAACAGGCTATGCTGAACAGTCCGGAACTGAGGAAATTCGAACGGTCTACCCATGAGGAAACCATTGCCAGGTTCAGGAGGATTGATGTGCTTAAACAGTATTACAACAGGGCTAAGGTGGCTTTAAAACATTGGGAAGGCGTTCCGAAACAGGACGGCGGCGGGCAGGTCAACATCCTGAAAAGCGAGTTCAACAGAAAAGCGCGCCACATGCCGATACGCAGGCTCATGCAGGAAGCAGGACTGGCGATCCAGGCCATAAAGCCGGTGATCATGATGAGCCCGATGTCGATTGCTAATTTCCTGCCTCCGGACAGCATCGATTTTGACCTGGTGATCTTTGATGAAGCCAGCCAGGTAAGGCCTGTTGATGCGCTGGGTGCTATTGCCAGGGGGAAACAGATCGTGGTCGTGGGAGATACCCGGCAGATGCCGCCCACCAGTTTCTTTGATAAGCTGAATACGGATACGGAAGACGAAGAGAATGTAACGGCAGATATGCAGAGCATCCTCGGCATGTGTGATGCGCAGGGTGCTCCTCAGCGTATGTTGCGGTGGCATTACCGAAGCAGGCACGAATCCCTCATCAGCCTTTCCAATCAGGAGTTTTATGAAAACAGGCTGATCATTTTCCCGAGCCCGGGATCAAAAAACAGGCTTGGCTTGGCTTTTAACCATTTGCCGGATACGTATTATGATAAAGGAAAAACACGGACCAATCCTAAGGAAGCTGAAAAAGTGGCCGATGCTGTGATTCAGCATGCCCTTACCAATCCTAAGCTGAGTCTCGGGGTCGTGGCATTCAGTACATCCCAGATGCAGGCCATACAGAATGCCATAGAGATTCGGAGGAGGAAAAATCCTGAGGTGGAAAGCTATTTCAGTAGTCATGCAGACGAACCTTTCTTTGTTAAAAACCTTGAAAATGTGCAGGGCGATGAAAGGGATGTTATCTTCATCAGTATTGGTTACGGAAGGACCGAAGACGGAAAAGTGCCGATGAGCTTTGGCCCTCTGAATAATGAAGGAGGGGAGCGCAGGCTGAATGTACTGATTACCCGGGCCAAAAGCCGCTGTGAGGTATTCACCAATATCACGGCAGCAGATATGGTGATCGGCCCGAATGCCAAATTCGGGATCAGGGCGTTGAAGAACTTCCTTTATTTCGCGGAGAATGGCAAGTTCGAAAGCCATAAGGATGAGCAGCCGTACCAGCCTCAGCCTTTTGAGAACATTGTTGCGGAAACGTTACGCAAAGAAGGATACATCGTCCGTGAAAAAGTGGGTTCTGAAGGGTTTTACATAGACCTGGCAATAGCAGATCCGGACCATCCGGGCAGATACCTGCTGGGCATCAGCTGCGACGGCAGGTCCTATCAGAATGCCCAATCGGCCCGTGACCGTGACCGGTTGAGAAATGCTGTGCTGGAAGGCATGGGGTGGAATATCCTGTCGGTATGGAGCCTGGACTGGTTCAGGAACCCGGCAGGAGAATTAAAGCTGATTAAAGACGCTGTTGAGAAGGCCAAAACACAGGCGGAACATAATGACAGCATGGAAGAAGAACTGATGGCAGAACTTAAAAACCTGGTGCGTGAAGAGCCTGTGGAAGAAAATCCTGAAATTTTTCCCTTCTATGAGCTGGCTGTACTGCCGGCGGAAATTGCAGGTCAGGAGCTCCACCTGTATCCTGTAGGAAAACTCAGCAGCTGGATCTGTGAAGTGGTAAAAGCAGAAAGTCCCGTTCATTTTGAAGAGGTGGCCAGGAGGATCACGGAAGCTAACGGGATTTCAAAGATAGGAAGCCGTATCCGTTCTTCTTTAGCCGGTGCGGCGGATTATGCCGTTGAACATGGAGCATTGCTCAGGAAAGGGGATTTTTTATGGGATCCGGAAAAAGAGCTTGTCATCCGGAACAGGAGCATGCTTCCGTCCGGTTCGCGCAAAATAGCATTGGTTTCACCCGAAGAAATCAGCCTGGCCATTACAAAAGTCGTTTCGGATTCTGTGGCCATACAGCCGGATAATCTTGTTCCGCTGATCGTGAAGATGCTCGGCTTTTCAAGGGTTACGGAAGACATAAAAAAGGTTGTCCTTGAAACGGTGGAATACAGCAAAGAGCATAATGCCATCTATCAGGAAGGTCAGTTTCTGAAAGCCAGGGAAAATACTGATTAAGCGATACATTTCGCGGTAAAATCAGTTTGCAGTCCTGTCAGGGGACAGGCATACAATACAGACTGTCCTTTTGGGCAGTCTTTTTCGATTTTAAAATCTTATCTGAGGCACAAAAATATGTATATTTACTAATGTGGTATCAAGATTGATGATTCATGGTCATCAAAACAGAATCACAAAAGGCAGCAGCTGATAAAATTCCGTAAACATGAAAGCCGGTATCCTGGAGCATAATTCCGTACAGAAGATAGAGATTGTCAAAGTGAAAGACAGCCTGGGCTTTCCGTGTACCGATGATATTTCTGTGGAGGAACCTCTGGAAATTCGGGTTTCCTATGACGCTGAGCTACAGAAAATCACCAGGAATATCTCCGTTACCATGCGGACGCCGGGAAATGATGCTGAACTGGCAGTAGGCTTCCTTTTTACCGAAGGCATTATTGCAGGCCGGGAAAACGTAAAAGACGTATATCATTCCCCGGCTGTCTGTTCCAGGACCGGCGAGAATACGGTTGTTGTTGAGCTTGCAGGAGGCTATACACCCAAACTCATGAATACCGACCGTAATTTCTATACCACATCCAGCTGCGGAGTATGCGGAAAGGGATCTATAGAATCCATCAGGACCGTGAGTACATTTCGGGATCTGGAAAAGAAACCGCAGAGAATAGCGTTGGAAACGCTTTATCAGCTGCCTGAAAAACTCCGGACATTCCAGAATAATTTCAGTGCAACCGGCGGCATCCATGCTTCGGGACTGTTTGATGTAAACGGGAATCTTTTGGCTTTGCGCGAGGATGTCGGACGGCACAATGCCCTGGATAAGCTGATCGGAAATGCATTGATGGCGGGACAATTGCCCCTCACAGACCGGATCCTGCTGCTCAGCGGAAGGGCAAGTTTTGAACTGATCCAGAAAGCAGCCATGGCAGGAATCCCTGTGGTGGTGGCGATAGGGGCGCCTTCGAGCCTGGCCGTAGACCTTGCGAAAGAATTTGATATGACCCTTCTTGGCTTCCTTCGGGACAACCGGTTCAATATCTACCATGAAAGCAGCCATATAAAAATAGAGATGGATAGAAAGGATTAAATGAACAAGCGGCTAAATCTGCCATCCGGTATGATGAAGCATCTGAATGATACTTTGCAGTACAATAAAAAAACACATCATAATTGATCCATTACAATCTGAGGATTTACACAATGAAAATAAGAATTAAAGACAATAGCTTAAGATTCCGCCTCACACAGTCGGAGGTAACGGAACTGAGTAAGAACGGAATGGTTTCCGGCTATACGGAATTTCCGGGCAGCACATTGATATATGCGATTGAAAGAACAGAAGATGAAACCATTTCAGCCGATTTCACAGACAGCAGGATAGTCCTAAAAATGCCGGCCGCTATGGTCGGGGAATGGGTTACCACGGATAAGGTAGGATTCAACGGGCAGTCCGGAAAGATCAGCCTGCTGGTAGAAAAGGATTTTGTGTGCCTGGACAATACCCTGGAAGACCAGAGCGACAACTACCCGAATCCGAATGCCAAATGCTAAATACAACACCTTCAAAATCACAGCCGTATGGAAAATAACGGATTGAATAAAAAAACAGATCATCCCTCCAGCCAGTCACCATCCGCAGAATCACCATATAAACTGCTGGACCTGAAGCTGGAATCCCCTAAAAAATGGGCGGCAGGTGTCCCGGCAGTCATGCATTCGCTGGAGCAGCTGGTACGCGATGCTTCCGTACTCCGCGGTGGCAGGGCATTGTTCAGCATGAACCAGTTTGACGGTTTCGACTGTCCAAGCTGTGCATGGCCGGATCCTGATCACGACCGTTCAAAGATCGCGGAATACTGCGAGAACGGAGCGAAAGCGCTTGCTGAAGAAGCCACCTCCAAAACCATCGGGGCCGAATTTTTCAGTGAACATTCAGTCTATGACCTGGCAAAAATGACGGATTATCAGATCAGCCAGCTGGGAAGGATCTCGGAACCCATGTACCTTCCGAAAGGAGGTACCCATTATCAGCCGGTCAGCTGGGATGATGCCTTCACTAAAATTGCAGAAAAACTAAACGGCCTGGATTCTCCGGACGAAGCCATATTTTATACCTCCGGGAGGACCAGCAACGAAGCGACCTGGGTGTACCAGCTGTTCGGGCGGGAATTCGGGACCAATAATTTCCCCGACTGTTCCAATATGTGCCATGAAACCTCCGGGTATGCACTCACCAGAAGCATCGGATTCGGAAAAGGTTCCGTAAAGCTCGAAGATTTTTATGAATCCGATCTCATCATCATCATAGGACAGAATCCGGGAACCAATTCCCCAAGGATGCTTTCAGCCCTTACCAAAGGGAAAAAGAACGGTGCCAAAATTATGGCCATTAACCCGCTTCCGGAAGCCGGACTGATGGGATTCAAGGATCCGCAGAAACCACTTGCGGCGATCACCAAACCTTTTGAACTGTCAGACTTATATTTGCCGGTAAAAATTAACGGCGATATGGCTTTGCTGAAAGCTTTACAGATCCTGGTGCTGGAAGAAGAGGAGAACAATCCGGGCAAAGTCATCGACCATAATTTCGTCAGAGATAAAACAGCCGGATTTGATGCGTTAGTGGAAGAGCTCAAACGCTACGACCTTAACTTCCTCGCTGCTGAGTGTGGTATTCCGGTTGAAAAACTCAGGGAAGCAGCACAGATGATCGCGGCCAGGAAACGGATCATCATTTGCTGGGGAATGGGTATTACCCAGCAGCATAACGGCGTAGACATGATCTATAATATCGTCAACCTGCTTCTGATGAAAGGAAGCATCGGAATCAAAGGCGGAGGAGTCTGCCCGGTCCGCGGGCACAGCAATGTCCAGGGCAACAGGACGCTGCTGGTGAATCACAAGCCTACGGAAGAACAGCTGGATACCCTGGAAAAATTCTATGGATTTAAAGTGCCGCGCCAGGACGGCTATGATGTGGTGAAAGCCATTAAAGCCATGCATGAAGGAACAGTGAAATTCATGTTCTGCATGGGCGGTAACCTCCTGTCGGCAGCACCGGATACTACGTATACCGCTGAAGCCATGCGCAAGCTGGAAATGTCGGTGATGGTCTCTATCAAACTCAACCGCGGCCACCTGATCCACGGCAAAGAAGCGCTGATCCTGCCGGTTATTTCCAGAAGTGAGAAAGATATCGTTAACGGAAAACTCCAGCATATCAGCACCGAGAATTCCATGGGCGTAGTGGAATGGTCACGAGGGGTCCTGGAACCCGTTTCAGAACACCTGATCAATGAGACCCACGTCGCATGCCGGATGGCGAAAGCCGTATTGGGGGAACGTTCCGTCATCGACTGGGACCGGTTCATCAACAGCTATGATGCCATCCGCGATGATGTTTCCCAATGCATCCCCGGATTCGAGCATTATAATGAAAGGGTCGTACAGAAAGGAGGATTCTACCTGCCGAACAATCCGCGGGACGGAAAATTCAGCAGCGAACATTTCCCCGGAAAGGCAGCGTTCAACATTACTCCGGTTCCTGACAATTCTCTCGCAGATGACGAGTACCTGATGGCCACCACCCGTACCCACGACCAGTTCAATACCGTCGTTTATGGCCTTGATGACCGCTACCGCGGGATTTTCAACGAACGGAGGATCGTGATGATGAATGAACTGGATATCGAAAAGGCCGGATTAAAAGAAGGCGACAAAGTAGACCTCTTCAATTATGATGACGGGATCGAACGGATTGCTCCACTGTTCATCGTTGTTAAATACCAGATTCCCCAGAAAAGTACCATGACCTATTTCCCTGAAACCAATGTTTTGGTTTCCATCAATAACGTTGTTGACGGGGCCAATATGCCGGCATCCAAATACGTACGCATCAAAATCCGGAAACACTATCCTGAACACTATCAGCAAATGGATGAGGACATTGTGGCGGCTACGGGAACAAATACGGCTGAGTAGAGTGGGAGAGTGGAGCGTTTAAGAGTTGTAGGGTGAGAGCGTTTGAATGTGGGAGTGTTTTAGGGAGGAAGTTAGAGAATTAGAGTGTGTCGGAGTGAAACCATAACAGTCATAAAAGTTTTTGACACATGAGAATTTTAAGATAATAGCTTTGAAAACATTAAGAACACATGAGTTTTAAAAACCTGCGGTTTTTTATGATGCGTAAAGTAAAAACCGGTGTGATCTGCTGATTTGCAAGATGATTTTAAACCACAATAGTCATAAAAGTTTTTGACACTTAAGAATTTTAAGAAGCCATCTTTGAAAACAGAAGAGCACGTTAGTTTTTAAAAACCTACGGTTTTTATGGTGAGTGAAATCGAACATTTTTATAATTTGATTTCATGATGAATACAAGAATTACAACCATTCCTAAAAGTAAAATTGACCTAGGAGTCTGGAGCGTTAAGACCGGAAGGCTTATAAACGTTAAGAAAATTCTATTGTCCGAAGCGTGGGACCGAATTTGAATCGGAGCAACCCTTTTGCTACCACGCAAGTTTAGAATTTTTAGTGCATAAGACTTTCGGTTAGCGGAGGAATCCAGTCTTGATTTTTTGGTTCGTTTTGCATCAAGGGAAACCCGCAGAGTTCGCTAATTCAGATAAAAAAATAAACAAGAAAGAAGCAAAATGAACGAATTAAAAAAATGTGATTTTATATAACCACAACAGCCACAAAAGCTTTTTGACACATAAGAATTTTAAGAAGCCAGCTTTGAAAACAGGAAGGACACATCAGTTTTTAAAAACCTACGGTTTTTATGGTGAGTGAAATCGAACATTTTTATAATTTGATTTCATGATGAATACAAGAATTGCAACTATTCCCAAAAGTAAAAACTGACCTAGGAGTCTGGAGCGTTAAGACCGGAAGGCTTATAAACGTTAAGAAAATTCTATTGTCCGAAGCGTGGGACCAAATTTGAATCGAAGCAACTCTTTAGCTACCACGCAAGTTTAGAATTTTTAGTGCATAAGACTTTCGGTTAGCGGAAGAATCCAGTCTTGATCTTTTGGTTCGTTTTGCATCAAGGCAAAATGAACGAGTTAGGAAGAATCAAAATGAACGAATTAAAAAAATGTAATTTTATATAACCACAACAGTCACAAAAGCTTTTTTTGACACTTAATAATTTTAAGATGATAGCTTTGAAAACATTAAGAACACATGAGTTTTTAAAAACCTACGGTTTTTATATACATCTCAAATCTCGGTTCGAACCTGTGCGACCTGCCGGCACTGACAGGAGACTGTGGAATATCCTCAACACAATAAACGATAGATAACCGTAATCCAATTAATATGAAAGGTAATTTTGAAGATAATATGTTCTTTCTTTTTCCACAAAAAGCGGTAAAAATAGATTCATGATGATTTGTGAATAATATCGGACGGCCTCGCTCTTCTCAAATTCATTAATCACTCTATTATAAGAAATATAATTGTCAGCAATGATAAAAATTTGTGCAATTACACTTTCAAGAAGTTCTAAAGGCAGGTTCTCACGGAATATTTTCATGTGCTGAAACTCACGTATAATCTCTTCAAACTGTTTCTTTCTTTTACTGTATACCTCCAAAAATTTACTTTTAAGCTCCGGTACATCCCTGAAAACATCATTGAAATTAATAAAGATGAATCTGTAATCAAAAAAAAGTTCAAGCACAGAGCGTAAATAATGCTGAAGGTTTGGAATGCTGATTCCTGAGTCCCTTTTAAAGCTATTCATCAGAAACTCGGTTTTACAAATCAAATCAGTTAACAGTACGCTGACAATTTCTTCGGAATGTTTAAAATGATAATGCAGATTGCCGGGACTTATTTCGAGCTCTTGGGCTATATGCCGGGTGGTAACTACAGTATATCCCCTGTCGTTAAAAAGCATCAATGCCTTCTGTATGATTTTGTCCTTTGTATTCATATAGATACAAATATAATGATAAAAATCATTTAGAACAATTGTTCTAATTTTGTAGCTTTGTAAAAATATCTCTGATGAATCCATATAATTTTGATTACAAAAAAGCCCAAAAAGAAGAAAACGAAAGCAAACCTAAAAAATCTGCAGTTGAAGTTATTCTAACAGTCTTACAGGTTTTGCTTAGTATAATAATGGCAATAGTACATGCATGATTGATAGCGTCAAAATATCAAAGTACTACTTTGTAGGGCTATTGGTTTGGATCATAGTGCTGTTATGCAGGAAAAACGGTATTATCATCCCCTGTATCAACAGTCATTGTACTGATTTATATAGTGTACCGATGTTTTGCTACACCATTAAAATCTTTGTCAATATGTATATAGACAATACCTGGAATCCATCATTACGTTTTATATTATCTTCCGCACTGTACCTTACCCTAACTTTTGAAGTTATCAGTCCGAAGATTTCAAATATTTATACTGCTGATATAATAGATGCGATGTGCTACTTTATAGGCGGCATTATGTACTATGCTATACTTAAGCTGTCTGCAAAGAGGGACTAACTTGCCGCGAGGTTCAGTAACCACAAAAGTTTTTTACACTTAAGAATTTTAAGAAGCCATCTTTGAAAACAGAAGAGCACATGAGTTTTTAAAAACCTACGGTTTTTAAGTGTACATAAAATCTTTGCAGTTTGCGGAAATACCCGCTGCAAAATTCCCCTCCGCGGAGGGGTGGCGAAAATTCAAAGAATTTTTGACAGGGTGGTTGATAAAAATAACTGACTCAACATCAGTTATCAAAAACTCCAAAATCAGGTAACGCAAGAATCAAATAATCTATCAGTTTAAACACCTCACTCTGGATTCCTATTTCTTTTCAGCATTTCCCTGATCTGATCAGCCTCTTCGGGCGTATTGACATTCACTAACGTATCGGGATGTTCCGGTTTCAGGATTGAAATGCGATGCTGCATCAGAAACTTTCTGGGTGAAGCTGGTCCGGAATGAACAAAATTCAACAGCAGCGGATAACTTCCGGGTTCCCAGATCGTCACCAGAGGCTCCGGTAAGCCATCAACGGGACTTTCAAACGTCGTGGCTATGCTGGCTGGATTCCTGGACCTGACCAGGAAATCCAGTGCCTTTTCATCCAGCAAAGGCATATCACACGCGACTACGAGCCAGGCGACATCTTTCTGAACGTTGAAGGCGGACAGGATGCCGCCAAGCGGGCCCATATCCGGGAAAATATCAGGCAATGCACCGTAGGCAGGATCAATGTCTTCCTTCTGATCCGGACGACACGAAATATAGACGTCATGACACAACGCAGCCAAAAGGTCCGCAACCCTGTAACGCTGCTCCTTTCCATGCCAGTTCATGGTATCTTTGGGGATGCCCATGCGGCTGCTTTTTCCGCCGGCCAGGACAAGGCCATTCAGTGCTGTTGGAGCCGGAAGGTTATTGGGGATCATTCTACAGGGTTTCTCTTGTTGTTTTTCTTATCATGCATATCCTTTGCCATTATGTTTCAGCCGGTAGCGTTACAACGGAGATGTTACCCATTATGGAATGTTCTGCCGGCAATCCCATCAAATATACATTATTATCCTGATTTCTAAAGGCTGTCTGATAGGATGTTAGCCGGATATCAGTATGCCTCTGCCCGGGTCGAGAAAACTGCGTCGCCGGATGCGTCGTATATATAAGTAAGCAGCCATAGCATCAGGTATCACGATCATCTCTTTTTCAGGCTGTTTCAGAAATCAATTGTTCAATTTTTAATCCTCATCTTATGGCACTATTCATTTTCATCATCATACACTGGTATGCGTCGTTATTTTTTCAGTCGGTTTTTCATCACCGGTATGCGGCCCATAATCTGTTTACCATGTCGAAATTCTGGGAGCGGGTATTTTACCTGGGCTGCTTTATTACCCAGGGTTCATCCTACATCAGCGCTTACACGTACGGCCTGATGCACCGCCTGCACCATGCGCATACCGATCAGCCGGAAGATCCCCATTCGCCTCACAACGATCCTAATCCCTTCCTCATGATGTGGACCACCAGGACCAATTATTTCCACCTCTACATCGGGAAAACCGATGCACCTGAAAAGTACAAAAAGAACCTGCCGGATTGGGAACGCTTTGACCGGTTTGCCCACAACTATATCACCCGCATCCTTTGGATCGGTGTGTATGTAGGAATCTATGCTTTGCTGGCAACGGCCTGGTGGCAATGGCTGTTCCTGCCGGCCACCATCATCATGGGATCTTTACAGGGAATGGCCGTCAACTGGTGGGCCCACAAATTCGGGTACGAGAACTACCCCATGTCCAATACCTCTAAAAACATCCTCCCGGTAGATCTTCTTTTCTGGGGCGAAGCCTATCACAACAACCACCATAAGCATCCTCAAAGACCCAACAATGCCTCCCGCTGGTTTGAATGGGATATGGGATTCCAGACCATGCGGGTGCTTGACAAGCTGGGAATCATCAGGATTAAAGCATAATTCAACCCCATTGATGCTGCGTTAGATGGTAAGCGATCAGTTCAGCTGGTACTTGAGTTCAGATAGTCAACCACAAGAAAGAGCTCCCCTCCCTCAGAGGGTGGCGAAAATTCAAAGAATTTTTGATGGGGTGGTTTTAATAACGATTAAAGTGGTGTGATCCAGTCTGAAATTAAGATCATTTAAAATATAAACCACAACAGTCACAAAAGAGTTTTTACACTTAAGAATTTTAAGAAGCCAGCTTTGAAAACAGAAGAACACATGAGTTTTTAAAAACCTACGGTTTTTTAAATGAGTGAAAAAATCTGAGTGATCTGCCGATTTGCGAGAGAATAAAACCACAACAGTCACAAAAGTTTTTGACACATGAGAATGTTAAGAAGCCAGCCTTGAAAACAGAAGAACACATGAGTTTTTAAAAACCTACGGTTTTTTAAATGCGTGAAAAATCTATGTTATCTGCTGATCTGCGAGAGAATAATACCACAACAGTTACAAAAGTTTTTGACACATAAGAATCTTAAGAATCAAGCTTTGAAAACAGAAGAACACATAAGTTTTTAAAAATCTACGATTTTTATGGTGGCTGAAATCGAATATTTGTATAATTTGATTTCATGATGAATACAAGAATTGCAACCGTTCCTAAAAAGTAAAACTGACCTAGGAGTCTGGAGCGTTAAGACCGGAAGGCTTATAAACGTTAAGAAAATTCTATTGTCCGAAGCGTGGGACCAAATTTGAATCGGAGCAACCCTTTTGCTACCACGCAAGTTTAGAATTTTTAGTGCATAAGACTTTCGGTTAGCGGAGGAATCCAGTCTTGATCTTTTGGTTCGTTTTGCATCAAGGCAAACCCGCAGGGTTCGCTGATTCAAATAAAAAAATAAACTTGAAAGAAGCAAAATGAACGAATTAATTTATATAACCACAACAGTCACAAAAGTTTTTGACACATAAGAATGTTAAGAAGCCAGCTTTGAAAACATTAAGAACAAAGAAGTTTTAAAAACCTACGGTTTTTTAAATGCGTGAAAAGAATCTGCGAGATCTTCCGATCTGCGAGAGAATAAAAACACAACAGTCATAAAAGTTTTTAACACATGAGAGTTTTAAGAAGCCGGTGTTGAAAACATTAAGAACACAGAAGTTTTTAAAAATCTACGATTTTTATGGTAGCTGAAATCGAACATGTGTATAATTTGATTTCATGATGAATACAAGAATTGCAACCATTCCTAAAAAGTAAAACTGACCTAGGAGTCTGGAGCGTTAAGACCGGAAGGCTTATAAACGTTAAGAAAATTCTATTGTCCGAAGCGTGGGACTAACTTTGAATCGAAGCTATACTATTGCTACCACGCAAGTTTAGAATTTTTAGTGCATAAGACTTTCGGTTAGCGGAAGAATCCAGTCTTGATCTTTTGGTTCGTTTTGCATCAAGGCAAACCCGCAGGGTTCGCTGATTCAAATAAAAAAATAAACTTGAAAGAAGCAAAATGAACGAATTAATTTATATAAACCACAACAGTCACAAAAGTTTTTGACACATAAGAATCTTAAGAAGCAAGCTTTGAAAACAGAAGAGCACATTAGTTTTTAAAAATCTACGATTTTTATGGTGGCTGAAATCGAATATTTGTATAATTTGATTTCATGATGAATACAAGAATTGCAACCATTCCTAAAAAGTAAAACTGACCTAGGAGTCTGGAGCGTTAAGACCGGAAGGCTTATAAACGTTAAGAAAATTCTATTGTCCGAAGCGTGGGACCAAATTTGAATCGGAGCAACCCTTTTGCTACCACGCAAGTTTAGAATTTTTAGTGCATAAGACTTTCGGTTAGCGGAAGAATCCAGTCTTGATCTTTTGGTTCGTTTTGCATCAAGGCAAAATGAACGAGTTAGGAAGAAGCAAAATGAACGAATTAAAAAAATGGAATTTCATATAACCACAAAAGTTTTTGACACATAAGAATCTTAAGAATCCATCGTTGAAAACAGAAGAACACATAAGTTTTTAAAAATCGAAGATTTTTTAAAATGCTTGGAAAGAGTTCATCTGCAAAAGCTAAAATAACCTGTCAAACCCAATTTTTAAAGATTTTTTAATCTTTCCATTTTGGCCGGGAGGCTGAAGTTCATTACATTTGTACTGCAATGAAAGGGAGATTTTATCAATATCTATATAGCTTGCTGTTTGCCGGTTTAACCGTTCTCGGTTTTTATTACGGGCAGCTGCAGCAGTATATTTCCGCTGATAATGATTCTGTTTTCGAGCTGGGTGCTGAGATACTGAATACGCAGGACAGGCATGCTGCAAAATCAGTCATGTTCCTCAATGAGCATGAAACAGACGGTGCCCTGACCATTGGACACCCGCGCTTCACTAAAATCCGCGCCAACCTTTCCGAAAACGATACTGAAAACGATGACACCGTAGAGACCGGGGCTTCCTCAGGACTGATGATGCTGTTCAGGGATGGCTTCTGGCACCTGATTTCGGATTTTGTCACTACGTTTCACGACCATAAAATTGCCGTTTCACTGGCTCATTCCGAGCTGTTAAAGCCCCTTTGTGATGATCTGTACATCCAGTACAGGGTCATCCGATTGTGATTCCATACTGCTTTTCAAGAACAAATTAACGGCTTTCGCATTCCGCTGAGAGCCTGACATCCTATTTTCAAATTTTCAAATTATTATTTAAATGTATTAAGATCATGGTCAAGAAAAGTCTCATGTATGTAAACCTGTGCCTGATATTCTGGTGCGTAAGCTGTCAGTCTGAAAAGAAAGAAAAAGCCGAGGCGGCGACGTTCAACGTGACGAGCCCTCTGGTAAAAGACACGCTGATTGATAAAGAATATGTGGCGCAGATCCGCTCCATCAACCATATTGAGCTCCGCGCACAGGAAAAGGGGTACATCCAGTCGATTTATGTGGACGAAGGACAGGCAGTGAAAAAAGGGCAGCTGCTGTTCAAGATTATGCCGAACCTGTATGAGTCGGATGTAAACCGGGCTAAGGCGGAAGCCAAATATGCCGAAATTGAATACCAGAATACCAAAAACCTTCCCGACAAAAATATTGTGGCGCCGCAGGAAATGGCGATGGCCAAAGCAAGGTATGATAAAGCCAGAGCCGAGCTGGCCTCTACCGATACCCACCTGAAATTCACTGAAATCCGCGCTCCTTTTTCCGGGATTGTCGGGAAACTTCATGTACGGAAGGGCAGCCTGGTGGATGATGGCGAGCTGATCACCGAATTATCGGACAACAGCAAAATGTGGGTGTATTTCAATGTTCCGGAGGCGGAATATCTGGACCAGATGGCGGATCGAAAAAACGAGCCGCTCCATGTGCGCCTGAAAATGGCCAATGGAAAAGAATTCAGCCAGCAGGGTGTGGTGGAAACCATAGAATCCGATTTCGATAATGAAACCGGGAACATTGCCTACCGGGCCACTTTCCTGAATCCGAACGGACTCCTCAGATACGGGGAAACTGGGAATATCCTCATCACTGCTCCGTATCCCCATGCGGTCATGATCCCTCAGAAAGCAACTTTTGAGGAGCTGGAGAAAAAATATGTGTATGTGATCACCAAAGACAACAAGGTGAAAGCCCGCGAAATTAAAGTGGCTGCCGAGCTGCCGCATATTTACGTGGTGGCTTCGGGACTGGGGAAAGACGACAGGATTCTGCTGGACGGTCTGAGGCTGGTGCAGGAAAACCAGAAGATCAGTTCCAGGTATCAGAAACCGGAAAAAGTAATGTCGAACCTGGATCTGTATGCCGAGTAACCTAAAAGCAGCATTATGTTTAAGAAAGTAATACACAGGCCGGTTTTCGCCATTGTGATATCGGTCGTAATCTTATTTATCGGGGGACTGGCGATCAAGCAGCTGCCTACCGAGCAGTTTCCTAAAATTGCGCCTACTACGGTAGCGGTTTCCATTGCCTATCCGGGAGCCAGTGCAGATGTACTCGTGAAATCATCACTGATTACCATAGAAAATGCCATCAACGGGGTTCAGGGGATGCGGTACATCACTACGGATGCAACCAGTGCCGGGGAAGCTACCGTAAACGTGGTCTTTGATCCGGGCACCAATCCCAATGAGGCGGTCGTACTCGTAAAAACCAGGGTGGACCAGGTGATGCCGCTCCTGCCGGAACTCGTGCAGAAAGAAGGGGTAGTGGTGAACCCGATCCAGCCGAGTATGCTGATGTACGTCAACCTGTACAGCACCGGCAAAGACATGGATGAAAAATTCCTGTACAACTACGCTACCGTTAACATCATCCCGGAAATCAACCGGATCCACGGGATTGCCAAATCCCAGATCCTGGGGAGCCGAAGATATGCGATGAGGATCTGGCTTAATCCGGACAGGATGCGTGCCTATGACCTTTCCGTGGATGAAGTGATGAAAGCCATCGGGGAGCAGAGCATCATCGGGCGTCCGGGAAGGATCGGGCAGAGTTCCGGGATTGCGGCACAGTCGCTGGAATATGTCCTGACCTACAAAGGCCAGTACAACACGCCGGAAGAATATGAGAACATCATCGTCCGCTCCAATTCCGAAGGAGAGAATATCAAGCTGAAAGATGTGGCAAAAGTAGAGCTGGGCAGTGAGTTCTTTGATATTTATTCCAACCTCGACGGTCATCCTTCCGCTTCCATCGTATTGAAGCAGAACTACGGAAGCAATGCCAATGATGTGATCAAAGATGTGAAAGCCAAGCTGGAGGAAATGAAAGCCAACTTCCCTCCGGGAGTGGATTATAAAATCAGTTATGACGTTTCGCAGTTCCTGGATGCTTCGGTGGAGCAGGTGATGCACACGCTGAGGGATGCCTTCATCCTCGTAGCGATCGTGGTCTTCATCTTCCTGGGCGACTGGCGTTCAACGCTGATCCCGATTATCGCCGTGCCGGTTTCCCTGATCGGGACCTTCTTTGTGATCCAGCTGTTCGGGTTGTCCATCAACCTCGTGACGCTTTTTGCGTTGGTGCTCGCGATCGGGATTGTGGTGGATAATGCTATTGTGGTGATTGAAGCCGTGCATGCGAAAATGGAAGAGAGCAACATATCTCCATACAAGGCGGTAAAAGAAGTCATGGGCGAAATTGCCGGAGCGATCATTGCCATTACGGCGGTGATGGTGGCGGTGTTCATCCCGATCTCCTTCATGACCGGACCGGTGGGAACATTTTACCGTCAGTTTTCCATCACCATGGCCAGTTCCATCGTGATCTCTGCGGTGGTGGCGCTTACTTTGACGCCGGTTCTGGCAGCCATGCTGTTGAAAAACAACCACGGGAAGCCTAAAAAATCCAACCTGTTCACCAGATCGCTGGATTCCTTCAACCGCGGGTTCGATAAAATTACCGGGAAATACGCTGCCTTTTTAAGAAAGATTGTCAGCCGCAAGGTGGTGACCTGGGGAATCCTGGCTGCCTTCTGCGTAGGGATTTTCATCGTGAATAAAACCCTTCCGGGAGGATTCATCCCGAATGAAGACCAGGGAACCATTTACGCCATCATCCAGACGCCGCCGGGATCTACTTTGGAGCAGACCAATAAGGTTTCCAGGGCATTGCAGAAGATCTGTCAGGGCGTGGATGGTGTGGAATCCGTTTCTTCACTGGCGGGATATGAGATCATGACCGAAGGCCGCGGTTCCAATGCCGGAACCTGCCTGATCAACCTGAAAAGCTGGGGCGACCGTAAGCATGACGTGAAGGAAATCATGGAAGAGCTGGAAGAAAAATCCAAAAACCTCGGAGCGACCATTGAGTTCTTTGAGCCGCCGGCAGTTCCGGGATTCGGATCTTCGGGAGGGTTCTCCGTACGTTTGCTGGACCTGAACAGAACAACTAATTACCAGGATTTCGATAAGGTGAATAAAGATTTCATCGCCCAGCTTAAAAAACGTAAGGAACTGAGCGGCGTCTTCACGTTTTTCGCAGCGAATTACCCTCAGTACGAATTGGTTTTCGATAATAATGCCGCGATGCAGAAAGGCGTTTCCATTGGTAAAGCGATGGACAACCTCAACATCCTGATCGGAAGTACCTATGAACAGGGTTTCATCCGGTTCGGGCAGTTCTTCAAAGTGTACGTGCAGTCGTCGCCGGAATTCAGGAGGCTTCCTACCGATATCATGAACCTGTATGTGAAGAACGACCACAATGAAATGGTTCCGTATTCCGCATTCATGACGATGAAGAAAACGCAGGGACCTAATGAGATCACGCGCTACAATATGTACAATTCGGCAGCGATCCGCGGGCTTCCGGCGCCGGGCTATACGACGGCAGATGCCATCCAGGCGATCAACGAAACTGCGGCGAAAAGCCTGCCTCACGGCTATAAAGTAGCCTGGGAAGGATTGTCTTATGACGAAGCGCAGCGCGGTAATGAAGCCATTTATGTATTCCTGGTGGTGCTCGTATTCGTATATCTCGTGCTTGCGGCGCAGTATGAAAGCTTTATCATTCCGTTTGCCGTATTGCTGTCCCTTCCGGTGGGGGTATTCGGTTCCTTCTTATTGCTGAAAGCGATGGGACTGGAAAATGACATCTACGCTCAGGTAGGGCTCATCATGATCATCGGGCTCCTCGGGAAAAACGCAGTGCTGATCGTGGAATTTGCCGTGAAGCGGAGACAGGCGGGAGATTCCATCTTGGAAGCGGCGATTGAAGGTTCAAAAGCCCGTTTCAGGCCGATCCTTATGACCTCCTTTGCGTTTATTGCCGGATTGGTACCCTTGGTATTTGCCAGTGGGGCCGGAGCGATCGGGAACCATACCATCGGGGCTTCCGCATTGGGCGGAATGCTCATCGGGACGCTGTTCGGGGTCATTGTGATCCCGGGGCTCTACTACATTTTTGCCAAATTATCAGACGGCAGGAAGATGATCAAAGACGAAGACGAATCACCATTAAGCGAAGACATGATCCATTATGAATAAGAACAGAAAAAAAATATACCAATACGCAGGCTGGTCCGTACTGCTGCTCGGCCTTGCGGCGTGTAAGCCCGTCGACATCCAGCAGCGGGCGGAAAACAGGACTGTGCCGGAAAAATATGCCGGTGCCGAAAATAACACCACCAATTCCGGGAAGCTGAAATGGAATGAATATTTCAGCGACCCCAACCTTCAGGCCCTCATCACCGAGGCCCTGAAAAACAACCAGGAGCTGAACATCATGCTTCAGGAAATCGAAATTTCAAAAAATGAAATCAAAGCCCGGAAAGGGGAGTACCTCCCATCCGTTGGCCTGAAAGCCGGAGTAGGCGTAGACAAGGTCAGCCGCTACACCAATATCGGCGCTATGGAAGCCAATACCGAGATCGAGCCCGGAAAAGAAATGCCGGATCCGCTCTTCGATTTCGGGGCCGGTGTGCAGGCGAAATGGGAAACCGATATCTGGGGCAAGCTCCACAACGCCACCCGTGCGCAGGTGCAGCGTTACCTGGCCAGCATCGAAGGCCGGAACTTCATGGTTACCAACCTCATTTCCGAAATTGCCGATTCCTATTACGAGCTGCTGGCGCTGGATAACGAGAAGGTGATCCTGAATGAGAACATCAAGATCCAGAACGATGCGCTGAACATCATCAAGGAACTGAAAAAGAACGCCCGTTCCAATGAGCTGGCCGTGAAAAGATTCCAGGCCCTCGTGCTGAAAACCCAGGGCATGCAGTACGACATCCAGCAAAAAATTGTGGAGACCGAAAACCGCATCAATTACCTGGTGGGAAGGTTCCCGCAGCCGGTAGAACGCAGCCATGATAATTTCGATGCTGTGGTTCCGCCGGTGGTCTATGCCGGGATTCCTTCCGAGCTGCTGGAAAACCGCCCGGACATCAAGGAAGCGGAATACGAACTCGCCGCAACCAGGCTGGACATCAAGTCGGCGAAGGCGAGGTTCTATCCTTCGCTGGACATCGGGGCCGGGATCGGGCTGCAGGCATTCAATCCTGCCTATCTCATCAAGCCGGAATCGTTCCTGTTCTCGCTGGCCGGCGAGCTGACCGCACCGCTGATCAACCGCGCCGCCATCAAAGCCGCCTACTACAACGCCAATGCGAAGCAGGTGCAGGCCGTCTACCATTATGAGCAGACCGTCCTGGCCGCCTACATCGAAGTGGCCAATCAGCTGGCGAAAATTCATAATATGAAAAGCAGCTACGACATCAAAGCGCAGGAAGTGGATGCCTTAACCCAGTCCATAGACATTTCCAACGACCTGTTCAAGTACGCCCGGGCCGATTATATGGAGGTGCTGCTCACCCAGCGCGATGCCCTGGAATCTAAGTTTGAACTGGTGGAAAAAAGGATCAACCAGCTGAAAGCCAGCGTAGCCATCTACCGGGCATTGGGCGGCGGCTGGGACCAGAATCCCCTTACGCCTCCCAATATCATTAAAAAATAATAAACTCTATCGCTAATTTTTTTCTTGCAGGGCTCACCGGATGGTGGGCTCTGTTTTTATAAAGATATTACAGAGTTTTGAAACAAATTATAATTTTGAATACCTAATGTATAAACTATTGAAGTTTTAAAAATTACTTAATTTTAAATAATTAAAAATTTAGTGAAGTTCAATTTTTGAATCTAAACTGGATATTTTATTAAGTTGGCGTTTATCTTCTAAAATCAATATTAAAATTTCTAAATGCTCTTCTGGAATATTTTTATGATTGTTTAAATAATGACTTAAAATTTTAAATGATGTCTTTTTAATATTTTTCTTAGCTAGTTGTAGTATTTTTTCTTTGCTATTTTTCTCATTAGTGTTTAAATAATTATATGTGTGATCAAATGATTTAGAAACTAAGATACTTTGACCAATTTTTAGTTGAACTTCAATTAATAAATTATATTTCCCCTTTGTCTGTGTATTTTGTCTATCAATTTTTACAATTTTTCCTTCACCTAAAGGAGTGAATAATACATTTTCATCAACTTTAAAATTATCCTCTTGAATTTTGTTTAATAGTTTAAGATCAGCATTAATTGAGATTGTTGGCTCAACAATATTTCTGTTTTCAGAAATAGCTAATAGCCGTTTGGCTACATCTTCTAAATACTCTAAATCCTGAACAGTTCTCCATTTTTGAGGAATAATACTATGTCCGTGTAAAGCTCCGATTAATCCCCCTGTAAAAGCGGCTATACTATCTGTGTCAGAGCCTAATGCATTGACGGCTTCAATTATTGCCGATAATGGGGATTCATGAAATTTACTTGCCAAATATATCCCTGCAATTACAGTAGATATTCCAGACCCTTTTGTTGCGGGAGCAAAACATCCCAATTTTTGTAATGTTTCACGAACACTTAAGTTTTGCTTCAAACTCTGAAATATAAATCTTAAATAATTTTGAGTCTCTAATAAAGTTTCAAAATAAATAGATTCAAACAATTTATTTTCTGTTATATTCCATTGTTTAATCCATTCCGTAATTTCTTTTCTTTTAATTAGTGACAGGTCAAATTTTTCTTTAAAGTTAGAGCCTAGTTGTATAATATATTTTTCCCATGTAAAATCTGCTGTTTTGAAAATTATAATTTGATTAATAGCATATCCATAAAGCATAGCACCAATAATCGCTCTTGGGTGCCCATGAGTTATAATACTATTACAAAAAATTTCCTCTCTAATTTTTTCTTTATCTCCCAAATTAGCTAAAGCGATTGGTAATACTCTCATTGCAGCACCATTAGCACCACTTTGCTTATAGTTATAAGTTTCATTGTTGATCTTTAAACTATAAAAATTATTAAACCAATTTGCTGATTTTCTTTGGATTTTATTAGCTGCTGTTTTTACTGTTCTGCCTCCACCCCTTTCATATTCTAACCAACTAACAAGTTCGTTTTTAGCAAAATACTCATGGTCTAAACTACCATCATTTTTAATACTTCTTGCAACAGCGAGAAGCAATTGTGTGTCATCTGAATAAGATCCGGCTCTAATATTATCTGTGTAACCATAGAATCTTCCTCCAACAGTCTTTGTCCAAGGTTGGAAGTTTTCAATTTTTTCAGTGCCAAATTTATCTTTCAAAGATTGCTGATTTTTTTCAAATTCTGTAATCCAGCCTAAAGCATCTCCTATGGCCGATAATTTAAGACTTCCTTTATATTTTGTTTCTGGATTCATTATAATCTTTCTTTATTAAATAATGAGGAATCAACAACAAAATTATCCGTATTATATCCATTTAATGCTGCTTTTCCACTTGCTAGATAATTTTCATTTTCGAAACACACTTCTAAAATGTCTGTAAGACGTATTTTATTTTTTACTAAAACCTCTGCTTGCTCATCAGTAGGGTATTTGCTGTCAAGGCCATTTCTATTAATAATCCTAGTTTGATATGAGGTGACAATTTTTAGAGATGGTTGAAATAAAAGTCTAAATTTGTTTATATCTCCTGATATTCCAACTGAGTGTTTATTATAACTATTTGCAGCATTTGTTACTGAAAATAGTGTTTCATCATTATATATATATTTCTTATCAATTTTAAGAACGCACCAATAAATGTGTGTGTCTTTTAATGTTTTTTCTTGAAAACGATTAAAAAGAAATGAGTTTGGATGTTGAATGGATAAATTAATATAACGCTTATCATCAAATCTTATATCGTCTGTAAAATTCACGTAATCAAAAATATCTGTATTGTCAATATTAAATTGTTCAAGTAAAGATCTCGATAGCAAGCCTTCTTGTTCATAAATACTTAATAGATTGATTGTAGGTGTAAAATGTATTAAGTAATCAATTCCTTTCTGTTCTATTTCTTTTTGGAACTCAAGATAATCAACTTTTAGTTTCATAAGTCAAATTTTAATTATTAACTATTTCAAGTAAATCTTGATTAATTTCAAAAAGATATCGAGAAGGATTTCCACTAGATAATAAAAATAATCGTTCCTTGGCTCTTGTCATTGCTGTATACAATAATCTTCTTTCGGTTGATATATGAAATTCATCATCTTTATCTATGAAGCCTAGAGGATAAGGTATTATATCATCATTTAAATCTATAATAAAAACATTATCAAATTCAAGTCCCTTTACTGAGAAAAGTGTACATATTTTTATACTATCACTTTCTAAATTAATGTTGTAAGCATCTTGAAGCATTTGAGTTTCGAAGTTATTTGCTTTTAAAAAGCTTTGAACAAATTTTAAATTGTTTCTATTCCTATGAAGAATAACGGTTGAATTTAGATTATTATTCTGTTTAAGAATGGTGAGTTGTTCAACAATGTAATCTGTTTGTTCTTCCCAATTAGAAAAATAGCCAACAACTGGTTTTTTGCCATTTTTTATAGCACGTTTGACCTCAGTAAATTCTGCGGTTTCAGTTTCGTTTGATAATAATGAAATTGCAGCATCAACAATTTGTATAGTATTTCTGTAATTAATTTTAAATTCTATAGTACGTCCACCTCTTACATTTAAACCTACTTCTGCCCATGTAAAACCACTTTTATAAATTCTTTGAGCAGCGTCTGCAATAATTGAAATACTTCGAGTTTTCTCTGAGACTAACTTAGAAATTACTAAAATTTGTACTTTACTTAAATCTTGAGCTTCGTCAACTATTATATGTGTGAATGGTCTATTGAAATTAGGATTAGAATCAATAATATTCAGACATTCTAATGCAAAGTCTTCAAAATCCATTTGGTCATTTTCGTCTAATTTTTTTTTATAGTCTTTATAGATATTCCAAATAGTTTCCTTATCAGCTTTTGTTACTCTGTTACTTATTCCCCTACCTGTTCTTCTTGATTCTATATATTCATCTTTATTTTTAAAAGCTTTTCCTTTTATCCAAGTAATTTCTTCGATAAAAAAGTCTGTAGATTTAATTGTAATACTTTTAGTGAAATATTTAAGTTTTATGTGTGTAATATAATCCGCTTTTTGCCGTTCGTTTATTACTCTCGATTGATTATTTTGTTTAAACAGAGGGAAATTATTCTCTTTAAGAAAATGATATGCCCATTTATGAAAATTTGTAACAGAAACATTTATTCCATCTGGGTTTTTAGGTATAATCTCATCACTATTTTGGTGATAACCACCAGAAATGTAAGGTATTATAGCTTCAATGTATTTAACAAGAGTTCTATTGTATGTGAAAATTACAACTTTGGCTTCTTGAAATAAATTTGATTGAGTATCAAGCAAATGTTTAGCCCTATATAGCGCAATTGTAGTTTTTCCACTGCCTGCCACACCTTTAATTTGTATAGGTTCAGTAGCTTGTAAGAACAAAACTTTTTTTTGTTCTCCTGTAAGAATAATTGGTTTTAGAGACATGAGTTTTCTTGGTTAAGTTTATAATCTAAGATAAGATTTTTTTATATAATTATAAATTAAATATGCATTCGGTATAATTTTTTTTATTGGTTTTACAAAAGCTAAATAATTTTTGCATACCGGTACTAGAATTAGATGCAAAATTTCTAAAATGCAGATTAAATCTTCTAATAGTTTTTTTAAACTTTAATTAACTTTTAAATAGACTTTTTAATACGACGAGTTTTGTCGCTTTATAAATTTATATTTACTACATAAAGCATTAGCTATCTATTTTGAAAAAATTGATACATTTGTAGAAACTAATAACTAAACCTTTCATGAGTAAATCGATTAAACTGAGAGCATTCAGAATTGAAAGCAAAACTTTAAATCAAGCAAATACAAATATTATTGAAATTTGTATAAAATCACTTGAACATAGTCTAGCTAAAGACAGACGTTTAAGATTAAATCCAGACGATGAGAATCAAGAAGAGGATTTGATTTCAGATTATAATTTAAGAGAAGTTTTGGTTAGTGGTTCAATGTTAAGAATTGCTCCTAGCAAAGATGTATTGAATATCCCAGATAGTTTATTTAATAGTGAAAAGATAGTAATAAAAGAGTTAGATAAGTTACAATTAAATTCAGATATAATTTATAAGAATCATTACTATTTTTCTTTTAATAATAAATATTTGGTTACAAATTTACCTTTAACAACTACAATTACAAGATTTCAAACATACATAAATTGGTTATTAAGAAACTTTAGAGGCCAGACACTATATGAAATTACTCCAATTGTTGTAGTGCAACCAAATTTAAGAATGCAGGATATCAAAAAAATAAGAGTAAATGATACATCTATTAATCCGTATACTAACGAAGACTACGAAGAAAATAACATATTTAGTAGAATAAAAAAAATTCCATTAGATGTAATAGAGTCGTTATTTAATGATATCAGTTCGCTTCATGACGCTCTTGCTGAAGACATGATTTCAGCAGAATTATTAATTAAATTTAAAAAGTCTAAGAAGTTTAATTCGGCTGATTATCAAAGAGTTATGGGGGCGTATTTGAAGCCTATATCCGATGTAGAAAATGTAACTATTTATCCTAAGAATGGACAGCCAATTAGTGGTAAAGATCTGCATAAAATTAAAACTGTAATAGTTGAAACTGTAGAAAGCGGTAAAATATCAGAGGAGCAACTTTATCAACAAATGGAGAACTTTATAAACGAGATCAGTGATGAGTAAATATATCAGAGATATTGCTGTAATATTTTTTTTCTTTTTAATCTCAGCTTTTATTAGAATAAAGCTTGACGACTTTTTTATGAATACAATTTTCACAGTATCTGGTATAATGTTTTCAATTGGTCTAGGATTAATTGTTACATTTAATTTACAAGGCATCAAAAAAAAGAGTATTATACAGTATTTCAGAAATAACTTGAATAACCTTCGAGATAATTATATTAAATATTTTGCTTTAACTACCATAGTTTTTATTGCTGATAAATATATCCGAGAATTTAAATTGTCAGAGATTTCTATTAAGATTTTTTCAATAAAAATAACAATAGATCTTCCATTTTTCTTTTTTCTTATTATGATGTTTTGTATTGTCTATTACATTTACAATTTTGTCTCATTACAAAAACTTAATAATGACATTTATGATGAAATGAACAAATAGTAAGATTAAGGATATTTTAATGTATACTACTTACATTAGGCCTTTGAATGTGTCCAACGTAATATGAAATAAAAGTGATTGCTATAAAGTTAAATAATTTAGGTATTTAAAAATAGTATAATATTATATCTCATCTTCAATTTCATACTTAGTAATATCTAGCTCAAATTCGAAAAGCTCTTTAGGATGAACTTGTAGAGCTATAGAAAATCTTATCATCGTCTTTAAGGTTAAATTCCTTTTTCCTTTTTCATATTTGCTTATATCAGCTGAATCAATTCCTGTCAAAAACTCCAGATCATGTTGAGTTTGATTGTTTTTTACTCTAATTTCAGAAATACGTTTTCCAATTAAGATTCGCAAGTCTTTATCAAAATCCATTAGTAGTGTGCTTTATGACAAATTGCATTTATAAAAAATAAATATTATGGGCATATATGCCAGTATTGTAATTTTTTATTATATTTGCATTATAAGTTACCCAAAAGTAACTTTGCGATACTTCAACGAACAATAGAAGCTATTGCTTAGAATCTCGCCCTAAAACTGGTAATTTTTTGCATACGAGAGGATAAGTAATGAAGCTCACGACCTAGGCGTGAGCTCTCTTATCTGTATGCATGGTATACCAGTACCTAAGGGCGGATATGTAGAGTTTCACGCCGTTTTATTTCTTCGTGTTCTCCACATTTTTCTAAGCCAGCCCAAAACATACGTATCATGTAGAGTGTTAAATGTGTTTTTTTGTAGTGTACCGGCGTTTGCAGCCGTGTATGCTTCCTGCTTTCCGGTGCCCGGCGGCCAATACTTTGATCCTTTTTTGGTTACCCGGTTCTTTTCCCTGCCAAAGGGCACCTGGAAAGCATTTTAAAAACACAGCAAGGCGGTTTACCGCCTGTCAGCACACCAGAACAGGACAATCCAGGGAACGGTTCCGGGAGCCTCTGCGCCCACCGGCAGCTGCCCGACAAAAAACATTTGCTATGAAAAAAAATACCCCAGATTTCTTATCCGGAGGGCATACCCGCCGCATCAAACATTCCGGGCTCAGGCTCATTACTGCATTTTTCCAGCTTTATGATCTGCCCGAAGCCAAAAACCTGCTGTTCGAAATCATGCAGTACGCCATGAAACGCCGCGTAAGGATCCAACGCGATCCCGGGGAAATCCTGGAGTTCTGCCATTACGTACGGTCTTTTGTCCGCGGCAGTTACCTCATGCAGTTCAAAACCAAGCAATGGCTCCTTGATGATCCCTCAGATCACCCCTCCGAACTCCTGCAAGGCAACCTCTCCGACGAAGAATACCACCATCCTTTCCTCACCTTCAAAAATGCCTTCACCGCCTACACCCTCGATGAGTTCGACGATTTCCTCAGCGAAGCCGTCTATTTCTCCCTCGTCGCCTGCCATACGCTGCCCGGAAATAACCTCATCACCCCTTTTATCCACCTGGCAAAAATGCTGGATGCAGCGCAGGTGCTGGTGGAGCGGGAGATTAGGAGGAGGTGAGTTGTGGGGTGGGTGGGTTTTAGGGTTTGAGAGTAGAGAGTTTGAGAGTGGAGAGTGGAGATTGGAGAGTTTGAGGGTGGAGAGTGAGAGAATTTCAGGTGGAGGGGAATAGGAGGAGGTATATATAGATAAAGTGAGATTTGTGAAAAGGCAAGCAGGAAATGACTATTTTTTTATTAGGTATTTCACCGGATAAAGAAGTTATTATTGTATATTTGAAGCAAATCCTGTCAATGAATAAGTTTTTAATGCTTCTGATCCTGTCTCTGTTCACGGTAAGTTCATGCCGTTCCGATGTAGACTACATTATAAAGACACAATATACCTATACCAACTCAACGTCTTCCCGGATAGCGCTTATTTTTTACGATCCCTCTGGTATGGTTATCCGTGCCATTGTAATTAATCCTCAACAAAGCAAGGTGGAAAACTTATCGGATGATGGTCCAAAAACCGGGATCGTCAAGCCTTTTGCCAGTAACAATGCAGTGGTAGCCAAAGTCCTGGTGAAATTCGATGATGTTAATAAATGCCTCACCTACACCAACAACCAGGGTCTGCTGAGCTATGAGAATTATGATAATTACAACCCTTCCATGCTGAACAATTCTGAAAACAGCCTTGTTTTCGATATCGGCACCGAAGAGCTGAACAGTGCCCAGGACTGTAACTAAATTAAAATACCCTATAAAGCCGTCTGTAGTCATGCAGGCGGTTTTTTTATTGGGTAAAGAAATGAAACAAATTTTCTAACGAGCCATTTCACCAATGGCCAACAAGGATGATTCTCTGACGCAAAGATCATCTATTATCCTGCTTTATTTAAGAAGGCCAAGCTATGGCGGCGAAGCCGTTTAAGAAGCATGCTTCATAGAATCAATGTATTGATTCCTCTCTTTGCTCTCTTGAAATATGCATTTGGAGAATAAAAACTTTGCGTTTAAAAAGAGAAATAGCAAAAGAAACCAACCCGTTAATTCCCCTTTCGTATCATCAAATATCTTTTTCGTATCCTCAGGAAAACAGGATAAGGTTAAATTTGATTTCCTGAACAACACCTTAGCATTATGAAAAATCCCATACTGAAACTCATGTTTGTATTGGTTTCCGGACTCCTGTTCTCCCAGGAATATAAACCCCTGACGATTAAAGAAACCGGAAAGCGGCTGCTGCCGCAGTTCGCCATGGCCGTGTATACGCCGATTATGGAAATCACACTGGACGAGATTAAAAAGCAGCGGAAGGAGCACGCCGAGAAACCCTGGCCCGAGCTTACAAATAAGGACAGTGTGGAAGTCACCCAATCTAAAATCCCCGGAATGGATCCCAAAGATCCAGATATTCCGGTAACGATCTATAAACCTAAAAATGCGCAGAACCTTCCGGTATTCCTGTGGTTCCACGGCGGCGGATTTATTTTCGGGACCCCAAAATGGGACCACCAGCGCTGTGCCGATTATGCCGTAAAAGGACACATGGTGGTGATCAACGTCGATTACCGCCTGGCCCCGGAAAATCCTTTTCCGGCAGGCCTTCACGATGCCTATGCCACTTTATTGTGGGCATCTGAACATGCGAAAAGCATCGGCGGCAACCCGGCGCTGATCGCCGTAGGCGGCTCCAGCGCCGGGGCCGGACTATCCGGAAGCCTCGCCCAGTTCGCCAGGGATAAAAAAGGTCCGAAGATCGGCCTGGAAATCCTGGAAATCCTGCCGGGCGACTTCCGCACCGATTATCCGTCTGCCATTGAGCTGAAAAGGGTTCCCGGACTGAAAAGTGATGATTTCCCCATTATGGAACGCATGTACATCGGCAAAAACGGCAATTCAAAAGCAAAATACGTCCTGCCGGGCAACATCAGCGATGTGTCCAATCTGCCGCCGACCGTGATCTTTGTTGCCGGAACCGACCCATTGCGCGACAGCGGCATCGCTTATGCAGACCGCCTCATGAAAGCCGGCAACTTTACCGAGCTCCATGTCTATGCAGGCTATGCCCACGGCATGCCCCTGCCCGGAAGTGCCGATGTCATCTTCCGGATGGTTAAACAATTCCTGAAGTAATACGGACCTGCAAAGTTCCGTACCATACATATAACCGGATACCTATAAGCTGATCGGAGCCGGACCTTGATTAATCCGGTTTACCCTGATGCAGATGCAGCGGGACATTCAATAAAAACACAATCATCAGGTCCTGCTGTGCTGTGTAAGAAGGGGATCAGCTATATGTATTCTGTAGGCAGAAGAGGATGGATTGACTACAAGTCAAAGACACTTTTACTCTGTATCATAACACATCATCATCAATATAAAAAAGAAATACCCCACATTCATGGTCCATCTGACACGGATACTATTATTTGGTTTTTATATAGTTTTTTCAATGGCATTTTCCCAATCCAACGATTGGGAAAATCCTTCTTATACAGGGAAAGGAAAAGAAAAACCGCATACCGGCTTTGTGCTTTTTTTACTGGGATGCCACATTTCTGATCACTGGATGATGCCTGTCGGGAACTTCATCACCATAGTTATTGCGAAAGAGATTCGTATAAAAATTACCGGGACCGCAATGGAGCGTCTTTGCGTGCATTTACAGCGGCACTAAAGAAAACCAATATTACAACGCCACCAAGAAACAGCAGCATCCCACAGACCTTCCGCCAAGCAAAAATATCTATCTGAATATAGACCTTAAACAGCGCGGCGTAGGAGGGGGCGACAGCTGGAAATCGCTTCCCCATCCTCAATACCTCCTCAATGACTCACATTATGAATTTTCCTATATATTTAAGCTCAAATAATATCTTCAACAAATCACCTATGAAAATTGCCATATTCATCAGTTTTTTATGTTCCCAAATCCTCTTTTCCCAAGGCTGGAAAACGTCGGTAACAGCCCTGCCGGGAAAGGAATCTCCAAAAATCAATGCTCAGCATGAAGCCAGCTTCAAAGTATATTTTCCCACCGCGAAATCTGTCGTCCTGGAAGGCGGTGACGGTATGAAGGATATCAGGTCTACACCGATTAAAGGAAAGGATGGCTACTGGACCGTCCGTACTTCAGCTATGGAACCCGGTTTCCACTATTACTGGTTCAACGTTGACGGAAAAAGGACGAATGATCCCAATACCCGGCTTTATTTCGGATACAGCCAGCCTACCAGCGGGATTGAAATTCCGTCAGGTGAAGATTTCTTCTTTCCTAAAAAGGTCCCGCACGGCAGGATTGTGAATGACAGCCTGTATTCTGAAACCACCCAGCAGCAGCGGAAGTTTAAAGTGTACCTTCCGCCCGATTACGGCAAAGGCAAATTCCCGGTCCTCTACCTTTACCACGGAACCGGGGAAGACATCACCGGATGGGAAAAGCAGGGCCATATCGGCCATATCCTCGATAATCTTTTTGCAGCGAAAAAAGCAAAGGAAATGATCGTGGTAATGGATTACGGGGTAGCCTTAACGCCTGAACAGGAAAAAATGCCGGACAATTATCCAAGGACGGTCCTTTCCTCCAGAAACCTTGACCAGTGGCTCGTTTCCGAACTGATGCCTTTTATAGAGAAGAAATACCGGACTGACGAACAGAAAGCAGTAGCCGGCCTTTCCCGCGGCAGTTACCAGGCCATGCTGATCGGCGTTCTGCATCCGGATACATTTTCCGCTGTCGGAGCGTTCAGTCCCGTTATTTATGAAGCTACGGAAAACGAACCGTTTAAGGAGCTGCCTGTTCAGAATTTGCTGTCTTCCGGTAAAAAGCCGTACTTCTTCATTGGAATCGGGGAAAAGGAAGGCAGCCGTTTTGAGGAGTTCAACCGTATCCTGACTGATTTTTTCCATCGTAACCACTATGCTTTCACCGCCTATCAATCTCCTGGAACCTACCATGAATGGCTCACCTGGAGGCGGTGCCTCTATCAGTTCTCACAGAAAATATTCAGGTAACACACATGATTTTTGTCATATATTAAAAAATGTTAACTTACCCGGGATAAAAATTATTTCTATGGAACTCGTTCTTCCTTATCTTGAAGCTGAGGGCTTTAAACACGGCCTGCTTCAGAATTACAGCTTCGATCAGAAGGATTTCCTGAATGCGACCTTTCTGGAAATGCCTGAAGATCTGGGTTCGGGAAAGCTGATCCTGTTCAACAAAAAGAACTTCCACTTCTTCAGGGGCAAATGGGATTTCGGGGAAAAAACCATTTTCCATTCTCCGCATAAAGTAGGCGATAACGGCCTGATGGATTTCCGGATCAGTACAGATGGCAAGATCAGCAGCAATTTCATCAACGGGAAAAAAGAATTCGAGCACGATACCACCAATGTGGACGGCATGAGGATCTTTGTCCCGAAAACCCTTTTCTCAAAAGACAACAGCCTGCTGAAAGAGAAACTCGAAAATGCCGAACGCAATTACCTGAGCCGCGAAAAGCTGAAAACCATCTTTGATACCCCTTTTGAAAACTATTCAGACAGTATCATCCTGGAGAGCCGTATCCTGGAATTCCTGAACTACTGGATCCATTACCTGCTCTCTGACGAGAAGGCCTTTGAAAGTAAAAAAGCACTGGAAGAAAAGATCAGGCTGGCCAAGGACTTCGTGGATACCCATGCGTTCCGTGAGCTCGCTATCAAAGAGATCAGCCGCTACTGCGGGCTGAATAACTGCGACCTGAAAAAAGGCTTTAAAAACTATACTCAACTCCCGATCCGCCAGTACATCATCAAAACCCGTATGGAGACGGCCAAGAAACTGCTTCTGGAAACCGAAAAGCCCATCGGCGAAATAGGAGATTACATCGGCTATAATAACCGTGGGCATTTTTCCCAGCTGTACCAGCGATATTTCGGGAAACTGCCCTCCGAAGAACGCCTCTGAAAAATTAAACAGCAATATGCGGACGCTCATTAACCATGATTAACAATGTGTTTTTGAGCGTCCGTTGTATTATACACCTCAGTACAAATTCCTTTTTCGTATCATGAAATTTCCTTTTCGTTTCACCGCCTGTCCGTGAGATCATTAATTTGGAGTTAGGATAAAAAAACACGGAAAGTGCCTGTATAAGGGCTTTTTCGTTTAAATGTTAACCCAATATGAACGGATTTGTATGCTGAACCTATCATTTTTAGTGGAGCAGAGTGCTAAAAGGAACCCTGAAAGACCGGCCCTGAGCTTTGGTGCTACCACCTTAACCTATGAGGAATTCCATAAGAAGGTCTGCCAGGTAGCCCATGCCTTAACGAAGAAAGGAATCGGCCATGGCGACAAAGTAGCGCTTCTATGCCCGAATATTCCCCAATTTGCCGTGGTGTTCTTCGGGATTCTGAAGACCGGCGCCTCGGTAGTTCCGCTGAGCATCCTGATGAAACCTGACGAAATCAGCTACCACCTTTCCGATTCCGAAAGCAGCCTTTTTTTCTGCTTCGCCGGGACACCCGAACTGCCGACCGGTCAATGGGGTAAGGAGGGATTCGATAAAACAGGAAGCTGTAAGCATTTGATCAGCATTGGTCCTTCTTCCGGTGATATCCTCAGCCTGGATGACTTTATCCGGGATGAAGAAGAGACGTTCGAATGCTATACCACCGCTGCGGAAGATACGGCTGTGATCCTCTATACTTCAGGAACCACCGGAAAACCTAAAGGGGCAGAGCTGTCGCACCTCAATCTGTTTACGAATGCCGAAACCTCTACCGGAATAGTTGGGTCCAGAGAATTTGAGGCCCAGCTGGTCGTGCTTCCGCTGTTCCATATTTTCGGATTGACAGTGATGATGCTTGCCGGGATCCGCAAATCCCTCCATCTGGTGCTTCTCCCGAAATTTGAAGCCGGAACGGTATATCAGCTGATACAAAAATTCAGCATCAGAATTTTTGCCGGTGTGCCTTCCATGTACTGGGCACTTCTGAATGAGGAGGATTCCGAAGAAAACAGGAACGCAATTAAAAACCTCAGGATCTGTATTTCAGGCGGAGCTTCGTTACCGGTAAAAATCATTGACGAGTTCAAAACCAGGTTTGATGTCCCTATCATCGAAGGCTATGGCATGTCTGAAGGGTCACCGGTCGTTACCTTCAACCAGCTTGAAATAGGCGTAAAAGCAGGTTCCATCGGCACACCGATCTGGGGCGTCGATGTAAAGATTGTAGACGATGACGGGAACGAGCTGCCGGAAGGTGAAAAGGGAGAACTGATATTCCGCGGTCCCAATGTGATGAAATCCTATTACAGAAGGCCCGGTGAAACGGCTGAAGTCCTGAAAAACGGCTGGCTGTTCTCCGGCGATATTGCGGTAAAAGACCAGGACGGGTTCTTTTTTATCGTTGACCGCAAAAAGGAACTGATCATCCGCGGCGGCATGAATGTATATCCGCGGGAAGTAGAGGAAGTGATGATTAAGCACCCCGATATTTCTCTGGTAGCCGTAGTAGGCCATCCGGATGAAAAGCTGGGGGAAGAAGTGAAAGCCTTTGTGGTAAAGAAACCGGGAAGCACCGTTTCTGAAAGTGACATTACGGCATGGACCAAACAGAAGATCGCAACATACAAATATCCCAGGATCATTGAGTTCATTGATGAACTGCCCTTAAGTGCTACCGGGAAAATCCTTAAAAAACTTTTAAAAACAGAAAAAAAGATATGATGAACTATTGTAAAGCTCTTATGCTTGCGCTGGCTATGACCGGTGCAGCCTCTTGCTCCACAGCTCCGAAAACTCCTGAGCAAGCCTCCGCACAGCGCCGCTGGTCTTCTGAAGTCCTGAAAGATGTGCGGTACGGAGATTTTGAAAGAAATGTAATGGATGTTTACCTTCCGGCAGACCGTTCCCCGAAAACCGCCTTTGTAATCAATATCCATGGCGGAGCCTGGACCCAGGGAGACCGGAAATTTGACGGAAAGCTTTCCGAATACCTGGTTTCCCACGGTATTGCAGTAGCCAATATCAACTACCGGTATGCCAATAGGGAAGACACCCACCTTCCTGAGCTCCTGGATGATATTGACCATGTAGTGAAATACCTGGCTGATCATTCAAAGGAATGGAATACCCGCAGCAGCGGCTTCTCCATTACGGGAGCAAGCTCGGGCGCGCATGTATCGATGATGTATGCCTATACAAAAAATCCTGACATCAGGACGATTATAGAGCGGTGCGGGCCGGTAGACTTTACCGATGTCCCGACCCTGAAATACGTCAAAGCGGCCAACCTTTTTGAAGTCCTGGATAAAATGTCCGGCAATACTACGGTCTGGAAGCCCGGAGATCCTGTTCCGCCTGCGTATGCCAAAACAAGCCCGGTAGCTTACGTCAGTAAAATCCCGATCATGATCATCCATGGCGACCAAGACGAGGTCGTGCCTATCCCACAGGCTTATATCCTTGAAAAAGCATTGAAAGCCAAGGGTACTCCTTACAAGCTTGTCGTAGTTCCCGGCGCCGGCCATCAGATCGAGAAAAAGCCGGCAGACCAGCAGATGGAGTTCAGGGAAATGACGTCCTGGCTCAATAAATACGGAATAAACTAACCATTATTATGAAGAGAACAACTCAAATACTGCATTCTAAAATAAGTATTGCCCTGCTTTTTTTTACTGCTTCCGCAACGGTACTGGCCCAGCAGCAGAAAAAGACGGATACCACCAAAACAGCCAATATCGATGAGGTGATCGTCACCGGAGTATTCGATAAGAGGACGCGGATGAACGCTCCGGTCGCCATTTCGGTGTTGAAGAGTGAACTGATCGAACGCCAGGTGCCCAACAGTGCCGCGGACCTGCTCAAGAATGTTCCCGGTGTCTATGTAAACTCCTCACTGGGCGAAATCCGGAATAATGTGTCCTCAAGGGGGATTTCCGCGGGGTCCGCAGACGGGACTTTTGCCTATGAATACATCTCCATGCAGGAAGACGGACTTCCGGTGACCAATACCACCTATTTTAATTACGGCCCCGATTTTTTCCTGAGGGCGGATGCTACCATAGCACAGATTGATGCCGTACGCGGCGGGCCGGCTTCCATTACAGCAGCCAATGCCCCGGGCGGTATCTTCAATTACATCTCTAAAACCGGAGGCAATAAATTTTCCGGTGAGATCCGTGCAAAATACGGGGTACAGGGAGCTGACAATTCAGGTTTCCACAGGATCGATGCCAATTTCGGCGGGCCACTGGGAGACAACTGGTTTTACAATATCGGTGGATTCTACCGGTATGACCTGGGTGCGAGGTATCCCGGCTATCCTTTCAATAACGGGGGGCAGGTGAAAGCCAATATCATGAAGAAATACAACCGCGGAAGCGTCAAAGTATTTCTGAAATACCTGGATGACCATAACGGGTACGCCCAGCTCATCCCTACAAAAAACTATACGGATCCCGAACCTGCGGAAGGCTTCAGCAGCAGTTCTTCGCTGCTCATCCCGAAGTTGCAGTACAATTCACAGGACTTCATCCATGGCGGGAATGTGGATTTCAATTCCGGAAGGCTGGTCGGGAACCAGTACAGGTCTGTAGCGGTCAATTGGGATCATGACCTGGGAAATAACTGGAAATTGTTCCTTACCAGCAAATATGCCGATAACAGCGTGGCCCAGAACAGCATCGGGAATGCCTTTGTTACTTCCCTTACGGACAATGTGCCTTATGCTTTGCTGATGGGGACTGTTGGGGTGGGAACCTATTCTTTCCGTGATGCCCTTACCGGTCAGGAGCTGGCTTCTGTGAATGCAGGAGTAGGCGCTACCGGTGTTGCCTACAATGTGACCAAAAACCTGCTGCCTGGGCAAAATGTACAGAATAATTCCATCATCCTGTCACCCCTGAACTTTTATGAGAATAAAGTAAAGGAGTCTATGTCGCAGCTGACCATCAATAAAAAGTGGAGGAATATGAATTTCTCTTTCGGCGGGTATTACGGCTATTCCGATGTCTGGAGGTTTTCCGGGATCAATGGAATTGCACTGACCACACTGGAAAACCGTCCGCGGATGCTGACGCTTGATTTCACCGGCGGACTGCTGTATCCTACTGTTTCCAACCCTTTCAACCTGATTCCAGGAGCCTATGAGGTAACCAATAAGGATGGTTTCGCCCAGGGAGCGGGAAGTACGGGAGATTTGCTGGAGTTCAGGGCAAAACAGCAGCAGGGAGCCGCATTTTTCGGCCACACCTGGGATATTACCGAAAACCTAACGGTAGACTGGGGCGTACGGTATGAAAAAGTATGGATCAAGGGAGACAATACACGGACTTTCCTTAACAATACGAAAACGCAGAACGGAACGTTATCCTTACAGGGTGGCCCGGACAATAATCCGTATACCATTTATGACAACAATACGCTGGTGCGGCTGACCAATGTGAGCTACAGCCGCCAGATCGATAACTTTTCCTATTCTGCAGCCGTTAATTATAAATTCAACAACAGGTTTGCTATTTACGGCAGGTATTCCCAGGGAAGCAAAGCCCCGGACCTGGATATTTTCTTTGCCTCCAACCGGGAAGACACCATCGGGCTTCTGAACCCCCAATCCAGGAAAACCCAGCAGGCAGAAATGGGGCTTAAAGCAAAGACCACCTATTTTGATGCTTTTGTAACGCCGTTCTACAGTATTCTGAAAAATATTCCGGTAAGTTCTATGGCGGATAACGGTGCCGGAGGATTCTACACCACACCAACCCTGTACAATGAAAATGAAACCTGGGGGGTGGAAGTGGAAACCAATATAAAACCCAGCTCGCATTTCACCATCCGTGCCGTATTAACACTGCAGGACCCGAAAGTGAAGAAAGGCTTTTACTGGAATCTTAACAAGCCGGGAATTGCCGATGACCAGATTGTTTCCTATTCCGGAACTACTGTGGCCTATACCCCGAAGATCATTGCCAACATCACTCCAAACGTCACGGTAGGCAATGCCTTCGCCTTTGTGACCTGGAGCTACCTCGGGGAAAGAGAAGGCAGCAATACTAATATTTATAAGCTGCCGGCATTTTCCCAGTTCGACCTGGGTGTCGGGTATAATTTTACTAAAAACCTGAGCGCCATTATCAACGTCAATAATGTCCTGAACAAATACGGGGTCATGAGCTATCAGCGCCCGGGATCCCTGGTACAGCAGCTGGCAGGATTTGAAAGCTTCACACAGGCGGAATACGATTCCGCGGTTGCCAACAATACGCCTTACTTTACCGTAGCGATCCCGCCGACTTCAGGATATCTAACCGTTACCTACAAGTTTTAATCATGCGTTTTTCATATATAAGTTTCATTTTTGTGTCAACGGTCTCCGTTGCAGTTTCTGCCCAACAGTCACAGTTGGGCAAAACTGCTGTTAAGGACGTCGTCCGTTCCATGAGCATGGAAGAAAAAGCCAGGCTTCTGGTCGGCACCGGCATGCCGGGATGGGTAGGGCTTACCCAACTTCCGGATCCTCCGAAAATGAAAGTCCCCGGCAGTGCGGGCAAGAACCATGCATTTCCAAAATACCATATTCCCGAACTCATTCTGGCGGACGGCCCGGCCGGGCTTCGCATACGGCCGGAACGTGACGGCAGCACCCGGAAATACTATGCCACCGCTTTTCCGGTTGCTACGGCACTGGCGAGCAGCTGGAACCCGGAACTCATTAAGGAAATAGGCCATGCCATAGGCAAAGAGACCAAAGAATATGGCGTGGACCTGCTCCTGGCCCCGGGAATGAACATCCAGCGAAATCCGCTGAACGGAAGAAATTTTGAGTATTTTTCAGAAGACCCGCTGATCAGCGGGACGATGGCTTCCGCTTATGTCAACGGTGTTCAGGGCAATGGAGTAGGGGCAACCCTGAAACATTTTGCAGCCAACAACCAGGAAAGCAACCGCTTTGGGGTGAATGAGCATATCTCGCAGCGTGCTTTACGGGAAATCTACCTGAAAGGTTTTGAAATCGCGGTTAAAAATGCGCAGCCATGGGCGATCATGACGTCCTACAATAAAATCAACGGTATATATGCTTCTGAGAATAAAGACCTCCTGACCGGAATTTTAAGGGACGAATGGAAATTCAGCGGCGTGGTAATGACCGACTGGTTCGGCGGTTACGGAAGCGAGGATGAGGTAAGGGCCAACAAAGTATCTGATGTGGCCGCACAGATCAATGCAGGAAACGACTGGCTCATGCCGGGAACGCCGCAGCAGGTTGAGGCGGTAATACGGCAGGCAAAATCGGGGAAACTCAAGAAATCCGCGGTGGATGAAAGTACCGGACGTATTCTGAAGATGATTGTACAGTCGCCGGTGTTCAGGAATTATGCGTATTCTGACCGTCCGGACCTGAAAACCCACGCACAGATTGCCCGGCAGGCTGCCACCGAAAGCATGGTGTTGCTCGAAAGTAAAAACAAAAGCCTCCCGGTAAAGTTAAAAGGAAAGAACATCGCGCTTTTCGGCAATACCTCGTATAATTTTATTTCCGGCGGTACCGGAAGCGGCGATGTGAACGAGGCCTATGTCGTTTCATTGATGGAAGGCCTGAAGAATGCAGGTGCTGAAATCGATCACCGGCTTTCCGATAAATACTCGCCATACATCAGGCGGGAAGACAGCCTTCAGACCGAAAGAAGAAAACGCGAAGGCAGCCTTTCAAAGTACATCAGGATCCGGGAAATGGATTTTTCCGATCAGGAAATCCTTCAGGCTTCGGAAGAAACTGATCTTGCCATATTCACGATCGGCAGGAATGCCGGCGAAAGCGGTGACCGTCCCGTATCTGATTTTAACCTTCAGCAGGATGAACAATCAATGATTGAAAAAATCAGCCGGGCTTTCCATGGAAAAAATAAGAAATTCATCATCATCATGAACATTGGAGGGGTGATTGAAACCCAAAGCTGGAAAGATCTTGCCGATGCGGTACTGCTGTCCTGGCAACCCGGTCAGGAAGCAGGCGATGCCGTGGCGGAAATCTTATCCGGAAAAGTGAACCCGTCAGGAAAACTCGCCCAGACCTTTCCGAAAGATTATGCGGATGTCCCTTCTGCCGGGTCTTTTCCGGGCACTCCTGCGGATTTTCCGGTGAATTCAATATATAATGAAGGGATTTATGTGGGGTACAGGTATTATGATACGTTTCATGTTCCTGTCGCTTACCCGTTTGGATACGGACTTTCGTATGCGCAGTTTGACTTTTCAAACCTGGGACTCAGGCATGATTCTGCTGGAAAAATGCTGCACGTCAGCTTTACCGTAACCAATTCCGGAAAAGTTGCGGGAAAGGAAGTGGCACAGGTATATATTTCTGCTCCGAAAGGAATTCTAGACCACCCGCTTCAGGAACTGAAGGCCTTTGTGAAAACGGAAACCCTTAAACCGGGCAGGTCGCAGTCCTTTTCTGTCGGCATCCCATATTATGACCTGGCTTCATTTAATCCGGCAACTTCATCCTGGGAAATAGAAGCCGGAAATTATGAGGTAAGGCTGGGAAATTCCTCAAGGCATATCATACTGAAAAATTCTTTCGGCATTCCAGGTCAAATGACCGTCCTGAAAACCGGAAACCTGATGAAGCCCGATCTAAAGTTCCGGGAAATCAAAAATTAAAATTTAAAATAAAACGTAATAATGAAAAAGTTTATTAACCTGTTTTTGGCAGTGATCCTGATGGTGATCCTGCTTCTGTGCACACTTCTGACCCTGTCGGTATACCTGAAATGGCCTATGATGGTCAGCGGCTACAGCAGCCTTTTTGCAACGCAGTTCAACTCGAGATTCATCCTTCTTGCGCTGGTCTTATGCATCACAGCCTTCCTGTTTTTTAAAAAGCAGGATACGGGGAGGAAGATCTGGAAATTTAACCTGATCCTGGGCATACTGTTCCTGGCCGGCCAGCTCATTTTCATGCTGATCATGCTGCGCACAGCGTCAAAATATGATGCTGAAATTTCACTTATCCCAAGCCTGAAAGGTCTGGAAAAACCTGTTAAGCCTACAGAAACACATCATTACCTTACGATCTATGGTGAAAAGCAGCTCTTTGATGTGTACCGTCCGAAAAATCCATCAGGGAAACCGACTATCCCGGTTGTCCTGGTTCATGGAGGCGCTTTTATCGAAGGGAAAAGAGACCAGCTTGGATACGCGGCGAACTGGTTTACGCAAAGGGGCTATACTTCTTTCGGGATTGAATATCCTCTGGCAAAAAAGGACCGCCAGACCTATGAAAGTGCGGTCAATTCCATAGTAACATGCATGAGCTACATCCGGAAACATGCACAGGAATTCAATATCGATCCTTCAAAAATGATCCTGGTTGGAGGTTCTGCGGGAGGATCACTTGTGATGCAGGCTGATCTGGGGTTAAGGGATGGTTTCGCCCATTCTTATGACGGAAGCCAAGTCGCTCCGCCGGCTGCGGTGATCGCATTGTATCCGCCGGTCAGCCTCTCAGACCTTTACCAGAAGCTCAGGGAAGGGAAAACCGTAGACCTGTACGACCCGATGAACAAATATCTGGGAGGAAGCCCGGTACAGTTTCCCGCGCGTTTCAAACAGCTGAACCTGATAGACCATCTTTCGGGAGGCATTTCTCCTACACTGATCCTGACCGGTGAGATTGACCATGTAGTGAATGTGGAAGCGATCCGGGATTTCGTGAACAAGTCTAAGGAAATGAAGCTGCCGGTTTCTTATATGGAGGTACCGTACGGTGAGCATGTCTATGATGGCAATCCGAATTCCATTGCAGGGCAGATGACCTGGGCGGAGATCAGGCATTTCCTAAAACGGAACCGTCTTACGGCAGAGTAAATATCATATATCCGGATCATGGTATCCGGGCACAAAAATTTCCCGCAGATCAGGGGCATGTACGCCTGGCCTGCGGGAAATTTATATCTGCTGATTCATCAGAAAGCTACAGCCTTATATTCAGCAATAGTTTCCCTGTGTTACGTGTATCATCAGGAGACGGACTCTTCTGCCGTCAATTCATACAGCAAATGGTCTGTCAAGACGGACAATACAGTCCTTAGTTCAGCTGGTAATTACGGATCACCAGATCCAGAATAAAATAGACATAGTCCTGATCTGCTTCTTTTCTGTTGATCAGCTTGTTCTTATAGTCGTATGAATAGAGCCTTTTGATCAGTTCCTTATACTTTTCAAGATTTTCATCCTTAATTTTCACCCTGATGTTGCCGTCTTTTCGGTTAATCAGCTGATCGTCCAGTGTCCGCACTTTAAACAGTACATGGGACAATTTAAGCGCGTTAGGGCGCCCTGCATATCTTTCGATGATGTTTATCTTGAATGTGTCAAATACAATAGTATTAAAAACAATGTTAGAACTAGATCCCTGCCCTTTTAATTCAAACTTATAGTTCATGAATTCGATTTTTACAAATTTAGTGAGAAAGTAAAAAATAGCAAAATATCAGATAAAAATTATCTGATTTATTTATTGAATCTTTGATAAGAAAATATCAGGCCATTGGAGGCTTGTGCTGATAATTTTTATGTGTTGCAGAAAGATGGTATTCAAAAAGTATGATATTCAGTTCAAGCGAATCAGATTGAGTGATGGAAATATTTCGGACCGATCTTTGAAGTATAAGGATGTTGTTAATTAAGATAGAGCAAAAGTTTACTATATGTATGTATTTTGATTTCTGTAATTAAAAATATATCATATTTTCCATTTTATGATTTAAACTGACAAAATAATGATCTAATTTTCCCGTTTTGATGGTTATTTTATTTTAATTATTAACTTTTTATAGCCATTTGTAAAATAAAATTTTGTCTAATTGGTTTTAAATATAAAATATTTAATATACCCAATTTTAAATAATTTAAATATTGTCAATCAGTGTCTTACAATGGTTGTAATGGCTATCCTATTGTAATTCAGTTTTTTTGCTGGCACAGACTTTGAGACCTGATTCAGCATGAGACCCACCGAAATCACTTCAACAACAGATCATGTTCTGACATCAGAAAATCATGAAGAACTCGCAAGAGAAGCTTTTGCGTCATTTATTGATGATGCCTCATTTCCCTGTGTAGCAGCCAAGGCAGCCCTAAACAGAGATCAGATGAGAATTTTTGTTGCAGGGCATATTGCCTGTCCGAAAGATGACCAGCAAATCCTTGAGTTTATCTATGATTTTGTAGATTCTTACCGCAATGCAGAAAATCACTTCCATACCGCCTGTGTTATCTTTCCGGACGCTACCGGTATTGATGAAGCCTTATTTGAGCGCTTGCTCTGGATGCGCCTTCAGGCACTTTCTGACCTCGACGGGAAAAATTATTCCTATGACAAAAGGGTAAGTCCGGACCCTCAGTCGGATCAGTTCAGCTTCAGCCTTAAAGAAGAGGCATTTTTCGTGATCGGTCTCAATCCTGACAGCAGCAGGCCTGCCCGCCGCTTTAAATATCCGGCTCTTGTGTTTAATCCTCACCAGCAGTTTGAAGAGTTACGCCATCTGAAACGCTATGATAAAATGAAAAATATCGTCCGTAAGAAAGATGTTGAGCTCAGCGGATCCATCAACCCGATGCTGCAGGATTTCGGAGCGTCCTCTGAAGTATACCAGTACAGCGGAATGCAGTACGATAACAGCTGGCAATGTCCTTTTAAACCCAAACATTTATGAATACCATACCACCGCGCAGCGGAACAGCCTTTATCCTTAAAAAAGGGGAGCGCCTTATGATTACTGACATCCAGGGCGAACAGGTGTCCGATTTTATCTGCTTTAACCAGCATGACACCAAAGAATACTTATCTTCCGGCAGAACCATCGACTATGCTGAAACGATTTTCCTCACCAAAGGAAATCCTTTCTATTCCAACAGGAGCAATATTATGTTTGATATTGTGGAAGATACCGTAGGCCGCCATGATTTTCTTCTTACACCCTGCAGTGCTGATACTTTCCGTATCATTTACGGCGATACCAATCCGCACCGGGGATGTTTCGGGAACCTTTGTGAAGCGTTACAGCCTTTCGGTATCAGTCCGGATGAGATTCCGATCTGTTTTAACGTCTTTATGCATGTTGCAGTAGATGGTGAAACAGGAAAGATCAGTGTCCTGCCTCCAAAAAGCAAAGCAGGCGACCATATCGTCATCGAAGCTAAAATGGACCTTATTATAGGAATGACAGCGTGTTCAGCAGAAATGTCGAACAATTATTCCTTTAAACCTATTGGTTATGCTATAGACTCTATCCATTAAATGAAACAGTCTGATTATAAAACAGAGGAGCCGGATTCCGGCTCCTCTCAGTGTTTTAACATACAGACGCTTTTCGCTTCATCATTCAGGGGCGAGCAAGATGACAGCCTCACTGCTGCAATCGCTGATGCCCTTAAGGCTAGTAATGCGCTTCGGGTCTGAATCCGCTTATCAATACATCAAATCAGGAAGCATGACTGTAATGCTTCCTTTTCCAATTCATATCCGCTCATATTCAGTCTATTCTATATTAAGATATTCGATACCGGGTCATTAGATTTGATACCCATAGTTTTAAAAAGAAACAGATGTATGGCTGAAGAAATGGTAAAGTCTTATCTTTAATGGCAGTTTGTATAAAATATCGTAGGTTTTAAATCTTATATGTTCTTCCTGTTTCAAAGCTATCTTCTTAAGATTCTAGAGGCTCAACTGTTGTGACTTTTCTTTCTTGTTTATTCTTTTATCTTATCAGCGAACCCTGCGGGTTTGCCTTAATGCAAAACGAACCAAAAGATCAAGACTGGATTCTTCCGCTAACCGAAAGTCTTATGCACTAAAAATTCTAAACTTGCGTGGTAGCAATAGTATAGCTCCGATTCAAAGTTAGTCCCATGCTTCGGACAATAGAATTTTCTTAACGTTTATAAGCCTTCTGGTCTTAACGCTCCAGACTCCTAAGTCGGTTTTTACTTCTGAAAATAGTTGTAATTCTTATATTCATCATGAAATCAAATTATACAAATGTTCAATTTA